>NZ_CP114205.1:5735109-6372343 GCF_027497495.1 Streptomyces tubercidicus
TCCAGCAGTGCGTGTTCGCCGGCGGTCAGGCCCGTGTCCGCCAGCTCGCGTTCCACCGCGCGCACGATCGTGCGGTGCAGTGGCCACAGGCGTCGGATGACGCCGTACAGCAGATCTTCGGTGGCTGTCGGCTCCCCGGAGCCATCCCCCTCGCCATCCCTCACCGAGTCCCCCTCGTGTCGCTCATGTCCCTCATGACTCGTGTGCCGTTCGCGCCTCTCGCGCTCTCCGGCATCCCCCTCAATGACACTCATGATGTCATGATGACATCGCTGATGTCGTTTTGGGAAGGGCCCTGCCGAGGAATGGAGTTGAGGGGGTAGATGGGTTTGATGAGGTCTGTGCGGTCAGTGGGTCGTGAGGTCGGTGGGTGAAGGAAGGTAGAGGGCGGATGAAGGTTGGTCTGTTGCGGGCTGTCGGGGTCGCCACGGCGGCTTATGGGGTGGCGGTGGCCGCGGTGCCCGATTTGCTGGCGCGGCCCTCGGGGCTGGTCGATGAGGAGGGGCGGACCGAGTGGGCGGCGCGCACCTCGCTGCGTCCGCTGGGCTGGCGGGATGCGGTGAGCGGGCTGGCGTTGGCGGTGGCCCCGGATGGCCCGGCGCTGCGTACCGCCGCATATGTGCGGATCGCGGCCGACTTCGGAGACGCCGTCCTGCTCGGTGCGACGCTGCCCGGCCGCGACCGGAAGCTGGCGGCGGTGGCGGTGTCCGTGGGGTGGGGCGCGCTGTCGGTGGCCGGGCTGTTCGCCGACGGGCGGCGGCGGGAGGTCAGGTGCCTGCGGGCGGCGGGGCCTCTTCGGGGGTGAAGGTGATGACGAGGTCGGCGCGGTCGCGAGTGGCCGCCACGACACGGGCGTTGGCCTCGTCCGAGGCGTGGACGAACCGCTCGGCGTCGGCGCGCGGACGCCCGAAGTGCTCATGACGGTCGACCAGCCGCCGGATCCGCTCCGGGGTGTCCAGATCCACGTACCAGACCTCGTCGAGCAGAGCGCGGACGCGCGACCAGGGGGCGGAGTCGAGGAGGAGGTAATTGCCCTCGGTCACGATGAGCGGGATGTGGGGCGCCACGGGGATGCTGCCGGCGACCGGCTCCTCGATACGGCGGTCGAACGCCGGGGCGTAGACGGGGCTGTCCGGCTCCGGTGCGCGCAGACGTGCCAGCAGCGCGGCATATCCGGCCGGATCGAAGGTGTCCGGCGCGCCCTTGCGGTCCGTACGGCCCAGGCGGCGCAACTCTGCCTCGGCGAGATGGAAGCCGTCCATCGGGACGAGCGCCGCCTTCCCGGCCAGCTCCGCCACGAGGTGTGCGGCGAGGGTGGACTTACCGGCGCCGGGCGGGCCGGTGATACCGAGCAGCCGCCGTCGGGCGGGAGTCGCGGAATCGGCGAGCCGTCGCGCGCGGGAGAAGAGGTGCCGGGGATCCATGGTGCGTCCATCGTGCCCGATCGGCGGCAGGTGTGTGCGGGGCGCTGCGGTCCCAGAGGCACGCACGTAGGCAGGCAGACACGTAGGCACCAGGCAAGTGGGTACGCCCGCAGGTCAGGTGCCTACCGGGCGGTGCTCAGCGGGGGTCGGATGCGGTCCGGTCCGCAAGGCCCAGGCGCCACAAGGAGGTGACTTCGGCCGCGCGGGCCACGTGGAGCGGGTCGGAGGTGTCACGGGCGCGCGGGTGGCGCGGGGTGATGTCGAGCCGGCCCAGGACCGTGAGGCCGGCCTGGGCGAAGGCATCGAGGAGTTCGGTGTGCGGACGCAGTCCGAGGTGCTCCGCCAGGTCGGAGAGGATCAGCCAGCCCTCGCCGTCCGGTGTCAGATGGTCCGCGAGGCCGTTCAGGAAGCCGTGCAGCATACGGTTGCCCGGGTCGTAGACCGCGTGCTCCACGGGGGAGGTCGGTTTCGCGGGCACCCATGGGGGGTTGCAGACGACCAGCGGGGCGCGGCCGGCGGGGAACAGATCGGCCTCGATGACCTCCACCTGCCCGGCGACACCCAGTCGTGCGGTGTTCTCGCGGGCGCAGGCCAGCGCCCGCGGGTCCTGGTCGGTGGCCACGATCCTGCGCACTCCGCGCCGGGCCAGCACCGAGGCAAGGACGCCGGTGCCGGTGCCGATGTCGAACGCCAGCTCCTCCGTGGGCAGCGGCGCCTCGGCCACCAGGTCGATATATTCGCCGCGGGCCGGGGAGAAGACGCCGTAGTGCGGATGGATGCGGTCCCCGCCGAGCGCCGGGATCTCGACACCCTTCTTGCGCCATTCATTGGCGCCGATCAGGGCGAGGAGTTCGCGCAGCGAGACCAGGGTGGTCGTCGGGTCCGGGCCCTCCGTGGCGGCCTCCCCGCCCGTGGCGGCCTCTCCGCAGTCGGGCTCTCCGGGGCCGTACGCCCGGATGCAGGCCTCGCGGACGTCGGGGGCGCGGTGCAGCGGGACGGCAAAGGCCGAGTCGAGGGGGACCAGCAGCATGCCCAGGATGCGGGCGCGGTGATTCTGCGCGGCCCGGTGCAGGTGGAACGCCTGGGTGACATCGGCGGGCGGTGTCTTGCGGGGGCGCCGGTCGATACGGCGGGCCATCGCCGTCAGCAGCTGACGGGCGTTGTGGAAGTCGCCGCGCCACAGCAGCGCGGTGCCCTCACAGGCGAGCCGGTAGGCGTCGTCGGCCTTGGTCCGGTCGTCCGCGATGACGATACGGCGCGGTGGCGGGGCGCCGTTCTCGGAGCGCCAACGGGCGGAGCGGGGCTGGTCGGCCTCGGTCCATTCGACGACCGGAGGGTGGTTCACCGGAGAGTGCCTCGTGTGTGTGGTGGGAGCCCTCCCAAGGGTGCCGCCCTCGAAGCGGCGCCGGTCCGGCGCCGGGGGAGCGGTGCTGCGCTCGCAGGAGACGGTGGGCGGGGTGGTGGACGGTTGACTTTACTCCGTATTGGGACACGCTCGGCCCGCACCGGGGCGAGCGCGGGAGGCAGCCGGGCCCGGGGTCAGTCGATACCGAAGGCGCGGGCGTAGCGCACCGTGCCGGGCGGGGGTATGGAACCGTCCAGGGACAGCGCCATGAAGGCCTCGTCCGGCCAGGGCTGCGGGGGCAGAATGCCGAACCGGGACGCGGCCGGGGCGAATCCGAAGCGCGGGTAATACGGCGGATGGCCGAGCACGATCGCGGTCCGCTCGCCGGCCTCCCGCGCGGCCTCCAGGAGCGCCCGGATCACCGCACCGCCCGCACCGCGCTTCTGGTACGCGGGCAGCACCGCGCACGGCGCGAGCGCCACGGCGGGCACCTCGTCGACATGACAGCGGGTCAGCAGCGCATGGGCGGCCGGGGTGCCGTCCGGTACGTCGGCGACGTAGGACAGGCCCGGCAGCCAGGCCGACGGGTCGCGGCGCAGCGCATCGACGAGATCGGCCTCCCCAGGCGTCTCGAAGGCGGCGAGATGGAGCCGGCGGACGGCCGCGGTGTCCGCGGCGGTCTCGGGGCGGGGGTGCCAGGCGAAGGGAGCCACGGCCGGGTCCCCGGCGCCGTGGTCGCCGGTCCCGTGCGTGCCGTCGGAGGCGTGGAGGCCGCTCATACCCGTCATCGTCGCACCGGGGTCTGACAACCGGCCAAGGGATTTCCGCTCCGCCCGCCGCCCGCCCCGTCAGTGCGCG
The DNA here is from genome assembly GCF_027497495.1 of Streptomyces tubercidicus. Taxonomy (GTDB): domain Bacteria; phylum Actinomycetota; class Actinomycetes; order Streptomycetales; family Streptomycetaceae; genus Streptomyces; species Streptomyces tubercidicus. The sequence goes on from NZ_CP114205.1 coordinate 5,738,737, forward strand.
GTGCGGCGCTCCGGGCGGCGCATCAGGAAGGCGGCGGCCGATCCGGCGGCAAAGAGGGCGACGACGGAGAGGGCCGTGCTCATCCAGGAGGCGCCGAGCCAGTGTCCGCCGAAGTAGCCGAGGCTCACGCTGTAGACGGCCCAGGCGAGACCGGCCAGTGCGGACCACGGGAGGAATTCGCGGACCGTACGGTGCGCGACACCGGCGCCCAGGCTGACCACGGAGCGCCCGGCAGGGGCGAAGCGGGCCAGGACGACGATGCCGCCGCCGCCCCGCGTCAGCGCCGTACCGAGCCGCTGCTGTGCGGTGGTCAGTCGGCGGGAGCGGCCGATGGCGCGGTCGAAGCGGTCGCCGCCACGGCGGGCGAGCCGGTAGGCGACCATGTCGCCGAGCACGGAGGCGGTGGCCGCGCAGAGCATCAGGGACAGCATTTCGGCCACGTGGGCACCGCTGTGGACGGTGGCGGTGACCTCGACGCCGCCGACCGCGTCCGCTGCCGTGCCGGTGCCGGCCGCTGTCGTGGCCGCGGCGATCACCAGGATTCCGCTGGGCAGGATCGGGACGAATACGTCGAGAACGATCGAGAGGCTGACGATCACATACACCCACGGGGTGCCGCTGAGGGACCCCAGGTCTTCCAGCAACGTCCTTCTCCCGGTCCGAACCCCGCCGCGACGTCGCTCGGTGCGGCAGGGGCGGCCCTACAGCCATACAGCGTACGCCTGGCCGCAGTGGCCGAAAGTGTGGGGGTGGGATGTGCGGGAAGTGGCATTGCGTGCCGAGGGTCTGGGATGGACGTTATGGCCGTTGTCGTGGGAATGGCGGCCTGTGGGGGCGTCACCCCTGGACGCGGTACGGCCCGTACGGCGCGATCGCCATACGGGCCGTACGGGGCGGGTCGGGGGTGTCCGGCGCCCGCCTGGAAGTGGGGCGTCAGGCGGTGGAGGGCTCCCGCTGGGCGGCCGGGGCCGCGTCCGCTCGGCGGTCGCTGAAGAAGACCCGGTCGAGCGCCCATGCGCCGGGGCCGGTGCAGGCGAGCAGCAGGAACGCCCAGCAGTACATGGCGGAGGGCTCCCCGCCGTTCTGTATGGGCCACAGCGCCGAACCCTGGTGCGTGGAGAAGTACGCGTACGCCATCGAGCCGGAGCTGATGAACGCGGCGGCGCGGGTGCCCAGGCCGAGCATCACCAGGAGGCCGCCCGCCAGCTGGATCACCGCGGCGTACCAGCCCGGCCAGCTGCCCGTGGGGACGGTGCCGCCCTGACCCATCGCGCCGCCGAGGACGCCGAAGAGTGAGGACGCGCCGTGGCAGGCGAAGAGCAGGCCGATGACGATGCGGAAGAGCGCGAGCGCGTGTGGGGTCGATCTCTGGGCGAACGACGTGAGCGGTGCGGACATAGGGCGACTCCTACGGTTTCTGGGGACGAGGGAACCGTGAAGGGCACAGGTTAGGGACACCTAATCTGTACTTGCAAGTTCAACCTCTGGCCATGGGGGAGCTTTGGCCGGAAGCGGCCGTATCCGCCGCCGAAACCGCCCCTGTCGCCAAAACCACCCTTGCCGCCGCCGTCACGCCGTTAGCAGGGCTCACGCCCGCCCCCGGCCTCCCACTCGGGCCCGCGTCCGCGTCGTCGACCGCTGCCCGCAACGCCGCCCGCGCCACCGCATCCGTATCCGCCAAGGTGACCGACCCCACGCCGGGGCGCGCTCCGGCCGCCGTCACCCAGTGCACGCCCTCGGTCGGCACCCCGACCGCGAACCGCCGCGGATGGCGCCGTCCGTCGGCCCCGATGAGGTGGTACGGGCTCGGTGACACATCGAGCCCGCCGCTTTCGTAGCCGTCCACGGTGTGCGGCCGGGCGCCGCCCTCCGCCAGCAGCCGGGCCAGCAGCGGGTCCGCGGTACGCCGGACATCCGGTTCCGGCAGCCGCGCCTCGATCAGCGCCGCCGCCGTCACCGTCGAGCCCGGCACCTCCGGCGAGTACGCCGTGAAACCGGGCTCGTGGCCGTCGGCGGAGCCGGGCCGGACCGTCATCCGGGGGCCGATCACCTCCAGCACCCCCGCCTCGATCAGCGCGGTCATCTCCTCGATCCGGCGCCGCGGCGGCCCGATGGACAGAAAGGCGTTGAGCGGGGTGTACCAGCGGTCCAGGTGGTCGCGGCGGGAGGCGCCGGCCAGCCCGCCGTGGTCGACGATCTGCCGCAGTTCGTTGCGCAGATCCCGCAGCACGTCCAGGGCCGCCTTGACCGGGCCGGACACATTGTCCTGGCGGGCGTGTGCGGCGTCCTGCCGCAGATGGTCCAGCAGCCACTCCCGGAAGGCGGCGCGGCCGGTGAACGACCGCTCCGCGTGCGGCCGGGAGACCCGCTCCCAGTCCCAGCGCTCGGCCGGCGCGATCCCGAACGCGTCCAGCGCGGCGGCCTCTTCGGGGCCGCGGTGCGCGCTGTCCAGGAAGCGCCGCCGGAAACGTTCCCGGCAGAGAGGACCCGGCGCAGCGCCCGCACCCCGCCGCGCCAGCAGCGCCTCGTAGTAGACCGCTTCCACCTCCTTGGCCACCAGGGGCCACACCTCCGCCAGGAAGTCGGGCAGTTCACCGGCGTCCGCGCGCTTGCGGAAGGCCGCTATCACGTCCGCGGTGAGCAACAGCGGCAGATGACGGCCGTGTGCGCCCTTCGCGTTGTCGCCGCGCGCGTGGTACGGAACGCCGCGCCGGGAGCCCGCGTACAGCCGGGGTTCACGGCCGGACGGCAGATACGTCAGCGCCCCGTCGGTGCCGCGGACGAACCGGCCGCCCCGGGCCGTCGTCAGCAGCGCCATGTGATCGAAGAAGGTGAGGCCGAGACCGCGCAGCAGTACGGGACGGCCCGGCGCGAGCGCCTCCAGGCCGGCGCAGAGGTCGGCGGGGTTGGCGGGCGCCATATAGGCCAGCCCGTGCCCGGCGGCGTAGTCGGCCAGCTGCCGCTGCTCCGCGTCCGCGACGGTCGGCAGATGACCCTGGGCGAGGACCACCGCGCCCAGGCCGTGCAGCGTCCGGCCGTCGTCGAGGGTGAGGGACTGCGAGCCGTCCGGGGCCTGGGCCAGCCGCACCGCGCGGGCCGGGTGCGTCACGACCGTCACGTCCTCGGGAGCGGTGCGCACCGTCCGGTGGAAGAACCACTCCAGATAGTGCCCATACAGCGCGCGCCCCGGATAGTCGTCCGGGCCGGCGTCGCACCCCTCCCAGTCGTACAGGCTCGGCCCGGTGCGTATCGGGCCGGCGCACTCGACGCTGTCATCGGTGAACAGGGTGACCTGCGAGGCCACGGTGTTCATCAGGAGCTCGGGCGGCTGGGCGGTGCGCCACACCTGCCCGGCGCCGGGCGGCGCGGGGTCGATGACATGGACGGTCAGCCGGGAGCCGGGGGCCAGTTCGGCGGCCGACGCGCAGATCCGCTCCAGTACGCTCGTCCCGCGCGGCCCGGCGCCGACGACGGCGAGAGCGGATCGGTGGTCGGCGAAGTGGTCGGCGGCCAAGAGGAGGTCTCCCTCGGGCGGCGGACGGCCGGCCCGCGGGGGCACGGCCGCCCGGGAAGCGGGCGACGAGCGGATGCGCGCCCCATCATCACTGCCCGACCCCGTTCCGCAGCACCCGGGTGGGGCAAAAAAATCTGACGGATTCGCAGGTCGGACGCCCGGCCTCCGGGGCACGCCGGAGCCTCACGGACGCCGGAGCGCCCGCATCATCCCGACTTCGGCCGTTCGGTGCCCGCCGCCCGATCGCCCGCACCACCGGATTCCCCGCCAACTCGCGCATCCGCCAACGCAGCACGCCAGACCGTGACGAGCCGGACGCCGCCCCGCTTCTCCCGGCGGGTCTGGTCCAGGGCGAGCCGCGCCGCACGGCCCGCCAGCGTCAGCGTCATCAGCTGATTGCCGAACCAGGGACCGCCGGTGCGCCGCCACTTCACCGCCGGCCGGGGCAGCCGCCCGTGCCGGGCCAGCAGCTTGCCCAGCCACCGGCCGGAGCGGCTCCAGCCGAACCGGAAACCGGCCTGCAGCGAGCCGGGGATGCTGTTGTGGACGGGGGAGCAGGTCAGCTGCAGCACCCGGCTCGTGGGGTGCGGACCGGCGCCGCGCCAGTGCGGCTCCGCCACATACGCATGGTGCACGTCCCCGGACAGCACACACACCGTCGCCGGGGCGCCGGGACCGGAGCCGGCCTCGGCGATCAGCTCGGTGAGCGCGGTGAAGGATCCGGGGAAGGCCGACCAGTGCTCCAAGTCGGCGCGCTGGCGCAGCCGCTCGCTGCGGCGGGCCCAGCGGGGGCCGCGTTCACCGGCGCACAGCGCGGCGTTCCAGCCCTCCCCGGCATGGATGAGATGCGGCAGCAGCCAGGGCAGCGAACTGCCGAGCAGCAGATGGTCATAGCTGCCGCGCCCGTCCAGCATCGCCTGCCGCAGCCATTCGCCCTCGGTCTTGTCGAGCATCGCGCGGTGGCCCTCGTCCAGGACACGGGTGGCCCGGGTGTCGATCATGACCAGGCGTACCCGGCCGAAGTCGCGGCGGTAGCTCCAGCGCGCATGCGCCGGATCCGTGTCCGCACGGTCCGCGAACTCCCGCACCAGGTCCGTGGCGTCCGGCACCGAGCGCACCCGCGCGTACAGCTCGTCGGCGGCCAGTTCCGCGGGGGAGAGATTGCCCAGATGCTGGTGCACCCAGTAGGACATCAGACCGCCGAGTATGCGCTCGCGCCACCACGGCGTCGCGCGCATCCGGGCCAGCCAGGAGGCCGAGGTGTTCCAGTCGTCGATCACATCGTGGTCGTCGAAGATCATGCAGCTGGGGACCGTGGACAGCAGCCAGCGGACCTCCGGGTCGAGCCAGGACTCGTAGTAGAGGTAGGTGTATTCCTCGTAGTCGGCGACCTGCTTCCACGGCGGCTCGGTGAGGTCGCGGCGGCCGGCCAGTATCTGCGCGGTCGCCTCGGAGGTCTGGTCGGCGTAGACCTGGTCGCCCAGCAGGAGCAGCACATCGGGGCGCCGCCGTGCGGAACCGGCGGCCAGTGTGGCGGCGAGGGTGTCCAGGGCGTCCGGGCCGACCGGGTCGTGCCCCGCGTTCGAGGGCGTCGCGGACCAGCGGCAGGAGCCGAAGGCGAAGTCCAGGGGCTCCTGTGCGGAGGCGGGGAGGGTGCGGATCGTGCTCGCGGGGAAGCGGCTGCCGGGCAGTGGCCATACTTGCTGCTCGTCGTCGAGCAGCACCCGGTAGGGCGTCTCGCTGCCGGGTGTCAGACCGGTCACCGGGACCAGCGCGTAGTGGTGCCCGGCGACCTGCCAGGTGTGCTGTGCGCCGGCCGCCCCGTCGTCGCACCGGATGTGTACGGTGCACGGCCGGTCGGTCTCCACCCACACCGTCGCGCTGCCCGCGTCGACGTACCGCAGTAGCGGCCCCAAGCGCAGTCCGGCCATCGGGTGTCTCCCCTCGTCGTGGTCAGAGGATAGGAGCACAACGGGCGCGGCGGGTGGCCGGGAGGGCGGCGCGCCCGCCGACCGGTCATTTTCCGGCCGACGGGCACGCGGGATCGGCTGCCCCGAGGAGCGGGGCTCAGCAGCCCTGAGGAGCCAGGTCAGCAGCCGTCCAGGATCTTCTTCAGCGCGGCCTTCTCGGCGGAGTCCGCGGTCATGCCGTACTCATGCTTCACCCACACCCACATCCGGGCGTACTCGCAGTGGTACGACTTCTTCGGCGGCAGCCACTTCGCCGGGTCCTGGTCACCCTTCTCCTGGTTGAGGTTGTCGGTGACGGCGATCAGCTGGGAGTGGGTGAGGTCGTTGGCCAGGTCCTTGCGGCGCTCGGTGGTCCACTGCGCGGCGCCCGACTTCCAGGCCTCGGACAGCGGTACGACATGGTCGATGTCGAGGTCGGCCGGGTCGGTCCAGGTCGCGTCGTCGTAGGCGGAGACCCACTTGCCGCTGGTCACCTTGCAGCTGCTGTCCTGCTGTACGCCTGTGCCGTCACGCTTGAGCACCACTTCGCGGGTGTTGCAGTTCTTGCCCTGGTCGATCCAGTGCGGGAACTTGTCGCGGCTGTAGCCGTCCTGCGGGCCCTCGGCCTGTTCCTTGATGTCGGCGAGGTACGTCCGTGCGGTGGCGGCGTCCGGCGGGCTGGGCGGTGCCGCCTGGGCGGACTGGGTGCTGAGCGTCAGCGTGCAGACCAGGGCCGCGGCCGAGCCTGCGGCGAGGGAAACTCGACGCGCGTAGACCTTTTTCATCGAAACTCCCGGAATGTGGGGGGAAGTTGACGTGCGATGCGCACTCATGGTGTCGATGTGGGGTTTCCATGAGATGGGCACCAGGTAACAGAGTGACGACATGCCCACGTCAGTTCAAGGGTTGGCTGACGGAGTGCCACAACTGCACAGCGGCAATCCGGTTGTGTCGCTCCGGCGCATGCGCCCCGCATGCCACCCCTACAGTGAGCGCGTGCTGCTGCCGGTCAACACCACTCTCGGGATCGTCCTCGCCGTCCTGCTGATCGCCGCCGTGGCTATCGCCGCCCTGGCCCGCCTCGGCCACACCTGGGCCATCGCCGTCGCCGGACTGCGCGCCGCCGCCCAACTCGCCGCCGTCTCCTACCTCATCGGCTGGGTGGTGCACGCCCTTCCCCGGCTGATGGCCTTCCTCGTGCTGATGTTCGCGGTGGCGGTACGGACCGCAGGCCGCCGGATCACCCGGAACCGCACCTGGTGGTGGGCCGCCGCGCCGATCGCCGTCGGGGTCGTCCCGGTCGTCGGCCTGCTGCTGCTCACCGGCCTGGTGCCGCCGCGCGGACTCACCCTCATCCCCGTCACCGGCATCCTGATCGGCGGCGCGCTGACCGCCACCGTCCTGGCCGGGCGGCGGGCGCTGGACGAGCTGGAGACCCGGCGCGGCGAGTTCGAGGCGGGCCTCGCCCTGGGGCTGCTCGACCGTGACGCACGGATGGAGGTCGCCCGCCCAGCCGCCTCGGACGCGCTGCTGCCGGGGCTCGACCAGACCCGGACCGTGGGATTGGTCACACTCCCCGGTGCGTTCGTCGGCATGCTGCTGGGCGGGGCCTCGCCCGTGCAGGCCGGTGCGGTGCAGCTGTTCGTGCTGGTGGCTCTGCTGGCGGTGCAGGCGACGGCCTGTGCGGTGGTGCTGGAGCTGGTCGCGCGCGGAAGGCTGCACCGCGTACCCTTGACGGCAGCAGAAGGGGAGTAGCTCTCTGCCGGACCGTCGACATACTGCCCGCCCGTAGTGGCGAGCCGGCGCCCGGAGCGCAGTACGTAGCCGTACGGCGCCAGCGAGACCTTCGGCCGCAGTGTTTGACGCTGCCGTGCCGAAGCGACCCCTTTCCCGGGCCCCTTTGGTGCGGCCCGACCGATCGAGGTAATCCACCCCGTGTTCAGCTTCACCGTCGCCGCCGTCGTCTTCGGCGTCGTCTTCCTCGCCGAACTACCCGACAAGACCGCCCTCGCCGGCCTGATGCTCGGCACCCGCTACCGCGCCTCCTATGTCTTCGCCGGTGTCGCCGCCGCCTTCCTGGTGCATGTCGCACTCGCCATCGCCGCGGGCAGCGTGCTGACCCTGCTCCCGCACCGCTGGGTGCAGGGCGTGGTCGGCGTCCTCTTCCTGGCGGGCGCCGCCGTGCTGCTGTTCAAGAAGGACGACGACGAGGAAGAGGTCAAGAAGCCCGCCGACCAGAGCTTCTGGAAGGTCTCCGGGGCAGGCTTCATGATGATCCTGGTCGCCGAGTTCGGCGATCTGACCCAGATCATGACCGCCAACCTCGCCGCCCGTTACGACGATCCCGTCTCGGTCGGCGTCGGCGCCGTCCTGGCCCTGTGGGCCGTGGCGGGCCTGGGGATCGTGGGCGGCCGCACCCTGATGAAGTACGTACCGCTCAAGCTCATCACCAAGGTCGCGGCGGGCGTGATGCTGGTGTTGGCGGGGTTCAGTCTTTATGAGGCGGTCGGGGGGTAGGGGCCGCAGATTTTTTCCCCGCCGCCCACCCCCCTTCGGGGGGTGGGCGGGTGTAGAGGGGAGGTTTGGGCGCGGCTCGTCCGGCTGGGCACGGCTCGCTCGGCCTGGGGCGGCTCGTCCGGCTGGGGCCGTCGGGCCTGGCGGGGGGCTTTGGGGCGGGGCCAGGACATCCGTCCCCAGGCTGCCCCGCGCTGATCACGGGCGAGTCCAGGCCCCCCGGCCCCAGTCGTCCCGAGCCATCCCGCGCTCAGCCCGCGAGATGTACCGCGATCACGCCGTCCGGCCCCGCCTCGACCCGGACGCGGGTGAGGTCGGGCACCTGTGCTGTGGGGGCGAAGGCGGCCGCCCGTTCGCCGACGCCGATCACCCGCATGCCGGCCGCCCGGCCCGCCTCGATGCCCGCCTCGGAGTCCTCGAACACCAGGCAGTCCTCCGGGGCGAAGCCCAGCTCGGCGGCGCCCTTGAGGAAGCCCTCCGGGTCGGGCTTGCTGGCGCTCACGCTCTCCGCCGTGATCCGCACCGCCGGCATGGGCAGTCCGGCCGCGCCCATCCGGGCGTCGGAGAGCGGGATGTCGGCGGAGGTCACCAAGGCGTGCGGAAGAGTGGCGAGCGCGGCCATGAACGCGGGTGCGCCGGGAACCGGCACCACCCCGTCCATATCGGCGGTCTCCTGGGCCAGCATCCGGCGGTTGTCCGCCAGGTTGAGCTCCATCGGACGGTCCGGGAGCAGTGCGGCCATGGTGGCCCAGCCCTGCCGACCGTGGACGACCTGAAGGATCTCGTCGCCGTCCAGCCCCTGCTCGGTCGCCCAGCGGCGCCAGCAGCGCTCCACTACGGCCTCGGAGTTCACGATCGTGCTGTCCATGTCCAGCAGCAGGGCGCGAGCGGTGAGCGTGGTGGTGGCCGTCATCGGCGGGCTCCTGGGCACTACGGACGGTGCGGATCGCGCACGTGCGGAAAAACAGAGCGGTCCCGCCCGCCGGTCAGGGAGTGCGGGCGGAACCACTTTGTTTGTTCACGATACAAAACAGAGTCGCTGCCGACAAACGGGCTGGTCAGCGGCCTTCCCGCCACCCTTACGGTGTCTGAGTCCGGGACTCCAGGGACGCCCGGGTCGGTGCGCCGTAGACGCCGTCCGGATCGCCCGCCACCCCGTAGGCCCGCTGGTAGCGCGACACGGCGTCCCGTACATCCGCTTCGTAACGGCCGTCCTCCGGGCCGGGATACACCGCCAGCTGCCGCAGCCGCCCCTGGAGCTCCACCACTTCCGGCCCGCCGGCCCCCTCGCGCAACACGATCGGCCCGGTGGGCGGGGCGCTGGGGCTGTACGTGGCGGGGGAGTCCGAGACGCTGCCGGAGGCCCGGGTGGGGGCGGGAGGACGCGGGGCGGCCGGGGTCCGGTGGGGGTGCTCGTTGGTCTCGGGGGCGGTCGCGTCCGGCGACGGGGAGCGGGGCGAGGGCGGCGGGGTGGTGCCGCTCGGTGCGGGGGCGGACGCGTCGCCGGTGGGGAGGGGGACGTCGGGGGAAGAGGTGCCGCGGTCGGGCTTCGCGGCCCGGGTCGAGGCGTCGCCGGAGAAGGCATCGGTGCCGATCAGCACGGCGGTGGCGGCCACCGCGGCACCGGCGGTCAGCAGTACGGCCGGTAGCGCACGCCTGCGGCGCGGGGCGACGGGGGAGGAGGTCGGGTGGTGGTTCGGCACGTCCGACGTGCTGCACGTCCGGGAAGCCGGGCCGGGGCGGCGCCGCATACGGGGCACCAGGGCGTCGGCGGGCTCGGGGGTGAGGCGGCCGGTGGGCCCGGCTGCCGGGCGATCGAACGTCGGGGGTTCGCTGGTCCCAGCAGTCGGCGGCCCGGCGACCAGTGGCCTGGGGGCCAGGGGCGGCCCGGCGCCCACGGCCGGCCCCGTCGCGGACGACGAACCGTCCGCCAGGTGCACCGCCGCATCCACCCCAGGTAACTCATCCAGCGGGTCCCCCTGCCCGAGACCCACGTCACCCGCCCCGCCACCGTCGTCGCCCGCGTCCCAGCCCGCGTCCCCTTCCCTGCCCGCGTCCGAGCCCCCGTCCCCGCCCCCCCTCCGCCAGTGACACGTACGGCCGAACGTGCAGCGGATCGAAGTCGTCCGCTTCGGTCGCCGCACACAGGCAGCCCGGTCGGCCGTGGTCGCGTACGGGGGCGAAGCAGTGCGGGCAGGACTGTGCCGTCACGGGTGTTCCCCTCCCTGGAGGCATCGAACAGGCAGCGATTATCCAGACGCCGCACCGGTTCGCGCAGGCGCTCGAAGACATCCGCTCGGCAGACCCCGGGGTAGGCCGGCGTACCCCGGGCGCGCCTGGGAGACCCCGGCCCGCCGCGCGCCGCTCGGCGGGCCATATCCCGCCTAAACGCCCAGGATGGAAGAAATCCGAAGGAGAGGTACAACGGGAAAGGCGGTCCCGGCGGCGGCGGCCCGGCACCGGACGGATGGCCCGGCAGGGGACGGATGGCCCGGCATCGGGCAGGTGGCCCGGCACCGCAACACGCCGCTCCGCAACGAACGGAGGAAAACGCTCATGGCGCAGGACACCGGCGCTCCGGCCGCCGTCGCTGGCGAGGACCGGTCCCGGCGGACCGTCCTCGTCGCGATCGGCGCGCTGCTGCTCGGCCTGCTCATCGCGGCGCTCGACCAGACCATCGTGGCCACCGCGCTGCCCACGATCGTCAGCGATCTCGGCGGCCTCAACCACCTCTCCTGGGTCGTCACCGCCTACCTCCTGGCCGCGACGGCCGCGACTCCCCTCTGGGGAAAGCTCGGTGACCAGTACGGCCGCAAGAAGCTCTTCCAAACCGCCATCGTGATCTTCTTGATCGGCTCGGTGCTGTGCGGCCTGGCGCAGAACATGGGCGAGCTGATCGCCTTCCGCGCCCTCCAGGGGCTGGGCGGCGGCGGGCTGATCGTGCTGTCGATGGCGATCGTCGGCGATATCGTGCCGCCCCGCGAACGAGGGAAGTACCAGGGCCTGTTCGGTGCCGTCTTCGGCGCCTCCAGCGTCCTCGGGCCGCTGCTCGGCGGGCTGTTCGTGGACCAGCTCAGCTGGCGCTGGGTGTTCTACATCAACGTCCCCGTCGGCATCGTGGCGCTCGTCGTCATCGCCGCCGTACTGCACATCCCGCGCCACCGCACCCGGCACCGGATCGACTACCTGGGCACCGCGCTGATCGCCGCCGTCGCCACCTGCTTCGTGCTGATGACCTCGTTCGGCGGCGTCACCTATCCGTGGGCCTCCTGGCAGGTCGTCGGGTGTGGCGTCCTCGGCGTCGTCCTACTGGGCGCCTTCGTCCTCATCGAGCGGCTGGCCGCCGAACCCGTGGTGCCGCTGCGGCTGTTCCGGCTGCGCAGCTTCTCGATCACCGCCGTCATCGGGTTCGTCGTCGGCTTCGCGATGTTCGGCTCGATGACCTATCTGCCGACGTTCCTGCAGGTCGTACAGGGTGTCAGCCCGACCCTGTCCGGGGTGCACATGCTGCCGATGGTGTTCGGCATGCTGCTGGCCTCCACCGGCTCCGGGCAGATCGTCAGCCGCACCGGCCATTACAAGGTCTTCCCGATCGCCGGTACCGGTGTCGTGGCGATCGGTCTGCTGCTGTTGCACCACCTCGACATGGCCAGCGGCGTCGCCGAGATGAGCGCCTGCTTCTTCGTCTTCGGCTTCGGACTCGGTCTGGTCATGCAGGTGCTGGTGCTCATCGTGCAGAACGCCGTGCCCTACCGGGACCTGGGCGTGGCCACCTCGGGCGCCACGTTCTTCCGCTCCATCGGCGGCTCGTTCGGCGTCTCCATCTTCGGCACGATCTTCGCCGGCAACCTGGGCCCGCGGATCGCGGCCGCCCTCGCCGGACAGCAACTGCCGCCCGGCATCGACCCCTCCAGGATCGCCGAGGACCCGAGGACCGTCACCCAGCTGTCGGCCGGGCAGCGGGCCGGTGTTCTCCAGGCCTACGCCGTCTCGATCACCGATGTCTTCCTCTACGCCGTCCCGGTCGTCCTGGTGGCCTTCGCGCTGGCCTGGTTCCTCAAGGAGGAGCCGCTGCGCAGCAGTGTCACCGCGCCCGACGCCAGCCAGGTGCTCTCCTCCAACCCCGTGGAGCGGTCCTCGCGCGACGAGTGCGCCCGCGCCCTGTCCACCCTCGGCAGCCGGGAAGGCCGTAAGCACATCTACGAGAAGATCGCCGCGGGGGCCGGAATGGACCTCAAACCGGCCGCCGCCTGGCTGATCCTGCGCATCCACCGCTACGGCTTGGTGGAACCAGGGCTGCTCGCCGAACGCAGCACCGTGCCGATGGGCGTGGTCTCCGAGGGCGTCCGGCAGATCGAGGAACGCGGACTCGCCACCCGCGAGGGGCTGTTTCTGCTGCTCACCGGCAGTGGACGGGAAGCCGCGGAGCGGCTCGCGGCGGTCCGCCGGGAGTCGCTCGCGGAGATGCTGGGCGACTGGTGGACCACGGACCGGCCCACCGACCTCACCGAACTCGTCCAGGAGCTGACCGCCGAGCTGTGCGGCTCGGACGCGGAGGAGCCGCAGAACGGCGACGCCCGGTCGCCGCTGCCGCGCACCCATCCGCCCGCGCCCCATCCGCCGGACCTGGCGAAGTGAGCACGGCGGGCGGGGAGACGGGTCCTCGGCCCGCCCCGGACCGTCAACGCGCCCCGGCCAGCCGCTTCTCGAAGAAGATCTCCGCGTAAGGGTCCTCGTGATACGGCTCGATCTCCACGAAACCGTGCCGCCGGTAGAGCGCGACGGCTTCCACCAGATCCAGCCGGGTGTCGAGCCGCATCCGCCCGGCGCCCAGCCGCACCGCGGCCGTCTCGGCTGCCCGCAGCAGCGCGCCCGCCCCGCCCAGCCCACGCCAAGCGGCCCGTACGAACATCTGCTTGAGCTCCGCGGTGCGCGCGTCCAGCAGCCGCACCCCGGCACAGCCCGCCACCTCATCGCCGTACCGCGCCACCAGCAGCACCCCGCCCGGCGGTGCCAGATCCGCGCTCGGATACTCCGCCAGCCCCTCCTCGATCTCCGCCGGCGTCGAACGACGGTCCTCGTGGAGCGCGAAGTAGCGGTCGGCCACCTCGGTGTAGTACTCGCGCAGCAGCGCCCCGGCATCCGGCGAGCCGGCCGGTTCGGCGGCGACGGCCCAGGGGAGACGGAGGGTGGCGGCGTCACTCATGGCGCCATTGTCGCGGCCGGTCCGGCAGACCACGCAACGGATTCAAGGTGACGCCGCCGGCGCCGCTCAGCCCTGCTTCGGGCCCGCCTGCTGCACCACCTCGAACGACCACAGCGTGGAACCGGACGCGGCCGGCTTGGGCCGCTCCCCGCCCTCGGCCCCGCCGCCCTGCTGGTGCGCGGCCTTCATCGGCCCCTCCATCCACGCCTGGAACGACTCCTCATCCCGCCACCGGGTGTAGACGAGGTACTGGTCGGTGCCCTCCACGGGGCGGAGGAGTTCGAACCACTCGAAGCCGTCCGAGGAGTCCACGGTCCCGGCGCGCGCCGCGAATCGCTTCTCCAGGACCTCCCGCTGCTCGGCGGGGACGGTCAGTACGTTGATCTTTACGATGCTCATGTCGCCCATCGTGCCGCACGGTGCCCGAGGGACGCGAAGGGCCCGGCCGGAAACATCCGGCCGGGCCCTGTGACGCATGGGCGGTCCCGTGGCTCAGGCCGTCGCGTCGGCCTTGGTCGTGGCGTGTGCCGTCTGCCGGATCTCGTCGGCCTCGGCCTCGGTTTCGACGGCCGGCGGGGAGCCGGGGAGCGGCTTGCGGGCGCTCTCCGACATCAGCAGGACGGCGATGCCGCCGATCACGGCCGCCGCCATCATGTAGTAGGCGGGCATCATCTTGTTGCCGGTCGCGCCGATCAGGGCGGTGACCACCAGGGGCGTCGTACCGCCGAAGAGCGATACGGAGACGTTGAAGCCGATCGACAGCGAGCCGTAGCGGACCTTGGTCGGGAACAGCGCGGGCAGCGTGGACGGCATCGCCGCGGTGAAGGTGACCAGCAGCAGGCCCAGCGCGGCCATGCCCAGGGCGATGGCGGCCAGCGACCCCTGCCGGATCAGCAGCAGGGCCGGAATGGACAGCACCAGGAAGCCGATGCAGCCCGCGCCGATGACCGGACGGCGGCCGAAGTGGTCGGTGAGCCGGCCGGCGAACGGCTGGACGCCCATCATCAGGACCATCACCGCCAGTACGACCAGCAGCCCGTGCGTCTCGTCGTACTTGAGCTCCGAGGTCAGATAGCTCGGCATGTAGGACAGCAGCATGTAGTCCGTGACGTTGAAGACCAGGACCAGTCCGACGCACAGCAGCAGCGCCCGCCACTGGCCGAAGATCATCTCGCGGATGCCGATCCGCTTCTCGGCCTCGCGGCGCGCCTTCTCCTTCGTCCGCGCCTCCTTCTCCAACTGCGCGAAGGCCGGGGTCTCTTCGAGCCGCATCCGCAGGTAGAGGCCGATGATGCCCATCGGACCGGCGATCAGGAACGGGATGCGCCAGCCCCAGGACTGCAGGTCCTCGGTGGACAGCAGGGCGGTCATCAGCGTGACCAGGCCGGCGCCGCCGACGTAGCCGGCCAGGGTGCCGAACTCCAGCCAACTGCCCAGGAAGCCGCGCTTCTTGTCCGGCGCGTACTCGGCGATGAAGGTGGAGGCGCCACCGTATTCACCACCGGTGGAGAAGCCCTGTACCAGGCGGGCGACGAGCAGCAGGATCGGTGCGCCGACGCCGATGGAGGCATAGGACGGGATCAGGCCGATGGCGAAGGTGCCCGCCGCCATCATGATCATGGTGATCGCGAGGATCTTCTGCCGGCCGATCCGGTCACCGAGCGGCCCGAAGACCATGCCGCCGATGGGACGTACCAGGAACGCCGCCGCGAACGCTCCGAACGTCGACAGCAACTGCGCGGTCTCGTTCCCGGACGGGAAGAAGACATGTCCGAGGGTGACCGCGATGTAGCTGTACACGCCGAAGTCGAACCACTCCATCGCGTTGCCGAGCGCCGCGGCCGACACCGCGCGCTTGACCATCGCGGGATCGACGACGGTCACCTCGCCCGAGTGCTGCGCGGAGGCCGCCGCGCGGTCCTTCGGGGAACCGGCTGCGGTATCGGCTCGACTGCCGACGGGGTGACGGGGCCCGGGGGCGACGGGGGACTGCGTCGGCACGTGCTCGCTCGCCTGCGCTCTCTTTGGACGACAACATGACACCGCCCGCCGTGGGGAGGCGGGCAACACCCGTCCTGAGTGCGACGGGCAAAGGTCGACCATAGGGGCAGACCGGATCATCACGGACGGTGCGCGGACGACCGCGCAGTCGGCCGTATACCCGCTCCTTGCAGGGGAAACGCCCTTTCGCGAACTACTTTGTGCGACCTCTGGCTGTGATCCATATCGCGAAGTTCTGCTGCAACCATTGGCCCGTTGTGAGGTGCGCCACGTGGTGGGGAGGGGTGCGGCCAGGCAGGGAGACGGCACAGCGGGACAAATGGCGTGGCCGGGCATGAAAACGGCGCGGCGGGCTAGACTGCACCGCCGCGCCGAGGTGGATCGTCGCGTTCCCTCAAGGATCAGCCAAGACCGCCTGCCCCGCCACTCGGGGGCGCACCGGCCCGGTGCCCCGTGGCCTCACGGCATCCACGCCTCGTACGACATGACCTCCCCCGACTTGATCTTGAACTCGGGCTCGTCCTTGGTGAAGGTGATCTCCAGGCCCAGCAGCTCGCCGGTCCGCGGATCGAGGATCACCATCTGGCGGGTGGAGTTCGTCGCGCCGTCCGGTCCGTCGTACACATACGCCTGCCCGCGCCGGCCCAGCCGGTCGGTGACCACCCCTGCCTGCCGGAGACCGTCCGCATCGGCCAGCATCCGGACGACGGCCGCCGTCTCCCGCGGCCCCGGCGTCCACTCCTGGCGGAACGAGGAGAGCGCCGACAGGAGCTGCGGCGTCGTGCTGGTGCCGTCCGCCCCGCCGTACAGCCACGACAGCTGTTCGCGCAGCTTCCCGGCGTCCGTCGGGGGCTTCGTACGGGCGGCCAGCCCGCTGTGCCGGGCCTCCGAGCCCGCCGGATAGGTCCTGCGGTGCAGCACCTTGCCGTCCCTGACGGTCTGCCACCGGCCGTCGTTGTCGTGGATCACCGGACGGCCCGGGTGCCGCGGGTCGGTGGCCACGACCAGCTCCGAGCCGCTGCCGTCGTCGTTCCAGCTGGTGATGCGCTCCTCGGGCACGGTAACGGGGGGCGAGGCGTCCGGGCCCGACTCCATGTTCATGTACCAGCTCTGCAGATGGCTGCCCCGCCGCGGCCCGTCCTGGGCAGCCGCCGCCCGCGCCCTGGCCTCCGCCCTGCGGGCGAGCGTGTCCAGCGATACGGACGCTGCGTCGGCGTGCAGGGGGAGGGCGACGGGCGCGGCGACGGCGGGGCTGCTGCCGGCGCCGGAGAAGGTGAGCACCATGGCGGCGACGGCGACCGAGGACGCGGCGGCCAGGCCCATCAGGAGACGGCGCCGACGCGCGGGACGCGGGCGGGTGCGCGGCACGGCGTCGGTCGTCAACGCCGTCAGACGGGCCTCCGCCCGCAGGGTCAGCGGGCGGTCGCGCCAGGGCCCCTCGTCGGCGGAGACGGGGTCGGCCTGTCGCAGCAGCTCCAGTTCCTCAGTCATGGCGGCGGCCTCCCGCTCGGGTCGGTACGGGGTGGGTGGCGAATGGACGGGGGGCGGCCGGGCGCGGCGCCGGGGCCGGTGAGGGGGGCGCGTCGGACCGCGGTGGGGGCGCTTCGGAATGTGCTGGGGGCGCGTCCGGCCGGGCGGCGCCGCGCTGTTGTATCCGCTCGATCTGGGTACGGAGCCGGCCGCGCGCCCGGTGCAGCCGCATGGCCGCCGCGCTCTGACCACAGCCGAGGGTCACCGCCAGCTCCTCGATGGTCAGTTCCTCCCAGGCCGTCAGCCGCAGCACCTCCTGGTCGGCGGGAGAGAGACGGGCCAGTGCCTCGTGCACCCAGGAGCCGGGCCGCTCGGCGTCCGGACTGTCCACTGTCTGCCGGCGGTGCGCCGCCTCGTGGTTACTGAGCCGGTGCAGCAGCCGCCGGTAACGGCTCAGCCCCCGCACCGTATTGGCCAGGCAGTTCCGGGCCACCCCGTACAGCCAGGGCAGCGGCGTATCGGGGAGTTCGGTGCGGCGTCTCCAGGCTATGGAGAAGACCTCCGCCACCACTTCCTCGACCTCGTCTGCCTGCCCGTCCAGCCGTCGCGCCACAAAGCGGCTGACCGCCCAGTAGTGCGCGCGATAGGCCTCGGCGAAGGCGTCGTCCGTGCTCATGAACCCTTGGTGTCCGGCATGCCCCCGATCTTCACACCCTCTTGGGTGAGACTTGCCACCCCGTCGCGTCCCCCGCGGCAGTGAGGATCGCGGCGGCTCCGGACACCTACCGGGCATGAAGTTTCCCGTGAAGTGGCTGACGACCACTGACCACAAGACCATCGGCACGATGTACCTGGTCACCGCCTTCGCCTTCTTCTGCGTCGGCGGCCTGTTGGCGCTGCTCATGCGCGCCGAGCTGGCCCGTCCCGGCACGCAGATCATGTCGAACGAGCAGTTCAACCAGGCGTTCACGATGCACGGCACGATCATGCTGCTGATGTTCGCGACGCCGCTGTTCGCCGGATTCGCGAACTGGATCATGCCGCTGCAGATCGGCGCGCCCGATGTCGCCTTTCCCCGGCTGAACATGTTCGCGTACTGGCTCTATCTCTTCGGTTCCCTGATCGCCGTCGGGGGGTTTCTGACGCCTCAAGGGGCCGCCGATTTCGGCTGGTTCGCGTATGTGCCGCTCTCCGACTCGGTGCATTCCCCCTCTGTCGGTGGCGATATGTGGATCATGGGTCTGGCCTTCTCCGGCTTCGGCACGATCCTCGGTTCGGTTAACTTCATCACCACGATCATCTGCATGCGCGCGCCCGGCATGACGATGTTCCGGATGCCGATCTTCACCTGGAACGTACTGCTGACCGGTGTGCTGGTCCTGCTGGCCTTCCCGGTGCTGGCGGCGGCGCTGTTCGCGCTGGAGGCGGACCGTAAATTCGGTGCGCATGTCTTTGATGCCGCGAATGGTGGTGCACTGCTCTGGCAGCACCTCTTCTGGTTCTTCGGGCATCCCGAGGTGTACATCATCGCGCTGCCGTTCTTCGGCATCATTTCCGAGGTCATTCCGGTGTTCTCCCGGAAGCCGATGTTCGGTTACATCGGTCTGATCGCGGCGACGATTTCGATTGCCGGTCTTTCGGTCACGGTATGGGCGCACCACATGTATGTGACGGGCGGCGTGCTCTTGCCGTTCTTCGCCTTCATGACGTTCCTGATCGCGGTGCCGACGGGTGTGAAGTTCTTCAACTGGATCGGCACGATGTGGAAGGGCTCGCTGTCCTTCGAGACGCCGATGCTGTGGACGATCGGCTTCCTGATCACCTTCACCTTCGGTGGTCTGACCGGTGTCATCCTGGCCTCGCCGCCGATGGACTTCCACGTCTCGGACTCGTACTTCGTCGTGGCGCACTTCCACTACGTGGTCTTCGGCACGGTCGTCTTCGCGATGTTCGCCGGCTTCCATTTCTGGTGGCCGAAGTTCACCGGCAAGATGCTGGACGAGCGGCTCGGTAAAATCACCTTCTGGACGCTGTTCGTGGGCTTCCACGGCACCTTCCTCGTCCAGCACTGGCTCGGCGCGGAAGGCATGGTCCGCCGTATCCCCGACTATCTCGCCGCCGACGGGCTCACGGCGTTGAACACCCTCTCCACCATCTTCTCCTTCCTCCTCGGTCTCTCCATCCTGCCGTTCCTCTACAACGTCTGGAAGACCGCGAAGTACGGCAAGAAGGTCGAGGTCGACGACCCCTGGGGATACGGCCGTTCGCTGGAATGGGCGACGTCCTGCCCGCCGCCGCGGCACAACTTCCGTACGCTGCCACGTATTCGTTCCGAATCCCCGGCCTTCGACCTGCACCACCCGGAGATCGCGCACGAGATCGCCGTCCTGGCGGATGCCGAGGATGCCGCGGCCACCGAAATCGGAGCACGCACATGAGCGAGGGAACGCGGATGGGCGAAGAAATGCGCAGGGCCGGATCAGTGGGAGGTGGCGGAGGAATGCGCAGCGCCGGGGAAACGGGGAGTGCAGGAATGCGGAGCGCCGCGGAGATGCAGCTGGACCGGGCCGTCAACGAGATCGAGGGTTTTCTCCTCTGGGAGGCGGAGAAGGACCGCGCACGTACCCGCGCGGAAGCCTTCTGTGCCGGCCTGCCCTGGCTCACCGACACCCAGCGGCGCGAAGTGGAGCTGCGCTACTGCCAGGACCAGCGCGAGGCGTCCCGGGCCTACCTGGAGCGCATCGCGACCCGCAGCGCCGCTTTGCGGACCGAATACGAAGGCGTCTACCGGGCCCTGCGACGACGGCTGATCACCGCTTTCCTGAGCGGCACGGTGGCCATGGTCGCGCTGACGACCGTCGCGGCCATCGGGCTGGGCGCACGCTGAGGGGTGACGGCCGCTCGGCTGAGCGGCCGTCACCCGTGGCTCACCGGGGCGCTCAGCCGGTGACGGTGATCTGGGAGGCGGGGTCGGTGGTGTCGCTGACCGTATAGGCGGCGTTGAATATCGAGCTGGTCGAACTGGTCGGGCAGCCGAAACCGCCCACCACCTTCACCGGCACCGAGGCGTTGGTGAACGTGAGGGTGGACGGCGCGCCGTTGGCCCAGCTGCCGTTCACCGTGGCCGCCGAGGTGGGGGCTGCGGTGACCGTGCAGGACGCCAGCCCGCTGGTCTTGAGCACGAACCCGCCGGCCGGGATGGTCAGCCCGGCGGTCACCGGCGCCCCGTATTGCATGGCCACGCCCCAGGTGCCGGTCGTGGTGACGGTCGCACTGACCCCCGGCATGCTCGTCTTGCAGGACCCGTAGGTCGCCGGTGTGGTGGAACTGCTCACGGGGCCGGCCGGGTTGTGGTTGCCGGGCGCGGCCGGGACCTGCCCACTGGAGACCGAGGTGGTACAGGTGACGGTCACCGAACCGGCCTTGAAGGTGGCCTTGCCGCTGAGCGTGGCGGTGAAGCTGTGACCCGCGGGGGACACGGTCGTCGCCGCGGCGGCGGACGGCGTCCCGGCCGGCTGCGCCGTCGCGGGGCTCGTCACGGCGAGCGCCAGGCCGAGCGCCGCCACGATTCCGGTTCCGGCGGTGCGTAAGGCGCGCTGACGGGGCGTACGGCGGGTGGGGTGCGTCATCGTCATCGTGGTTCTCCTTCTGAGGGGTGAGGCGCCGGAGGAGCGGTGCGGGCAGCGGTCCGCCCCGTACGCGGACGAAGGCGTGGGGGTACGCGTACGGGCGGGCGGACGGTGTACGACGGGCGGGAGGCGGCCCTCTAGGGCTCGCAGGGCGCGGGCGCGGTTCCGGGTGCCTCGGGGGCTTCGGGTTCCGTGGGGGCGACCGGCTGCCAGGCGAAGATCATGGAGCCGCCGAGAATCCCGAGGACGGTGCCGATCAGAAAGCCGCCGAGGTTGGACATCACCAGTGCGGCCGCCGCACACAGCACGGTGAGCACGCCCGCGAGGCCCCGGTAATACGGCGCGAACCACGCCGAGAGCCCCATCACGATCATCACCAGCCCCATCAGGACCGACGGGATACCGGCGATCCCCTGTTGCAGCATGATCTTCAGCGGTGCCAGGGGGAGGGCGCAGATCTCGGCGCCGGCGAGGACGGCCGCCAGACCGCCCCAGAAGGGCCGTCCCCTCCGCCAGCGCCGCCAGGTCAGAAGCATTCCTTCTTGCCCTTGGAGATCTTCATGCTCAGACCGGACAGCTTGAAGGTGCCCGCATTGGTGGCCCAGGCGGTCTGCCGGAGCTTGCTGATGTTGACGTCATCGGCCTGCTGGGCGAAGAGGTCCTGCATGCCCTGGGCGCCGTCCGGTCCCTTGTCGAGGGTGGAGGCGTCCCGGCCGATCTCGATCTGATGGAAGGACGCGTTGCCGGAGAGCTGGGTGGCGTCCACGAAGAGATCGGTCGCCTCGACGGGCGTACTGCCCGAACCGGCACTGAGGTTGAGCGAGATATCGCCGACAACGGGCAGATGGGTGACGACCGACTGGCACAGATGGTTCAGCTGGGCGGTCTTGATGGCGGTGACGGCGACCGGCAGGAGGTCTCCCCTGGCGTTCGCGTCCACACTGCCGTACTGGGCGAACCCATCGCCCTTGAGGCTGTCGGCGGAGACCTTGAACTGCTGTCCCGAGACGGCGAATGACGCCGCCAGTGCCCCATTGGCCAGGGCGATGCCCAGGGCGGCGGTGCCGGCGAGCGCCGGGACGGACAGCACGGCGAACTTCCGCCAGCTGATGCGTCCCGTGACAGGTCTGCCGTGTGCGTCCTTCATGGTGGTAAGTCCCCTTCGAAGAGCGGTGGAGCGCACGTGCCTGAGCATGTGGGGGAGGGGGTGCGTGAGCGCAGGGTGGCGCGTGGTGCGGAAGGCGCGCGGGGGAGCCGGGGCGCATGGGGGGAGTGCGGCTCGGGCGCGGACAGGGCTGAGCGAATGCGCGCCAGAGGGCGAACTGCCGAATTGTTACTGGCGAGTTGAATGTAAGTCTGCCCATGACAGCTGGCAAGGTTGAGGGAGGAACTGGTTTCGGACAGACCGCGGGTCCGGCTTTCCACGGTGACGACTACACGGGCGCGGGCGGGTGGCCAACGGGCACTACGGGCAGGGGCCGAAGGGTCGTGGCCGCCCGTGGACCCACGGGCGGCCGCCGCCGTCAACCGTAGTGAACCTGCAGTTCCTTGACGCCGTTGAGCCAGGCCGAGCGGAGCCGGCGAGGCTCGCCCGCCAGAGAGATGTCGGGCATGGTGTCCGCGATGGCACCGAAGATCAGGTTGATCTCCAGGACCGCGAGGGACTTGCCGAGGCAGAAGTGCGGGCCGCCACCCCCGAATCCCAGATGGGGGTTGGGGTCCCGGGTGATGTCGAAGACTTCGGGGTGGTCGAAGACCTCCGGGTCGTTGTTGGCGGAGGAGTAGAAGATCCCCACCCGCTGACCCTTCTTGATCTTCGCGCCGCCCAGCTCGGTGTCCTGGGTGGCGGTGCGCTGGAAGGAGACCACCGGGGTCGCCCACCGTACGATCTCCTCGGCCGCCGTCCCGGGGCGCTCGCGTTTGAAGAGCTCCCACTGGTCGGGATGGGTCAGGAAGGCATGCATCCCATGTGTGATCGCGTTCCGCGTGGTCTCGTTGCCGGCCACCGCCAGCAGCAGCACGAAGAAGCCGAACTCATCGGAGCCGAGGTTCCCTTCGTGCTCCGCCGCCACCAGTTGGCTGACGATGTCCTTGGCCGGGCATTCCTTGCGCTCCGCGGCGAGGTTCATCGCGTACGAGATCAGCTCGGTGGCCGCATTCAGGCCGACTTCTTCGGTGATGGCCAGTTCGGGATCGTCGTACGCGACCATCTTGTTCGACCAGTCGAAGATGCGCGCCCGGTCGTCCTGGGGGATGCCGATCAGTTCCGCGATGGCCTGGAGGGGGAGTTCGCAGGCGATATCCGTGACGAAGTCCCCCGAGCCCTTCCGGGCCGCCTCGGCGACAATCTGCGCCGCCCGGTGGCGCAGCGCGTCCTCCAGGGCCCGAATGGAGCGAGGGGTGAAGCCGCGCTGCACAATCTGCCGGACCCTGGTGTGCTCGGGCGGGTCCATGTTCAGCATGATGAGTTTCTGTACGTCAATCTGCTCACGGGTCATGGCCTCGTTGAAGCGGATGATCGAGGTGTTGAGGTTCGCGGAGAAGACCTCGGGCCTGGTGGACACCTCCTTGACGTCCTGGTGACGGGTGACGACCCAGTACCCGTCGTCACCGAAGCCGGCAACGCCGTGCGGCTGGGCGTTCCACCACACGGGCGCGGTCTGCCGCAGCTGTGCGAACTCGGGAAGCGGAACCCGGGACTGGTAGACGTCGGGGTCGGTGAAGTCGAACCCATCGGGCAGCGCGGGACATGGCATCGGCGACTCCTGGTCCATCCGGCGTCTGACGACCCATCAGATATGGGTCGGCGGTGAAGGTAATAACGAGTTCTACAAGTGGCAAGAGATGTGGCGACTCCGGTTGCGGACAAGGGTGTTGCACGCCCCTTGCGCCCCGGAGGGCGCCTCATAAGACTGTTTGTAGAACTAGAACGGGTACTAGTTCTTCTTCCGTGGGTGCCGGGACATCCGCGGACGCGAGGAGAGGACGAGTCAGTCATGGCCGCGGAACCCGTCATCGTCGAAGCAGTACGCACACCCATCGGTAAGCGCGGAGGCGCGCTCGCCAACCTTCACCCCGCCTACCTCCTTGGTGAGACCTACCGCGAACTCCTCGCCCGTACGGGCATCCAGCCGGACTGCGTCGAACAGGTCGTCGGTGGCACCGTCACCCACGCCGGTGAACAGTCCATGAACCCGGCACGGAACGCCTGGCTGGCCATGGGCCTCCCGTACGAGACCGCCGCGACCACCGTGGACTGTCAGTGCGGATCCTCCCAGCAGGCCAACCATATGGTCGCCAACATGATCGCCGGCGGTGTCATCGACATCGGCATCGGCTGTGGCGTCGAGGCGATGTCCCGTGTGCCGCTGGGCAGCGGCTCCAAGCACGGCCCCGGCAAGCCCTGGCCCGACGAGTGGAATGTCGACCTGCCAAACCAGTTCGAAGCGGCCGAGCGTATCGCCCGCAACCGGGGGCTGACCAGGGAGAACGTCGACTCGCTCGGCCTGATCTCGCAGGAGCGGGCGGCCGCCGCCTGGGCCGAGGAGCGCTACAAACGGGAGACCTTCGCCGTCCAGGTCCCCACCACCGAGGACGAACAGGCCACGGGCCAGGGCATGTGGCGGCTGGTCGACCGGGACGAGGGGCTGCGTGACACCAGCATGGAGGCGCTCGGCGGCCTCAAGCCCGTGATGCCGACCGCCGTCCACACGGCAGGCAACTCCTCACAGATCTCCGACGGCGCCGCCGCGCTGATGTGGGCCTCCAAGCGCATGGCCCGCGCCCTCAAGCTCAAGCCGCGGGCCCGCATCGTGGCCCAGGCGCTGGTCGGCGCCGATCCGCACTTCCATCTGGACGGCCCCATCGACGCCACCCGTGCGGTGCTCGGCAAGGCCGGTATGTCCCTCAAGGACATCGACCTCGTCGAGATCAACGAAGCCTTCGCCTCCGTCGTGCTCTCCTGGGCGCAGGTCTTCGAGCAGGACTTGGAGAAGGTGAATGTGAACGGCGGCGCCATCGCCCTCGGCCACCCGGTCGGCGCCACCGGCGCCCGGCTCCTCGCGACCGCACTCCACGAGCTCGAACGCAGGGACAAGGAATTCGCCCTGATCACCATGTGCGCGGGCGGGGCGCTGGCGACGGGGACGATCATTCAGCGGCTGTAGCGGCTGTAGCGGCTGTAGCGGCTGTAGCGGGAGAACCGGTGGCCGGCGATGACCGCCACGCGAAGGGGGCGGGGGTGCTCCTGCGCCCCCTCCCATGGCCTGGTCGCCGGCACCCAACCTGAGGAAAACCACAGTTGAGTTGTGCGGAAAGCCGCATTCCGCGCGGCACGCGATCTCCGTACCGTCAACGACATGACGAACAGAACTCCGCGGCAGCACTCCTCTTCCGCTCGCCCCTTCTCCTCCTCCGCGCCCGCTTCCTGCTCTTCCGCTCCGGCAGCGGGCGGCGTCCGGGGCGCCTCCGGCGAGCCGGCCGGGCCGGGAGCCTCACGGGGGTTACGACGCGTCCCGCGTAGCCTGGCCGCGGGCGCGGCCCTCGTGCTGGCGGCGCTCGCCGCCGCCCCGGCCGTCGCGGCGCCGACGCCCTTCACGGCGCAGCCGGCCGGGTCCGGACAGACGGTCCACGCAGCCGCCGCCACGCACACCGACCACGGACGCGGGACGCCCCTCTCCCTCACACACCTCGGCCGACAGAGCCGGGCCGAAGTCATCACCCAGGCAAAGAAACAGGGCCTGGAAACCGGCACCGCCCGGCACGGCGTCGCCGCATACCGGCTGACCTACCGCACGATCACCCCCGACGGCCGCCCCACCACCGCATCCGGCTTACTGGCCGTCCCCACGGGCAGCGGCTCGCGCCCTCTTCCGCCCGTCGTCCACACCCACGGCACCCTCTCCTACCGCGGCTATGCCCCCTCGGTGGCGAACGGCCCCGACCGGGCGGTGTCGGTGCTGTACGCCTCGGCCGGCCGCGCCGCCATCGCCCCCGACTATCTGGGCCTCGGCACCGGTCCCGGACGCCACCCGTACATGGACACCCGGTCGTCCGTCTCGGCCTCCCTCGACATGCTCCGGGCAGCGCACTCGGCCGCCCCGGAAGTCGGCGCCACCCTTGCCCGCACGGTCTCCCTCACCGGCTTCTCCCAGGGCGGACAGGTCGCCATGGCGCTGGGCCGCGAGCTGGACCGCGGAGCCGATCGCCGGTTCCGCCTCGGGATACTCGCTCCGGTCG
The DNA here is from genome assembly GCF_027497495.1 of Streptomyces tubercidicus. Taxonomy (GTDB): domain Bacteria; phylum Actinomycetota; class Actinomycetes; order Streptomycetales; family Streptomycetaceae; genus Streptomyces; species Streptomyces tubercidicus. The sequence goes on from NZ_CP114205.1 coordinate 5,764,258, forward strand.
GCGGGCCGTATGACCTCGACGGCGCGGAACTCCCCGGTATGTTCGACGGCCGCATCGACCCTCGCGCCGCCGTCTTCTACCTCTCCTTCTTCCTCACCGCCCAGAACCGTCTGCACCCGCTCTACCACCACCCCGCCGAAGTGTTCCGCGCCCCCTACGCCGACTGGGTCGAGGACCTCTTCGACAGCGACCACTCGGCAGAAGAGACCGCCGGAAAGCTGCCCGAACGCATCGAAGACCTGCTGACGGACACCTGGTACCGAAAGCTCCGGCACCCTTCCGGGGCCCTGCTGGAAGTGCTCCGCGCCAACGACCGCACCTGTGACTGGAAGCCGGGCCGAGGCGTGCGAATAACCCTCTACTCCGCCACCGGCGACCGGGACGTCCCGATAGCCAACACCAGCAGCTGCGCGCGGAAGTTGGCGAGCCATGGCGTGAGGGCCACGGTGGTCGACCAGGGGGCTGACGCCGACCACCACGCATCATTCCTGCGGTCGGAGCCGTCCATCGCCCGTGCGCTGCCGGTCGCCCGCTGATACGGGTCCGGGGGGAGGCGCCAGGAGCCTCGGGGCGTCCGGTGATGTGGCCGACGGTTACCGCCCGGCAGGGGCAGGGCAAGGACAGAGGTCACGTCACCGAGCGGGGGTCCCCCGGGGTGGATCGGGAGCGAAGGAGGTGGGGACATCGAAGGCCGCGCGGCGGGTGGCACGGCGTAGGGCCCTGAGGACGGTGCCCCCGAGTGTGCAGGTGAGGATCACGGTGACCACGGCCCGGGGCAGGTCCCAACCGAGGGAGGTGGCAAGGCAGTAGGCGAGATAGCGGGCGAGGTTCTGGTCGAGCGGGTCGCCGGGGACGAAGGAGACGCCGGAGGCCAGACCGCCGATATAGGGCCAGCCTTGAAGGTTCATGACCAGGCCGTAGAGGACGGCGGCGACAGCACCGTAGGCGGCGAGCACAGCGAGTTCACCCCGGCCGCGCAGCCGGTCGGGCCCCGGCAGCAGGCCGGCGCCCATCGATACCCACCCCATCGTCAGCATCTGGAACGGCATCCAGGGGCCGACACCGCCGGTCAGCAGCGCCGACGCGAACATCGCGACGGAACCGAGTACGAACCCGAACCCGGGCCCGAGCACCCGCCCCGACAACACCATCAGGAAGAACATCGGCTCGATGCCGGCCGTCCCCGCGCCCAGCGGGCGCATCGCGGCCCCGGCCGCGGCCAGTACACCGAGCATGGCGATGGCCTTGGCGTCCAGCCCGGTGTCCGCGATCGTCGCCACGACCACGGCGAGCAGCATCGGCAGCAGCGCGGCGAACAGCCAGGGCGCGTCCTTGGAATGGGCGAGCCCGGAGGCGGAGTCGGCGAGCAGCGGCCAGCCGAAAGCCATCACACCGATGGCCGAGATCAGGGCCAGCGCGGCGATGGAGCGGGGACCGAGCCGAACGGCACGGGCCTGGCGGCCGGGGCTGGAGCGGGGCCCGGCGGCTGGCCGCCCAGGGTCGGATCCGGAGCCGGAGCCGGAGCCGGAGCCGGGGCCGGGGTCGCTGGAGCCGGAAACAGGCCCGAGGTCCTCCGGGCGGGGTGGGGGCACGGTCATGCGAGGGCCTCCAGGGCGCGGGCCACCTGGGGAACCGTCAGCCAGGGCAGCGGGGCGAGGACCTTGGCGACCTGCGGCGCGAAGGAAGGAGAAGAGACCACGACCTCGTCGGTGGGACCGTCGGCGACGATCTCGCCGTCGGCGAGGATGACGACACGGTGTGCCAGTTCAGCGGCGAGTTCCACGTCATGGGTGGCCAGCACGATGGCGTGGCCCTCGGCGGCCAGGGTGCGCAGCACCTCGATCAGACGGGCCTTGGCGGCATAGTCCAGGCCGCGGGTGGGCTCGTCGAGAAGGAGCAGCGGTGGACGGGCGGTCAGCACCACCGCGAGGGCAAGGGCGAGCCGTTGGCCCTCGGACAGATCACGGGGGTGAACGGATTCCGGGACATCCGGCAGCAGCCGGGCGACCAGATCCCGGCAGCTGCCCGCGGGGGCGCCCGCGTCCTCGTCGGCCGCGGTGCACTCGGCGGCGACGGTATCCGCGTAGAGGAGGTCACGAGGTTCCTGGGGGACCAGGCCGACATGCCGTAGGAGGGCCCGGGGGCTGGTGCGGTGCGGGACGGCGTCGCCGACCCGCACGGTGCCGGACGACGGCTGGTGCATACCGACGAGGGTGGTGAGCAGAGTGGACTTCCCCGCACCGTTACGCCCCATCAGAGCGATCGTCTCGCCGGCCCGCACGGTCAGATCCACCCCGTGCAGCACCTCGGTCCGCCCTCGCAGCACCCCGAGCCCCGAGACCTCCGCGGCAGCGTCCGACGCCGCCGAGGCGCCTGCCTCGCTGCTCCCCGCGCTCCTCGCCGGGACGTGCGGCGAGACCCCCGTCAGCTGCTCGCGCAGCGGGGCGGCCTTGCGGCGGGCGTCGCGGACGGAGAGGGGGAGCGGTGACCAGTGGGCGAGGCGGCCGAGGGCCACGACCGGGGGGTGGACGGGAGAGACGGCCATGATGTCGGCGGGGGTGCCCATGACCGGGGGCGCGCCCGGAGAGGGAAGGAGGATGACCTGGTCGGCGTACTGGACCACGCGCTCCAGGCGGTGTTCGGCCAGCAGGACCGTCGTACCGAGGTCATGGACCAGCCGTTGGAGGACGGACAGCACCTCCTCGGCGGCGGCGGGGTCGAGCGCGGAGGTCGGCTCGTCGAGGACCAGGACCTTGGGGTGGGTGGTGAGGACCGACCCGATCGCCACCCGCTGCATCTGTCCGCCCGAGAGCGTGGTGATCGCGCGGTCGCGCAACTCGGCCAGGCCCAGCAGGTCGAGGGTCTCCTCGACGCGGCGGCGCATCACCTCAGGAGGGAGGCCGAGGGATTCCATGCCGTAGGCGAGTTCGTCCTCGACGGTGTCCGTGACGAAGTGCGCCAGGGGGTCCTGGCCCACGGTGCCGACGACATCAGCCAGTTCACGCGGTTTGTGGGTGCGGGTGTCGCGCCCGTCGACGGTGACCCGGCCGCGCAGGGTGCCGCCGGTGAAGTGCGGGACGAGGCCGCAGACGGCGTTCAGGACGGTGGACTTGCCGACGCCGGAGGGGCCGACCAGGAGACACAGTTCGCCCTCGGGGACGGTCAGGTCGACGCCCTGGACGGCGGGCGCCGCGGCATCGCCGTAAGTGACCGAGACCTGCTCGAACCGGATCACGGGGTGGGCTCCTTCGTCAGCACATCGACATCAGTGGCGCGGCGACGCCCACGGGAGGAGGCACCACGGGAGGCTCGGGACGCGACACGGTCCGCGCCCGGCGGGAGCGGGGCGACGAACGCGGGCAGCAGTCCCACGAGAACGGAAACGGCCGGCCAGAGGGGGAGAACGGGGGTGGTGAGCGGGACGGCGGGCGGGTGCAGCGCGGTCGGCGCGTAGTCGTTCGCCCAGATCATCAGGGCGGCGACGGCGATGCCGGAGCCCGCGACCAGCCAGGCGCGAGCGCCCCACCGCTCGGGCCGGTAGCGGCTGCGCACCGACCGGCGGCCACCGAGCCACAGCCCGGCGAGCGCCGCCGCCAGCCCGGCGAGCAGCAGCGGCAGCCCGTAGCCGCCTCCGGTGTCCCCCAGCAGTCCATAGGTTCCCGCGCAGACACCGAGCAGCCCGCCGAGGGTGAGGACGGAGGTGGTATGGCGTACGGCAGGCGGGACTTGGGCGCTGCGGCCGTAACCGCGCGCGTCCATGGCGGCGGCCAGCGCCACCGAACGCTCCAGCGCGCCCTCCAGTACCGGCAGTCCGACCTGGAGCAGCGCCTTGAACCCGCGGTCGGGACGCCCGCGCAGCCGGCGGGCGGCGCGCAGCCGCTGGACATCGGCGACCAGGTTCGGTGCGAAGGTCATGGCGACGACGACCGCGACGCCCGCCTCGTAGAGCGCACCGGGCAGGGACTTCAACAGCCGGGCCGGGTTGGCGAGCGCATTGGCGGCGCCCACGCAGATGAGGAGAGTGGCCAGTTTCAGCCCGTCGTACAAAGCGAAGACCATGCCCTCGGCCGTGACCCGGCCGCCGATCCGGACGCCCTTCGCCCAGTCCGGCAGCGGCACTTCGGGCAGCGTGACGAGGGTGTGCGTACCGGGGATCGGCGAGCCCAGGAAGAAGGCGAAGAGCAACCGGATGGCGATCACGACCAGCCCGAGCTTGACGAACGCCCCGTACGAGCGGGCCCAGGGCGCGTCCGTGCGACGCGCCGCGACGACATACCCGGCCACGCCCACCAGCAGTCCCAGCAGCAGTGGATCAGTGGTGCGGGAGGCGGCGGTGGCCAGGCCCAGCGCCCACAGCCACCAGGCGCCGGCGTGCAGCGCGGTGGTACGGGTCGCCTGCGGGGCGCTCATCCGCGTCGGCGGCGTGCCTGCCACACCGCTGCCGCACCCAGGACGACGACGGCCGCGACCCCGCCGAGCAGCCCGGCGGACGGCCCGCCGTCACCGCTCCCGTCGCCTCCGCCGGCACGGCCCTCCGCCGCCCCTGTGGACGGTGCGGCGTCGGCCCCGGACCCTTTCGACTCCGACCCGTCCTTCGATCCCTTCTCCGACCCGTTCACCGACTCCGCGCACCCCGCCTTCGGATAGCCGGCGATGCCACACAGCAAGGCGTTGGCGTCATAGCGCAGCGGCCGGGCGACCGCCGCCAACGCCTCGCCCGCCGACGCGTCCTCGGACACCTGGGCACACTCCGTCCTGGCCTTCGGCGGCCGCTCGCCGCCGGGCGCGTCCGCCGCCGTGCCGAAGTCCAGGACGATGCCGATCCGCTTGCGGCCCTCCTTGGCGGGGGTGTCACCGCAGATCGCGTCGAAGCCGGCGGCCGTGCGCGGCTTGCCGGCCGCGGCGGAATCGGCGCCGACGGTGAAGCGGAAGCCCGCGACCGCACCATCGGCCGGCCGCTGGGTGGCCGGCCCCTCGGTGGCGTACGTCCAGGTGCCGCCCTTGCCGTCCCAGAACGACCAGTAGCGGTACTCCTGCGCCTGGGCGGGCCCGGCGGCCAGGCCGGTGACCGTACCGGCCAGCAGCACGGCGCCGGCGATCCTGGTACCCCGCATCAGAGCTGGTTCTTCTTACGGCTGCTCAGCAGGAACCCGATACCGGCGCCGATGGCGAGGCCGACGCCGATGACCCACCACAGCCCGATCCCGCCGCCGTCCTTGGCGGCGTCTTCGCTGTCCTTCTTCTGGGCGGCGGCCGGCTTGGGGCCGGTGGCGTTGAGCTTGGCCACCAGGTCGGTGCCTCCGAAGGAGCGCGGGTCGGTGCCGGTGGCGTGCGCGGCCAGCACCAGCTGGGCGTACGCGGCGGGCCCGCTCTGCTTGGCCCAGTCCGCCGCGTTCTTCTCCAGCCACTTCAGCGGCTTCGCGGCGGCGGCACCGTGCCCACCGGCCGCCAGCGCCACCACGGCATCGGCGGTGTTGCCGACATCGGGCTGCTTCTCGGCGCCCGGCATCGCGGAGAGCAGATGCTGCCCGTTCTTGTCGAGCTGCGCGACGAGGTAGGCGTCGCCGCCCGCCGCGGCCCGCCCCGGCTCGCCGCTCTTCTCGCCCTCGCCGTCCTTGCAGGTCAGCGGCTTGACAGGAGTGTTTGCCCGTTCGCCTGCGGGGGCGACGACAAAGCCCTTGCCGAGCGCTCCGGTCGCGGCGGCCGCGGTGGCGTCGGCGTTCGGGGCGGCGCCCTTGAGCTGGAAGGTGAACGCACCGCGCTCGCCCTCCTTCGCGTCGCAGCCCAGCTGGAAGGTGAGCAGCCCGTCGTAGGGGGTCTTGCCGCCCTTCTTCGAGGTCACGGACCGCGGCTTCTCGCCCGCCGCCGCGAGGGCGCCGATCACCACGGACGTGGAGTTGGCGTCGCTGGCCGAACCGGGCATCGAGCTCCAGCCGCCATCGTCGTTCTGCACCGATTTCAGCCAGCCCACGGCCTTCTGCACGGCGTCGCCGTGCCCGCCGAGCGCGGCCAGCGCCTGCACCGCGGCGGCCGTCTGGTTGGTGTCCCGCATCGTCTTGGCGTCACAGGTCTTGCCGGGCTCGGCGCGGAAGGCGGTGAACGAGCCGTCGGCGCACTGCTGCCCGGCCAGCCAGTGCACGGCCGACGCCGCGGGCCGCACCCCCACCGTGTCCTGCGCCAGCAGCGCGAGCGACTGCCGCCACACCCCGTCGAACTTCGGGTCCGTGGTGCCGTACAGGCCGTCCGGCAGCTTCTTGGGGGACGCGGACGGGGCGTCGGCGTACGCGGCCGGGGCAGCGGCCGCACCCAGCACCACCGCTGCTGCCAGCGCCGTGGCAGCGCGGCGCGCCAGGTAGGCGGCGGGATGCGTCAGGGGGGCCTGCTGAGCCATGGAAGCCATGGGGGCCATCGGGGCGGTGCCTCTCGGGTCGGGTCGCGGCGATGTACGCAGCCGCGCTCGGCCGACCACCCGCACCGATCCCCTCGGATCGCGACGCGGTGGCACCGGGCTCAGCTCCGTATACCTCGACGGTGCCGCGCACCGGCTGTCCCTGTGGCGGACGGTTCCGGTGGCGGGAGCCTTGGTCGTGCCCCCTCGGGTGCTCCGGCTCGTACGGCCGTCCCTGCCGGGCCAGCCGGCGTGCCAGGGTCGGGCCGTCCTCACGGTTGCGGGTCAGCGCCGGAATTCCACCGGCTTCCCCCGATCGGGTACGGATGAAGTTGTCCCGCACACCTTAACGGCAGCCGGTGCGGGCGCTCGCTCGCGTGTACGAGGCGACGGGATCGGGCGTCAGCCGGGCGCGAGTCGGGTGCCAGGCGGCTCACACCGCCTGATACCGCACCGGATCCGAGCCCGGTACCCGCTCCGCGCGCCCCTGCTTCACCAGACGGCGCAGATGGGCCTCGGCCTCCGAGATGGCGATATTGCGGGAGCCGTAGGGGATCTGCTCCCAGGGACGGTTCCACTCCATGGCCGTGGCGAGCTGCCACACCGTGCGCGGTTCCTGGAGAAGGACTCTCAGCCGGGCCAGCCGCTCCTCGTGGTGGGCGATGAGCGCCCGCACCCGGCCGCCGGCGTCCGTGAAGGCGTGCTGATGGGCGGGCAGCACCTCGGCGGGGGCGAGCCGGCCGACGCGTTCGAGGGAGTCGAGGTAGTCGCCCAGCGGGTCCTCCGCCGAGCTGTCCAGGTCGTGCGGGCCGGGAGGGCGCGCCTCGCCGTCCGGGGCCTCGTACAGGCCGATGTGCGGGGTGATGCCGGGCAGGAGGTGATCGCCGGAGAACAGCCGGCCGAAGCCAGGGGCCGGCGCCGAGGGGTGTGCCTCCTCCAGGTGGAGGCACACATGCCCGGGGGTGTGACCGGGCGTCCAGATGGCGCGCACCCGGCGCCCCGGCAGATCGAGCAGTTCGCCGGGGCCGATACCGCGGTCCGGCAGCGCGGCCCGTCGGCCGGGCAGTTTCCGGCCGCCCCCTGTGGCGCGTGCCTTCCGCAGGGGCGCCAGATGGTCGTCCGGTGCGCCCGCCGCCGAGAGCTTGGCGAGCAGGTAGTCGAGCCACTGCTCCGGTTCGGCCTCGCGCGTGCGGCGGACCGCCTCGGCGTCGGCGGCGTGCATCGCGATCCAGGCGCCGGAGGCCTCCCGGACCTTGGCGGACAGACCGTGGTGGTCGGGGTGGTGGTGGGTGATCAGGACGCCGTGGAGGTCGGTGACGTCGAATCCGCAGGCGGTGACCCCGGCGACGAGGGCGTCCCAGGAGTCCGGGTCGTCCCAGCCGGTGTCGATGAGCACCGGCCCGCGGTCGGTCTCCAGGAGGTGGACGAGGGTGTGGCCGAGCGGGTTGTCCGGGATGGGGACGGCGATGCTCCACACCCCGCCCTTGTGGTCGGTCACCTGTGTGTTCATCCCGGTCCCCTCTCGGTGTGGCATACACCTGGTACCCGGCCTCACTATAACTAGAACTGGTTTCAATGAGGCTTGAAGTGCCCGTTCGATCGGGGGGAGTTGAGATTCGGCCGACGCCGTGGACTCCTCCAACTAGAACTGGTATCAGTTCTTGATGCGCGACTGGGGCTGATGCCCTGTCAGCACGCACCTCGGTACATCGCCACAGTCACGTCAGACGCACGCACCTCAGTAAGCCCGTCTGATGCACGTCAGTAACGACAGGGAACCGGCACGGACCCCCGGCATCAACAGCGAACCGGCAGGGACCGCCGAACAGGCGGCCAACCCGCAGGAGGCGGCAGCGATGAGCGACCTCGTCGAGCACGGAAAGCTCTACATAGGCGGTGAGTGGGCCGATCCGGCGGGCCGGGACACGATCGAGGTCGTCTCGCCGCACACCGAACAGGTCATCGGCCGGGTGCCGCACGCCTCACGGGACGACGTCGACCGTGCGGTGGCCGCGGCCCGTACGTCCTTCGCGTCCGGGGTGTGGGCGAACGCCCCGCTGGCGGACCGGATCGCGGTCGTGACCCGTATCAAGGACGCCTTCGCGGCCCGCAGCGAGGAGATCGCCAAGGTCATCAGCGCGGAGAACGGCACCCCGTTCACCTCCGGCGTCATGGTGCAGTCGCTGGCCGCGATGCTGGTGTGGGACGCGGCGCTGACCGTGGCCCGCGACTTCCCGTTCGAGGAGCGGCGGGACGGGGTACTGGGGCCGCTGCTGGTGCGGCGGGAGCCGGCCGGGGTGGTCGCGGCCGTGGTGCCGTGGAACGTCCCGCAGTTCACCGCCGCCGCCAAGCTCGCGCCGGCGCTGCTGGCCGGCTGCTCGGTGGTGCTGAAGGTGTCACCGGAGACCCCGCTGGACGCGTATCTTCTCGCGGAGATCGTGACGGAGGCCGGGCTGCCGGAGGGCGTGCTGTCGATCCTCCCGGCGGACCGCGAGGTGAGCGAGTACCTGGTCGGGCACCCGGGCGTGGACAAGGTGTCGTTCACCGGTTCGGTGGCGGCGGGCAAGCGGGTCATGGAGGTCGCGGCCCGCAACCTCAGCCGGGTCACGCTGGAACTCGGTGGCAAGTCCGCCGCGGTGATCCTGCCGGACGCGGATCTGGACGCGGCGGTGGCCGGCATCGTGCCGTTCGCCTGGATGATCAACGGCCAGGCGTGTGTGGCCCAGACGCGGATCCTCGCGCCGCGCAGCCACTACGACGAGATCGCCGAGCGGTTCACCGCGGCGGCCTCGGCGCTCACCGTTGGCGACCCGCTGGATCCGGCCACCGAAGTCGGCCCGCTGGTGGCCCGTCGTCAGCAGCAGCGCTCACTGGACTACATCGCGCTCGGACAGCAGGAGGGGGCCAAGGTGCTGACCGGCGGCGGCCGCCCCAAGGGGCAGACCACGGGCTGGTACGTCGAGCCGACCCTCTTCGGCGAGGTCGCCAACTCCATGCGGATCGCCCGTGAGGAGATCTTCGGCCCGGTCATCTGTCTGCTGCCGTACGACGATGAGGCGGAGGCGGTACGGATCGCCAACGACTCCGACTACGGGCTCTCCGGCTCGGTGTGGACGGCCGATGTCGACCACGGCATCGAGATCGCGCGGCAGGTGCGCACCGGTACGTACTCCGTGAACACCTTCAGCATCGACATGCTCGGCCCGTTCGGCGGCTACAAGAACTCCGGCATCGGGCGGGAGTTCGGGCCCGAGGGCTTCGGCGAATATCTGGAGCACAAGATGATCCATCTCCCGGCGGGTGCCTGATGGGGGACCGCTGGCAGGTGGTCGTGGACCGGAGCGTCTGCATCGGGTCGGGGATGTGTGTCGCGGCGTCGCCGGACGGCTTCCGGCTCGACTCGGCCCGGCAGTCGCATCCGGTGGCGCCGGAGACCGACGCCGCGGAGGGAGTCCTGGCCGCGGCCGAGGGGTGCCCCGTGGAGGCGATCACCCTCACCGTGGTTGGCAGCGGCGAGGCGGTGTTCCCACCGGAGGAGTGAGCGACGGCCGCACGGCGGGGAGCAGGCGGCCGGTCGCACGGCGGAGGAGCAGGCGGCCCCGGGGCGCGGGGCGGGAGCACCGTCGCGGCGGGGGAGCCGCGTCGCGTGGAGACCTTAGGGGGCGGGGGAGGGTGTCCCGTAGGGGGGCGGTGGACCCCTTGCGGGCCAACTACCCGCGGCGGCAGCCGAGTTAACGCCCACCGCCCGGCGAAGTAATACCGGGCGGAAGTGAGAGCGGTCGGAAGCGACGACGGGCGGAAGGGACGCCGGACGGAAGGGACGCCGGACGGAAGCGATGCCGGGCGGAAGCGACGCCGGGCGGAAGCGATGCCGCACGGAAGCGACGCCAGGCTGAAACGATGCCGGACGGAAGCGTCGCCGGGCGGAAGCGACGCCGGGCTAGCGCCCGCCCTCCGGTGACGTGACGTCGATCAGTCGGCAGACCGTCTCGATGTCTATTTTCACCTGGGCGATCGAGGCGCGGCCGGACAGCCAGGTGATCAGGGCCGAGTGCCAGGTGTGCTCGATGACCCGGACCGCGGAGAGCTGTTCGGGGGTGGCGGGACCGTCCAGCCCCATCGCGTCGAGGATGATCGCGGTGGTCAGCCGGGAGACGGTGTCCACCTCGGGGCTGACGGAGCGGTCCGCGAAGGTCAGTGCGCGCACCATGGCGTCCGCCAGATGCGGCTCGCGCTGGAGCGCGCGGAAGGCCCGCATCAGGGTCTGGGCGACCCGTGCGCCCGGGTCCTGCTCCGACGGCGGGCGTTTGCGCAGCGTTTCGTGCATGTGCTGGAGCTGGTCCTGCATGGTGGCGACCAGCAGATGCACCTTTGAGGGGAAGTAGCGGTAGAGGGTGCCCAGCGCGACGCCCGAGGACTCGGCGACCTCGCGCATCTGTACGGCGTCGAAACCGCCACGGGACGCCAGCTTGGCGCTGGTGTGCAGGATGCGGCGGCGCCGGGCCTCCTGACGCTCGGTCAGGGGTGGACTCGCGGGAAGGGTCGGTCTGGCCGCCTTGGATTCCGTAGTCATATTTCCCATTCCGTGGCATTCCGTCCGCGATGCGGCGAGTGCCGATGGTGTGCTCGGCACAGCATGGCAGGGGGGCGGGTGGTGGCGCGAATCACCTGGTGTGGCTCTTTTCGCTTCGGTCTCGGCCGGTAGATTCGAAGCTCGGTGAACTGATCAGTAGCCAATCAGTTCTGAAACTTGTTCTAGATTACCGCCAGCGGTTACGCTCCGGCGAAAGTCCAGTGAGAAGGGGGCCGAGCGTGACCGCAGAGGCCGTCCAGGCAGCCGCGCTTCGCCCCGCAGAGGCATCCCCGGCCTCAGCCCCGACGAACGGCGAGCGTCCCCTACGGATCGCGATGCTCACGTATAAGGGGAACCCGTTCTGCGGCGGACAGGGCGTCTATGTACGCCACCTCTCGCGCGAACTCGCCCGCCTCGGCCACTCCGTCGAGGTCATCGGCGCCCAGCCCTACCCGGTCGTCGACGACGGGGTGACCCTGACCGAGCTGCCCAGCCTGGACCTCTACCGCCAGCCGGACCCGTTCCGTACCCCCAAGCGCGGCGAGTACCGGGACTGGATCGACGCCCTTGAGGTCGGCACGATGTGGACCGGCGGCTTCCCCGAGCCGCTGACCTTCTCGCTGCGGGCCCGGCGCCACCTCGCCGCCCGCCGCGGCCAGTTCGACGTCGTCCACGACAACCAGACCCTTGGCTACGGCCTGCTCGGCGGCCCCGGCGCCCTCGGCGCCCCCCTGGTCACCACCATCCACCACCCCATCACCGTCGACCGGCGGCTCGACCTGGCGGCCGCCGACAACTGGCGGCGCCGGGCCTCCGTCCGCCGCTGGTACGGCTTCACCCGGATGCAGAAGCGGGTGGCCCGGCGGCTGCCGTCCGTGCTGACCGTCTCCGGCTCCTCCCGCCAGGAGATCGTCGACGACCTGGGGGTGTCCCCCGGCCGGATCCATGTGGTCCATATCGGCGCCGACACCGACCTGTTCTCGCCAGATGCCTCGGTGCCCGAAGTGCCGGGCCGGATCGTCACCACCTCCAGCGCGGATGTCCCGCTCAAGGGGCTGATCCACCTCGTCGAGGCGCTCGCCAAGGTACGCACCGAGCAGCCCGACGCCCATCTGGTGGTGGTCGGCAAGCGCGCCGACGACGGGCCGGTCGCCGCCGCCATCGAACGGCTCGGCCTGTCCGGCGCCATCGAGTTCGTCAAGGGCATCAGCGACCCCGAACTCGTCGACCTGGTGCGCAGCGCCCAGATCGCCTGTGTCCCCTCCCTGTACGAGGGCTTCTCGCTGCCCGCCGCCGAGGCGATGGCCACCGGCACGCCGTTGCTGGCCACTACGGGCGGCGCCATCCCCGAGGTCGCCGGCCCGGATGGCGACACCTGTCTCGCGGTGCCCCCGGGGGACGCCGGTGCGCTGGCGGCCGGACTGCTGCGCCTCCTGGGCGACGAGACGCTGCGCCGACGGCTCGGCGCGGCCGGACGGGAGCGGGTGCTGGCCCGTTTCACCTGGCGTCAGGCCGCGCTGGGCACCGTCGATCGCTACCGCCAGGCCATCGCCCTCCAGAGAGGCCGGGCCGGTGCCCGCCCCGGGGCGGCGTCCGGAGTCGCCACCGCGCCCGCGCCGAGCGCCGCCGGACACGTCTAGTGGCCCGACCGGCCCGACCGGCCCGCCCTTCCTTCCGCAGCCACCACCGCCACCGCCACCAACCGCCGGACGAAAGCTGAACGCCGTGCTGACCGTCGACTTTTCCCGCTTCCCGCTCGCTCCGGGCGACCGTGTGCTCGACCTGGGGTGCGGCGCCGGCCGGCATGCCTTCGAGTGTTACCGGCGCGGCGCGCAGGTCGTCGCCCTCGACCAGAACGGCGAGGAGATCCGCGAGGTCGCCAAGTGGTTCGCCGCGATGGAGGAGGCGGGGGAGGCCCCGGCGGGCGCCTCCGCCACCGCCATGGAAGGCGATGCGCTGAACCTGCCGTTCCCTGACGACAGCTTCGATGTCGTGATCATCTCCGAGGTGATGGAGCACATACCGGACGACAAGGGCGTGCTGGCCGAGATGGTCCGGGTGCTGCGCCCCGGCGGCCGGATCGCGGTCACGGTGCCCCGTTACGGGCCCGAGAAGGTCTGCTGGGCGCTCAGCGACGCCTATCACGAGGTCGAGGGCGGCCATATCCGCATCTACCGCGGCGACGAGCTGCTGGGCAAGATGCGGGAGGCCGGTCTGGAGCCGTACGGCACCCATCACGCGCACGGGCTGCACAGCCCCTACTGGTGGCTGAAGTGCGCCTTCGGGGTGGACAACGACAAGGCGCTGCCGGTGCAGGCGTACCACAAGCTGCTGGTCTGGGACATCATGAAGAAGCCGCTGGCCACCCGGCTCGCCGAGCGGGCACTGAACCCCGTCATCGGCAAGAGCTTCGTCGTCTACGCCACCAAGCCGCATCTGCCCGAGCCGGCCGCTGCCGAGCCGGCCGTGGCCGAGGCGTCCGCCGGCGAGGCGAACGAGTCCGCCGCCGGGGCCGCCGAGCCGGCCGCCGCGGCCCCCGCGAAGGCCCGGAAGTCCGCACAAGGCGCCAAGAGGACCGCCTCCAAGGCCCCCGCCAAGTCCGGTGCCAAGCCCACCTCCAAGGCGTCCGCCAAGCCCGCCTCCAAGCCCTCCGCCGGGGCCGCCAAGTGACAAGCCCCGGGCGTACCGAACGACTCGTCCTGCCGGGGGTGCTCACCGCCGAGCAGGCCGCCCGCACGGTGGCCGGCATCCTGGCCACCCAGCGGACGGACGGCGCGATCCCCTGGTTCCGGGGCCACCACCTCGATCCGTGGGACCACACCGAGGCCGCCATGGCCCTGGACGCGGCCGGCGAACACGAGCGCGCCGAGGCCGCGTACGACTGGCTGGTGCGGCACCAGAACCCGGACGGGTCCTGGTACGCGGCCTATGACGACGGCGACGCCGAGGCACCCACCGACCGCGGCCGGGAGACCAACTTCTGCGCCTATCTCGCGGTGGGCGTCTGGCATCACTTCCTGTCCACCGGCGACGAGGCGTTCCTCGACCGTATGTGGCCCGCGGTCCATGCCGCGACCGAATACGTCCTGGAGCTCCAGCAGCCCGGCGGCGAGATCGGCTGGAAGCGCGAGGACGACGGCACGCCCGTCAACGACGCGCTGCTGACCGGCTCGTCCTCCATCTACCAGGCGCTGCGCTGCGCGCTGGCGCTCGCCGACCAGCGCGAGGAGCCGCAGCCCGACTGGGAGCTGGCCGTCGGCCGCCTCGGCCATGCGATACGCAGCCACCCCGAGCGGTTCCTGGACAAGTCCCGCTACTCCATGGACTGGTACTACCCGATCCTCGGCGGCGCGGTCCGCGGTGCCCAGGCCCGCGAGCGCATCGACGCGGACTGGGAGCAGTTCGTGGTGCCCGGTCTGGGCGTGCGCTGTGTGCTGCCCAACCCCTGGGTGACCGGCGGCGAGAGCGCGGAACTGGCGCTCGCCCTGTGGGCGATGGGGGAGTCCGAGCGGGCAGTACAGATCCTCAAGTGGATGCAGCACCTCCGCGCCGAGGACGGTATGTACTGGACCGGCTATGTCTTCGACGACGACGCGATCTGGCCACGCGAACGCACCTCCTGGACGGCCGGTTCGCTGCTGCTCGCGGTGGCCGCCCTGGGCGGCGACGAGGCCACCACCACGGTCTTCGGGGGCGAACATCTGCCGACGGGGCTCGACCCGGACTGCTGCCGGTAGGCGGAGGCGTATGCGTAGGCGGGGGGCTCGGGGGCCCGTACGGGAGGTTCCGTACGGGCCCTGTACGGGACCTCCCCTACGGCCCGCGCAAAAAGAAAAGGCCGCGCCGGGGAACCGCGGGCTACTGTGCGCCGCATGACTCTCCAAGGCTCACTCAGTCACGACGCCTACTGCGCCCAACTCCTGGAAGAGACCACGAAGTTCCGGGAGATTCTGCGCGACGCCGATCTGTCCGCGACCGTGCCCACCTGCCCGGACTGGACGCTGGCCGACCTCGCGCGGCATGTGGGCGGCGCCCACCGCTGGGCCGGCACCATCGTCGCCACCCGGTCCGCCACGGCTGTCGACGTGGCCGATGTCCCCGAGGGCGACGGGCCCGGGGGGAACGACGCGGCGGCGCTGGACGCCTGGCTCGCGGCCGGGGTGGAACAGACCGTGGCGGCGCTGCGCGAGGCCGGCCCCGACACCGGGGTATGGACCTGGTCGCCGGTGCAGCGGACGGGTTTCTGGGCCCGCCGGATGACCCACGAGACCGTGATCCACCGTGCCGACGCCGCACTCACCGCGGGTGCCGCATTCGACGTCCCGCCCGAGGTCGCCGCCGACTGCCTGGAGGAGTGGCTCCAGTTGTGCGCCCTGCCGCTTTTCACGGCGCGCCTCGCGGAGCCCGGCGGGCAGCTCTTCGGGCCCGGCCGTACGATCCACCTCCACGCCACCGACACCCCGCCCGAGCTGAACGCGGAGTGGCTCCTCGACCTCACCGGCGACCGGCTCGTCCACCGCCGCGCCCACGAAAAGGCGGCGGTCGCGCTGCGCGGCCCGCTCACCGATCTCCTCCGCGTGGTCTACCGCAGGCTGCCCGCCGACAGCGACGGCGTCGAGGTGCTGGGTGAACGGGCGCTGCTCGAACGGTGGCTGGAGCGGGCCTCGTTCCAGTGAGCCGGTGAGCCGTACGCGGGGCCGCTCGCCCCATACGGGGGCCCGCCCCGCCTGCGGCCGTCAGGAGTTCAGCTCGGCCAGTACCCGTAGGGTGTCCGGGTCAGGGGCGGTGACCAGGAGGTCGGTGACCGGTCCCGAGCGCCACAACTCCAGCCGTTCCGCGATCCGTTCGCGTGGGCCGACCAGCGAGATCTCATCGGCGAAGGCGTCCGGTACGGCCTGCACCGCCTCCTGCCGGCGGCCTTCGAGGAAGAGTCGCTGTACTTGGCGGGCCTCCTCCTCGTAGCCCATACGGGCCATCAGATCGGCATGGAAGTTCTTGGCGGCGTGCCCCATCCCGCCGATGTAGAAGCCAAGCATCGCCTTGACCGGGAGCAGCCCCTCGGCGACATCGTCACAGACCATGGCGCGGGCCATCGGGGCGATCAGAAAGCCCTCCGGGGCCTGTGACAGCGACGCCCGGTAGACCTCGGTGCGCCGCGGCGACCAGTACAGCGGCAGCCAGCCGTCGGCGATCCGGGTCGTCTGGGCGATGTTCTTGGGCCCCTCCGCGCCGAGCAGGAGGGGAAGTCCGGCGCGCAGCGGGTGGGTGATGGGCTTGAGCGGCTTGCCGAGGCCGGTGCCGTCCGTGTCGCGGTAGGGGTGCGGGTGGAAGAGCCCGTCCGACTCCACCGGCCCTTCCCGGCGCAGCACTTGGCGGATCACGTCCACATACTCGCGGGTGGCGGTCAGCGGGCTCTTGGGGAACGGCCGTCCGTACCACCCCTCGACGACCTGCGGTCCGGACAGCCCCAGGCCCAGCAGCAGCCGGCCGCCGGAGAGGTGGTCGAGGGTGAGGGCGTGCATCGCGGTGGCGGTGGGGGTGCGGGCCGCCATCTGTGCGATGCCGGTGCCCAGTTTGATACGGGAGGTGTGGGCGGCGATCCAGGTGAGCGCGGTGAAGGCGTCCGACCCCCAGGCCTCCGCCGTCCAGACCGAGTCATAGCCCAGCCGCTCGGCCGCGCGGGCGAGTTCGAGATGCCGGGGGTCCGGGCCGCGGCCCCAGTAGCCCAGTGCCAGACCGAGTCGCATAGCGATCGCCCCTCTCCGGCGGACGGATCGAGCCTGATGGCTGCGTCTGTGCCTGACGTATCCGCCTGCATCTGACGGATCGTCAGGAGTCGTTGATGTCCGCGCACTGTACGACCGGGCCGCCCTCAGCGCAACGGCCCCCCGCCCGTGAGGGGCGAGGGGCCGGGAAGGACCGCTGTGTGTCCGGGGTCAGCCGCGCTGGATACCGGTGGTGTCCTGCAGGACACCGCGCCGGCCGTCCTGGGTCTGTGCGATCAGGGCCTGGCCGCGCTGCTCCACTGCCAGGTACCAGGTGCCGGGCGCCAGTTCGGCGATCGGGGCCGGGGCACCGTCCTCGCCGTACAGCGGGCGCGCGACGGGCACCGCGAACCAGAACGGCGCGAACTCCACCGGGGCACCGGCCGCCGCGGTGGCGCCCGCCGGGCCGCCGCCCGTGGCGTCCGCGGGCGCCTGCTGGCCGTGCGGCTGGCCGCCCTGCGGCTGCTGCTGGGTGCCCGGGTAGCCGTAGCCCTGGCTCGCCTGCTGCTGTGCGCCGGGGTAGCCGTAACCCGGGTTGGGGCCCGCCCCGTAGGGGGCGGCGGCCTGCGGCTTCGGGGCGCCGATCAGGGCGACCTTGAGGGGCGGGAGGAGCGGTGTGGCGATGGCGCCACCGGCCAGGATCAGGGCGGCGAGCAGCCCGATGATCAGGCCGGCGCCGGCGCTCGGGCTGCCGATGAGGATCCAGAGCGCCGCCCATGCCGTGAACACGGTGAGGGCGACACCGAACTGGCCGAGGTCGAGACCGGCGACCTTGCGCGGCTGCGGCAGCGCACGGCTGACGACGATGATCGCTGCGCCGATCACCCCGGCCACGTACACGGTCATCAGGGCGGCCACCGAATCCCAGGCGTTGACGCTGCCCTGGGCCTCGCAGTACTTGGCGAGCGGTCCGGAGCAGGCCGAGCTGCCGGCGGCAGGGAGGAACGAGGCGATGAACAGCAACACCGCTGCTCCGATCACCACGCCGTCGCCTCGAGTGAGGGAGCGGATGTTCACGTAAGGGTCCTTTGTCGTTTTCGTGGGTCCGGTCGTCGCTGTCGCGGTGCGCGCAGTGCGAGGCACGGCGGTGGCCACCCATCGTAAAGGGGAACCTATCGCCGAATCGGGCGGCCCGTCCTGTTCGTTTCGGCGCGCTATCGGTACGTCGTCATGGATCCGGTATCGGGGTCGGTTGCGGAGCGCCGGTGCAATGGTCCGGTCGGTGCGTCAAGAAGCCGGTCAGTGCGACAAGAAGTCCGTAATGCCCTCGGTGATCCCGTGGGCCGCCTTTTGCCGCCACCGCGCATCGGTCAATTGCGCGGCGTCCTTCGCATCGCGCATATTGCCGCACTCGATGAACACCTTCGGCACCGTGGAGAGGTTGAGGCCGCCGAGATCGGAGCGCTTGTCGAGCCCGGTGCCGTCGCCGATGTAATTGGACACCGCACTTCCGGTGACCGTACGGAACCGGCCGGCCAGCCGCTCGCCCAACTGGCGCGAGGGCCCGACGATCGCGGCGGTGTCGGCCGGTCCGGCGGTCACACGGGCGGGCAGGATGACATGGAAGCCGCGGTTGCCGGCGCCCGAACCATCGGCGTGCAGGGACAGCGCGGCATCGGCGTGCGCCTTGTTCCCGATCTCCGCGCGCTCGTCCACACAGGGCCCGTAGGGGCGGTCGCCGTCCTGGGTGAGGACGACCTTGGCGCCCTCCTTCTGGAGGAGCGTGCGGGCCCGGCGGGCGAGGTCCAGGGTGAAGGACGCCTCGGCGTAGCCGTCGTTGGTGGCGGTGCCGGTGGTGTCGCACTCCTTGCGGGCGTTGCCGATGTCCACCTGCCGGGCGATCTGCCGGCCGTGCTCGTTGTTGTGCGGATTGTGGCCGGGGTCGAGCACCACGACCTTGCCCTTGAGGCTGTCGCGCGCACCGTGGCCCGTGGAGTCCTTGCTGCCCGGGGCGTGGCTGCCGCCGGGCCCGGTCGCGTGCCCTGCCGGGTCGCTCGGTGCGGGCTGCCCGGCTCTCGGACCGCAGTCGCCGCGCGAGGAGTGCCAGATCAGCCAGCCGCCGAGGCCGGCGGCCAGCACGGCGGCCAGCACGACGAGGAGGGTGCCGCGCAGGCGGCGGTGCGGGGGGAGAGAACTGCCGTTCGACACGTCCGCGATCGTAGCCCGCTCAGATGCCGGGCCCGGTGCGCCGCAGGACGTGCAGCGACCGATGGGCGGAGATCTCGGTGAAGGCGCCGGACTCCAGGGCCCTGCGGTAGACGCGGTACGGGGCCTGGCCGCCGTCCGCCGGGTCCGCGAAGACATCGTGGATGACCAGCAGCCCGTTGGGCGCGAGGTGCGGCGCCCAGCCCTCGTAGTCGGCGGTGGCGTGCTCGTCGGTGTGCCCGCCGTCGATGAAGACCAGGCCCACCGGGGCCTGCCAGACGGCCGCGGCCTGCGGCGACCGGCCCACCAGGGCGAGCACATGCTCCTCCAGGCCCGCGGCGTGCAGTGTGCGGCGGAAGGTGGGCAGGGTGTCCATCCGGCCGACCTCGGGGTCGACGACGGCCGGATCGTGGTACTCCCACCCGGGCTGCTGCTCCTCGCTGCCCCGGTGGTGGTCGACCGTGACCGCGACAACCCCGGCGGCGCGCGCGGCGTCGGCGAGCAGGATCGTGGACCGGCCGCAGTAGGTGCCGACCTCCACCAGCGGCAGCCCGAGAGCCGCCGCCTCGGCCGCCGCCGCATACAGGGCGAGACCCTCGTCCACGGGCATGAAGCCCTTCGCCGCCTCAAAAGCGGCGAGTATCTCCGGCTGCGGAGCGGTCGGAGCCGTGGGAGCGGGCATGGGCTTCCTCCTGTGGTGCGGTCAGGGGCTCATCGTGCCGTACGGGGCGGCGGCGGTGGTGTGCGGGTGTCCCGGTGCGCGCCTTTCGGATATCGGAAGGGCGGTTGCGCTCGGAAGGACGGCCCGCTCGGAAGGGCGGTCCGCATTTCCCGTGCGGGACCGCCCGGCGTTCCAGTCGGTTCCTGCCCGGGTTCCGGTCCGTTCCCCGACTGTTCCCGCCGATTTGCCGTCGGCGGTTTCCGGGATGCCCGAAAGCGGCGAATTCGGGGACGGGAGAGCGGGCGGTACCGAGGGGTGAGGGAGGAGGGAGGGAATTTCCTTCCCGCGACGGAATTCATCGGACCGTTTCCGGTTCGCAGCTCAACCGTTCCCTAAGGAATCCCGCTGGTTTCTGCTGGTTCCCGGTGGTTCTTGGCGGGAACCGGACGTTCCTGCCGCGCACCGGGCCGGGGGGCGTCGCACGGCGGGGCTGGACGTGGCTGCGGGCCATCGGCGTCCGAAGCGAAGTGACCCCCAACTGACCTTCCGTCACAATGAAACGTGTTCTAATCTGCCCGGCATGGGCATCGGAATCACACCAGAGCACCGTGACGTGGCCGAGGCGGCGGGCGGCTGGGTCGGGAGGGTCATGCCGGCCGAAGCGGTGCGGAAGTTGCTCGATACGGCGCCTGCGCGCGGCGGGCGGCCCGCGTACTGGGACCAGCTCGCCGCTCAGGGCCTGTTAGGGCTTCATCTGCCCGAGGCCGATGGCGGAGGCGGCGGTGATCTGCTCGATCTCGCCGTCGTGCTGGAGGAGCTGGGCCGCGCCGCGTTTCCCGGCCCCTATCTGCCCACCACCCTCGCCGCCGCCCTCCTGGACCGCGGCGGCGCCCCCGACCTCGTACGCGCCCTCGCCACCGGCGCACGCATCGGCGCCGTGGCGCTCGGCACCGGCTCGCTCACCGCCGTCGAGAGCCCCGGCGGATATGTGCTGGACGGCACCGCGCCCCCGGTCCTGGCCGGCGCCGACGCGGACCTGATCGTGCTGGCCGCGGAGGTCGCCTCGGAGGCGGAAGGAACCGCGGAGGCAGCGGACGGCCCCTACGGGGCGGAGCCGGGCGGCGGGCGGCCGGCGGGGGAGACAGTCTGGCTCGCGGTCGACGCCGGGGCGCTGGGCGTGCGCGTGCAGGAGAGCGGCGATCCGACCCGGCCGACCGCCGAGGTGAGCGCGCGCGGAGTGGCGGTGCCCGCCGAGCGGCGGCTCACCGTCGACAGTGACCTGGTCCGCGATCTGGCCGGGGTGCTGTGGGGCGCCGAGAGCTGTGGCACGGCCGCCTGGGCGCTGCGCACCGCCACCGAATACGCCGCCGTCCGCGAGCAGTTCGGCCGCCCCATAGGTCAGTTCCAGGCGGTCAAACACCTCTGCGCCGACATGCTCATACGCTGCGAGCAGGCCGCCGCCCTGGTCTGGGACGCGGCCCGCGCACTGCACGAACCGCCCGCGGTCCGCGGACTGGTCGCCGCGCTGGCCACCGCGACCGCCCTGGACGCCGCCGTCAGCTGCGCCAAGGACTGCATCCAGATCCTCGGCGGCATCGGCTTCACCTGGGAACACGACGCCCATCTCCATCTGCGGCGGGCGACCGTCGCCCGCCAGCTGCTCGGCAGCGGCGACACCCACCGGCTGCGGGCCGCCCGCCTCGCCGCCGACGGCGCCCGGCGCGCATTGCACCTCGAACTCCCCGCCGAGGCCGCGGAATTCCGGGCCGGGGCCCGGACGGTCATCGACGGCGTCCGCGGTCTCGACCCCGCGGCCGTACGCCGCGCACTGGCCCCCACCGGCTATGCCGCACCGCACCTCCCCGCGCCCTACGGGCTGGGCGCGGGCCCCGTACAACAGCTCGCGATCCAGCAGGAGCTGGCGGCCGCCGACGTCCGGATCAGCGATCTGGGCATCGCCACCTGGGTCGTCCCCTCGCTGATCGCCCATGGGACCCCGGAGCAGCAGGAGCGCTATCTGCTGCCGTCGCTGCGCGGCGATCTGCTGTGGTGCCAGCTGTTTTCCGAGCCCGAGGCGGGTTCGGACCTGGCCGCCCTGCGCACCCGCGCCGAGCGGACGGCGGACGGCGGCTGGCGGATCAACGGCCAGAAGGTGTGGACCTCGGCCGCGCAGGGGGCGAGCCACGGCATCCTGCTGGCCCGCACCGACCCGGACGCGCCCAAGCACAAGGGGCTGACCTTCTTCCTCGTCGACATGAAGTCCCCGGGCATCGACATCCGCCCGCTGAAGGAGATCACCGGCGAGTCGCTCTTCAACGAGGTCTACTTCGATGAGGTGCTGCTGCCGGCCGATGCGGTGGTCGGTGAGGTCGACAACGGCTGGAAGGTGGCACGCACCACCCTGGACAACGAACGCGTCCACATGGCCGACCAGTTGACCTTCGACACCGGACTGGCGGCGCTGCTGGACCGCGCCGCCGTACTGGACGGATCGGTGCGGGCGCGGGTGGGCGCGCTGGCCGCCGAGGCGCACGCGCTGGGCTGCATCGGGCTGCGCACCACGCTCCAGCAGGTGTCGGGGCTGGAGCCGGGCGCCGGTGCCAGCATCCGCAAGCTGGTGCAGACCCCGCATCAGCAGAAGGTCGCCGAGCTGGCGCTGGAACTGCTCGGCCCGTCCGGTGCGGTGCGCGAAGGGGCCGGCGAACGGGCGCTGCACGGCTTCCTGATGTCGCGCTGTCTGACCATCGCCGGCGGCACCACCCAGGTGCAGCTCAATGTCGTCGCGGAGCGGCTGCTCGGCCTGCCCCGCGACCCGGAGCCCCGCCCCCTGATCTGACTCCCCGGAACTGACGTACCGGATCTGACTCCCCGGATCTGGCTCCCCAGATCTGACTTCCCGCATCTGACTCCCCGGACTCGGCCACCTCCAGGAGGACACGTATGGCTGGCAAGGCGTACATCGTCGGCGTCGGGATGACCCGCTTCGAGAAGCCCGAGACCCGCGAGTGGCAGTACTGGGACATGGCGAAGGAGGCGGGCGGCGCGGCGCTCGCGGACGCCGGGATCGGCTACGAGGCGGTCGAGCAGCTGCCGGTGGGCTACTGCTACCAGACCTCGACGGCCGGCCAGCGCGCCGCCTACGAACTGGGCCTGACCGGCATCCCCGTCTACAACGTCAACAACAACTGTGCGACCGGCTCGACCGCGCTGATGATGGCCCGCCAGTTCGTCCAGTCCGGCCTCAACGACTGTGTGCTGGCACTGGGCTTCGAAAAGATGAAGCGGGGTGCGCTGGGCGGTGGCGCGGACGGCGGCGACTTCAGCACCTCGCCGGTAGCCCGCCACTACGGAGTGATGGCCGCCGCCCACGGCTTCGAGATGACCCCGCCCACCGCCCAGATCTTCGGCAACGCCGCCCGTGAGCACATGGAGCGCTACGGCACCACCGCCGAACAGCTCGCCGCCGTCGGCGCCAAGAACCACCGGCACTCCGCCCACAACCCGAACGCCCAGTTCCAGGACGTCTACACGGTCGACGAGATCCTCGCCGCCAAGACCATCCACCGGCCGCTGACCAAGTTGCAGTGCTCGCCGACCTCGGACGGCGCGGCCGCTGCGGTGATCGCCTCCGAGCGGTTCGTACGGGAACACGGCCTGGCCGACCGGGCGGTGGAGATCCTCGCGCAGGCCATGACGACGGACACCGAGGAGAGCTTCGCGTCCGGCTCCTGCATCGATGTCGTCGGCAAACCGATGTCCCGGGCGGCGGCCCGGCAGGTCTACGCGGCCGGCGGCCTCGGCATCGAGGACGTGGACGTCATCGAGCTGCACGACTGCTTCTCGGTCAATGAGCTGCTGACGTACGAGGCGCTGGGCATGTGCGCGGACGGGGAGTCGGGGAAGCTGGTCGCCGACGGCGCCACGACCTACGGCGGCCGCTGGGTGGTCAACCCGTCCGGCGGCCTGATCTCCAAGGGGCACCCGCTGGGCGCGACGGGCCTGGCCCAGGCGGCCGAGCTGGTCTGGCAGCTACGCGGCACGGCGGGCGAGCGGCAGGTTCCCGACGCCAGGGTGGGCCTGGCTCACAACATCGGCCTGGGCGGGGCGGCGGTGGTGACGTTGCTGCGGAGGTGAGCCGGGGGCGGGCGCGGCGAGGGGCCCGGGTGGCGGGGCCCGGGTGGCGGGGCTGGTGGTTGCGGTGGTCGGTTCCCGGTCGTGGGCCCGTTCGGTGCGGTGACCGGTTCTCTGCCGGCGAGCCTGGTGGCTGCGTGCGGAGAGCCCGCTCAGTGCGTTTCGGCGAGCCTGTTCGGTGCGTCGGCTCGGTGCGTTCGACGAGTCGGCTTCTTGTGTTAACTTGCCCTCGCCAGTGGGTAGTTGGCCCAGTGGGGGCCCTGGCGACCCCTAGGGGACCGCCACCCCCACCCCGTAAGGCCCCCACCCTCCGCCCCGGCCCCCCCTGCGACTTCCGGCCTAGGTCTCCTGTCAGGTGGCTCATGCAGCGATATACCGATGCGGGACGCAAGCGACGAATGCAAGCATGGTCGGCATGCCCCCGATAGCCACCCCCGCCACCCTGTCCAAAGCCGCGCGCCGGAGGTCGGCCCCGCCGGCCTGGCTGGTGATGCTGCTGGTCTGTTCCGGGCAGTTCCTGGTCGTCCTGGACGTCTCCGTGGTGAATGTGGCGCTGCCCGCCATGCGCAACGGTCTGGGGCTGAGCGAGCTGGGCCTGCAGTGGATCGTCAACGCGTACGTCATCACCTTCGCGGGCTTCATGCTGCTCGGTGGCCGGGCCGCCGACATCTTCGGCCGTAAGCGGATCTTCGTCCTGGGGCTGGCGCTGTTCACGGTCGCGAGTCTGGGGGGCGGGCTGGCGCAGCAGCCCTGGCAGCTGATCGCGGCCCGTACTGTCCAGGGCATCGGCGCGGCCGTGCTCGCGCCCGCCACCCTCACCATCCTGACCACGTCGTTCCCGGCCGGTCCGGCCCGTACCCGCGCCATCGCCACCTGGACAGCGGTCGGCGCCGGCGGTGGCGCGGCGGGCGGCCTGGTGGGCGGGACGCTCACCGAATTCCTGTCGTGGCGCTGGGTGTTGCTGATAAATGTGCCGATCGGGGCGCTGGTGCTGGGCGGTGCGGTGCTGTGGCTCACCGAGAGCCGGCAGGGTGCCGTACGGCGGCTCGATGTGCCCGGTGCGCTGCTGGTGACGGCCGGGCTCGGGCTGGTGGCCTACGGGATCGTGCAGACCGAGACGGACGGCTGGGCGTCGCTGTCCGCGCTGTTGCCGCTGGTCGCCGGGCTGGTCGTGATCGCGGTGTTCCTCGTCGTCGAGGCGCGCGCCAAGGCCCCGCTGATGCCGCTGGGGCTCTTCCGGCTGCGCTCGGTCTCCTCGGCGAACGGGGCGATGGTCCTGGCCGGCGCCGCGATGTTCTCCATGTGGTACTTCCTGTCCCTCTATGTGCAGAACGTGCTGGGCTACCGGCCGCTCGAAGCCGGGCTCTCCTTCATCCCGCACTCGCTGTCCATCGTCCTGGGCTCCAAGATCGCGCCACGGCTGATGAACCGTCTGGGCGCCAAGCCGCTGGCCATCACCGGTGCGGTGATCTCGGCGTGCGGCATGGTCTGGCAGGGGGCGATGGACGTCGACGGCAGCTACCTCGGCACGATCCTCGGCCCCGGCATCCTGATGGCGCTGGGCGCGGGCCTGACCGCGACGCCGATCGCCTCCATCGCGACCTCCGGGGCCGACCCTGCCGACCAGGGCCTGGTCTCCGGCCTGATGAACACCTCCCGTCAAATGGGCGGCGCGCTGGGCCTGTCGGTCCTGTCGACCGTTGCCGCGGCCCGGATCGAGGCGGGCGACGGCCGCCAGGCCCTGGCGGACGGCTACGGGCTGGCCTTCCAGGTCGGCTCGGCGGTCCTGCTCGCCAGCATTCTGCTGATGATCGTCGCGCTGCCACAGCGACGGGCGGACGCGGCCCAGGGGTGACGTCCGTCGGCGGGTGGCCTCCGCCCGCGGCTGACACCCGGGCGGCCGGGCGGGGCCCGGTGCGCGCCCCGGCTCGCCCGGCGCCGGCTCCGCCTGGTCCCGGCTCGCCCAGCCCTTGGCCCGGCCCGCCGCTCTCCCGCTACAGCCAGCCGTTCTGCCGCGCTGCCCGCACCGCCTCCATGCGGTTACGGGTGCCGGTTTTGCCGATGGCCGCGGAGAGGTAGTTGCGGACGGTGGCCTGGGAGAGGTGGAGACGGTGGGCGATATCGGCGACGGTGGCGCCGTCCACGGCGGCGGTGAGGACATCGCGCTCCCGCTGGGTCAGCGGGTTGGGGCCGGCGCTCAGTGCCGCGGCGGCGAGGCCGGGGTCTATGACCCGCTCGCCGGCCAGCACCCGGCGGATCGTCGCCGCCAACTCCTCCACCGGGCCGTCCTTCACCAGGAAACCGGACGCTCCGGCCTCCATGGCGCGGCGCAGATAGCCGGGGCGGCCGAAGGTCGTCAGGATCAGCACCTTGCAGGCCGGGAGTTGTGCGCGCAGATCGGCGGCGGCGTCCAGCCCGCTGCGGCCGGGGAGTTCGATGTCCAGGAGGGCGATATCGGGGCGGGCGTCGAGGGCCGCGGCGACGATCCGGTCGCCCGCCGCGACCTGTGCCACGACCTCCATGTCCGCTTCCAGGTCGAGCAGCAGCGCCAGCGCGCCCCGCATCATTCCCTGGTCCTCCGCCAGCAGGACCTTGATCACCTGGTCCACTCCTCCGCATCCGCCATATCGCCCGTGCCGACCGGAAGCACGGCCGACACCCGGAAGCCGCGCCGACCGTCCGCGCCACTGTGCAGTGTCCCGCCTGCCGCAGCCAGCCGCTCGGCCAGCCCCTTCAACCCGGTGCCACCCACCGGCCATGAGCCGCCCACCGGCCCCGTGTCACCCACCGGCCCCGTGCCGCCGGGCAGCGCCGGGCCGCCCGCGTCGCCGGTACCGTCCGTGGGAGCCGGGCCGCTGGTGTCATCGTCCGTACCGGGTATGCCGTACGTTCCCGGGGCGCTGTCGGTATGGGGGCCGCTGCCCGTCTCCGGGCTGCCGTCCCTACCGGGCACGCCGTCCGCCTTGTACCCGCCACCCGTCTCCCGCCCCGCGCCCCCGTCCCCGCCGAGGCCGGGCACCCGTTCCCGGAGCCACGACAGGCCGGGGGACGCGGTGGTGCCGGGGCTCGTCGGGCCGCGGCCGTCGTCGGTGATGGTCAGCCGTACCTGTTCCTCGTCGGCGTGTACGGAGATCTCGCAACGGGTGGCGCGGCTGTGGCGGATGGTGTTGGTGACGCCCTCGCGGACCACCCAGCCCAGCAGTGCGCCGGCCTGTGGGGGGAGCGGCGGCCCGGCCTGTCGTACGACGGGCTCGATGCCGGCCGCCTCCAGGACGGAGCGGGCCCGGTCCAGTTCGGTGGTCAGACTGCCCTCGCGGTAGCCGGTGACCGCCTCGCGGATCTCGGTCAGCGCCTGTCGGCCGACCGCTTCTATATCGGCTGCCTGGGCGAGTGCCGCGTCCGGATTGCGGGGTGTGAGCCGGCGGATCGCCTCGGCCTTGACGACCACCACGGACAGGGTGTGCCCCAGCAGGTCGTGCAGATCGCGGGAGAAGCGCAGCCGTTCCTTCTCGACGGCGCTGCGGGCCAGTTCCTGGCGGGTGGTGTTCAGCTCCTGGATGGTGTCGAACAGGCTCAGGACCGTGGCGGTCACCATGCCGGACAGGAAGGTGCCGTATCCGATGCCGAATGCGCCCCGGGGGTCGCTGTCGTGCAGGCCGGTCAGATATCCGGCCGCGCCGCTGAGCGAGATCAGCCAGAGGGCGAGCTTCTTGCCGCGCAGCGCGCGGACCGTGCCGGAGGCCAGCGACAGCAGCGGGAAGAACAGGAACCAGTTGTCGCCGAACCCGATCGCGATGGCGAAGGTGACGACGGTCAGGACGCCCAGGGCGTACAGGGGGCGGCGGGAGTCACGCAGCCGCGGGTTGAAGGAGGTCCAGACGACGCTGATGTAGAGGGAGTTGAAGACGAGCAGCCCGAGACCGGCCAGCCAGGGATGGCCCGTCTTGCCCTGGATGATGTTGGAGAAGGCGCCCAGGCCCATCAGCAGCCAGGGCAGGAAGGCGTACTTGCCCGGCGCGCTGTCCCGCTTCCCGCCCCGCCGCTCGCGCCGACAGGAGCCCTCGGCGCCGTCCGTGCCGCCGGGGTTTTTCTCGCTCACGGTCCGTTGTTCCATGTGCTGCACTGTCGCTTTCCAGGCTTGCGCCATCGTCGGTCACACCGTGCGTGCCGCCCGACGGTACGCGTACACCGCGTATCCGCCGAAGAGTGCCAGCCAGAGGGCCAGCACCGCTACCGATCCCAGGCCCGGTGCGCTGTCGTGGGTGACGCTCCGGCCCAGCTCGGCGAAGCGGTTGCCGGGCGTCCACAGGGACAGTGAGCGCAGCCAGCCGGGGAACAGCTCGGCCGGGAACCACAGACCGCCGATGATCGACAGCAGCAGCATGCAGCCCGTATTGACCACGCCGGTGGACTGCGCGGACAGGCGGTACCCGTTGCCCAGGCCGAGCAGGGTGAAGGGCGCGGTGCCTATCCACAGCAGCCCGACCAGCGCGGCCCACTGCCAGGCCGGCAGCCGGACGCCGTTCACCAGCGCGCCCACCAGGAGTACGGCGACGAGGGCCGGCAGCACCGTCACCGAGCCGGTCAGCCCGCGGCCCACCACCACCCGCAGCGGGCTCAGCGGGGTGATGCGCAGCTGGCGCAGCCAGCCCAGCTGCTTGTCCTCGGCGACGCCGGTGCCGGTGCCGATCGCCGCGCCCAGCGCGCCGTACGCGGCCATGCCGACCATCGACGTGATCTTCCACTCCGGGTCGGCGCCGCCCGGCCCCGCGCCGATGTTGGTCATCAGGAGATACATCAGCACCGGCATCCCGATACCGAAGATGACAAAGCCCCGGTCGCGGAGGGTGCGGCGGACTTCGAGACGGAGGTAGTCGAGCATCACACGGTCTCCTTCGCGGACCGGGCGCCCGCCGTGGGTGCCGGGGCAACGGGGGTGGCTTCGGTGGAGGTGAGCGCGAGGAACGCGTCCTCCAGGCTGGTGGGGGTGACCTGCAGTCCGCGGACGTGGCCGAGGTCGGCCAGGGCCAGGACCGTCGCATCGGAGTCCGTCGTCCGCAGCAGTGCGCGGTCGCCGCGCACCTCCACGGTGCGCACGCCGGGCAGCCCGGACAGCGGCCCGGTGGGTGCGCCCGCGAGGTCGAAGGAGACCCGTGAGCCGCCGGTCCGTCGCTTGATCTCCTCGCCGCTCCCGTCGGCGACCACCCGGCCGCGGTCGATCACGACGATCCGGTCGGCGTGCTCGTCCGCCTCCTCCAGGTAGTGGGTGGAGAACAGGATGGTGTGGCCACGGCGGGCGTAGGCCCGCATCGAGCGCCAGAAGGCGCGGCGCGCCTCGACGTCCAGCGCCGCGGTCGGCTCGTCGAGCACCAGCAGCTCGGGGTTGCCGGCCAGCGCCACCGCGAAGCGGACCCGCTGGGCCTGCCCGCCGGAGAGCCGGTCCACCCGCCGCCCGCCGAACCCGTCGAGGCCCGCCAGTTCCAGGGCCTCGGTGACGTCCATGGGGCGCGGGTAGGTCGCGGCGACGAAGGTGATCAGTTCGCGGACGGTGACCCGCGGGATGGCCTTGCCGTCCTGCAGCATGGCGCCCACCCGGCCCGCGCGCACCGCGGACTCCGGGGTGTCGCCGAACAGCCGGACCGTCCCCGAGCTGGGCTGGAGCAGCCCCAGCAGCATGTTGAGGGTGGTGGATTTCCCCGCGCCGTTCCGCCCGAGCAGTGCCACCGTCCCGCCCGTCGCGAGTTCCAGATCCAGTCCGTCCACGGCCCGCACCGCGCCATAACTCCGTGTCACCCCGGAGAACCCCACCGCCGCGGCACCGCTCGCCCTTTCCGCCGTGACGCCGGGCCTTGTCGTCCCTGCCATGCTCACCCCGCCTTTCGTCTGCTGGTCTTCGACGTTACGGAGCGTGACCGAGCCGCGGTAGAGGCGAATGTTGATGATCCCTTCTGACAAATGTCACGGTTCGCGCGAAGGGGGGGGTGGGCGACGCGGGAGCGGTGCGCGCCGCGCAGGGCGCAGGCGGCCCGCCCCCGGGAGGTTCTCCGCCGTTCGCGGGACCATTTCTGACAATCCGTCAGAGGGCTTCCGGGTGCCGGACGGATCGGCTATACATGAGAGCCATCGGCTAGAACGCGTTCTAGAAGTGTGCCCTGTGCGCTGTCGGAGCGCGGCCGCGCCGACCAGATACGACCCCGGCTCGGGCGACGGTGCGGACGGCCGGGCCGGGGTCTTCCCCTCGTGGTGAAGGAGCAAGCAGCCCCATGCCCATCGACGCCGCCAAGGCCACCTCCGCCGAGCCGCGGACCACCGAACTCGCCTGGGACCACAAGGACGTCCAGCTCTACCACCTCGGCATCGGCGCCGGTGCGGCCACCCCGGAGAAGCCCCACCCCGTTACCGACCCGGACGAACTGCGCTACACCCTGGAGAGCGCACTGCACGTGCTGCCCAGCTTCGCCACCGTGGCGGGCGGGGGCATGGCGCTCGCCGGCGGGCTCTCCGCACCCGGCATCGATGTCGACCTCGCCGCGGTCCTGCACGGCGGCCAGACCGTCACCGTGCACCGCGCCCTCCCGGTACGCGGCCGTGCCACCCAGACCTCCTCCGTGCCCGCCGTTTACGACAAGGGCAAGGCCGCGGTCATCGTGCTGCGCTCCGAAGTAGCCGACGACGACGGGCCCCTGTGGACCTGCGACACCCAGATCTTCGTCCGCGGGGAGGGCGGCTTCGGCGGCGAGCGCGGCCCCTCCGCCCGCCTCGAACTGCCCGACCGCGCCCCCGATCTGAGCACCGAACGCCCCCTCCGCCCGGACCAGGCGCTGCTCTACCGCCTCTCCGGCGACTGGAATCCGCTGCATGCCGACCCCGGGTTCGCCAAGCTCGCCGGGTTCGACCGGCCGATCCTGCACGGGCTGTGCACGTACGGGGTCACGCTCAAGGCCGTCGTCGACACGGTGCTCGGCGGGGATGTCGCACGGGTGCGGTCCTACACGACCCGCTTCGCCGGTGTGGTCTTCCCAGGGGAGACGCTGCGGATCCGCCTGTGGCGGGAGCCCGGCCGGGTCCTGGTATCGGTCACCGCGGCCGACCGGGACGAGGCGCCGGTGCTGGCGGACACCGTGGTGGAGCACAGCTGATCCGCTGATCCCTATCGCACGCCCCGGCCGGCCCCGGCCGAATGCCCCGTAAGGCACGCCCAGCCGGTCCGGACCGGGCCCGGACCCCCGCCCGTACGAGAGGAGCCGTGACATGCGCGCAGCCGTACAGCACGAGACAGGGCAGGACAAGCTCGAAGTCCTCGACGACATCGAGACGGTGGGCTTTGGCCCCGGCAAGGTCAGAATCCGCATCCGGGCGACCGGGCTGTGCCACTCCGACCTCTCGGCGATGAACGGGGTACTGCCGCAGCCCGCGCCGTTCGTTCCAGGTCACGAGGGTGCCGGTGAGATCCTCGACGTGGGCGACGGCGTCACCGGACTCGCCCAGGGGGACCGCGTCCTGATGTGCTGGCTGCCCGCCTGCGGCAGCTGTCCGTCGTGCCGGCGCGGCCAGACCCATCTCTGCCTGGCCGGATTCATGAACGCCGGGACGCCCAACTTCCGGCGCTCCGGCGGGGATGTCTTCGGCTTCGCCGGTACCGGCACCTTTGCCGAGGAGGTCGTGGTCGCCGCCAACTGCGCGGTCCCGATCCCGGATGACGTCCCGTACGAGATCGCCGCGCTGATCGGCTGCGGTGTCACCACAGGACTGGGCGCCGCCCTCAACACCGCCCGGGTGGAGGCCGCTTCCTCGGTGGCGGTCATCGGATGCGGCGGTGTCGGCATCTCCGTCATCCAGGGCGCGAAGGCGTGCGGTGCCGCCCAGATCGTCGCCGTCGACCCGGTGCCCGCCCGCCGGGAGGCCGCGCTGCGCTTCGGCGCGACCGAGGCCGTAGCGCCGGAGGAGTTCGCCGACGCCAAGGCGCGGATCACCGCGGGGGAGGGCTTCGACTATGTCTTCGAGGTGGTCGGCAAGTCCGCCACCGCCCGCACCGCCTACGAGATGACCCGGCGCGGCGGCACCCTGTGTGTGGTCGGCGCGGGGGCCATGGACGACACGTTCCAGGTCAATATGTTCGAGCTCTTCTTTGACGAGAAGCGGATCCTGCCGTCCCTGTACGGCGGCGCGGATGTGCTGCGCTCCTACGAGCGGGCCATCGCCCTGTGGCGGGCGGGCCGGATCGACCTCGAAGGTCTGATCACCCATCGCGTCCAGCTGGCCGAGATCAATGACGCGCTCGACCAGATGCGCTCCGGCACCGCGCTGCGCACCTGCATAGAGATCTGACCCCACCGTTCATCCCTCGCAGCGCACCGCACCGCACCGCGTGCCGCGACCACTGGAGAGGACAGGAATGGCACAGCCACTGGAGGGCCTGACCGCGATCGTCACCGGCGCCGGGCGCGGTCTGGGCCGCGCCGAGGCCCTCGAACTCGCCCGTCTCGGCGCACAGATCATCGTCAACGACTACGGGCAGCCGGGCCGCGACGGTTCGGGCTCGGCCTCCGCGGCGCCCGCCGAGGACGTCGTCGCCGAGATCCGTGCGGCGGGCGGCAGCGCCGTCTCCCACGTCGGTGATGTCGCCGACCACGCGCAGGCCCGTGCGCTGGTGCGGCTGGCGGTCGAGACCTACGGGCAGCTCGACATCCTGGTCAACAACGCGGGCATTCTCCGCGACCGGATGGTGTTCTCGATGACCGAGGACGAGTGGGACTCGGTCATCCGCGTGCACCTCAAAGGCCACTTCAACACCACCCGCTTCGCCGCGGCCCACTGGCGCGAGCGCTCCAAGGCGGCCGGCGGCCCGGTCCACGGACGGATCGTCAACACCTCCTCCGAATCGTTCCTCGCGGGCTCGGCGGGCCAGCCCAATTACGCGGCGGCCAAGGGCGGCATCGTCGGCCTGACGACCTCCACGGCGCTGGCGCTCGGCAAATACGGGGTGACCGCCAATGCGATCTGCCCCCGCGCCCGCACCCGTATGACCGAGGACGTCTTCGCGTCCATCCCTGCGCAGCAGGGGGGCCAGGACGCCGCGGACGGCCGGCTCGACGCCCTCGCGCCCGAGCACGTCGCACCGCTCGTCGGCTATCTCGCCTCACCGGCCGCGGCCCGGGTCAACGGCCAGCTGCTGGTCGTCCACGGCGGCATGGTCGCCATCGCCGAACGCCCGCGGATCGCCGCCAAGTTCGACACCGCGAAGGATGTCTTCAGCTTCCAGGAACTCGATGATCTGCTGACGCCGTATTACGCACAGCGTCCGCCGGAGGAGACCTTCGCGGCGCCCGAGGTGCTGGGCCTCAAGCACGACTGACGGGGCGGACCACGCACCACGGCCGTCAGCACGCACCACTGGCCACGCACCACAGTCGTGGCCAGCACAACGGCCGTGACCTCCGCCCGCCGTCCAGCGGTGCGGTGGTCACGGCCGTGATGCCGTCCGGCGGTCCGGGCGCCCCGGACCGGTGCTACGCGTCCTGCGTCTGCTTGTCCCGGCGGTGCCGGCCATGAGGGGTGGAGCCGGACTCCTCCGCGGCGGCGGGGCCACGGTGCCTGCCGGAGCTTGCGGCCTCGGCGGCCTGGGCGGATGCCTCCTGCGGGCGCGCCTGGGTCGTGTCGGTTCGGGCTTCGGACATGAAGAGAGTCACTCCGTCAGTTCGCTTACAGCTGTACGCGTCGGGACCTCGCCCGACGACCGCCACGGCTGCTCCCGAGCGGCACTGCCGGTGGCCGGTCAACCGGCTGCGCAGCCCCCGCCCGAAATTCTAACGGGGCCGGAAATCACGCTCCACCGGGTCTGCCGGGCCGCCAGAGGTGCCTCTTGCAAGGGAACTGGCCTGCACGTTTGGGGATGTCCGGGGATACACGGCGGTTCCGCGTCCATGGCCTGAGGTTGTGCAGATGCTGTGGAGCGGTTGTCGGAATCCACTGCATCCTGGACAATTTCCGCGCCCTTCTCGGTAGCGCCCCTGGGGGGCGAGGTCTCCGGGGGACTCACGGGCTCCACGGCCTCCACGGGCGTCACGGACCCCACCGGTTCCGCGGGCTCCACTGGCCCCGGCAGTCGCACCGGCTCCACCGGCCGTGGCGACCCCACCCGCCCCACCGGCTCCCCCGCCACCGCCATCCGCGCCACCCCGCACGGCGCCGCCTCCGTCGCGTACGGCAGCAGCAGTTCGCCGCCCGCCGTCCACAGGCCGGTCCCCGTCAGCCAGCCCTCCGGAGCCGGGTACTGCCGCAACTGCCGCCCGGAGGGCCGCCAGACGCCCAGCCAGGTGCCGCGTGCCGAGGCCATCCGGAACGCCACCGCACAGCTCTCCGGCGCCAGCATCTGCCCTGGTTGCACCGCGAACGGCGTGATCGTCCCTTCGGTGGGCCGCAGGCACTCCGGGAAGCGCACCGGGAGGCTGCTGCCCAGTACGTCCCAGCCCAGCCGGCCGTGCCCCGGGGCGTCCGAGTGCACGAGCAGCAGCCCGCTGTCCGGATCGGCCAGTAGCAGCCGGTCGTTGCTCTCCTCGGTGATCTGCAGCAGCGGACCGGTTTCGCCGCCCCGTTCCAGGTCGACCACCACGGTCTTGGTCCGGCCGTCCAACTCCCGGTCCAGCGCCAGCAGTCGGCCGACGCGGTCCAGCCACACGCCGCCCGTGCAGCGCCCCGGGATCCGGGTGACCCGCTCGGGTCCGCCGGTCCCGCCGTGCACCAGCCACAGCGTGGTGTGGTCCGCCCCGGGCGCGAGCGCGTACGCGAGGGTCCCGCCCGGGGCGGGCGGCAGCAGGATCAGCCGGGGGGCCGCCACGGTGCCCACCATGAGGTGGCTCGTTCCGGGGCCCGCCGGGTAGAGCAGGGAGACGGCGAAACGGTCGGCGACCCGGCGCAGGATCAGCACCCGTCCGTCCGTGAGCGGCAGCACCGAGCTGTCCGGCTCCTCGGGCTGGGTGCCCGGCAGCGGCACGGCGTACGGCTCGGGGCCGCTCAGTGTCCAGCGCTCCGGAAACCAGCTTCCGGCGGCGTCGTCGTGCCGGGCGAGCCGGGCGGCGTACGAGCCGTCGGCGGCGATCGTCAGGCGCCCGCCATACGGGCCGGCCGGCGCCATGGTGTCCTCAGTGGCACAGATCGTCATCGAGTGGTCACCTCCAGTCGGCAACCGAAGGTAGTTTTCGTACTTCCGGCCGAACGCTGAAAGTTGTGGCACTTCACGTATAAGGGTGGCAGTTGTCCGGTTCGCCGGTGCCGGGTGGCGCGATTGTGCTCCGGAGTTCCAGGGCCCCGGCCGCCCCGGGCCGGTGCGTCCGACAGGAGCGGCACCGGGCCGTCCGTTCCCGCGCTCGCCTAAGGGGGAGCGTGAGGGGGAGGCGGCAGAGGGAGAGGGGTGGAGGACCCGACGCCATGTCACAGCCGGGAGGTAACCTTCCCTCCGTGCCCGTACTGTCTGAAGTCCTCACCGCGCTCGACGCCCTCTGGCCCCCCGAGCGGGCCGAAGGGTGGGACGCCGTCGGCACGGTCTGCGGAGACCCCGATGCTGAGGTCCGCCGTGTGCTGTTCGCCGTCGACCCGGTCCAGGAGATCGTCGACGAGGCGGTGACGCTCGGCGCCGACCTGCTCGTCACCCACCATCCGCTCTATCTGCGCGGTACGACGACGGTCGCGGCCGCCACCTTCAAGGGCAAGGTGGTGCACACCCTCATCAAGCACGACATCGCCCTGCATGTCGCGCACACCAACGCCGACACCGCCGACCCCGGTGTCTCCGACGCCCTGGCCGGCGCCCTGGACCTGCGCATCACCGGCCCGCTGGTCCCGGACCCGAGCGATCCGGCGGGCCGCCGCGGCCTGGGCCGGATCTGTGAGCTGGCGCATCCGATGACGCTGGCCGAGCTCGCCGCCCACGCCGCCGAGCGGCTGCCCGCCACCGCGCAGGGCATCCGGGCGGCCGGTGACCCGGACCGTGAGATCCGGACCCTCGCCGTCTCCGGCGGCTCCGGCGACAGCCTCTTCGATGACGTACGGGCGGCCGGTGTGGATGCGTTCCTCACTGCCGATCTGCGTCACCACCCGGCCTCCGAGGCCACCCAGAAGAGCCCGCTGGCGCTGCTCGACGCCGCCCACTGGGCCACCGAATGGCCGTGGTGCGAGCAGGCCGCAGCCCAGCTCGACGCGGTCTCCGAGCGGCACGACTGGGGCCTGCGCACGCATGTCTCCCGTACGGTCACCGATCCCTGGACCGCCCACGCGGCGTCCACCCCACCCGTCACCCCGACGCACACCACAGGAGCCCCACGCTGAACGCCGCGCCCGCCGACCAGATCCGCCTCCTCGACGTCCAGTCCCTGGACGTGAGGCTCACCCAGCTCGCCCACCGGCGCAACAACCTCCCCGAGCTGGCCGAGCTGCAGACCCTGGAGGCCGACCTCATCCAGCAGCGCGACCTGCTCGTCGCCGCGCAGACCGAGGAGAGCGACACCAGCCGCGAGCAGACCAAGGCCGAGCAGGACGTGGACCAGGTGCGCCAGCGCGCCGCCCGCGACCAGAAGCGCCTGGACTCCGGTGCCGTCACCTCCCCCAAGGACCTGGAGAGCCTCCAGCGCGAACTGGCCTCCCTGGCCAAGCGCCAGGGCGACCTGGAGGACGTCGTCCTGGAGGTCATGGAGCGCCGGGAGGCCGCCCAGGAGCGGGTCACCGAGCTCACCGCCCGGGTCGAGGCCATCCAGGCCAAGGTCGACGACGCCACCACGCGCCGGGACGCCGCCCACTCCGAGATCGACGCCGAGCGGGCGACGGTCGCCAAGGAGCGTGAGCTGACCGTCGCCGACATCCCGGCCGATCTGCTCAAGCTCTACGACAAGATCCGCGCCAAGGAGGGCGGCGTCGGCGCGGCCCGCCTCTACCAGCGCCGCTGCGAGGGCTGCCGTCTGGAGCTGAACATCACCGAGGTCAACGACGTGCGCGCGGCCGCCGCCGACGCCGTCCTGCGCTGCGAGAACTGCACCCGCATCCTGGTCCGCACCCCCGACTCGGGTCTGTAGGCCGCCGTGGCCCGCACGCTGATCGTCGAGGCGGACGGCGGCTCCCGGGGCAATCCGGGGCCGGCCGGTTACGGTGCGGTCGTCCTCGACCCGGAGTCCGGCGAGGCGCTCGCCGAGGCCGCCGAGTTCATCGGCACCGCGACCAACAACGTCGCCGAGTACAAGGGGCTGGTGGCCGGTCTGCGGGCGGCGCACGCCCTGGATCCGGAGGCGAGCGTGCGGGTGCGGATGGACTCCAAACTGGTCGTCGAGCAGATGTCCGGGCGCTGGCAGATCAAGCACCCGGACATGAAACCGCTGGCCGCCGAGGCCAGATCGGTCTTCCCGGCCGGCCGGGTGACGTACGAGTGGATCCCCCGCGCGCAGAACAAGCACGCCGACCGGCTCGCCAACGAGGCGATGGACGCGGGCAAGACAGGCAAGCAGTGGGAGCCGCGCGACTCCAGAGCGGCGCTCGCGACCACCGCCACCCCCGCCCGCAGCGCCGCCGCCCGTGCCGCCGACGACGCCGCCGAGACGGCGGAGGCGGCGGACGCGGCCCCCGGTGCCCCGGCGGCCGGCTGGGGCGCCCCCGACCTCGGCCCGCCCGCGACCCTCGTCCTGCTGCGGCACGGCGAGACCGCGCTGACGCCCGAGAAGCGGTTCTCCGGCAGCGGCGGCACCGACCCCGAGCTGTCCGCCGCCGGACGCCGGCAGGCCGAGGCGGCCGCCACCGCGCTCGCCGCCCGGGGCACGATCCAGGCCGTCGTCAGCTCACCGCTGCGGCGCTGCCGGGAGACCGCCGAGGCGGTCGCGGCCCGGCTCGGTCTGGAAGTCCGGATCGAGGAGGGGCTGCGCGAGACCGACTTCGGGGCATGGGAGGGGCTGACCTTCGCCGAGGTGCGCGAGCGCTTCCCCGAGGACCTCGACGCCTGGCTCGGCTCCGCCCGGGTGGCGCCCACCGGAGGCGGTGAGTCCTTCGCGGCGGTCGCCCGCCGGGTCGCCGTCGCCCGCGACAAGCTGCTGGCGCGGTACGCGGGCAAGACGGTGCTGCTGGTCACGCATGTGACCCCGGTCAAGACGCTGGTCCGGCTGGCGCTGGGCGCCCCGCCGGAGTCGCTGTTCCGGATGGAGCTGTCCGCGGCCTCGCTCTCGGCGGTCGCGTACTTCTCGGACGGCAATGCGTCGGTGCGGTTGTTGAACGACACGTCGCATCTGCGGTAGCGGGGCGTCCCCGATACCGGCGGCAGGGGCGGCGCCCCCGTCCGCCGCCGGATGACCGCCGTACGCACACGGGCCCGGCACCTCGGACGACCGAGGCACCGGGCCCGTCCCCGTACGTACCGCCGTCAGGCCGCCAACGCCGCCGCCCCCTGGGCGAGTTGGCGCACCCGCCCCCAGTCCTTCGCGGCCAGCGCGTCGGCCGGCAGCATCCAGGTGCCGCCGACGCACCCGACATTGGGCAGCGCCAGATAGGACGGCGCCGACTCCAGGCCGATCCCGCCGGTCGGGCAGAAACGGGCCTGGGGGAGGGGCGAGGCCAGCGAGTGCAGATACGGCGTGCCGCCCGCCGCCTCCGCCGGGAAGAACTTCATCTCGGTGACGCCCTCCTCCAGCAGGGTCACCACCTCCGAGGCCGTCGAGACCCCCGGCAGAAACGGCACCCCGGAGTCCTTCATCGCGCCCAGCAGCCGCGGCGACCAGCCGGGACTCACCAGGAAGCGGGCGCCGGCCACGAGGGCGTCCTCCACCTGCTCGGGGCTGAGCAGGGTGCCCGCGCCGACCACCGCTTCGGGGACCTCCTCGGCGACGGCCCGGATCGCGTCGAGCGCCGCGGGCGTCCGCAGGGTCACCTCCATCGCGGGCAGCCCGCCGGCGACGAGCGCACGGGCGAGCGGTACGGCGTCATCGGCGTCGTGCAGCACGACGACCGGGATGACGGGGACGAGCCCGAGGACGGAAGGGGCCCCGGGGGAGGAGGCGGCGCGCGTCACGCCGCCCATGGTGCGCCCAGGCGCCCACGCTCCGCAACGGGCGTTGCACATGCCGCAACAGGGGGGTGCCCCGCTACAGCTCCGTGACAATCACATCCACCGCCCACGCCTTGCCGCCCTTCGCGGGCGCCTCGGCCTCCACCGCGTACCCCAGCTCCCGCAGCGCCGCCACCAGCTCCTCCGGACCCGCCGGATCGAGCCCCGCCGACAGCAGATCCCGCACCAGCCGCCCCTTCGTCGCCTTGTTGAAGTGGCTGACCACCGTCCGCTTCTCCACACCGGCCACGATCTTCGATTGCAGCACCCGCACCGTCGCGGTCCGCCCGGCCACCTCGCCCTTGGGCTTCCACGCCGTCGCATACGCCGCCGAGCGCAGATCGAGCACCAGCCCGTCCCCGGCGGCCTCCGGCAGCACCTCGGCCATCGGCGCCCGCCAGTACGCGCCCAGCGCGCCGAGCCCCGGCAGCTTCACCCCCATCGAGCAGCGGTACGACGGAATCCGGTCGCCGATCCGCACCGCGCCCCACAGCCCCGAGAACACCAGCAGCGACCGCTCGGCCCGCCGCCGCGCCGCCGCGTCCAGCGACGCCAGGCCGAGCGCGTCGTAGAGCACCCCGGTGTAGATCTCCCCGGCCGGGCGGGTCCCCGCCGTCCGCAGCCCCGCGTTCTTGGCGATCTCGCCCCTGAGGCCGTCGCTGAGCCCGAGCACCTCCTGGGCCTTGGTCTCATCCGCCGCGCACAGCTCGACCAGCTCCGCCAGCACCGTCTCCCGCGCCGCGGTCAGCCCCGGCAGTGACAGCGCACCGGTGTCCAGCGGCGCCCCGGCCTCCGCGGTGGCCTTCCCTTCGGACGGCGGCAACAGCACGAGCACAGTGTTTCTCCTTCACGGCGATACGGGCGGGGATGCGGCCCCGGGAAAGCGTATGGCCTGCCGCGGCCGGGCGAAGACCGCGCGCGGCGCCCGGGGCCCGCGGCGGCGCCACCGCACGGCGCGCCGGGAGCGGCCGCCCGCCATACGCTCGGTGTCATGCCCCGTCTCCATATGCATGTGACCGACGCAGCCGAGGCCCCGCTGCGTGTCGCGCTGCATGAGCTGCGCGGCAAGCTGGAGATCCCGGACCACTTCCCGCCCACGGCACAGGCCGAGGCGGAGAGCGCGGCCCGCGCCCCGCGGATCCCGGCCGCAAACGGCGCCGTGGCGACCGAACACACCCTGGAGGACGCCACCGACCTCCCCCTCTTCACGCTCGACCCGCCCGGCTCGCTCGACCTGGACCAGGCGATGTTCCTCTCCCGCCGCCCGGCACCGCGCGGGTCGAAGGCCCGCGGCGGCTACCGCGTCCACTACGCCATCGCCGACGCCGCCTCCTTCGTGACCC
This sequence comes from Streptomyces tubercidicus, assembly GCF_027497495.1. Lineage (GTDB taxonomy): Bacteria > Actinomycetota > Actinomycetes > Streptomycetales > Streptomycetaceae > Streptomyces > Streptomyces tubercidicus. The sequence continues at coordinate 5,804,337 of NZ_CP114205.1, forward strand.
CGGGCGGCGCCCTGGACGCCGAGGCGCACCAACGCGTCACCACCCTCTACTTCCCCGACGAGCGGGTCCCGCTGCACCCGTACGTGCTGAGCGAGGGCGCCGCCAGCCTGCTGCCCGACCGGGACCGCCCGGCCGTCCTGTGGCAGCTCGATCTGGACGGGGACGGCGCCCTGACCGGCGTCTCCGTACGCCGCGCCCTGGTCCGCTCGCGGGCCAAGCTGGATTACCCGGGCGTCCAGCGGGTTCTCGACGACGAGACGGCCGAGGAACCGCTCGCCCTGCTGCGCGAGATCGGCCGGCTGCGGGAGGAGCGGGAGGTCGCCCGGGGCGCGATATCCCTGAACGTCCCCGAGCAGGAGATCGTCGAGCAGAACGGCCGCTACACCCTCGAATACCGCGCCCCGCTCCCCGCCTACGCCTGGAACGCGCAGATCTCCCTGCTCACCGGCATGGCCGCGGCCGAGCTGATGCTGGCCTCCGGCACCGGCATCCTCCGTACGCTGCCCTCCGCCCCGGACGGATCGGTCGCCCGGCTCCGGCTGACCGCCCGCGCGCTCGGCGTCGACTGGCCCCACCACACCTCGTACGCGGCGCTGATCCGCACCCTGGACCCGCGCCGCGCCACCCACGCGGCCTTTCTCCAGGAGTGCACCGCCCTGCTGCGCGGCGCCGGCTACACCACCTTCGACGGCACCCCACCGGCCCCCTCCGAGGCCCTGCACGCCGCCGTCGCCGCCCCGTACACGCATGCCACCGCACCGCTGCGCCGCCTGGTCGACCGCTACTCCTCCGAGCTGTGCCTGGCGGCCTCGGCCGGTGCCGCACCGCCCGAGTGGGTCCGTACGGCGCTGCCCGCGCTGCCCCGTGAGATGGAGCTGGGCACCCAGCGCGCCAACCAGGTGGAGCGGGCCTGTGTCGACCTCGTCGAGGCGGCGCTGCTGCGCGACCGGGTCGGCGAGATCTTCGAGGCCCTGGTCGTCGAGATCCAGGAGAAGGACCCCACCCACGGCACCGTCCACCTCTACGACCCGGCCGTCATCGGCACCGTCGAAACCACCCCGGAAGGCCCCGCCCTCCCCCTCGGCCACCGCATCCCCGTCCGCCTCACCGAGGCCGAACCGGGCCATCACGCGGTCCGCTTCACACCTGCCTGAGCGGGAGACTCGCTGTTTTCGGGGCGCGGCTGCTTCCGGTGCCGTGCTCGTTTCCGGGGGTCCGGCCGTTTCCGGGGGCGTGGCCGCTTCCGGCGTCCCGCTCGTCCCCGGCACCCCCGCCCGCCTCAGCCGCCCCGCCCCGCGCCGCCATCCCGGCCCGTATGGCCGCCACCGCTTCCCGCGCCTCATCGCAGTGGAACCGCACCGTACGGACCGTCTCCCGCCGCCCCAACAGCCGGACGGCCACCACGGGTTCGGACAGTTCGACGGTGACCGAGGTCTGCCCCGCGACCGGCAGCTCGGTCACGCCGCTGCCGTCGCCGCTGCCCTCGCCGCCGCCCTTCCGCTGCTCCTTGCCGAACCGGAGGTCGTAGCGGACCGAGGCGATCCGCTCCAGCGGTATCCGAATCTCCCGGCGCGCGCCGTCCCGCAGCCGCAGCACCTCGGCCCCCAGCACATGCGGCCGGGTGACCGCCGCCGCCTGCAGCCCCAGCACCGTCAGCACGGTGTACCCATCGATGAACAGCATCACCTCGTGCACCACCGCCTTACCGGCGAGCAGCACGCCGAGCCCGACCGTCTCCACCCCACACACGAACGCCAGCCCGTAGACGAGCGCCGCCTGCGCCCCCGCATACCCCAGGGCCCGCTCACCCGGCGCCACCCCGATCCGCCGCCGCGCCACCCACCAGCCCAGACTCCTCAGCCACCGCCCCTCATGGGCGGCCAGCCGGCGCACCGCCGCGGCCCGGCTCATCGCGCACGCTCCGCGACCAGCTGGATCGCCCGGCGCACGGCACCGGCCTGCGCGGGCGCGAAGTGCGCGTAGTACGCCGCCAGGAAGCCGCCGTCCGTCTCCGCACCCGGACCGGCCGCCCGCTCCCAGTCCTCCCCGCCGACCTGCCCGATCACCGAGTCCGGAATGCAGTCGGCGAGCGCCCGCGCCGCCGCTTCCACGCGCGGATCGTCCGCCGTGGCGTCCACCAGCGCATCGAGCAACCCGTATACCTCGTACGTCCGCTCCATCGCCCCCGGTGCCGCAGCCATCTCGCCGAGCATCGCGACCATCCGCTTGTTCCCCTCCTCGCCCCCCATCGACTCCAGCAGGGCCAGCACCTCCCGCTCCTTCGACGCCACGGCGGGCTCCGGGCCCGGCCGGGTGGCCGAGGTACGCGCCATCTCCGCGAAGAGCGCCGCCAGTTCGTCCGACACGGGGCCCTCGGCGGGCAGCCCGCCGTGCTCCTCGGCCTGCCGCCGCACCGCGGCCAGCCGGGCCCGCCGCGCCCGGAGCTCCTCCTCCTGACGCGCCAGATCCGCGTCCAGCTCGTCCAGCACCTCGTGCAGCTCGCGCCCGGCGTCGTCGGCGAGAACGTCCCGCACCTCGTCCAGCCCGAGCCCCAGCTCCGTCAGCCGGCGCACCCGCGCGAGCGCGACCGCGTCCCGCAGCCCGTAGTCCCGGTAGCCGTTCGCACGGCGCTCCGGCTCGGGCAGCAGCCCGAGATGGTGGTAGTGGCGCACGGCACGGGTGCTGATCCCGATCAGACCTGCAAGCTCACCGATTCTCATGTGCTCAGTAGAAACGTTGCCGCTGCGACAAGGTCAAGGACGTACCGCCGGGACGGGCCTGGCCGGGGCGGGTGCCCCCTACGGGTAGCATGGTCGGCACGGCGGACGAGCCGGCCGGACGGCCGCGTGGGGATCTCACGATCCTCCCGAGGAACGTCCGGGCTCCACAGGGCAGGGTGGTGGGTAACGCCCACCCGGGGTGACCCGCGGGACAGTGCCACAGAAAGCAAACCGCCGGAGGCTTTGGCCTCCGGTAAGGGTGAAACGGTGGTGTAAGAGACCACCAGCCTCCGAGGTGACTCGGAGGGCTAGGTAAACCCCACCCGGAGCAAGGTCAAGAGGGGGCATCGGCTGATGCCCCTGCGCGGACGACCGAGGGCTGCCCGCCCGAGTCCGCGGGTAGACCGCACGAGGCTGCCGGCAACGACAGCCCTAGATGGATGGCCGTCTCCCCTCGGCCCGCAAGGACCGGGGGTGACAAAACCCGGCGTATAGGCCGACTCGTCCGCCATTCCGCCTCTGAGCAGGTGTTTCTCCTGGGCAGGGGCCCATTTTCGCAGGTCAGCCGGGTGAAGGAGCAACCCTCGGCTGGTACGGCCCGGATGTCTGTGCGGACGTGGGCTCTGAGCTTGCTGCACGCAATCCGCACCGAGCTCAATTGACGCGTGTCTGAAAGTTCCTGCGAAGATCTGACCAGGGCCTGAAATGCCGTGGGTTGAACCGGACGCTGGTACCGAAGATGCTTTAGGTCAGGGTTCGGCGTGCTGTCAGCGGCCTTCGGCGTACGACACATCTTCCGGCCCCGGACCGGCCGGGCGGGCCCGAGGCACGCCCACCACGCGGCTGAACCCAGTACCTCCGGCGACAGAAGCCGATGAGACCGCCCCCTCGCTGCGCAGAGCAGCGTCGGCTGTGGTTGAGCCCGCGTACTCCGCCCCGCATCGACTTGTGCGTAACTCCCGCCGAGGGATGCGTGATTCGCCTTCTCCGATTCAAGAGGTGCATGCATGTGACTCCGATGCCGTCAGACAGTCAGGAACTCAACCAGGCCGGGCCGGTCGACGCGAAGCTGCTCCGCCGTGCGTGCGGCCACTTCGTGACCGGCGTGACGGTGATCACCAGCGGACGCGGCGAACAGGCTGCGGGGACCACGGTCAACTCGTTCACGTCGGTCTCCCTTGATCCGCCGCTGGTGCTGTTCTGCCTGCACAGCGAATCGCGGCTGCGCGCGGTGGTGGAGGACTCAGGCGTATATGCCGTGAACTTCCTGGCCGCCCAACAGGAGCCGCTGGCCTGGGCGTTCGCCGGCCGGGCTACGGCTGTGGTGCGGGATGTGGCGCACCGCCCGTCGGTGACGGGGGTCCCCGTGCTCAATGACGCCCTGGCCTTCCTCTCCTGCCGCCTGGTGAACACTTCCGAGGTCGGTGACCACACCGTCTTCGTCGGCGAGGTGGTCGAACTGGGTGTGCCGGAGCAGAGCCAGCAGCCACTCGTCTTTTTCCGCGGCGAGATGGGCTCACTCCAGGCAGCGGTGTGACGACGCCCGTGCCGGCCCCGGAACAGCGTGCCGGCACCGCCAGACGCCTTGCTGCCATCGACCACCCGCGAGCTGTACGCGGCAGAGGAGTTCCTCATGACATCGGCGACCGCAGTGGTTGCTCCGATCCCGAACCACGCGTTGATGATCCTTCTGCTCCAGGCCGGCGTACTGCTGGCGGCGGCGATGCTGCTGGGGCAAGTGGCGCGGCGCCTCGGCATGCCGTCCATCGTGGGAGAGCTGGCCGCGGGGGTGATCCTGGGGCCGTCACTGCTGACCCAGGTGGCCCCGGGCGTGGCGCACTGGCTGTTCCCGCAGGACGCGGCTCAGATGCATCTGCTGGACGCGCTGGGCCAGCTCGGCGTCATCCTGCTGGTCGGTTTCACAGGCATGCACGTGGACCTCAGGCTGGTGCGCCGCCAGGGCTCGCGAGCCGCGGTGGTGAGCGCCGCGGGTCTGGTCCTGCCGCTGGTGCTCGGCGTCGGGCTGGGGTTCATGCTCCCCGGCGAACTGCGCGCGGAGGGCGCCGACGCCACGGTCTTCGCGCTCTTCGTCGGGGTGGCGATGTGCGTCAGCGCGATCCCGGTGATTGCCAGGACGCTGTTGGACATGAAGCTGATCCACCGGAACGTGGGTCAGATGATCCTGGTGGCGGGCACGATTGACGACGCGGTCGGGTGGCTGCTGGTCTCACTGATCGGTGCCATGGCCACCACCGGTCTGCACACCGGCGAGGTGACACTCGCGCTCGGCCACATGGCGATTCTCCTGATCTGCACGCTGACGGTCGGCCGGCTGGTGGTGCGTACGGCCATGCGTGCGGCCGCCCGCTGCGGCGTCCCCGGCCTGCCCGTCATGACGGCGGTCGTCCTCATGCTCCTGTCGGCGGCAGGCACCCACGCGCTGGGACTGGAGGCGGTGTTCGGGGCCTTCCTGTGCGGCGTCCTCATCGGGTCGTCCAAGGACATCGACACGACGGCGCTGTCACCGCTGAACACCACAGTGATGGCCGTCCTGGCACCGCTGTTCTTCGCCACCGCGGGATTGCGGATGGATCTCAGCGCCCTGGCCGACCCGCGTATCGCGCTGTGGGGCCTCGCGGTGTTCGGCGTCGCGGTCTTCGGGAAGTTCCTCGGCGCCTTCGTCGGGGGGCTGTTCAGCCGGATGAGCCGGTGGGAGTCGCTGGCCCTGGGTGCCGGCATGAACGCCCGGGGCGTGATCGAAGTGATCATCGCCATGATCGGGGTCCGACTCGGCCTGCTGACCGTGGAGATGTACTCCATCGTCGTGCTCGTCGCGGTGCTCACCTCTCTGATGGCGCCGCCTCTGCTGCGTATCTCCATGAACCGGGTCGAGCACACCGCGGAGGAAGAGATGCGCAAACTCCGGGTCCTGTCGGCACAGGACACCACCACCACCACCAGCGGCGGCAAGGACCCGGTCGCCCACCAGTAGGACCTACCCCGAGGCCGCGCCTCCCGGCTGTACCTCTCCGAAAGGTGAACTGTGAACACGATGGATAACGAACTGCGGGACGACAAGCGCTACGACGTCGCCATCCTCGGCGCGGGCATGGCAGGCGGGACGCTGGCGGCGGTGCTCGCCCGCAACGGCGTGAAAGTCTTGGTGATCGACGCGGGTGTGCACCCGCGCTTCGCCGTGGGCGAGTCCACCATCCCGTACACCTCGACCATGACCAAGGTCATCGCTGAGCGCTATCAGGTTCCCGAGATCGCCCCGCTCGCCAGCTTCCGCGGCATCCAGGACAAGATCTCCCCGATGTCCGGACGCAAGCAGAATTTCGGGTTCGTCTACCACCGAGAAGGCAAGCCCCAGGACCCGGAGCAGATCAACCAGTTGGTGATTCCCGAGTGGCAGCGCACCGAGAGCCACCTGTTCCGCCAGGACACCGACGCCTACCTGTTCAACTTGGCTGTCAGCTACGGCGCGGAGGGGCGTCTGGCCACCCGCATCCAGGACATCGACGCCGGCGCGGACGGGGTCGTGCTCCGGTCGGATCGGGGAGAGGAGTTCCACGCCGAGTACCTGGTGGACGGCAGCGGATTCCGCTCGCCGGTGGCGGAGAAGTTCGGCCTGCGCGAGGAGCCGACCCGGGCGCGGCACCACTCGCGCACCCTCTTCACGCACATGGTCGGCGTCACGCCCTTCGATGACGCCGAGGCGGCCGCTGCACACAAGCAGCCCAGCCCCTGGCACAACGGCACCCTGCACCACGTATTCGAGGGCGGTTGGCTCTGGGTGATCCCGTTCGACAACCACGAGGGCGCGCTCAGCACGCTGTGCAGTGTGGGGCTGACAGTGGACGAACGGGTTTTCCCCAAGTCCGACCAGTCCCCTCAGGAGGAGTTCGAAGCATTCCTGGCGCGGTTCCCGCAGATTGCGGAGCAGTTCACCGATGCCAGGGCGGTCCGCCCGTGGGTCGGCACCGGGCGGTTGCAGTACTCCGCGACGCGGACGGTCGGCGAGCGCTACTGTCTGACCGCGCACGCGGCGGGATTCATCGATGCGCTCTACTCGCGCGGCCTGACCAATACGTTCGAGGTCGTCAACTCGCTGGCCTGGCGCTTGATCGAGGCGTCCCGGGACGGTGACTGGTCCACCGAGCGGTTCGCTTACATCGACAGCCTCCAACAGGGGCTGTACGACGTCCATGACGATCTGGTCTACAGCTCCTTCGTCGGCTTCCGCGACTACGAACTGTGGAACGCAGTCTCCCGGGTGTGGAAGGCGACCAGCATCATGCCCACGATGACGTTGGAGCGGGCCTACCGTGCCTTCTTGGAGAACCGCGACGACCAGGTGCTACGCGACCTGGAGAAGTCCGAGACCCCGGGACTCGCGGCCCCCGCCGGCCGGGACATCAGCCAACTCCTGACCTTCACCCGGGAGCTCTGCCAACAGGTCGAGGCCGGCACGGTGCCGTCCGGTCAGGCCGCTCAGGAGATCCTCGCCCGGGTCCGGGAGACCGAGGTCCTGCCCGCGCCGTTCGAGCTGGGAGCTTCGGACAACCGGTGCTTTGAGGCCACGCCCGAGCTCATGCAGCGTGCCCTGGAATGGGGCAGGAACGAGGCGCCCGAGCGCATCAAGAGCCTCTTCGGCTAGGACCGTGTGCGACCGATGAGGTTCGGAGCCAGATGGCGTGGGTGAGGAACCGGGCCGGCGTGGCGAGGTCGGGCGGGTGGCGCTCTGCCACCCGCCCCACTTGGTGATGGATCTCGACGCGCACCGTAGGGGCCAGGGCCTCGGCGCGTAGCCGCATGCGGCGGCACCTGTCAGCGAGGACGGTCGGCCAGCCGTCGCCTGACGGACACTTACCGTAAGACTGCTGTGACGAAGCGCACAGAAAGCAGCGCTACGGTCTGTTAATTCAGGGAGTCCACCGGGGGGTGGGGTTGCAGGCGCACGCCGCGGGGCCCAATTATCTCTTTGGTGTATGAAAGGCGTTTTCACTGGGATTCAACTCTGGAGCGCTTCGGCGTGCAGGTCCACTCCGGTCAATGCGACTCAGCAAACGGCGCAAGCGGTTTGTTATGATGCCCTGAGCATAATGCGGGGAAGACTGGCGCGTCGCACGTGGTGTTCACCCCGTGTGCATGCCATGGGCTCGACCTCGGGCCATGGCGTCAAGTTCATGCGTGTGTGCTCTCCGTAGGTCCTGATCTTGTCGAGTGGACTGTTCGAGGGGGAGACTGTGTTTCACTCAGACCTGACGGGTTCTCACCGGTCAGCTCAACCCGGTGTGGGGCGGCCGGACCCGACGGAGGTGCCACCCCGGGTCTCAGGGCAGACGGGGGGACTCCAGCCGTCCGCTGCCTGGCGGGTGCTCGTGGTGGAGAGTGACACCGAGGACGCTGAACTCCTGGTGCGGGGTCTGCAGCGGCACAGTCACCATGTCGAGCGGGTGGACTCCGGGATGGCCGCGTTACGCGTCCTGGATGACTTCGACCTGCTGCTGCTGGATCTCGAACTACCGGACCTCGACGGCCTTGAGGTCTGCCGCCGGGTGCGCTCCGCCGGTTCCGTTCCGGTCATCGCCGTCACCTCCAGGGGGACCGAGCTGGACCGGGTGCTCGGACTCCAGGCCGGCGCGGACGACTACCTCGTGAAGCCTTACGGGTTCCGGGAGTTGCTGGCCCGGATGGATGCGGTCATGCGCCGCGTCCAGGTGCAGCACCCGGCGACCCGGGTTATTTCGCACGGCGCGCTGAGCATCGACACGGCCGCGCGCCAAGTCAGCCTTGACGGCAGGCAGATCGAGGTGACCCGCAAGGAGTTCGATCTGCTCCACCTCCTCGCGTCGCATCCTGACGCCGTCGTCCCGCGCAACCGGATCATGCAGCAGGTCTGGGGGGACGTCTGGTCGCGGCGGACCGTCGACACCCATGTCAGCAGCCTGCGCCACAAGCTCGGCTCCAGCGAGTGGATCATCACGGTGCGCGGAGTCGGATTCCAGCTCGGGCGTGCCTGAACCTCTGCCGATCCGGCGTGCATCCGGGCGGGGAGGCCCGCCCGGACCAGGTGCGCCGCCTGGCCGCTGTGGACGTCGCCGGCCGCCTGTTGGACAACGTTTGCATTGCCGATGAGTAATTGCACGGCATCTGTCGCCGATTTACCGGGCAATTGACATTGATTTAACATACATTGAGTTGCCTGCGAAGACTTCGCCCGGCATGACAAATTCTGACTTCGATCTGACGCGCGATTTCTTGTAGAGCTCGCGCCGACCGGCAAGACTTGTGGCCATGGCGCCGTGCGATCACGCGCCGGACCCGTCTGTCCGGCGCGTTCCACGGGCCTGAATTCCCTTTCGCATCTCACCGTTTTGGAGGACAGGAATGTCCGAATCCGTGGAATCCCGGGGTTTTACCGACGAAGTTGAACTGCGCCGGATCAACCGGGCGACGGTGGAGCGATACATGGCCACCAAGGGGCAGGACCGGCTCCAGCGTCACACCCTGTTCACCGAGGACGGCAGCGGTGGTCTGTGGACTACCGACACCGGCTCCCCGATCGTCATCAACGGCCGCGACCGGCTCGCGGAGCATGCGGTGTGGTCGCTGAAATGCTTCCCCGACTGGGAGTGGTACAACATCCAGGTCTTCGAGACCCAGGACCCGAACCGTTACTGGGTGGAGTGCGACGGCCGCGGCAAGATCCGCTTCGCCGGATACCCCGAGGGCTACTACCAGAACCACTTCCTGCATTCGTTCGAACTGGATAATGGGAAGATCAAGCAAAACCGGGAGTTCATGAACCCCTTCGAGCAGCTCCGTGCGCTCAGCATTCCTGTTCCGGAGATCAAGCGCGAAGGCATACCCACCTGACCGGCAGCCTCACCGCCTCATTGGAGACTCCTGTGGACGAAGTCTTACGTGATATCCGTAGCTGTGACGCCTTGCAGCAGCCCGAATGGACCGACTTGCCGCAGGTGGACCGCGTGGGGGAGGCGCTTGCAGGCAGACCCGCGCTCGTTCAGGCAGCCGATCTGCGCGTGCTGCGTGGCTCCCTGGCCCGGGTGGCCGCGGGCGAGGCCATGGTGATCCAGGCCGGTGACTGTGCCGAGGACCCGGGTGAGTGCACACCCCAGGACATCTCGCGTAAGGCGGCGCTCCTCGATGTGCTCGCCGGTGCACTGCGCATGGAGGCGCACAAGCCCGTCATTCGTGTGGGGCGCATCGCGGGCCAGCTCGCCAAGCCCCGCTCCAGCCCCACGGAGACTGTGGGCGGCGTCGAAATCCCCACGTACCGCGGGCACATGGTGAACGGGATCGAACCTGATCCGGAAGCCAGGCGCCCCGACCCGCTGCGCATCCTGACGGGCTACATGGCCGCCGACGACATCATGGAGTATCTGGGCTGGCGTCGCCGGGCGGCCGGCCAGGATCCCATCGGGCCGCTGGTGTGGACCAGCCACGAGGCCTTGCTGCTCGCCTACGAGCTCCCCATGCTCCGTACCGACGAGCGGGGCAGGCTGTTCCTCGGCTCCACGCACTGGCCCTGGATCGGCGAGCGCACCCGCCAACTGGACGGTGCCCATGTGGCGCTGCTCGCCCAGGTGGACAACCCGGTGGCCTGCAAGGTGGGTCCCTCGATGGAGCCCGCGGAGCTGCTGGCCCTGTGTGAGCGGCTCGACCCCGACCGGGAGCCGGGACGGCTCACTCTCATCGCCCGGATGGGCGTCGGCCGCGTCGCGGAGCGGCTGCCCCTGCTGGTGGAAGCCGTACGCGCGGCGGGCCACCCGGTCATCTGGCTGACCGACCCGATGCACGGCAACACCGTCGCGGCGCCGGACGGGAACAAGACCCGGCACGTGGAGACCGTCTCGCGCGAAGTCGTGCTGTTCCAGCAGGCGGTGCGGGCGGCCGGCGGTGTATGCGGCGGTCTGCACCTGGAGACCACCCCGAACGACGTCACCGAGTGCGTCTCCTGCGAGGCCGATCTGGACCACGTCGGCGACAAGTACACGACGTTCTGCGACCCGAGGCTCAACCCGCGGCAGGCCGTTTCGGTGGTCTCCGCCTGGTCCGCGTGATTCCGGGCGCGTCCGAGCCCTGATGCAGGCACAGGAAGGCGAAGCCATGTCCGGCATACCCCCTATCGAGTCCTACGTGTTACCGACCGCGGGCGACTTGCCCCCCAACACCGCCCAATGGTCCCCGGACCCGGACCGCGCGGTCCTGCTCGTCCACGACATGCAGCGCTATTTCCTCGCTCCCTTCGCGGCGGACGTACGCGAGCAACTGGTGCGGAACGCCGCCGCACTGCGCGACCGCTGCGCCGCCGCCGGAGTCCCGGTGGCCTATACCGCCCAGCCCGGCGGCATGACCGCACAGCAGCGCGGTCTGCTGAAGGACTTCTGGGGGCCCGGCATGCGCCCGGAGCCGGCCGACCGCGCGGTGGTCGACGAACTGGCGCCCACCGAAGGCGACTGGACGCTGACCAAGTGGCGCTACAGCGCCTTCTTCAACTCCCCGCTCCTCGACCGGATGCGCGAGGCGGGCCGCGACCAGCTGATCTTGTGCGGTGTCTATGCGCACGTCGGGGTCCTGATGACCGCCGTTGAAGCCTTCACCAACGATATCCAGCCGTTCTTCGTCGCCGACGCCGTTGCCGACTTCAACGAGCACTACCACCGCCTGGCCATCAGCTACGCGGCCGAACGCTGCGCCGCCGTCGTCACGGCGAAGGAGGTGTTCGCGTGACCCGGCGCCGGACCACTCCGCCGCCGGCAGCCGACGACCTGCTCGGCCGCGTCCTGGCGGACCGACCGGGCCCCTTCGCCCTGCTGTACCGGCCCGAGGCCGCGGGCACGGACACCGTGGACCTACTCGTCGGCGACGTGTCGACGCACGAGACGCTCGCCGACATCTCCCTGCCCGACGGGCCTGGGCGGCCCACCGGCGCACACCACGAAGTCCTCGTCGTCGTCCCGTACCGGCAGGTCAGGGAGCGCGGATACGCGGTACCCGACGACGGCGCCCCACTGCTCGCGCTGAGCGTCACCGGCCAGCGGCGACTGCCCCTCGCCGAGGTGCTGCACCGTCTGCCGCAGGTGCCTACGGTGCTGAGCGGTGAGCACTTCGACGTCGCAGACGACGCCTACCAGGAGATCGTCCGCACGGTCGTCAACGACGTGATCGGCACCGGCGAGGGCGCGAACTTCGTCATCAAACGCTCCTTCGTCGCGGACATCACGGACTACGGACCGGATAGCGCGCTGTCCTTCTTCGCGCGGCTGCTGGAGCGGGAGGTGGGTGCGTACTGGACCTTCCTCATCCATACCGGCGAGCGCACCTTTGTCGGCGCTTCGCCCGAGCGGCACATCAGCCTCGCCGAAGGCAGGGCTGTGATGAACCCCATCAGCGGTACGTACCGCTACCCGCAGGCCGGCCCCAACCTGCCGGACGTCATGGCTTTCCTCGCCGACTCCAAGGAGACCGACGAGCTGTACATGGTCGTCGACGAGGAACTGAAGATGATGGCCCGGATCTGCGAGTCGGGCGGGCGGGTCATCGGCCCGTATCTCAAGGAGATGGCGCGGCTGGCGCACACCGAGTACTTCATCGAGGGGCACACCACCCGCGACGCGCGCGACATCCTGCGCGAGACCATGTTCGCGCCGACCGTGACCGGCTCGCCACTGGAGAGCGCCTGCCGTGTCATCGAGACGTACGAGCCGAACGGGCGCGGCTACTACAGCGGGATCGCCGGGCTCATCGGGCGGGACGAGCACGGCGGCCGCGCTCTGGACTCCGCGATCCTCATCCGCACCGCGGACATCGACAGCACGGGCCGGCTGAGCATCGGCGTAGGGGCCACCCTGGTACGCCACTCGGATCCGGCCGGGGAGGCCGCCGAGACGCGAGCCAAGGTGGCCGGGCTGGTCGCCGCCCTGGAGTCCGGCAGTGGCGAACGCTTCGCCGGCCATCCGGGCGTACGAGCGGCACTGGAGCGGCGCAACGAACCACTCTCGGACTTCTGGCTCCGGGACCCCGACGACCGCGCGGCGCCGCTGCCGGGTCTGGCCGGCCGCAGGGTGCTGGTTGTCGACGCCGAGGACACCTTCACCTCCATGATTGACCACCAACTCAGGTCCATGGGGCTGGAGGTGACGGTGCGGCGCTTCGATGAGGAGTACGCCCTCGACGGCCACGACCTCGTCGTCATGGGGCCGGGTCCCGGCAACCCGGTCGACCGCGGCCACCCCAAGATCCAGCACCTGCACATGGCGATTCGCACCCTGCTGGACCGGGACACCCCGTTCATCGCCGTCTGCCTCAGCCACCAGGTGCTCAGCCTGGGACTGGGCTTCGCAGTGCGCCGACTGAACGTCCCCAACCAGGGCGTCCAGAAGGAGATCGACCTCTTCGGCCGCCGTGAACGGGTCGGCTTCTACAACACGTTCGCCGCCCGGAGCGCCGAGGACAAGGTTGATGTCGAGGGCATCGGCGTGGTGGAGGTGAGCCGGGACGCCCTCACCGGTGAGGTGCACGCGCTGCGCGGCCCGCGCTTCGCGTCCATGCAGTTCCACGCCGAATCGGTGCTTACCCAGGACGGTCCGCGCATCGTCGCCGCCGCCGTGACGGACCTGCTCGGCCCATGACCAGAGACCAGCCGGAGAAGAATGTGCATTCCTACGTTGTCGTCGACGCCTTCGCCACCCGGCCGCTGCACGGTAACCCGGTGGCCGTATTCCTGGAGGGTGACGGCCTCTCCGCCGAGCAGATGCAACGTGTCGCGGCCGAGCTGCACCTCTCGGAGACCACCTTCGTGCTCCGCCCCGAGCAGGGCGGCGACGCGCACATAAGGATCTTCACGCCCGTCAACGAGCTCCCGTTTGCGGGCCATCCGCTCCTGGGCACCGCCATCGCGCTCGGCAACCGCACCTCGGCGGACCAGCTGAAGCTGGAGACCGCCATGGGCGTCATTCCTTTCGAGCTGGTGCGCAAGGACGGCGTGGTGACCGCTGCCTGGATGCAGCAGCCGGTACCGGAATGGGAGCCGTTCGAGCAGGCCGGCGAACTGCTGGCCGCGCTGGGCGTGCCGAATCCCGCGCTGCCGGTGGAGGTCTACCGCAACGGCCCGCGTCACGTCCTCGTCTGCCTGGACAGCGTCGAAGAGCTTTCCGCCCTCACCCCCGACCACCGTGCCCTCGCGCAGTTCCCCGACATGGCGGCCAATGTTTTCGCCGGGTCGGGGACGCAATGGCGCAACCGGATGTTCTCGCCCGCGTACGGCGTGGTCGAGGACGCAGCCACCGGTTCGGCGGCCGGACCCATCGCCATCCACCTCGCCCGGCGCGGGCTTGTCGACTACGGGCAGCGCATCGAGATCACCCAGGGCGTCGAGATGGGCCGGCCGTCGCCGATGCGCGCGCTCGTCGAGGGCGCCGGCGACCACGTCACTTCGGTCGAGGTGGGCGGTGACGGCGTCGTCGTGATCGAGGGGACGCTGCATCTGTGATCACCCAGCACCCGGCCGCCGCCCTACGGTCCGTCACACGGAGAAAAACATGAGCAACACCAGGTCGGAATCTCTCACCGGAGCCGTGGAGATCGCCTTTCCCGAGTTCGCGGCCCCGCCGTCGGAGCCGATGGGGCTGCTGAGCGCCTGGCTTGATGAAGCAGAGCGCCGAAAGTTCCGCGAACCGAGGGCGTTGGCGCTCGCCACCGCCGACGTCCTGGGCCGCTCCTCGTCCCGGATCGTGGTGGTGAGCCGGGTGACCGGGGCGGGACTCGTCTTCGTCACCCACCAAGGCAGCCGCAAGGGCCGTGAGCTGGCCGCCAACCCATGGGCCTCCGGCGTGCTGTACTGGCGGGAGAGCAGCCAACAGGTCACTGTCGCCGGCCCGGTCGAGCGGCTTCCCGACTCCGAGGCCGATGCCCTGTGGGCCGCGCGAGCGGTGTTCACCCACGCCATGACGACGGCGTCCCGGCAGAGCGAGCCGCTGGACGGCCTCGACGGGGTGGCGGAACTACGCGAGCGGGCCGGGCAGCTGGCAAGGAGCGGGCCGCTGCCGCGTCCCGGCTCCTTCACCGCCTACCAACTCAGGCCCGAGAGCGTGGAGTTCTGGGCCAACGGTACCGAGCGGCTGCACGAGCGGCTGCGCTACGACCGCTGCGAGGGCGGCTGGAACATCAGCCGGCTCCAGCCGTAGCCCCGGCGCTGGACCTGACCTGACCTTTCGAAGCCCCGCGGGGCATTCGAGAACCTCATCGAAGCGGAACGCGAGCACACCATGCAGGCCACTGTCTCTCACTTCCTCCACTCCGGTTTCCACTCCTCCGCGCAGCGCCACCCGGGTCGCCCGGCCCTGCTCCTCGACGGGCGCTCCTGGACATACAGGGAGTTGGACGGGGTGGTACGTGTCTGGGCCGCCGCGCTCATCAAGGCCGGCAAGCGGCCGAAGCGGGTGGGGATCCTCGGCCACCGCAGCCTGGTCACGTACGCCGGTTTCCTGGCAGCTTCCTATGCCGGCGCCACGGCGGTGCCGCTGAACAAGAAGTACCCGGTTGCCCGCAACAAGGACATCGCCGAGCAGGCGGGCCTGGACGTGATCCTGGCCGACCATGGCTCGACCGGCCGGCTCGCCGAACTGCTGCGTGAGATGACAGACGCTCCCGCGGTCCTCCTGCCGGAATCGGCCGAGGCGCCCCCGGGCATCCCTGCCGCCGTACCGGTAGTGACACGTGAGGGCGTCGAGGGCTGCACCCCCCTGGCCGACCCGGT
Source organism: Streptomyces tubercidicus (assembly GCF_027497495.1). GTDB lineage: Bacteria > Actinomycetota > Actinomycetes > Streptomycetales > Streptomycetaceae > Streptomyces > Streptomyces tubercidicus. The sequence continues at coordinate 5,819,844 of NZ_CP114205.1, forward strand.
GTTCCCGGACACCGAGGACGCCGCCTACCTGCTGTTCACCTCGGGCTCAACCGGCCGCCCCAAGGGCGTTCCGGTCTCGCACGCCAACGTGGCCTGGTTTCTGCGTGTCAACGCTGAACGGTACGGATTCACGGAGTACGACCGCTTCACACACACCGCCGACCAGACCTTCGACCTGTCCATATTCGACCCGTTCATGGCCTGGGCCAGCGGGGCGTGCCTGGTGCCCATGGACTCCCACCAGCTTCTGTCCCCGCTCGGCTTCATCCGTGAACACGGCATCACGGTCTGGCTCTCGGTGCCCTCCGTCGCCGCACTCCAGGCGCGCAGAGGACTGCTGGAACCGGGCAGTCTGCCGTCACTGCGCTGGAGTCTGTTCTGCGGCGAGGCGCTGCCCGTGCCGGCCGCCCGTGCCTGGCAGGAGGCGGCCTCCGGGTCGGTGTTGGAGAACCTCTACGGGCCCACGGAGGCAACCGTTGCGTGCCTGGTGCACCGCTGGGACCCGCGGACCTCGCCGGAGCGTTCAGTGAACGGGATCGCGCCGATCGGCGCACCGTACCCGGGCATGGAGGTCGCTCTACTGGCCGAGGACGGCACCCCGGTGCCCGACGGCGAGACGGGTGAACTCTGCCTGTACGGGCCGCAGGTGTTCGCGGGCTACTGGAAGGCGCCGGAGCAGACCGCGCGCGCCTTCCACACCACGCAGCACGGCGACGAGCCCCGCAGGTGGTACCGCACGGGTGACCTCGGCCGGAGGGGAGACGACGGGGAGTACGTCTACATCGGTCGCCTCGACACCCAGGTGAAGATCCTCGGTCACCGCATCGAGACGGGCGAGGTGGAGGCGCACCTCCTCCAGCAGGAAGGGGTGGCGCAGGCCGTGGTGCTGGCCGTGCCGGGCGAGGAGGACGGTGCCACCGTATTGGCCGCCATCGTGTCCGGCGACGGCATCGACATGCACACGGTGGAAAAGGGGCTGAGCCAGTCCCTGCCCCCGTACATGATTCCGCTGACCTTCCACGCCCTGGACGACTTCCCGCTGAACACCAACGGGAAGGTCGACCGCACGACACTGCGCGACCAGGTGATCTCCGGCGAGTTGGAACCGTTCCCGCTGTGATCGGCACCGCCTCGGACAGCTCGCGGACGAGCAACAGGAACGACTCGCGTCGAAAGGGACACCAGTGAAGGTCGGCAATCTTTATCTCGCGGGAATCGGTACGTACGTGCCGAGGACCGTGCCCGTGCAGGAAGCGGCCCGCCAGGGTTGGATCGACAGCACCGCGGCAAAGGAATCCGGGATCACAGCTGTCGCGGTGGAAGCCGAACTGCCCGCCGTGGACATGGCCGTGAACGCTGCCACGAAGGCCGTCGAAAGGTCCGGTCACCGGCCGGAGGACTTCGCGGCCCTGTTGCACAGCGGCGCCTACTACCAGGGCCCCGACGGCTGGTCGGCGCCGCACTACGTGCTGCACCGGACGCTGAACCAGCCCGTCGTCGCTACGGAGATCCGGCACGGCTGCCTGTCCGTGCTGACCGCACTGCGGCTGGCCGCGGGACTGCTCGGCACCACCCCGGGCAGCGAGGCGGTCCTGATCACGGCCGCGGACAACTTCTCCACCCCGCTGGTCGACCGCTGGCGGGACTCCGACCACGCGATATACGCGGACAGTGCCGCCGCACTGGTGGCGTCCACCCGCTCCGGGTTCGCGCGTCTGCTCGCGGTCGGCTCGCGGTCCGAGTCCAGCCTGGAGTCGATGCACCGCGGCGTCGAGCCGCTGTTGCCGCCCGCCCGGCACCCGGACCGCCCGATGTACGTCGCGCCGCGGCTGGAGGCGTGGTCCCAGCGGCCGGGCGCCGGCCCGCTCGACCTGATCACCGCGGTGCAGCGGTTCGGCGACCTGGTCGCCGAAACCGCCGAACAGACGCTGGCCGAGGCGGGCGTCGGGTGGGAGAGCATCACCCGTGTCGCCCACATCGGCTTCAACGAGGACCCTCTGCACGCCATGATCCTGGACCCGCTGGGGGCGTCGGCCGAGGTGGGCACCTGGGAATTCATCAGGACCATCGGGCACGCGAGCGTCAGCGACCTGGTCCTCGGCCTGGAACACCTTTGGGAGACCGGCCAGGTGACCGAGGGGGATCACGTCCTGCTCGTAGGAGCCACCGAGGGTATGGAGGCGGGCTGCGCCGTCGTGCAGATCACCGCGCCGCCCGCCGCACAGGGCTGACTCGTACCCGTACCGCAGAGAGGAACTTCTGATGACCAGCACGCCCACTCTCACCCCCGAGGAGATCAGGGAGGCCGTTGCGACGGTCCTCGGCATCGCCCCGGAGGAGATAGCCGACGAGGACAACCTGGCTCAAATGGGGCTCAGCTCCCTTCAGCTCATGCGGCTCAGCGGACGCTGGAGGCGCGCCGGCCTGGACGTAGACTTCGCCACGCTCGCCGTCGAACCCACCGTGCGGGCCTGGGCACGGCACCTGGGCCTGAAAGGGAACGCCCCCTCCGAAGTCTGAACCGCACAGCCCCGCCAGGGGGCCGGGCAGTAGGAAGGCCCCCTGGGGCCGAACAGCATGACGGAAAGGAACGCTCGCCATGAATGGCGTCTCAGCGGCCGACCGCACCGGAGCGATCGGCCGGCTCGGTGACCAGATCCGAGGGGCAGTGTTCGTGCCGGGCGACTCCGGATTCGACGTCGCATGTGCGGGATTCCAGACCGGCTACCGGCACCGTCCGTCCGTAGTGGTGCAGGCCACCGGAGCCGAGGACGTGGCGGCGGCGGTGGCCCACGCCGCCGCCCACGGGCTGCCGGTGGCCGTGCAGGCGACGGGGCACGGGCTGTCGGTCCCGCTCGACGGCGGCCTGCTCATCGACACCGGCCGGATGACCGGGGTCACCGTGGACCCCGCCGCCCGTACGGCACGGATCGCGGCGGGTACCCGCGTCGCGGCGGTCATCGACGCGGCCGCGCGCTACGGGCTGGCCCCGCTGAACGGCTCCTCCCCGGACGTGGGCGCGGTCGGCTACCTTCTCGGGGGCGGACTGGGCCTGCTGGCACGGCAGTTCGGCTATGCGGCCGACCATGTGCGAGCCGTCGACGTCGTGACGGCCGACGGCCGTCTCCGGCACGTCACGGCCGAGCACGACCCCGACCTCTTCTGGGCCCTGCGCGGAGCCGGGGCGAACTTCGGCGCGGTGACGGCCGTCGAGGTCGACCTGGTGCCGGTCAGCCGGATCTACGGTGGTGAGCTGACCTTCGACATGGCCCGGGTGCCGCACCTCCTGGAGTCCTACCGGCAGTGGACCATGACGCTGCCGGAAGAACTGACCTCCTCGGTGTCGACGATTCACTACCCCGACGTGTCGGCGGTCCCCGCCCCCTTGCGGGACCGCCACGTCGCCCACGTGCGCATCGCGTACACAGGGGACACCAGAACCGGCGAGGAGCTGGTGGCGCCGCTGCGCGCGGCCGGCCCCGGACTCCTCGACACGCTGGGGGAAATGCCGTACACGGAGTGCGCCGACATCTACCACGATCCGGCGTACCCGCATGCCTATCTGGGCGACAACGTCCTGGTGCGGGAGTTCGACGCGGAGGCGGCCGCCTGCCTGGCGGAGGCCGCCGGCCCCGGCGCGGCGGTCAGGTGTGTGCTCGACATCCGCCACCTGGGCGGCGCCCTGAGCCGTGCGCCGAAGGTTCCGAACGCGGTGGGCCACCGGGAAGCGCGCTATCTCGTACGCGTCCTGACCCCGCTGGCCGGGACCAGCACCGAAGAGGCACGGGCCGCGCACCGCAAGGTGCTGGACACACTTGCGCCGGCCCGCCTCGGCAGGTTCCTCAACCTGGTGTACGGCCCCCGCGCGGCCGACCAGCCGCCCGGGGACTTCTGGGAGCACGCTGACCACCGCCGACTGACCGCCCTCAAGGCGCACTACGATCCGGCCAACCTCTTCCGTTGCAACTACAACATCTTGCCGGAGCCCCGGGCTCAGAACCAGCGAGGAGCTGACCAGGATTGACCGCACACGCCTCGGACGCCGCCGCGCGGTGGCCCGTGCTGAACAGGGAGTCCGAGCTCGACGAGATCGAAGGACTCGTTGTGCGGGGCCGGGGCGCCCTGGTGACCGGCCCACCGGGGGTGGGCAGGACTCGGCTGCTCCAGGAGACGCTGCGACGGCTGCCACGGGAGGGGACGGCAGCCGGGGTGGTGGGCCCCGGCATCCCCGCACATCGTGACCTGACCGGGCTGCTGGAGCGATGCGTTACTGCCGCCCCGCTCCGGGGCGGGTCCGGGCCGTATGCCGTGCTGGGCGTCGACGACATCCATCAGCTCGCCGCGACGGTGGCCGAACAGCTGGCCGTGGCGGTGCGGGAGGGCCGCGTGCTGCTGCTCGCCACCGCCTTGGCCGGTATCCCACTGCCGACGGCCGTGGAGGGACTGCGGCGGGACGGCCTGCTGGGCGACGTCGAGGTCACCGCCTTCGACCAGGCCGGCACCGCGCGCGCCCTGCGCGCCAGGCTGGGCAGCCAGGTGGCCACCGACACCACAGCCCGCTGCTGGGACCTGACGGGGGGCAACGCCCTGCTGCTGACCGAACTCACCGAACAGGCGCTGGCCGACGGTACGCTCCGCCCGACCCAAGGACTGTGGCGCTGGGAGGGCCTCGTCGGACGACCGGCTGGTCGGGTGGCCGAGACCGCCCGGCGCATGCTGGACGGCCTGGACTCCGACGAGCAGGAGTTGGTCGCCGTACTCAGCCTGGTCGGATCAGTGCCGGATGACCTGCCGCGACTGGCGGAACTGGCTCCCGTGGCGGAGCGGCTGAACCGCAGGGGCATCGTGGTCGCGGAGCGCACCGGGCGGCGGCTGCGGCTGCGGCTCGGCCAACCGCTGTGCGGCCACGCCGTCGCCGCCGGCCTGCCGACGCTCACCGCCCGCAGGCTCCGTCGGCAGCTTGCGGACGAGCTGGAACCGACCGGAGCGGTGCAACTGTCCGGCGACACCGGCCTCGACCTGTTGCAGTCCGTGTCCTTACGGGTCGATGCAGGGCAGCACCCGCCGGCCGGCCGGCTGCGCGCCGCCGCCGCGACGGCGCTGCTGCGCTTCGAATTCGAGTCTGCCGAGAGGCTCGCCCGAGCCGCGCTCGACACCGGTGAGACCGCTGCCGACGGCAGGGCGCCCGACTTCGCGGCGACACTGCTGCTGGGCCGGGCCCTGGCCGGGCAAGGGCGCTGCAACGAGGCCGCGACAGCGCTCGCGGCCGCCGACGGCCGGTCGGCAGAGGTGACCGCCGCCCGGATCGGGAATCTGGCCTGGGGACTTGGCCGAGTCACCGAGGCCGCGACCCTCGCCGACCGGTCGGTCCAGCGCGCTCCGCACGGGCCGGCACGAGGGCTTCAGGCGACCGTACGGCTGCTACAGGACCGGCTGGCCGACGTGGCGGAGACGGGGGACGCGGTCCTGCGCGAGTCGCACGCCGCACCGGCCCTCCAGTCCTGCCTACCGCTCGCCGCGTTCGCCCGCACGGAACTCGGCGACGCGGCGGCGGGGTTGGCGATGCTGGAGCGCTGCCCGGTGGAGAGCTGGCAGGACGAGGCCAGGCACGCCCACCGGGTGGTCAGCGCGCACGCCGCGCTGGAGTCCGGCGACATCGCACGGGCGCGCGGCGCCCTGGAGCGGTTACGGTGCGCCGGCGCATCCTGGGACATACGCCGCAGGCTTCGCGCTGATGTGCTGCAGGCACGTGTGTACCGGGTGACGGGACGGGCGCCGGAGGCGGCGGCGCTGCTGCGGCGGGCCGCCGCGGTGCAGGACGGTCAGGACTGGTTCACCACCAGGGCCTGGGTCCTGGCCCAACTGGCCGGGGCACTGGCCGAGTCCGGGCAGTCGACAGAAGCTGTCCGCACCCTGATCGAGGTGCGCGCGGCGGCCCGGCAGGCCGTGCCCTACCCTGTCGCCGACGACAAGGTCGCGCTGGAGGAGGCACTGGTTCTGGGCCGGTCCGGCGACGTACCCGGGGCGCTGCGGCGGTGCGGCGAGGTGGCGCGGAGGGCAGCCGCGGCCGGGCGGCGCACGACGGCGCTGGCCGCCCTGCACCTGATGGCGCGGTTGGGCTCAGCCGGCCAGGCGGCGGAGCGGCTGGACGCACTCGGTGGCTTCGGCGCCGGCGCGGCCGCCGCGCTGCGTGCCGAGCACATCCGAGCGCTCGCCAGGCAGGACGGCGAGGCACTCGACGATCTCGCCGACCGCTTCGCCTCCCTCGGCGGACACCCGCTCGCCGCGGAGAGCGCGAGCCAGGCGCACCGGGTCTGGCAGGGCGCGGGACGCCACCGGGCGGGCCGGGCCTCACTGGCAGGGAGCCGCGGATACCTCGCTGCCTGCGTCGGCACCCTGCTGCCCGGCTGGGCCGCGCCGGCGGACCGGGCTCCGGCTGCGGATCCCTCAGCGGGCGGCGCCGCGCTGACCGCCCGTGAGCACGAGGTGGCTGTGCTGGCCGCGACCCGGCTGACCAACCGCGAGATCGCGGCTCGGCTGACGGTGTCGGTACGCACCGTCGAGAACCACCTGTACCGCGTCTACAGCAAGCTCGGTGTCACGTCCAGGGCGCTGCTCGGCGATCACTTCGCACCGCAACCGCTCGCTGCTCAGACCGCGCACGGCCGGTAGAGCGAAGAGAGGTCGGCCACTGCCCGGGACAGTTCGCGCAAGGCTTCGGGCGGGCCGAGCACCTCGACGTCCGTGCCGAACTGAAGCAGCTGGCAGACCGCGGCGGGCACCGGGTAGGTCAGCTCGGCCGTGAGCCATTCTTCGGCGCCCGCGTCTGCGCCACCATCCGGATCCACTGCTTCCGGTCCGCGGAAATTGGCACCGGTGATGCGTCTGACCATGTCCAGCCGGTGCCTGCGCACCCGTACCACCACCCGCATCCCGGTACTGCGGTCCTCCACCTCGCGCCGAAGCTCCTTCCAGACCCGTGTCAGCTCCATGCCGTCGCGGCGGCGCACCGGTTCGGCGGTGACGGCGGCGTCCGAGATCCGGTCGGTACGGAACAGTCGTGGCCTGCCTTCGTGGTCGGCGACGAGGTACCAGGTGCCCGCCTTGGAAACCAGTCCGTACGGATCGACGGTGTAGGAGTTCTGCGCCGTACTGCCGCTGTGCCGGTAGCCGATGCGCAGCCGCTGATCGGAGAGCACCGCGGTGTGCAGCGCCTCCACACCGGCCTCACCGCGCGGCCCGGCGAGCCAGCGCTCCGGGTCGATCAGAATGCGGCGACTGCTCAGTTCGGCGGCCGGCCGGTGCGGTGCCGGCAGCGCCGCCATCATCTTGCGCAGCGCGGAACCGAGGGCGCGGTCGAGCCCGAGCGCCGAGTGCGCGCTCTCCCCGACCAGGACGAACAACGCCCGCGCCTCGTCCGTGGTCAGCCCGGTCATGTCCGTACGGAAGCCGGACAGGAGCCGGATTCCACCGTACTTGCCGCGCTCCGCGTACACAGGCACGCCGGCCGCCGAGAGCGCCTCGACGTCGCGGTAGACGGTGCGAACCGAGACCTCCAGGCGCTCGGCGAGCTCGGTCGCCGGGACCAGATCGCGCTGCTGCAGCAGAAGCAGGATGGAAAGCAGGCGGTCGAACTTCATTTCTCAAGTCTCTCTCCATACCTGTCGGCAGGTGTCAGGTTTCAGCCTCATGATCGGGCTTGCTGGACGAACCGAACGGAGAATGCTGTGAATCCCAAGGACTTCCGAACGCTCGCCTCCCATGTCGAGGGCCCGGTCCTGCAGCCTGGCGACGAGGGGTACGAGCAGGAGCGGACCGGGTTCAATCTCGCGGTCCAGCACCGGCCCGACGTGATCGTCGGTGCCACCCGGGCCGAGGACGTCCAGGCGGCGGTGCGGTTCGCCGCGGAGTACGGGCTGCCGGTCGCGGTGCAGGCCACCGGGCACGGATACTCGGTTGCGGCCGAGGGCGGCCTGCTGATCACGACCGGCCGGATGAGCGGAGTCGAGGTGGACCCCGCCGCGAAGACCGTGACCGTCGAGGCCGGCGTCCGCTTCGAGCAGGTCATCCCGGAGACAGCCCCGCACGGGCTGGCGCCGCTGAACGGTTCCGCGCCGCATGTGGGTGTCGTCCCCTACGTCTTGGGCGGTGGGATCGGGCTTCTGGTGCGCTCGTTCGGCTACGCGGCCGACCAAGTGCGCAGCATGGACGTGGTGACCGCCGACGGCAGCCTGCGCCACGTCACCCCGGACAGCGAGCCCGACCTGTATTGGGCGCTGCTGGGCGGCCGGGACAACTTCGGCATCGTGACGCGTCTGGAAATGGGCCTCGTCCCGGTGGCCAGGTTGTACGGCGGAGGACTCTTCTACGATGCCGAAGCGGCGCCCGACGTCCTCCAGGCGTACCTGCGCTGGACCGCCGGCCTGCCGCAGGAGATGAACTCCTCAGTGGCGCTGATTCCGATGCCGGACGACGAGGACGTGCCCGAGCCGATGCGCGGCCGGCACATCTATCACGTGCGGATCGCCTTCACCGGCAGCCAGGAAGAGGGTGAGCGGCTGGTCGCGCCGCTGCGCGAGACGGCCGGCCCGGTGCTCTTCGAGATGCTGCGGGAGATGCCGTACGCGGAGAGCGCTTCCATCCACGACGACCCCCCGGTGGCGGTGCCGTTCCTTCGGGAGGTCGCCCTGTTCGAGGAGCTCGGAGAGGACGCGCTGGCCACGATCCTGAAGCACGCCGGGCCGCAGGCGCCGGTGCCTTGCGTGGTGGAGCTGCGGCATCTGGGCGGCGCCCTGGCAGCAGCGCCTGCGCACCCCAACGCGGTGGCGCACCGGGAGGCGCAGTACCTCCTGTCCGTCGTCACCCTGTTGTTCGGTGTCACGGAGAAGGACACCCGACCGGTCCTCAAGGGCCTCTTCGACGCACTGGAGCCCTGGAACACCGGCAGCAGCCTGAACTTCATGGGGCACGGCGAGAACGCCGGACCGGAGCAGGTCCGCACCGCCTACGCGCCGGAGGCACTCCAGCGGCTGGGTGAGATCAAGGCGTCCCACGATCCGGAGAACCTCTTCCGCCTCAACTACAACATCGCACCAACGGGCAACGGCGCGGCCACCACGAGCTGAGCCGAGCCTCCGACGCCGGCCGCCACTGTACGGTGGCCGGCCCCCCAAGCGCCCGTCCCGGCGAAAGTCCCCCGCACGCTGGGACGGGCCCCAACTTCCCCCTCAATGGAGTCATCGATGAACCCCTCGTCCTCCGCCGCAGGAACGTCCGGCGGTGTGGGCCGTGACACGCACGCCGACAGCGCCACCGGCGGCCGGCTGCGCCGTGTGATCGCCATGGACGCGGCCGGCATGGCGGTGGTCGGCGTCGTGTACCTGGTCGCCGCGTCTCCGTTGGGCAGCCTGTTCGGGCCCGGCACTGTGCTGGTGGCCGTCGTCGGCGGCGTGATGCTGGCAGCGGGAGCGGGCATCGCCCTCGTGGCCAGGCTCCGTCCCATCCCGGCCGGCGCGGTGCGCGGCGTTATCGGCGGTGGAGTCTTCTGGATCCTGCTGAGCCTGGCCGCCCTCGCCCTCGGCTGGCTGGACCTGACCACCACCGGCCTGGTGTGGACATGGCTGCAAATTCTGCCCGTCGCGGTCTTCGCGTCCTTGCAGACCCTGGCGCTGCGCGCAGATCTGCGCGCGGCCTGACCCGGCCCGTACCGCTCCGCCGGTTCCCCGGCGCGGGCTCAGCCGGCCGCCGGCGGCGAGAGCGCCAGCCCCAGACCGCCGAGACCGGGCAGCGCGTGCTTCCCCTCGACGGTCGCCTCCACGTCGAACCATTCCCGGAAGTCGAGTGGCAGGCCGATCAGTTCACCAGCACTGCGTGGCAGCACCGCCGCTTCGGCGGCCTCCTTCGACTCCCAGATGAACACGGCGCCCCAGCGGTTCTTCTCCGGGTCGGACACCCAGACCTTCAGCAGCAGGCCGGGGATGTCCGACCAGGACTGCTCGGCCTCCTCACGCAGGAACTCGCGCAGTGTCTCCGCGCAGTGCTGCGAATCGGTGAGATCCCACCAGGCGATCATGGCTTTCATCGGGCGATGCCTCCCACTTCCTCTACGGGCCTCTCGGTACGCGTCCTGCGGGCCAGCATACGAAGGGCGCGATGGAGCCCAGGGCCAGTACTCAGGCTCTTGAAGTCCCGGGGACGCGAGGCGAGTTGAGTACTGGCTACTCATGTGCGCGGCCCCGCCGGGGTGGTCGACTGCTGACATCCGTCAGCTCGGCTTCGGCCCGGCCGGCGGGGCCTCATGCCGGTCCCGCCGTATTTGAGGAGGACATGTGGCGCGTGCAGAGCTCTCTCCCCTGGAGCTTCCCTATGACGCGGACCCGGACCCGGATGAGGTCGTCCGGGCGGCGATGCGCTGGCACTTCAGCCCCGAGACCGGTACCCCGTTCTGGCTCGGGCGGGCGGCGTCGCTGGAGTTCGACCCCCTCACGGACGTCAAGTGCTACGACGACCTGCGGCTTTTCCCCAACGTCGCCAATGAACTGCGCGATGTGCCCGCCGCCGACCTCGTGCCGCGCGGCTACGGAAAACACCCCGACATCGTCGGCGTCTACGAGAGCGGCGGCACCACCGGCGCCCCCAAGCGCGTGGTGTGCCCGCGCGACTGGCTGGAGAAGCTGGTCGACTGGAGCAACGCCAACCTGGACGTGCACGGCTTCCCCCGCGGCGTGGACTGGCTCGGCATCACCCCGTCGGGACCGCACATCGTCGGCGAGATCTTCCGCCGTTCCGCGGTCACCCACGGCCGGTACGGCTTCCAGGTCGACCTTGACCCACGCTGGGTGAAGCGGCTCATAGCCGACGGCAAGGCCGCGCAGGCGGACGCCTACGCGGAGCACGTCGTCGACCAGGCCGCCGACATCCTGCGCACCCAGCCCATCGGCGTGATGACAGTGACGCCGCCCCTCCTGGATCGCATCGCCCAGCGTGAGGACCTGGTCGAGCTCATCAACGAGAAGGTAGGGGCTATCCGTTGGGGCGGCACCCAGATGGACGCCGACACCGAGCAGCTGTACCGCACGGAGATCTTCCCCGACACCGCCCTGTACGGCCACTATGGCAGCACGATGATCCTCGGCATCGCCGGCCAGCGGCACGGCACCCCCCTGGGCGAGCCATGCGTCTTCGACACCTTCGCGCCGTACATCACCTTCCAGGTGGTGGAACCGGAGACCGGCAGGCCGGTCGAGTACGGCCGACGCGGCCAGGTCGTGATGCACCACGTCAGCAAGGCGCTTCTCCTGCCCAACAACCTCGAACGCGACACCGCGGTGCGGGTCGCCGCACCCGCCGGCAGCATCGGTGACTCGGCGGCCGGCATCGCGCCGGTCGAGCGCTTCGACAACGAGGCCGTCATCGAAGGGGTCTACTGATGGGAACCATGACGCAGACGCCCCCTCAGGAGACCCCACCGCCCGGGGTGCCCGTACTGGACGCACTGGGGCCGTCCGGCGCTTACCGCACGCGTAACCGCCAAGAGGTCCGGGATGTCACCGGCGCGGTCATGGCCGAGCTGTGCCTGGCCCCCGCGCTTTTCGTCAACCGCACCATGAAGGCACTGCGCGGTGCTTCTGCGCTGCCTGCCGCGCAGCGCGCCGCAGCGCTGGCCCGGGCCGGCGAACTCTTCAGGACTGCCACGCTGGGCGGCATGACCGTGCAGGAGTACGAAGCGGCCGTCACCCGGGTGTCCGGGCTGCCGATCAGCGTCGTGCGTACGGCCACCAAGACCTGCGCCGAGCGGGTCGGCCAGTCCTACCGCAGCGTCCAACTCGCCTGCCCCGCCGGGGCCGTATCCGACTGGCGTGATCCACTGGCCCGCACCGGTCAGGCGGTGTGGACCCGGCGCGGTGACGTGCTGGCCGTCCACGTGCCCGGCAACCACCCCGGCACCCATGGTTTCTGGCCGGAAGCGCTGGCACTGGGCTACCGGGTCGCCGTACGCCCCTCCGCCCGGGAGCCGTTCACTGCGCACCGGCTGGTGCTGGCGCTGCGCGAGGCAGGGTTCGGCGACGACCAGGTGGCGCTGCTGCCGTGCGGGCACGACGCGGCCGACGCCATCGTGCGGGGCGCTGACCTCGCCTACGGCGGCGACGAGATCATCCGCCGGTACGCGGATGACCCCGGCGTGCTCTCACTGCGACCGGGCCGCTCAAAGATTCTGCTGACCGCTGACACCGAGTGGCGCGAGCACCTCGACATGATCGTCGACTCGGTCGTCCGGCACGGCGGCAGCGGATGTGTCAACGCCACCGCGATACTCGTCGAGGGCGACCCCGCACCACTGGCCGGAGCCGTCGCAGAGCGGCTGGCCGCCTTGCCGAGCCTGCCGCCGAACGACGAGAGGGCCTGCCTGCCGGTCCAGCAGAGCAAGGCGGCACGGGCGTTGGAGACCTATGTGCTCGAACGCGCCCAGGGGACCCGGGCATGGCTCGGTGGCACCGGATTCGTCGACGAACTCGGCGACGGCAGCGCCGTGCTGCGCGCCGCGGTTCACCAGCTGGACGGGGCCGACGCCCCGCAGCTGGGTGCGGAGCTGCCCTTCCCGTGTGTGTGGATCGCACCATGGGGCCGGGCCGACGGCATCGCACCGCTGCGCGACACGCTGGTACTGACGGCCGTCACCCAGGACGAGGCGCTCGTCGACGCCCTGGTCGAGGAGCCGACGATCAGCAATCTGCACATCGGCAGCCATGCCACGCACTGGCACCGGCCGGGGCTCCCGCACGACGACTATCTCGGAGACTTCCTGATGCGCAGCAAGACGCTGGTCCGCGTCTGACGCCGGAATGCCTCCGGGCGTGCGGCACCACCTGGTCAGAGTGACGGCACCACGGCGCAGGCGAGGTCGACGAAGGCCTGGCCGGCGGGGCTGGCGGGCCTTTCCGCCGGCCAGGCCAGCGCGACCCTGGTCCGAATGCGCGGCGCCACGATCTCCAGACCCCGCAACCGGACGCCGTGGCGGCGGGCGAAGGGCGCGGGCAGCACCGCGACCCCCAGTCCGCGACCGGCCAGCTCCACCAGCCGGTGCGGGTCCCCGGCCTCCATCGTGACCCGGGGCTGGAACCCCGCCGCCTCGCACGCCTCGTCGAGGCCCGTGCGCGCGCCCGTTCCCTGCGGCAGACAAATCAACGGCCGGTCCCGCAGGTCCGCCAGCGCCACCTCACTGCCCACCGCCAGCGGGTCCTCCTGCACCACGGCCGCCACCAGCGCTTCGTCCACCACCACACGGGTGTTGAGCCCCGCGGGCAGCTGCCTGCCGGTACTGATCAGCGCGACGTCGAGCTGACCGTCCCGCAGCCCGGCCACCAGCTGGTCGGAGGACGCCTCCGAGAGCCGGATCTCCACCTCCGGATACGTCCGGTGAAAGTCCGCCAGCAGGTCGGAGACGGGCACTGAGGAGAAGGACGTCACAAGGCCCACGGCCAGCCGGCCGCGGACCAGCCCCGCCAGCTCGTCCAGCGCCAGCCGTGCGTCGGTGACGGCCGACAAAGCAGCCTTGGCGTGCGGCAGGAAGGTGGCACCGGCCTGTGTCAGCCGAACCGCGGGCCCGGCCCTGTCCAGCAGTTCCTGACCCAACTCCCGCTCCAGGCGGCGAATCTGTGCACTGACCCCGGGCTGCGCGACATGCATGCGTGCGGCAGCCCTGGTGAAGCTCCGCTCCTCCACCACGGCCAGGAAGTACTCCAGCTGACGCAGCTCCATAACCGCTCATTCTAAGGATCAGACCACTTCGTTATTGGAACGGCGTCCCGCCCGCCGAGCACGATGACGGTGCTCGACAGGGCGACAACTCACGTGGACACAGTCAAAAAGACGGGTGGTTGCATGAACTCGCATGCGGACGACGCCCTCGGCGGCGGGGACGAGCTATTGCCCCTGGTGTCCGAGCTGTGGTGCGAAGCACTCGGACTTCCCGAGGTGAACCCGTCGGACAACTTCTTCGACCTGGGCGGGCATTCGCTGCTGCTGCACACCGTGCGGGACAGGCTGCACGAACGTCTCGGTCGCGACATACCGCTGGTCGAACTCTTCCAGTACCCCACTGTCCGTGCACTTGCCGAGTACCTCGCCGGCGCCACGTCGGGCGGCGCCCCGGGAGCAGGTGGAGCGTCCGGCGCCCTGGGCGGACGGCTCGCCCGTCTGGAGGCACGGCGGGGCGGACGGCGCACCGCGTCCGGGGCGGGAGTCCGGGCAGACCAGTACCGTGAGGAAGAAGAGGCATGGTGACCCCCACAAGCGCGCGGCCGGACGAGTCCGACCGGACCGAAGCGGCCGCGTCCGGCACCGGACAGCAGATCGCGATCATCGGCATGGCCTGCCGCTACCCCGGCGCGGACAGCCCCGAGGCGTTCTGGCGGAACCTGGCCGACGGCGTCGGGTCCGTCACCCGCTTCCCCGCGGTCCCCGTCCCCGGCACTCGCGCGGATGGAGCGGTCCAGCAGTACACACCGGCCCGCGGCCTCCTCACGGACCCCGGCCATTTCGACGCCGGCTACTTCGGCTACTCGCCCAGGGAAGCCCGGCTCATCAGCCCCCAGCAGAGGCTGTTCCTGGAGTGTGCCGCGCAGGCACTGGAGGACGCGGGCCAGGACCCGGCGCGCAGCACGGCCACCTTCGGCATCTACGGCGGTGGCACCGACAACGGCTACGGCCAGATCCTGCGCGAACGCCGGCACGAACTGCCCGGCGTCACCGACTGGGACATCCTCCTCGGCACCGCCCCCGACTACCAGGTCTCCCGCGTCGCCTACAAGCTCGGCTTCACCGGCCCGGCCATCACCGTGCAAACGGCCTGCTCCACGTCCCTCGTCGCCGTGCACATGGCCGTGCAGGGGCTGCTCAGCGGTGACTGCGACGTCGCGCTCGCGGGCGCGGCCGCCGTGCACGTACCGGACAAGGAGAGCCAGTACACCCCGGGCGGCATCATCTCCGCCCGGGGAGAGTGCCGTACCTTCGACGCCGCCGCGGACGGCACCGTCGGCGGCGACGGCGTCGGCATCGTGGTCCTCAAGCGGCTCGCCGACGCGCAGGCCGACGGCGACCGCGTCCTGGCCGTGCTCCGCGGCACCGCCGTGAACAACGACGGTGCTCACCGTGTCGGTTACACGGCGCCGAGCATCGAGGGCCAGACCGCGGTGATCCGCGAGGCCCAGCTCGTCGCCCAAGTCGACGCCGGCACGATTGGCTACGTCGAGGCGCACGGCACCGCCACCCCGGTGGGTGACCCCATCGAACTGAGCGCTCTCACCGAGGCGTTCCGTCGTGACACCGACCGCACCGGCTACTGCTGGATCGGCTCGGTCAAGACCAACATCGGGCACACCGACGCCGCCGCGGGCGCTGCTGGACTCATCAAGACGGTGCTTGCTCTCCAACACCGCAGCATCCCGCCGAGCCTGAACTACGAGAAGCCCAATCCGCAGTTCGATTTCGATGCCAGCCCCTTCCGGGTCGTCACCCGGCTCACTCCGTGGACCGCGGGAGACACCCCGCGCCGGGCGGCAGTCAGCGCGTTCGGCATCGGCGGCACCAACACACATGTCATCCTCGAAGAGGCCCCGCCCCGTCCGGCACCGTCACCCGCCGCCCCGCACCAGCTCCTGGTGCTCTCGGCCAAGACGTCCCCGGCCCTGACCGACATGGCCGGACGACTCGCCACCCGGCTGCGTGACGCGCCCCCGGGCGATCTCGCCGATGTCGCCTGGACCCTGCAGACCGGCCGCCGGGAACACGAGCACCGCGCCTACGCGGTGGTGCGGGACGCCGACGACGCGGTACGGGCCCTCACCGAGCCCGCGGCAGGGCAGCTGGTGACCTCCGCCAGTAAGGCGTCCGAGCACCGCGAGGCGGCTTTCCTGTTCACCGGAGCCACCGGACGGACCCTGTCACGCAGCCTGTACGACGCCGGAGCCGCTTACCGTACGGCCGTCGACGCGTGCTTCGCCGCCGCCGGGCTCACCGACGACGTGCACGCACTGCTGGACGGCCGGGCGGCCACCGGCGACAGTGCGCTGGTGGCCGCCTTCGCCCACGAGTACGCGCTGGCCATGACCTGGATCCGATGGGGGATTCGGCCGGCCTCCGTCCTCGCCACCGGTACCGGCGTCGCAGTCGCCGCCGCCGTCACCAAGGTCCTCCAGGTCGCCGACGCCGTACGCCTCACCGTCGAGCACGCCCGCCGCAGCGGCCCGTCCGCCGGTGCGTCTCAGCACAGCGGAGGGGCCGGCGATGAGGTGCTGGTGCGCGATTACGCCGAGCTCTTCCGCGAGGCGGCACCAGGGGAGCCCCGGGTGCCGCTGGTCTTCGCGGCGCTCGGCCGGCGGCTCACCCCCCAAGAGGCGGCCGACCCCCTCAACTGGGCCCGCGCCGCGCTCCAGCCGGACCCGGACCTGCTGGGCCGGGCGCTGTCCGCGCTGCTGGCCGACCCGCGGCTGGTCCTCCTGGACATGTCGGCGGACCGGTCCCTGCTCGCCGCGGCACGCACTCGGCCCGAGCACACCCCCAGCCATCTCCTGCTTCCGGAGCCGCACGGGCCTGACGCCGACCTGCCCGCCGACGACTTCGCCGCGGCGCTCGGCACCCTCGGCAGGCTCTGGTCGGCCGGGTTCCCGGTGCGCTGGCGGCACGTGCACGGTGGGGCACCCCGCGTTCTTCTGCCCCTGCCCACCTACCCCTTCGCGCGCGACCGCTTCATCGTGGACCCCGTCGCGCAGGCGGATCGGCAGCAGGACGAGAACCCGGGCGAACCCCGCCCGCACCAGCCGGTCGACCAGCCGGGCGGAGGACGGGGCAAGATCCTGCCCACCGTGCTGCGGCTGTACGCCGAGATTCTCGGCTTCCCTGAAGTCGGTCCGTCGGACGACTTCTTCGAACTCGGCGGCGACTCCCTCATCGCCGCCCGGCTCACCGAACGCATCCGTGAGGTCTACCCCGTCGACATCGATGTGCTGTCGGTGTTCGAGGCACCCGCACCCGCCGAACTGGCTGCTGTGATCGAGGAGCTCCTGGCCCGGTGACCCCCGGGCCGCCGAACCGGGGCCGACGACCGACGTGCCCGACCGCCCACCAGAACGCAAGGAACCTCATGCCACCCAGAACAGGGCCGCCGCGCTGGCTGGCCCGCCGCCGGGAGCGCCCCGACGCTCCGCTCAACCTGTACGTCTTCCCGCACGCGGGTGGGTCGCCAGGCGAATACCTCCTGCTGTCCGATCAATTGACGGACCTTCAGGTATGGGGGATCCAGCTGCCCGGCCGCGGTGCGCGCCTCGCGGAGCCCGCACACACCGATCTCGGGGAACTCGTCGACTGTCTGGTCTCGCAGACCACGTTCACCGGCTCGTTCGTCTTCTTCGGCCACAGCTTTGGCGCACTCGTGGCGTACGAGACCGCGAGAGCGCTGCACGCGAAGGGCCTGCCGGGGCCGGAGCACCTCATCCTCTCCTCGTTCCCGGCGCCGGACACCATCGGGACCAGCGGTTCCGGCAGCTCGATGCACACCCTCTCCGACGACGTGTTCATCACGAAGGCCGAAGAGCGCTGGGGGCCGCTGCCCGGTCCGGTCCGCACCGACGCGCGGCTGCGGAAGCTGGTGGTCGAGCCTCTCCGTGCCGACGTGGGCGCCCTGGAGACCTACACCCCCCGTCCCGGGCCGCGCCTGGACGTCCCGGCCACGTTGGTCACCGGCACGGCGGAGCGCGGCGGACTGAACGTGGAGGGCTGGGCCGGACACGTCGGCGCGATTACCGGCCGGCACGAACTGCCCGGCGGCCACTTCTACTTCCGTGAGGACCCCGCCCCTCTGCTGGATCTGCTCCGTGCGACGGCGCGGACCGTTGAGCAGGCAGTCACCACCGAGCAGACAGGAGCACCGGTTCAGTGGAGCACATGACATTCGGCCGGCGCTGCGGGCTGCGGGTTTCTGCCTACGCCCTGGGCACGGTCAACTTCGGCACCAGCTGGGGCGGCGGCACCGAGCGCGCCGAGGCCCGGAAGATTTTCGACCGGTTCGCCGAGGCGGGCGGCACCTTCATCGACACCGCCGACTGCTACAACGACGGCGAGGCCGAAACCCTTCTGGGCGAGTTCCTCGGCGCCCGGCGCGACCAGTTCGCCCTGGCCTCCAAGTACTCTTACGGGAGCGGTCCCGGCGCGGGCGTCCAGACCAGCGGTAACTCCCGCACCAACATGATCCGGTCCGTGGAAGCCAGCCTGCGTCGGCTCAACACCGGCCACATCGACCTGTACTGGGTGCACTTCCCCGACCTGATCACCCCGGTCGACGAGATCGTCGCCGCGCTGGACGACCTGGTGCGCGCCGGGAAGATCCGCTACGCAGGGCTGTCGAACTTCGCCGCCTGGCAGGTCTCCCGCGCCGCTACCCTCACCGAACTGCGCGGCTGGTCACCCATGGCCGGCATCCAGACCGAGTACAGCCTCATCGAGCGCACCGCCGACCGGGAGCTCCTGCCCATGGCCGACGCCCTCGGGCTCGGGGTGGCGCAGTGGGGGCCGCTCGGCGGCGGACTTCTCACCGGCAAGTACCGCCGCAGTTCAGCCGGCCGGCTCACCGACTGGGGCGGCCGCATCATGCGGACCGAGTCCGACAGCCGGCGCACCGCGATCGTCGACGAGGTGCTCGCCGTGGCGGACGAGACCGGAGCGGCGCCCGCCCAGGTCGCGGTGGCATGGCTCAACTCCCGTGCCCGCAGGGCCGGGACCGCTCACATCCCGGTCATTGGCCCTCGTACCGCTGCCCAGCTCGACGGCTACCTCACCGCACTCGATCTCACCCTGTCCGACGAGCACCTGGAACGTCTCGACGCGGTCAGTGCCGTCCCTCTCGGTTCCCCGCACGAGATCGTGCACGCGTCACGCGGTGCGCTGCTGGGCGGCGACCCCGCACGTTTCCGTTCAGCGGTGCCGCAGGTTCCGTGACAGACGCCCGCCACCACCAGGCACTCCCTCGTACGACCGGAGCAGCGAACATGACAGAACTGGCCGGGGTGTGGAGCCTCGTCTCCTTCCATACCGTGGACGAACACGGTGCCGTCGGCCCGGGGCCCCTGGGGGAAGCACCCGTCGGCCTGCTCTTCTACAGCGCGGACGGTCATGTCGCGGTGCACATGATGCCCGCGGCCGGCCCCCCGCAGTACCTCAGCTACGCCGGCACCTGGCACCGCGAGGGGGACCAGATCGTCCACTCCCTCACCCTTGCCGCCGAGCCCGAATGGGTGGGCACCGACCAGAGTCGTCAGCTGAGTCTGGACGGCGACCGCCTCACGCTCACCGGCACCTCCCTCTCCACCCCGGACCGGCGAGTACTGGTCTGGCAGCGGATCGGCCGCGCCACCCTGTGACCCCACCCGACTCCACTCCACCCATCCCGAAGAACCACCACCGGAGGCATCACATGGCAACCACCCCCGACTGGGTCCCCGCGGGCGTCGACACCGGCACTCCCAGCGTGGCCCGTCTGTACGACTTCTATGTGGGCGGCGAGCACAACCTGGACTCCGACCGCGAGACCGCGCGCTCCGCGCTCGACGCACTCCCCGGCCTCGACATAGCCATCAGCGCCAACCGGGCATTCCTGCGCCGCGCCGTCCGGTACGCCGCCGGGCTCGGCATCACCCAGTTCCTCGATATCGGCTCCGGCATCCCCACCCCCGGCAACGGCAACACCCACAACGTGGCCCGCGATGTCGTCCCCGGCGCACATGTCGTCTACGTCGACCACGACCCGGTGGCCGTCGCGCGCAGTCGCTCCATCCTGGAGGGTGATCCGGCCTCGGTGGCCGTAGCGGGTGACTTCCTGAAGCCGAAGAACATCCTCGACAACCCCGAGGTCCGCGCCCTGATCGATCTGGACAAGCCGGTGGCGCTGATGCTCGTTGCCGTGCTCCACTTCATCGAGGACAAGGACGACCCGTGGGAGAAGGTCGCCCAGCTGCGCGACGCCCTGGCCCCGGGCAGCGCCCTGATCCTGTCCCACGCCTACGTCCAGAAGGAGTCGGGCGCGGGCACGACGAGTGAGGAACTCCAGCGGGTCTACCGCGGCTTCGGCGCCCAGCTGCAAAACCGTGGCCCCGCCGAGACCGGCCGGTTCTTCGAAGGGTTCGACCTCGTCGAGCCCGGCCTGACCGGCATGGCCGACTGGCGCCCCGATGCGGACACCGAGTCCGACCACCCCATGCAGCACACCGGTGTCGTCGGTGTGGCCATCAAGAACTGACCTGGCCCCCCGCCTCCCGGCGACGGAAGAGGCGGGGGCTCAGCTTTGCATGGATCTGACACAGACCACACACGGATTTGCCGCAAAACGCCTATCATGGCGCCTAATTGATGTTGTTTCACACATGATGCGCGACTGCTCGGTGCGACCAACCGCGCAACGCCCCCTCTCACTGGAAGCTCCACGTGAACGTCGTTGACCTTGCACGAATCCAGTTCGCCGTCACGGCAACGCTGCATTTCCTGTTCGTGGCCCTCACCCTCGGGTTGGTCACGATCGTCGCCGTAATGCAGACCCGGGCGATACTCACCAAGGACCCCGCCCAGCGTGCCGCGCAAATGCGCCGGGTGCGCTTCTGGGGTGGGCTCTATGTCATCAATTACGCGCTCGGCATCATCAGCGGCCTCACCCAGGAATTCCAGTTCGGGCTCAACTGGTCGGGCCTTTCCCACATCATGGGCAATGTCGTCGGTGCCCCGCTGGCCATCGAGACCGTCGTCGCATTCTTCCTGGAATCGACCTTCCTCGGTCTGTGGGCGTTCGGCTTCAACCGGGTGTCCCCCCGAGCCCACCTCGGACTGATCTGGGGCGTCAGCATCACTGCCTACGCCTCCACTTTCTGGATCATGGTGGTGAACGGCTTCATGCAGAAGCCGGTCGGCTACGAGATGCGCCACGGAACCGCCTACGTGACTGACTGGGGCGCCATCCTCACCAACGGGGCGACCTGGTACGCGGTACTGCACATCGCGGGTGCCGTGACCCTCCTCGCCGGACTGTTCATGGCCGCCGTCAGCTCCTTCCACCTGCGCCGCGACCGTGACATCGCCTTCTTCCGCCCCACGCTGGTCCAGGGCTCCCGTATCGCGGGCGTCGGCGCGCTCGTCACCGCAGGCGCCGGCACGGTGCACCTGCTGGCGCTGGAGGACTACCAGCCCGAGAAGTACGCCGTGCTGATGGGCGCCGGCGGCGCGGAACTTGACCGGGCGCGGGCCGCCGCTCAGGCCGCGCACGGCCCCGGCGACTGGATGCCGCCCGCCTGGGTGGGCGCGGCCTCGCTGCTCATGCTCCTCCTCGGCATCCTGCTGGTATTCCTGACCTGGATCCCGGCCACGGCCGCCCGCGGCAAGGACCCGGACGTACCGCTGTCCCGGCGACGCTTCAGGATGCGGCTGCCCGCCGTCCTGTTGCCTCTCGGCATCGTGGCGATGATCTGCGGCTGGCTCAGCCGGGAGGTCGGCCGCCAGCCGTGGATGGTCACCGGCGAGCTGACCGTGCGCGACGCCATCGGCAACGTGTCCGCCGGAGGGATGCTCGCCTCGCTCGTCGCCTTCACGCTCGTCCTCGGCATCCTCGCCGTCGCCGACTGGGCGCTGATCTCCCACTACGCGCGCCAGGGGCCGGACGGCGGACTCCTCGGCGACGAGGACCTGTTCCCCGACGCGGCCCGCCGCAAGAAGCCGCGGGACGGCACAGAGGCGTCGTCCCGGACCGAGCCGCACCACTCCTACTGACCTCTCCCCTCTACGTATGTACGCACAGCTGACGGGAATCAACCGTGGATGTCTTTTGGTACGCCCTTGTCGGGCTGCTCCTCGCTGGCTATCTGGCGCTGGAAAGCATCGACTTCGGTGTAGGGATGCTGCTTCCGCTCGCAGACACGGAACCCGGCCGCGCGGACATGCGCCGCACCGTCGTACCGCTCTTCCTCGCCAACGAGGTGTGGCTGGTCGCCTTTGCCGGACTGCTGTTCGGTGCCCTGCCACTGCTGGAGGGAGAGCTGCTGTACGCACTTCGGCTGCCCATCGTGGTCCTGCTGTCCGCCTGGTTCCTGCGCGACGCCGCGTTGTGGTTCCGTAGTGCGCACCCGGGCGCTGGCTGGCGGCGGTCCTGGGACATCGTGCTGCCGGTAACCAGCCTGGTTCTTGCGGCCGGCTGGGGCGCTGTTCTGGCCACCCTGGTGCGGGGGCTGTCCCTCCACGGCAACGGTCAGGCCGTGGCCACAGCCGCCGACCTGGTGCATCCCTTTACCCTGCTCTGCGCGGCCCTGGCCGTCGCGGGCAGTCTGCGCCAGGGCTCCCTCTTCGTATCCCGCAACCTGCCGCGGGACGGTGCCCTGAGTGTCCGGCTCGGCCGGCTGAACCAGGCCCTCACACCGGCCCTGCTGGTGCTGCTCGCGCTCACCGCCGCCGTGGGCGCCGCTGTCACCGACGCCCCCGTGGCCGTGGCCGTCGTCGCGGCCCTCGGCGCCGTCGGCGTGTACGTTTCCGGCCTCCTCCGGTCGGCAGGCCGGACCACGGCCGCGCTGCTGCTCGGCGCCGCGCCGCTCTTGGCGCTGCCCGTCATGGTGGGCGTAGCGAATGGCACCACCGTCCTGGCCACCCGCTCGGGAGAGGGGGAACTGGCATTGTCCCGGGCGATCGCTGACTCCGCCTCGCTCGGCTTGCTGACCGTGACCGTGCTCCCGGCGCTGATCGCGGTCGTTCTCGGCCAGCTGTGGATCTGGCGCGTATTCGCCCGAACGACGGCTTAGCTCATTCTTGACATTTACTTGCTTGCGCCTAACGCAATCTCTCTTGACGTGAACTGCCTTACTGAAGAGGCTGATCACGGTATCGAATGACCGCCCGTTTATGAATACACCATGGAAGTGGCCGTATTCCGGGTGAGTGCTCATTCCTCAGTCATGCACGGATGTCGACCGGCCAACTGAAAAACAAGAGAGGGCACGTGACAATTCGTGAGAGTACGCCGACGGTCTTGGTGCTGGGGGCAACCGGTTTCGTGGGACGTCATGTCTGTGCGACGTTCGCCAACGCCGGGTACCACGTCGTCGCGGTGGCCCGTACTGCTGTAGAGCACCTGGCCGCCCACCGCTTCATCGCGTTCGACCTGGCCCGTACGCCCGCCGAGGACACTGCCCGGTTCCTTGGGGACGAGCGGATCGACGTCGTGGTCAATGCCATCGGCAGCATCTGGGGCGCCCGGCCCGAGGAGATGCACGAGCGCTGCACAGCTCCCACCCAACGGCTCCTGGAAGCCCTGTCCCTGATGCCCCGGCGCCCCCGGCTCGTCCAGCTGGGATCGGTGCTGGAGTACGGGTCCCCGCCGGCCACCGCCTACGGGCAGGCCAAACTGGCCGCCACGAACGCGGTGCTTCGGGCCGACGCCCTCGGGGAGGCCAACGCGCTCGTCCTGCGAATCGCCAACGCCGCGGGTCCCGGCACGCCTGCTATCAGCCTGCTGGGGCAGGTGGCGGCTCGCCTCAAGGAGGCGGCCGTACGGGGTGAGAGCGCCGTGGTCGAACTCTTCCCGCTGCGCGCCCACCGCGACTACGTCGACGTACGTGACGTGGCCGAAGCGGTGCTGGCCGCCGCCGTGTCCACGGCGACCGGGCAGGTGATCGGTATCGGGCGCGGTGAGGCGGTCCCCGTCCGCAGCCTGGTCAACGAGCTCATTCGGGTCAGCGGAGTCCCCGCCCGAGTCGTCGAACGGGAGGCCCCGGCTGCGGCGCGGGGCGCCGACGACTGGATCCGGGTCGACACCGGACCGGCGTACGAAGTACTGGGCTGGCGTCCGCAGCGTTCGCGGGAGGTGGCCCTGCAGTCCCTCTGGGAGGAGTGCGACCAGAAGGCCGCCTCCGTCTGACGGCTCGGGGCCTTCAGGGCTTCGCTGATCTCTGGAAAGGTTCACAGCTCGATGAAAATTCTGTTTCTCGGTGCCGGCAGCGCGGCCACGGTCTACGGTCTGACGCCCCTGGCGACAGCCGCCCGCAACGCGGGTCACCAGGTCATCATGGCGGCCCCCCGCAATGTCCTGCCGGACATCGCGGCACTCGGTATCACGCCCTTCTCGGCCACCTCCACGCCCATTCCGCACTTCAGGACCAAGGACCGGGCCGGAAACCCTGTCACGGTGCCCGACAACCCGGTGGAGGGGCGGCTGTTCACCGGCCGCTGGTTCGGCAGGCTGGCCGCGGCAAGCCTGGAACCGCTCCTGGGCCTCACCAAGGACTGGCGGCCCGATCTCATCGTGGGCGGCACACTGACCTACGCGGCACCGCTGGTGGCCCACCGGCTCGGAGTGCCATACGTGCGCCAGGCCTGGGACGGCAAGGACTTCGACGGTATCGACCCGGGAGCAGGCGAGGAGCTCCGACCGGAACTCGATGATCTCGGCCTCGCCCGGCTGCCCGACCCGGCTCTGTTCATCGATATCAGTCCGCCGAGCCTGCGCCCTCCCCACGCGTTGCCCGCGCAGATGATGCGGTGGACCCCGGTCAACCAACAGCGTGAGGCCGAGCCGTGGATGTACACCCGCGGAGAGCAGCGAAGGGTGTGCGTGACAGGTGGCAGCCGCGGCCTCAACTTCGACTTCCTGAAGAACATGGTGGAGACGGTCTCCGCGCTGGACGCGGAGGTCGTGGTGGCCGCGCCCGAGGAACTGGCGGCAAAGCTGCGCGACGAGCTGGACGGCGTACGGGCCGGATGGATCCCGCTCGATGTTGTGGCACCCACCAGTGACCTCATCGTTCATCACTCCGGAGGCGTCACAAGCCTGACAGCACTGCACTTCGGTGTACCCCAGCTGTCCCTCATGGAGTCGCAGGACAATGCCTCGCACGGTGCTGCCCTGGACCGCATCGCCGATTTCGGCGCGGGGCTGTCGCTCCAGCCCGGAGAGCTCACCACGGACCGCATCCACGCCGCCTGCCGCGCGCTGTTGGACGACCCGTCCTACACCCGGCAGTCGCAGATCCTCGCCCAGGAAATGGCCTCGCTGCCGCTGGCCTCCGAGGTGGTCGCTGAGCTGGAGAAGCTCACCGCCTGACCCGGCGGCCCAGGAGCGCGCCGGCGGCGTCATCAAGATCACCGGGAAGCGTGTCTCCTGCACCTGACCGCACGAACAACGCCGGGGGCGGGGGCACGATGCCCCCGCCCCCGGCGCCGTCATGAACGTCCTTGACTTCAAGTCGACTTGAAGTGTGAGCCTGTCTCCCGGTCGACAGCACCACCACCTCCAGGAGGAGCCCCATGAGCACACCCCCCGTCGCCCTGCCGGTCATCCACCGCGACGACTCCGGCGTCGCTGTGTTGAACCGCTGGGTGACCGCCACCCCCGACCGGCAGCGGGCCGTGGCGGACGCCTCTCTCGCCGCCTGGGCGAAAGCGCCCTGGCCCCAGGGGCTGCGCGCCGTCAGCTGCTTCATCAGCACCAACGGCGACACTGTCTTCACCTACGAGCAGTGGTCGGGTGAGCGGGAGCTGCGCACGTTCGAGACTGCTGCCGCCTCCGCGCCGGGCCGGGAGGGCATCAACCGCGAGATCGCGGCGGTCGACGACAAGGCCGAGCAGTCCGATCCCTTCGTGTGCCGACTGCACCGCAGCAGCATCACAGACGCCGAGCGCACACCGGGGTGTGTCGTGATCACCACCTTCGGATTCGAGGAGGCGGACACGGCACGCGCGTGGTCGGACGCGATCTGCGACGCCGAAGCCGCCCAGCCCCAGCCCACCCCTGGCGGAATCTCCCGCCACTTCCTCCTCAGCCCCGACGGCACTCAGGTGCTCAACTACTCGGAGTGGCTGGACGAGGAGTCGCACCGCAAGTTCCTGGAGAACCCCGCGCAGACCCCCGAGTGGCAGCGGGTCGAGGAGTTCACCGGCCTGACGCACGGACCCGGCCGACGCTGCCGCCCGTACGGAGCGCTTGCTGCCCCGCTGCCCGGGACGGCGGCCTCCGAGACCCCGTAGGTGCGGCGGCACCCCCGCGCACCACGGCGATCGAGCCGGCACACCGTCAAGCGTAAAGATGGGATCTTCCGTGACCACAGATGCTCCTCCCACCGCGGGCAAGCGGGAGTGGATCGGACTCGCCGTCCTTGCCCTGCCCACCCTGCTCCTGTCCATGGATCTGAGCGTCCTGTTCCTGGCGGTCCCGCATCTGAGCGCGGACCTGGAACCCAGCGGCGCGCAACTGCTCTGGATCATGGACGTCTACGGATTCCTGATGGCCGGGTTCCTGGTCATGATGGGAACCCTCGGCGACCGGATCGGTCGCCGCCGCCTGCTGCTGATCGGCGCCGCCTCGTTCACTGCCGCCTCCACGCTGGCAGCCTTCTCCACCAGCTCCGAGATGCTGATCGCCACCCGCGCCTTGCTCGGCATCGCCGGGGCCACCCTGGCGCCCAGTACCCTGGCTCTGCTGCGCAATATGTTCCACGATCCCAAGCAGCGCACCGCCGCCATCGGAGTGTGGACCGTCTGCTTCTCGGCGGGAAGCGTGCTGGGACCGCTGGCCGGCGGCGTGCTGCTGGCCCACTTCTGGTGGGGCTCGGTCTTCCTGCTGGGCATTCCCGTGATGCTGCTGTTGCTGGTGACCGGGCCGATCCTGCTGCCCGAGCACCGCAATGCCGGAGCCGGCCGGGTCGACCTCACCAGTGCTGCCATGTCCGTCGTCGCCGTGCTCGGCGTCATCTACGGAATGAAGGACATCGCCACGCACGGGCTGGGCCTGGTCAGCCTGCTGTCGATCGCGGGCGGCCTGGCTGTCGGCGCGCTGTTCGTCTACCGGCAGAAGCGACTGAGCGATCCGCTGCTCGACCTCGGCCTGTTCTCCAGCCCGCGCTTCGGCTCGGCGCTGAGCATCATGGGACTCGCCGTCCTGGTGATGTCGGGCACCCTTTTCTTCGTCGCGCAGTACCTCCAGATGGTGCGCGGCCTCTCGCCTCTGCGGGCGGGCCTGTGGATGATGCCTATGGCGTGTGGGGTCGTCGTCGGCGCGGTGACGACCGGCAACGTCATCCGGAAGGTCCGGCCGCCGTTCGTCATGGGAAGCGGCCTGTTCGTCGCGTGCGGCGCCTTCGTCCTCCTGTCGCGGATGGAGACCGATTCTCCCGTCGGACTGTTCGCGGCCGGGGTGTTCTGCATGTCGCTTGGTGTCGCCCCGGTGATGATCTTGGGCCTTGAGCTGGCGGTGGGTTCGGCTCCGCCCGAGCGCGCGGGCGCAGCATCGAGCGTGGCCGAGACCATCCAGGAGTTCGCGCTCGGGCTGGGGGTAGCGGCCATCGGAAGTGTCGGTACTGCCGTCTACCGCGGTCAGGTGGACGGCGCGCTCCCACAGGGGCTGCCCCCTGGCGCCGCCCGGGCTGCTCAGGACACCATCGGCGGTGCCGTGCACGCAGCCACGGAACTGTCCCACGCCACCAGCGAGGCGCTGCTCGATGTCACCCGCGCCGCCTTCACCCAGGGGCTGCAGACGGCCGCCACCACCTGCGCTGTACTGGCGGCCATCGGGGCCCTGATCACGATCACCGTCCTGCGGAACGCCGCCCTGCCCAAGCATGACGAAGAGGCAGGGGCTCCCGCCGCGCCGGCCCCGACGACGAACGCACCCTCCTGACCGAAGGGGAGAGCGGGACACCATGACCAGGCGGCCGCGCGGCCGGGTTCACACCCGGCCGCGCGGCCGCTTTTTTGCGTCCTCACCCTCCGGTGAGGCGGGTGGGGTTCTTGCTCAGCTGCCGGTGGATGTCCCCCGGGTTGACCAGCGCACAGCGCCCCAGGGACAGGCAGCCACAACCGATGCAGGAGTTGAGATCGTCCCGCAGTTCTTCCAGTTGCTTGATACGGATGTTGAGATCATGCCGCCACAGCTCGGACACCCGCGCCCAGTCCTCACGGGTCGGAGTGCGTTCGTCCGGCAGCAATTTCAGGGCGGCACGGATCTCGTCCAGCGCGATCCCCACGCGCTGCGACGCACGGACGAAGGCTACGCGTCGCAGCATGTCGCGGCTGTAGCGGCGCTGGTTTCCCGAGGTCCGGCGGCTGAAGATGAGTTGCTGGTCCTCGTAGAAGCGCAGCGCTGAGGTGGTCACTCCACTACGTTCGGCCAATTCGCCGACGGTCAGTTCGGCGGCCTTGCGGGGTGCGAGCGGCATGCCCACAACCTAGGTGATTGTGGTGATTTCAGGGCTGCCCAGCATGCTGATGAGGATATCAAACCAGCAGGATGGTGGATATCGTCACCGGCCGTCAGCCCGCCAGGCCGGTGATCCGGGTGCAAGCACCGGCGTGGGTGACCTCGGCCAACCGGCCGATGGCGGGGTGGACACCGGCGCCTGACTCCCGGCCAGGCGCCGCTCTCGGCGAACGGGCGGCGACGCAGGCCCCTGCATCATCGCCAGCCGGTAGGGAATCAGCGGTGCGGCTTCCTATTTACCTCGCCCCCACATGCCCTTTCTCTCCCAAATCGGCCTGACACTCCCTCAAAGCGGAGATAAGAATTCCATTTCGCGTAATCGAAGGAGTTTTCTTTATAAAAACCTTTGCCAAACCGGCTCGCTGGTTTGTAGATTCGCGAGTGCTGGAGTGATACTCCACGCGCACAAGCTAGGGGGAAAAGATGAACCAGCCTTCCATCTGTGTGTTAGAGCCATTTATACCCGCCCCTCGGAGGGCCGAGGGGGCAGCTCAGGAGCCGGAAAGGGCGCGGACCGCGCAGGCGGTATCGGGCGCATCCACCGCCTGGCGGGTCCTCGTCGTAGAGGGGGCCGCCGACGAGGCGGAGGCCCTCTCCCGGGATCTGCGGCGGCACGGCCACGAAGTCGACCACGTCGCCACCGGAAGCGAAGCTCTCCGTGCCTACGAGGATGCCGACCTGATCCTCCTGGATCTCGAACTGTCGGACCTGGACGGCCTGGAGGTCTGCCGGACGATCCGTACCGCCTGCGACGTCCCGATCATCGCGGTCACCGCGCGCGGCACCGAGCTGGACCGCGTCCTGGGGCTGCAGGCCGGCGCGGACGACTACCTCACCAAGCCCTACGGGTTCCGGGAACTGATGGCCAGGATGGACGCGGTCATGCGCCGTGCCCGCCCGCAGGTTCAGACCTCCAGCATCATCGCGCACGGACCCTTGCTGATCGACACGGGATCGCGCGAAGTCACTTTGGCGGGGAGGCGCATCACGGTGACGCGCAAGGAGTTCGACCTGCTGCACCTCCTCGCTTCCCACCCTGACACCGTCATCCCGCGCAAGCGCCTCATGCAGCAGATCTGGGGAGATTCCTGGTCCCGCAGGACCGTCGACACCCACGTCAGCACACTGCGCAACAAGCTCGGCGCGAGCACCTGGGTCATCACCGTCCGCGGCGTCGGGTTCCGGCTCGGGCACGGATAGTCAACACACGCTACTATTTGCGGGGGCAAAATGAAGCAGAGTGTTAAGATCACTGGTTTGACGGCTTGCCAAGGAGAAGGCTGCCGTCTGGGTCGCGCCGAGGGGCGCTCACGCCGTCGCGTAAGCGAAGGAACCCAACTGTGCCGCGGGTGCCGAGACCGGCTCGAAGCGGGACTCCGGCAGATTCCGCGACTGTACGAGGAGTGTGAGCGCGTGTTGGGAGGCCGCGCGGCCAACGGTCTGCGCGAGCGGACGACCGGTGGGAGTCTTCCCGGTCTCCCCTTCAATGGGGCCGCGCTGGAGGTGCGTACCCAGATGCTGGCCACCCTTGGTTCGTGGAGTGGACTTGTGGCCCAGCAGCGAGGCCTGCCGGCCCCTGGGCGCACCGTGGCCGCGACGACCGCGTTCCTGCTGCGCAACGCTTCCTGGCTTGCGTCCCACCCCGCCGCCGCCGAAGCGACGGAAGAGATCGCAAAGCTCGTACGGGACGGAGGGCGCGTGGCCCGGCCCGACGGGAGGCGGAACGTCAGGGTGGGGCCCTGCGCGGAACCGCACTGTCCCGGAACACTGAGCCTGACCCTGCGCGAACGTACGGGGGCCGGCGAACCGGAGATCCGCTGTGACGCCGATCCGGCACACAGCTGGGCCAGCCACCGGTGGGGCGAACTGAACCGCTCCATGGAAGCGGGTGCGGCGGCCCAAGGCGCTGTCGCGCCGGCCGTCGAGCGCTGGCTGACCGCCGCCGACATCTCCCTGCTCCAGCGGGTCCCAGTGGGGTCCGTATACCGGATGGCGAGTGAGCAGCGGTGGCGTCGTCGGCAGAGAGCAGGCCGTACGTACTACAGCGAGAACGACGTCCGCGACTACTTCGGTAGCCGCTCGGGTCGCTGACACCCTCTGTTAGGGCCGGGTGGCGGATCCGTGTGGATGGCCGCCCGGCCGACGGAAACCTGACATTCGCTTGACCAAACCCAGATGCAGTCGTGCACTGCTTGTGAAACCTGACCGACTCCTGAAATCCCATGCATTGATTGGCCGTTCCCATTCGAAGAACCTTGGGAGCAAGTTCCGGTGCGCTGTCTCCGGGGCTTCGTCTGAAGGTTCCTGCGGGATACGGGGGTACACGCGTGAGGGATCCGTTAGAGGCGCATTCGTGTCCAAGGTGCTGCTCATCGCCGGCCGAGGCGAATTCGCAGTTCGCGTCGGTCTCCGCGCGGCCGGCGAGTAATTCGCTCGGGGCGACGACACCCCGCCCGGTCTGACCTGGATCAGGCTGCCCCGCGGCCCGGTCACCGAAGAATTCCCAGGCACCGCCTGGCGCCTGGGATGTTCCGGATCGCCGACGGTGAGGACCTTGATCGTCACCGGTGCGGCCCATGAGCAGGCGCTCCAGCCCGCCACCCGCGCACCGGCCGAGTCCACGTCCAGGGCATGGCCACCGCCCCACTGCCATCGGGCGGCCGTCGTTCATGTCCCTGTCTCGCACCGGCCCGGGCGCCGGCCCCGATCGCCGCGCCGCAATGAAGACGAGCCGTTGCCGTCCCTTTGCCGTCCCCATTTGTTGTCCCCATCCCACGCGTGACGTCCGGACCAGTCCGGCCGTGAGGAGAGATGACCCATGCACAGCACGTTGATCGTGGCCCGGATGGACCCCGAGGCGAGCCTCGACGTCGCCCGCCAGTTCGCTGCGTTCGACGCCACGGAGATGCCGGATCGGATGGGCACACGGCGGCGTCAGCTCTTCGCCTACCGGGGCCTGTACTTCCACCTGCAGGACTTCGACGCCGACAACGGCGGCGAATTGATCGAGGAGGCGAAGTCCGACCCCCGCTTCGTGCGTATCAGTGAAGACCTGAAGCCGTTCATCCAGGCCTACGACCCGGCCACTTGGCGCTCGCCCGCGGACGCGATGGCCACCCGCTTCTACAGCTGGGAGTCGTCCACGTGACCGCCCGACGCGTGGTCATCACCGGCATCGAGGTGCTGGCTCCCGGAGGCACCGGGGCCGAGGGCTTCTGGAACCTGCTGGCCGAAGGCCGCACCGCCACCCGGGGGATCACCTTCTTCGATCCCACCCCGTTCCGTTCACGGGTCGCCGCAGAGATCGACTTCGATCCCCGTGAACACGGCCTGAGCGCACAGGAGATCCGGCGTATGGACCGGGCCGCGCAGTTCGCGGTGGTCGCCGCGCGCGGCGCCGTCGCCGACAGCGGGATCGACCTGGACACATACGACCCGTACCGCGTCGGCGTCACCATCGGCAGCGCGGTAGGCGCCACCATGGGCCTCGACGAGGAGTACAACGTCGTCAGCGACGGCGGCCGACTCGACCTGGTCGACCACCGGTATGCGGTCCCGCACCTGTACAACTACCTGGTTCCCAGCTCCTTCGCGTCCGAAGTCGCCTGGGCGGTCGGCGCGCAGGGTCCGAGCGCCGTGGTCTCCACGGGCTGCACCTCCGGCATCGATTCCGTCGGCCACGCCGTCGAGCTGATCCGTGAAGGCTCCGCCGACATCATGATCACCGGTTCTTCGGACGCGCCGATCTCGCCGATCACCATGGCGTGCTTCGACGCGATCAAGGCGACCACTCCCAGGCACGACGACCCCGAGCACGCCTCCCGCCCCTTCGACGGCACCCGCAACGGGTTCGTCCTCGGCGAGGGCTCCGCCGTCTTCGTCCTGGAAGAACTGGAGAACGCGAAGAAGCGCGGCGCGCACATCTACGCCGAGATCGCGGGCTATGCGACGCGCTCCAACGCGTACCACATGACCGGTCTGCGGCCGGACGGCGCGGAGATGGCCGAGGCGATCCGCGTCGCGCTCGACGAGGCGCGGATGAATCCCACGGAGCTTGACTACATCAACGCGCACGGCTCGGGCACCAAGCAGAACGACCGCCACGAGACCGCCGCCTTCAAGCGGAGCCTGGGTGACCACGCCTACCGAACCCCGGTGAGCTCCATCAAGTCGATGATCGGCCACTCGCTCGGTGCCATCGGCTCCATCGAGATCGCCGCGTCCGCGCTGGCCATGGAGAACAACGTGGTGCCGCCCACGGCCAACCTGCACACCCCGGACCCGGAGTGCGACCTCGACTACGTGCCGCTGGTGGCGCGCGAGCAGCTCACCGATGCGGTCCTGACGGTCGGCAGTGGTTTCGGCGGATTCCAGAGCGCGATGGTGCTTGCCCGGCCTGAGAGGAGAGCGGCATGACGAACTCGGTGGTAGTCACCGGTCTGGGCGTCGCCGCCCCCAACGGGCTCGGTACGCACGACTTCTGGGCCGCGACCCGCAGCGGAAAGAGCGGCATCGCCCGGGTCACCCGTTTCGATGCCTCGTCCTACCCGGCGCAGCTTGCCGGTGAAGTACCCGGCTTCGTGGCCGAGGATCTTCTGCCGAGCCGGCTGCTTCCGCAGACCGACCGGATGACGCGGCTGGCGCTGGTCGCCACCGACTGGGCGCTGGCCGACGCGGGGGTCACCCCCGAGGACCTGGACGCGTTCGACATGGGCGTCGTCACAGCCAGCTCGTCGGGCGGATTCGAGTTCGGCCAGGGCGAGTTGCAGAAGCTGTGGAGACAGGGAAGCCGCTACGTCAGTGCGTACCAGTCCTTCGCCTGGTTCTACGCCGTCAACAGCGGTCAGATATCCATCCGCAACGGGATGAAGGGCCCGAGCGGCGTCATCGTCAGCGACCAGGCCGGTGGCTTGGACGCGGTGGCGCAGGCGCGCAGACAGATTCGAAGGGGCACCCAGCTGATCGTGTCCGGCGCCATCGACGCGTCGGTCTGCCCGTGGGGCTGGGTCGCCCAGCTCACGAGCGGCCGGCTGAGCACCAGCCATGAGCCGTCGCGCGCCTACCTGCCCTTCGACGCCGACGCGGCCGGGCATGTGGCCGGTGAGGGCGGCGCAATCCTGATCATGGAGTCCGCCGACGCGGCCCGCGCGCGCGGCGCGAAGATCTACGGCGAGATCTCCGGCTACGGCGCGACGATCGACGCCAAGCCCGGGAGCGGGCGTGAGCCCGGCCTCCGCAAGGCTGTCGAACTGGCCCTGGCTGAGGCCGGGGCCGAACCCGGAGACGTCGACGTGGTGTTCGCGGACGCGGCGGCCGTGCCGGAGCTGGACCGTATCGAGGCCGAAGCCATCACCGCGGTCTTCGGGCCGCGCGGTGTGCCGGTTACGGCGCCCAAGACCATGACCGGCCGGCTCTACTCGGGCTCCGCCCCGCTGGATCTCGCCGCGGCGCTGCTCGCCATGGAGGAGGGCCTGATCCCGCCCACGGTGAACGTCGAGCTCTCCAGCGAGTACGACCTGGACCTGGTCGGCTCCCAACCGCGCGCCGCCGAGGTCCGCACCGCACTCGTCTTGGCCCGCGGCCACGGCGGCTTCAACTCCGCCGTTGTGGTCCGCGCCGTCGACTGAGCGCACCCGAGCGCCCCCGCCGCCTTCACCTGTCGCGGCCGGCGGCGCTCGTACCGCAGAACAGACCATCCACCCATGGAAAGAGAGAAGACCGACGTGGCCACCAAGGAATTCACCCTCCACGACCTCAAGCGCATCCTGCTCGCCGGAGCCGGCGCGGAGGAGGGCGTGGACCTCGACGGCGACATCCTCGACGTGCCGTTCAAGGCACTCGGTTACGAGTCGCTGGCGCTGTTGGAGACCGGCAGCCTGATCGAGCGCGAGTACGACATCTCCCTCGACGATGACGCACTGACCGACGCGGACACCCCACGCGCCCTCATAGCGGTGGTCAACACCCACCTGACCGTCCCCGCCTGAGCGAAGTGGTCACGGGCCGGACGGAGTTGTGCGTCCGGCCCCGTAACGGACATCCGCAGCACCTCACCAGTGGAGAGAGCATGTCGCAGCAGGAGAAGCAGGTTGCCTTGATCACCGGCGCCACCAGCGGAATCGGCCTGGCCGTCGCCCGGCTCCTGGCGACCCGGGGCCACCGGGTCTTCATCGGCGCCCGCAGTGCCGAGAACGTCAAGAGCACCGTCAAGCAGTTGCGCGAGGAGGGCTTTGAGGCCGGCGGCGCCCCCCTCGACGTCCGCTCGAACGACGACGTCAAGGCGTTTGTCCAGGCAGCCGTCGACCAGTTCGGAACGGTCGACATCCTGGTCAACAACGCGGGCCGCTCCGGAGGTGGTGTCACCGCCGACATCAGTGACGAGCTGTGGCAGGACGTTATCGACACCAACCTCAACAGTGTCTTTCGGATGACACGTGAGGTGCTGACCACCGGTGGCCTTCGCGAGAAGAGCCGCGGCCGGATCATCAACATCGCCTCCACGGCCGGCAAGCAGGGTGTCGTGCTCGGCGCCCCCTACTCGGCCTCCAAGCACGGCGTCGTCGGCTTCACCAAGGCGCTCGGCAACGAACTCGCCCCGACCGGCATCACCGTCAACGCGGTCTGTCCCGGTTACGTCGAGACGCCGATGGCGCAGCGGGTGCGGGCCGGTTACGCGGCCGCGTACGACACCAGTGAGGACGCGATCCTCACCAAGTTCCAGTCGAAGATCCCCCTCGGCCGCTACTCCACCCCCGAGGAGGTGGCGGGCCTGGTCGGCTACCTGGCCTCCGACACCGCCGCCTCCATCACCGCGCAGGCCATGAACGTCTGCGGTGGCCTGGGCAACTTCTGAGCAGTCCGTTCCACAGAACCCGAGGAGACCGAGCATGTCGCAGCAGGGCCTGCGCGAGGTGGAGCACGAGACCACGGTCTCGGCCCCGGCCGCCGCCGTCTACCGGCTGATCGCCGAGGTAGAGAACTGGCCGCGGATCTTCCCGCCCACGATTTACGTCGAGCGCGACGGCCACGGCAAGAACGAAGAGCGCATACATATCTGGGCCACCGCCAACGGGACGGCCAAGAACTGGACTTCGCGTCGCACGCTGGATGCCGAGGCCCTGCGCATCACGTTCCGTCAGGAGGTGCCGGCCCCGCCGGTCGCCGCCATGGGCGGTACATGGATCATCGAGCCGGTGTCGGAGACCCGGTGCCGTGTCCGGCTGCTGCACGACTACCGGGCGATCGACGACGACGCGGACAGCCTGGCCTGGATCGACGAGGCCGTCGATCGCAACTCCCGCTCCGAGCTGGCCGCGCTGAAGGCCAACGTCGAATTCGCCCACGCGGCCGAGGCGGTGACCTTCTCCTTCGAGGACACCGTGCAGATCAACGGTGCGGCCAAGGACGTCTACGACTTCATCAACGAGGCCGACCGCTGGGAGGAGCGGCTGCCGCACGTGGCGAGCGTACGCCTCGACGAGCTGTCGCCGGGGCTGCAGATCCTGGAGATGGACACCCGAGCCAAGGACGGCTCCACGCACACCACCATGTCTTACCGGGTCTGCCGGCCGGTCCACAGAATCGCCTACAAGCAGGTGACGCTCCCGGCTCTGATGACCCTGCACACCGGCTACTGGACGTTCGTGGAGAACGAGGACGGCGTCGCCGCCTCCTCGCAGCACACCGTCGTCCTCAATACGGACAACATCGCACGCATCCTCGGTGCGGACGCGACGGTGGACGACGCCCGCGCGTACGTGCGGACCGCGCTCAGCACCAACAGCCGGGCCACGCTGGGCCACGCCAAGGACTACGCCGAGCAGAAGCGCTGACCATGACGCCGGACAGTCAGCAACCCCTGCACAGCCAGGTCATCGTGGTCGGAGCAGGCCCCGCCGGGCTGATGCTCGCGGGAGAACTACGGCTCGGCGGAGCCGAGGTGGTCGTCCTCGACGACCGCCCCGGCCCCACCACCGAGTCACGTGCGTCGACGCTGCACGCCCGCACGATGGAGATCTTCGACAGCCGCGGCCTGCTCGACGAGCTGGGCACACCGGCGGACGAACCTCGCGGGCACTTCGGCGGACTGCCGCTGGACCTGACGCTGCCCAGTACCCACCCGGGCCAGTGGAAGGTCTCACAGACTCGTACGGAGGAGCTGCTCCAGCGGTGGGCGGCCGGGCTCGGCGCCGACATCCGGCGCGGGTACACGCTGCGTGCGCTGGCCGTGGACGAGGCGGGAGTCGAGGCCGAGGCCGACAGCCCCGGCGGCCCCCTGCGTGTACGCGGCAGCTATCTCGTCGGCTGCGACGGCGAGCGCAGCACGGTGCGTCGGCTGATCGGCGCCCGGTTCCCCGGGCAGGACTCCGGCCGGGAGATGCTGCGCGCCGACGTGGCGGGCATCGACGTTCCAAACCGGCGATTCCAACGGCTGGCGCGCGGGCTGGCCGTCGCGGCCACCCGCGAAGGGGTCACGCGGGTGATGGTGCACGAGTTCGGTGCCATCGTCGCTCCGCGTACCGGGGAGCCCCGGTTCGAGGAGGTCGCCGACGTGTGGAAGCGGGTCACCGGGGAGGACATCAGCTGCGGAACTCCGCTGTGGGTCAACGCCTTCGGCGACGCCAACCGGCAGCTTGAGTCCTACCGTCATGGCCGGATCCTGTTCGCCGGTGATGCGGCCCACCAGCAGATGCCGATCGGCGGACAAGCCCTCAACCTGGGCCTGCAGGATGCTGTCAACCTCGGATGGAAGCTGGCAGCACAGGTCACCGGCCGTGCACCCGCCGGACTGCTCGACAGCTACCACTCCGAGCGGCACGAGACCGGCCGGCGGGTACTGTCCAACATCAGGGCGCAGGCCGGGCTGCTGCTCGGCGGCCCCGAAGTTGAGCCGGTGCGCGCGCTGCTGGCGGAACTGACCGCCCTCGGCGGCGTACGGGAGCACCTTGCCGGGAAGATCTCCGGACTCGATGTCCGCTACGACGTCGGCACACCGGATGCGCGGCGGGCCCATTCGCTGGTCGGCCGACGGCTGCCGACCGGTCAGCTGATGACCGCTCAGGGAGACACCCGGACGGCGGTCCTGCTGCGCACCGGACGCGGCCTGCTCCTGGACATCGGCGTCGCCGCCGGCGGCGAGTCGTCGGCACGGCCGGAGGATGTCGTGGCGGGCTGGACGGACCGGGTCACTCTCACCACGGCCAGGGCCAGGAGCGACGGGCTGTTGCCCGTCGGCGCGGCCCTTCTGCTGCGACCCGACGGACACATCGTCTGGGTGGGAACGGCGTGGGACGGGGTGACGACCGCGCTGCGGCGCTGGTTCGGTGAGCCCTGCCGGAATTGACACCGGCCTGAGCTGAGTTTCCTGGAAAAATCTCGGCAACGCGAAGGTCCTGTAACCGGTTTCCACTGGATTCCATTTCGGGATATCGCGTGAACTGCATGGAGGCAGAGAGGTGAAGGGAATCATCCTGGCCGGTGGGCTCGGGACCCGGTTGCAGCCGATCACGTTCGGAGTTTCGAAACAACTGCTCCCCGTCTACGACAAGCCGATGATTTACTATCCACTGTCGGTGCTGATGCTCGCCGGCATCACCGATATCCAAATCATTTCCTCGCCGGACGATCTGGGAGGGTTCCGCAGACTGCTGGGTGACGGATCGGATCTCGGGCTGAACCTCACCTACGCGGAGCAGGACAAGCCCCGGGGGCTGGCGGACGCCTTCATCGTGGGCGCCGACCACATCGGCGGCGACCCGGTGGCCCTGGTCCTCGGCGACAACATCTTCCACGGGCCGGGCTTTGGCGAGGTGCTGCGGCAGAGCGCACGGGGCGTCGAAGGCTGCGTGCTGTTCGGCTACCCGGTCCGCGACCCCGAGCGCTACGGCGTCGGCGAGATCGACGCGTTCGGCAATCTCATCTCCCTGGAGGAGAAGCCCGCCAAACCGCGCTCCAACCTGGCCGTCACGGGCCTGTACTTCTATGACAACGACGCCGTGGAGATCGCGAAGAACCTGGCGCCCTCCGAGCGCGGGGAGCTGGAGATCACGGACGTCAACCGGGTCTACCTGGAGCGCGACCGGGCCAGGCTCGTCCAGCTGGGGCGCGGCTTCGTCTGGTTGGACACCGGCACGCATGACGCGCTTGCCGAGGCGGGCCAGTACGTCCAGATCCTGGAGCACCGCCAGGGAGTGCGTATCGCCTGCATAGAGGAAATCGCGTGGCGAATGGGGTTCATCGACCAGGATGCCTGCCACCGGCTCGGCCGCAGACTGGCCAGCTCCCCATACGGCCAGTACATCATGCAAACCGCTGCCGCAGGCTGAACAGCTTTCGCGCCCCGAGCGCGGCCCGGTCCGCCCGAGGCGGAAATCCCTTTCGAGGAGTGGAACAGTCATGCCTGCCATCGACCTTGGCGATAAATGCCTGCAGATATTCACTACGGTCGCAACCGGGAATCGCCCCGACGGAATGCGGCACAGCCGGACGTCTGAATTGCCGGAGGCCGGGGCATGAAAATTCTGGTGACCGGAGGAGCCGGCTTCATCGGCTCCCACTATGTACGCGCCCTGCTGGCCGGCTCCTACGGCGCTGACGCGGGGACCCGAATCACCGTGCTCGACAGGCTGACGTACGCCGGCAACCGGGACAGCCTGCCCGCTGCGCACGACCGGCTGGAATTCGTACGCGGCGACATCTGCGACGGTGCGCTGTTGCGCGAATTGCTTCCCGGCCACGACGCGATCGTGCATTTCGCCGCCGAATCACACGTTGACCGCTCCGTGGACGGCGGCGCCGAGTTCGTCCGCACCAACGCGCTGGGCACCCAGAGCGTGCTGGAGGCCGCCCTGCACAGTGGCGTCGAGCGTGTCCTGCACGTGTCCACCGACGAGGTGTACGGCTCCATCGACGAGGGCGCCTGGACGGAGGCCTGGCCGCTGCTGCCGAATTCTCCGTACGCCGCCTCCAAGGCGGGCTCCGACCTCATCGCGCGCTCTTACTGGCGCACACATGGGCTGAACGTCTCCATCACGCGCTGCTCCAACAATTACGGCCCGTACCAGCACCCCGAGAAGCTCATCCCGAGGTTTGTCACCAATCTGCTGGAAGGCCTCACGGTTCCGGTGTACGGCGACGGCCGCAACCGGCGCGAGTGGCTGCACGTGGACGACCACTGCCGGGCCCTCCACCTGGTGCTGACCCAAGGCGGTGCCGGCGAGGTGTACAACGTCGGCAGCGGCAACGAGCTGGACAATCTTTCCCTGACCCGACGGATTCTCGAACTGTCCGGCCAGGACGAATCGATGATCCGCTATGTCGCCGACCGCAAGGGCCACGACCTGCGCTACGCCCTGGACGACACCAAGATCCGTGAGCAACTCGGCTACACGCCGCGCATCCCTTTCGACGAAGGCATCGCGGAGACCGTCGCTTGGTACCGCGACAACCCCGAGTGGTGGAAGCCCGTCAAGCACCGTGCCGCAGAGGCCGTAGAACCCGCCGGGGCCGTCTGATGCGTGCTGCCGAGAACCGAGAGGGAATATCCATGGACGCGGACGTGATCATTGTCGGTGCCGGTCCGACCGGTCTGATGCTGGCCGGCGAACTGCGGCTGGGTGGCGCGAGCGTCGTCGTCGTCGAGCGCCTGCCGCGGCCCACCGGGCAGTCGCGCGGCCTGGGATTCACCGCCCGCGCCCTGGAGTCGTTCGAACAGCGCGGGCTGATCCCGCGCTTCCCCGGGCTGGAGACCAGCCCTATGGGCCACTTCGGTGGCTTGCAGTTCGACTACACCGTCCTTGAGGGCGCTCACTTCGGTGCGCGCGGTATCCCACAGTCGCAGACCGAGGCGGTGCTTGAGACCTGGGCGCTGGAGCTCGGAGCCGAAATCCGGCGGGGCTGGGAGTTCACCGATCTGGCGCAGGACGAAGACGGCGTGGAAATCACCGTCGCCACCCTCGACGGCGAACAACAGCTGCGCGCCGCCTACCTGGTGGGAGCCGACGGCGGGAACAGCCCGGTGCGCAAGGCGGCCGGCTTCAGCTTCTCCGGCACCGCGGCCACCCGTGGCATGTACCTCGCCGACGTGACCGGCTGCGAGCTTCGGCCCCGGTTCCTGGGCGAACGGCTGGACGGCGGCATGGTGATGGCGGCTCCCCTCGCCGAGGGGGTGGACCGCATCATTGCCTGTGAGCGCGGCACCCCGCCGGCCGGCCGCAGCGAGACCCCGGAGTTCGCCGAGGTCGCCGCCGCCTGGCAGCGGCTGACCGGCGAGGACATATCGGGCGGCGGTGCCGACTGGGTCAGCTCCTTCACCGACGCCACCCGGCAGGCCGGCGAGTACCGGCGCGGCCGGGTGCTGCTCGCCGGCGACGCGGCGCACATCCATCTGCCGGCCGGCGCACAGGGTCTGAGCACCGGCATCCAGGACGCCGTCAACCTCGGCTGGAAGCTGGCCGCCGTGGTGGACGGCTGGGCGCCGCCCGGCCTGCTGGACACCTACCACTCCGAACGGCACCCGGTCGGCGCGCGGCTCCTGATGAACACCCGCGCACAGGGCGAGGTGTTCCTCGGTGGCACCGAGGCGGATCCGCTGCGTGAGCTGCTCACCGAACTCATCGAGAACGACGACGTGAAGAAGCACCTCGCGGGCATGGTCAGCGGTCTCGACATCCGCTACGACATGGGCGGCGCCGAGGGCCCGGATGGCGGGCACCCGCTGCTCGGACGCCGGCTGCCGCACCGCACCCTGCGCACCGCCTCCGGCGAACGGAGCAGCGCCGAACTGCTGCACACGGCCCAGGGCGTACTGCTCGACCTCGCCGACGATCACGTGCTGCGCCAGGCGTCAGCGGACTGGAAGGACCGGGTGCTCACGGTCACGGCGACCGCCGCTGAACCGGATGATGCCGCCGTGTTCGCGGGCGCCGCCGGCGTCCTGGTCCGCCCCGACGGCTACGTCGCATGGGCCGGTGCGGACGCCGGACAGCTGACAGCCGGGCTCACGCGCTGGTTCGGCCCGGCCGCCGTGCTCTAGCGCCCGCTCGCGCCACCCGTGAAGCCCGGGTTGTCGGGTGTGCGCGGCCCGCTCACGCCCACCGCCTGACTCCGCAGGACCAGTCCCCCTTGGACCAGTACGACCCGCACCTGGAGGTACAAAAGTGACGACGCGTGTATGGAACTACCTGCCGGAGTACGAGAAGGAGAAAGCCGACATCCTCGATGCCGTCGAGAAGGTGTTCGGCTCCGGCCAGCTGGTGCTCGGCGAGAGCGTCAAGGGCTTCGAGGCAGAGTTCGCCGCCTACCACGGCGCGGGCTACTGCACGAGTGTCGACAACGGCACCAACGCGCTGAAGCTTGCCCTGGAGGCGCTGGGCATCGGTCCCGGCGACGAGGTCATCACCGTCTCCAACACGGCGGCCCCCACCGTCCTGGCCATCACCAGCACGGGAGCCGTGCCCGTGTTCGTGGACGTGCGCGAGGCGGACTTCCTGATCGACACCGCCCTCGTTGAGGCGGCGATCACCCCGCGCACCAAGGCGCTGCTGCCGGTCCACCTCTACGGCCAGAGCGTCGACATGGCCCCGCTCAAAGCGATCGCGGCCAAGCACGGACTGAAGATCCTCGAAGACTGCGCCCAGGCGCATGGTGCCCGTCACCACGGCGAGCTCGTCGGCACCATGGGCGATGCGGCCGCGTTCTCCTTCTACCCCACCAAGGTCCTCGGGGCCTACGGGGACGGCGGAGCGGTGGTCACCTCCGACGAGGCAATCGACCTGTCCATGCGTCAACTCCGCTACTACGGCATGGACAAGGTCTACTACGTCGTCCGCACCCCCGGCCACAACTCCCGGCTGGACGAGGTGCAGGCCGAGATTCTGCGCCGTAAGCTCGGCCGACTCGACGAGTACGTGGCCGGCCGCAACGCGGTCGCCCGCCGCTACGAGGAGAAGCTCGGCGACCTCACGGGCCCCGGCGCTCTCCGGTTGCCGGCCACCAACGAGGGCAACACCCACTCGTACTACGTCTACGTGGTCCGTCATCCCGAGCGCGACCGGATCATCGAGGCGCTCAAGACCTACGACATCTCGCTGAACATCAGCTACCCGTGGCCCTGCCACACCATGTCCGGCTTCGCGTACCTCGGTTACGGGAAGGGGGCGCTGCCGGTCACCGAGAAGCTTGCCGGCGAGATCTTCTCGCTGCCGATGTACCCCTCGCTCGACGAGGCGGAGCAGGACCGGGTCATCAACGCGCTGCGCGAGGTGCTGACCGTCCTTTAGCCCGCCCCATCCCCCCGGCGTCACCAGCACCGCGGCCTCTGCCCCGGCCGTCTGAGAAAGGCACTACATGATCGACCAGGAGAACATCGGCATCTACGACGTCGGTGACATCTATGACGCCATCTACGGCGGTCGGGGGAAGGATTACCGCGGCGAGTCCGCCGCCGTCACCCGCCACATTCGCTCCCGACACCCCGAGGCCGTCTCGGTCCTCGACGTCGGGTGCGGCACCGGCGGCCACCTGAAGTACTTCGCCGAGGACTTCACCGTGGTGGAGGGCATCGACCTGACCGAGGGCATGCTCGACGTGGCACGCCGTAACCTGCCGGAGATACCTGTGCGGCGCGGCGACATGCGCTCCTTCGAGCTGGGCCGCCACTTCGATGCGGTCGTCTGCCTGTTCGCGGCCATCGGGAACCTGGTCG
This sequence comes from Streptomyces tubercidicus, assembly GCF_027497495.1. GTDB lineage: Bacteria > Actinomycetota > Actinomycetes > Streptomycetales > Streptomycetaceae > Streptomyces > Streptomyces tubercidicus. The sequence goes on from NZ_CP114205.1 coordinate 5,862,815, forward strand.
GCCAGGACGAGCTCGACACGACGCTGGCCACCTTCGCCCGTCACCTGGTGCCCGGCGGCGTCCTCGTCATCGAACCGTGGTGGTTCCCGGAGAACTTCACCCCGGGCCACGTCGGCGGCAGCGTCACCACCGTCGACGCCCGCACCGTCGCCCGGGTCTCGCACACGGTCCGCGACAGCGAGACCGCCAGCCGGATGGACATCCACTACCTGGTGGCCGAGCCTGGCAAGGGCATTCAGCGCTTCGCCGATACCCATGTGCTGTCGCTGTTCGGCCACGAGCAGTTCGAGAAGGCCTTCGAGCAGGCCGGGTTCTCCTTCGAGTACGTCGAAGGTGACTACCACGGCAACGGCCTGTTCGTCGGTGTCAAACGAGGCAACGAATGAGCGGCGCGCGGGCCGGCTTCGGGTCGGGGCGGTCATGAGCGTGGCCCTGCGTCCCCGCGCAGATGACGTGCTCGCGGGGCGCCTTGCCCGGTCAGCGGCGGCTGACGGATCGTGGATCTCCACCGCCGACTTCCCCGCCTGGCTGGAGGAGCGACGCCGTGCCCACCACTTCAAGGTCGAACGGATTCCCTTCGCTGAGCTCGACGGCTGGTCGTTCGCCGAGGACACCGGGAACCTGGCGCACCGCACCGGGCGGTTCTTCTCCGTCGAGGGGCTGTCCGTCACGGTCGGGGAGGGTCCGTTCCGCCACTGGGAGCAGCCGATCATCCGGCAGCCCGAGGTAGGCATCCTCGGCCTGGTGGCCAAGGAGTTCGACGGGGTCCTGCACTTCTTGATGCAGGCCAAGATGGAGCCGGGCAACCGCAACCTCCTCCAGCTCTCGCCGACGGTGCAGGCCACTCGGAGTAACTACACCAAGGTCCACAAAGGTGCCGACGTGAAGTACCTGGAGTACTTCACCGACCCTGAACGGGGCCGGGTGGTGTTCGACGTACTCCAGTCGGAACACGGCTCCTGGTTCTACCGCAAGGCCAACCGCAACGTACTGGTCGAGGCGCTCGACCAGGTGCCGCAGGACGACGACTTCTGCTGGCTGACCCTCGGCCAGATCGGCGAGCTGCTGCGCCTGGACAACGTGGTCAACATGGACTCACGTACCGTCATCGCCTGCTTCCCCATGGGCAGGTCCGAGCAGGGCGCGCTCCTCCCGGACGCGGCCGTGCAGTCCTGGGTCACCCTCGAACGCTCCCGTCACGACGTGGTCGTCGACCGCGTGCCACTCGCCGGCCTCAAGGACTGGGAGCGCGACGAAAACTCGCTGGGCCGCCCCGACGGGCGCTTCTTCGAGCTGGTCGCCGTCTCGGTCGAGGCCGGCAGCCGCGAGGTTGCCCGCTGGTCGCAGCCCTTGCTGGAGCCGACCGGGCCCGCGGTGGCAGCCTTCCTCGTCCGCCGTATCGCAGGCGTACACCATCTGCTGGTCAGTGCCAGGGCGGAGGCGGGCTTTCTCGACACCATCGAGCTGGGTCCCACCGTCCAGTGCGACCCCGGCAACTGGCGCGACGTTCAAGCCCCACCGTTTCTGGACACCGTTCTGCAAGCCGGTCCAGAACGTGTCGTGTACGAGGCCCTGCACTCGGAGGAGGGCGGACGCTTCCTGCACGCGGAGATCCGCTATCTCTTCGTAAGGGCTGACGAGACCCAGGCCCCGCTGGACTTGCCGCCCGGCTTCCAGTGGGTCACCCCCGGGCAGCTCAACGACCTGGCCGGGCACGCGCACTACGTCAACGTCCAGGCCCGGACGCTCCTGGCCTGCCTCAACTCGGGTGCGGCACGGCTCGATGACCCGGCATGAGCACACCTCCGCCCCGGCGGCCGTCGCCCCACACCCACCTCAGGAGGACACCATGAGCCGCGCGCGCATCCCATTCCCGGCCGCCGGACGCACCGCGTGAACACCGACGCGGCAGTGGCCGCCGCCGGCTCCCTGTCCCCGGGAGTCCGGGCGATCACTCTGGACGGCGGCGTCGGTGGCGCCCTGTCGGCGCTGATCGCCGAGCCCGAGGGCACTCCCCGGGCGACGGTCGTCGCTGTGCACGGCGGGGGTATGCGAGCCGGCTACTTCGACGGTCAGTCCCACCCCGACGTCTCGCTGCTCACCCTCGGCGCACGGCTCGGCTACACCGTCGTCGCCGTCGACCGCCCCGGCTACGGCCTCTCCGCCGGGCGTCTGCCCCAGGGGCAGACGCTGGCCGAACAGTCCGTGACGATGCGTACGGTGCTGGCGGACGTCCTCGCCAACAGGCCCACCGGGGCGGGCCTGTTCCTGCTTGCCCACTCCTACGGCGGTAAACTCGCGTTCACCTGCGCGGCGGACCCCTTGGGAGTACCCCTGCTCGGACTCGACATCTCGGGCTGCGGCCACCGTTACGCCGTCGACCCGGCCGATCTCCCCGACGCCCACCAGCACGCACACTGGACGCGCAACTGGGGACGCCTGCGCCTCTATCCGCCGCACACCTTCCGCGACAGCGCCCCCTTGATCGCCCCGATGCCTTCCCTGGACTGTGCGGAAGCGGCGCGCTGGCCCCAATGCTTTGACGAACTGGCCGCCCAGGTACGCGTACCGGTCCGGCTGACATTCGCCGAGCACGAGACGTGGTGGCGGCACGACGAGGAATGTGTCGCCGACCTCAGGGCCCGGCTCACCTCAGCACCGCGGTTCACCGTCAACCGCCTCTACGAGGCGGGCCACAACATCAGCTTGGGCTGGGCGGCCCGTACGTACCACCTACGTGCGCTCGCCTTCCTGGAGGAATGCGTGGCCGCCGCCGGCTAAGGGCGCTCACCTCCACCCCGACGCGGCCTCTTTTGGCCTGCTGACCGCGACGTGCCCCGATGAGGAGCAGGAACCCATGACGGAACAGCCCCTTTCCGGCGGAGCAGTCCACCTCCCGGACCCGGCCGCACCGGGTGCCATGCGGGCGGGCGAGGTGCACGTGTGGGCGCTGCGTGTGCCACCGGACGACGACGGTCCCTTGCCCCTCGCGACCCGCGACCTCGACGCTGTCGAGACTCGGCAGGCCGCGGCGTTCCGTCGCCCGCGCGACCGGCTGACGTACCTGGCGGCGCACGTGGCGCTGCGGCGGTTACTGTCGGCATACACCGGCATCCGGCCGGGCCGGCTGCGGCTGGGCCGGGCTCCATGTCCGCGCTGCGCGGGAGAGCACGGACCGCCGGTGCTCTCCGGCACCACGGGGCCCCACTTCTCGCTCTCGCACAGCCACGGCATGGCGGTCGTCGGGCTGGCGGGCGCGCCGCTCGGTGTCGACGTACAGCGGCTGCCCACCGTCGCGTCGGCCCAGGCGTGCTTGCCGGCGCTGCACCCGGCCGAGCACCGGGAGATGGCAGCGCTGCCGGAGGGGCGGCTTCCTGCCGTCTTCGGCGAGTTGTGGGTCCGCAAGGAGGCATACCTCAAGGGCCTGGGCACCGGACTGTGCCGCGGCGCGGCCACCGACTACCTGGGCGCCGGCGGGCCCGGCACCCCCGGCCGGCCCGAGGGGTGGAGCATACGCAACCTGCGGGTCGGGGACGGCCACGTCGCGGCAACCGCCCTGCGGGCGGACGCACCGCACCGCACCGTTGCCCGCCACCTGCCCGAGGAGTGGCTGTACATCGAGGACGCCACCGAACTGATCGCCGCCGTGCGAGCGAGGCACTGAACGAGAACACGCCAATACGACAGGCACGACTGTCACGACAGTGGGGGAACAGCATGCCGCCCGCAACAACCACCGAAGCACTCGCCGACCGGCTGAGGGGTCTGCAGGAGCGCAAGGACCTCGCCCGCCTGGGCGCGGATCCGAAGGCCACCGAGAGACAGCACGCCAAGGGCAAGCTGACCGCTCACGAGCGCATCGCCCTGCTCCTGGACAAAGGCAGCTTCTCGGAGGTCGAGCCGCTGCGCCGGCACCGGGCGACGGGCTTTGGCCTGGAGGCCAGGCGCCCGTACACCGACGGTGTGATCACCGGATGGGGCACCGTGGAGGGCCGCACGGTCTTCGTGTACGCCCACGACTTCCGCATCTTCGGCGGCGCACTCGGCGAGGCTCACGCCCAGAAGATCCACAAGATCATGGACATGGCCATCGCGGCCGGCGCCCCGCTGGTCTCGCTGAATGACGGCGCGGGCGCCCGTATCCAGGAAGGCGTCTCTGCGCTTGCCGGGTACGGCGGCATCTTCCAGCGCAACAGCCGGGCGAGTGGTGTGATCCCGCAGATCTCCGTGATGCTCGGTCCGTGCGCGGGCGGTGCGGCCTACAGCCCGGCCCTGACCGACTTCATCTTCGCGGTACGAGACATCTCGCAGATGTTCATCACGGGCCCCGACGTCGTCAAGGCCGTCACCGGCGAGGAGATCTCCCAGAACGGGCTCGGCGGCGCAGACGTCCACGCGGGGGCCTCCGGTGTGGCCCACTTCGTGTACGACGACGAGGAGACCTGCCTCGCCGAGGTGCGCTACCTGCTCTCCCTCCTGCCGTCCAACAACCGGGAACTCCCGCCGTCCGCGCAGAGCGGCGACGCGGCCGACCGGGCGGGCGACGTGCTTCTCGACCTGGTGCCGGCCGACGGTAACCGTTCGTACGACATCCGTGCCGTCATCGAGGAACTCGTGGACGACGGCGACTTCATGGAGGTCCACGCGGCCTGGGCGCCCAACATCGTCTGCGCGCTGGCCCGTATCGACGGCCACGTCGTCGGCATCGTCGCCAACCAGCCCGCCTCCATGGCGGGGGTGCTGGACATCAAGGCCAGCGAGAAAGGCGCACGGTTCGTCCAGTTCTGCGATGCCTTCAGTATCCCGCTGGTCACCCTCGTCGACGTACCCGGCTTTCTGCCCGGCGTGGACCAGGAGCACGAGGGCATCATCCGGCGCGGGGCCAAGCTGCTGTACGCCTACTGCAACGCGACGGTGCCGCGGATCTCGGTGGTACTGCGCAAGGCGTATGGCGGCGCCTACATCGTCATGGACTCCCGGTCCATCGGCGCGGATATCGCCCTGGCCTGGCCCACCAACGAGATCGCGGTGATGGGCGCCGAGGGCGCCGCCAACGTCGTCTTCCGACGGGAGATCGCCGCGGCCGATGACCCGGAGGCGATGCGCAACAGCAAGATCGAGGAGTACAAGCAGGAGCTGGTGCACCCCTATTACGCGGCGGAACGCGGCCTGGTCGACGACGTCATCGACCCCCGCGAGACCCGGCCGGTGCTCAGCCGCGCCCTCGCCATGCTCGCCACCAAGCACGCCGACCTGCCGCGCCGCAAGCACGGCAACCCGCCCCAGTGAGCGAAGGAGCTGCCATGACACAGCCGTACCCCGCGCCCCTGGTGCGCATCGAGAAGGGGAACCCCGCCCCCGAGGAACTGGCAGCGCTGACCGCGGTGCTCCTCGCCCGCGTCCTGGGCCCTGATGTCGAACCGGACGACCAGGCGCGCGGCAGGCGCGCGGTCGCCCACTGGCGACGGCCCGAGCGGGTGACCGGATTCGACGGTCCGCGCACCTGGCGCAGCGCGGCCTGACCGCTTCCGAGACCTCAAAGACTCGAAAACCCGATCAAGAATCCGCGAATCGAGGAACACCGACATGGCCACCACCGCACCGCAGTACGACCTCCCCTCGCTCAGCCTCCGGCTGCAGGAGCTGACTGACCGCATCGAGCTCACCGAACTGTGCGACCGTTACGTCCGGCATCTCGACAAGGACCGGGCCAGCGACGCCTGGCTCGGCTCGGTCTTCACTCAGGACGCCCATCTGACCTTCCCCATGGGGGAGTTCCGGGGGATGGAGGGCTTGACGGCCTTCCAGAAGATGGCCCGCACCACATTCGAACGGACCCATCACGTCAGCTCCAACTACGACATCCGGGTGGACGGCGACCGCGCCTTGATCACGGCGCACCTGATGGCGGTGCACGTGCGGCGTCGCGAGGAGCCGGGCAGCCACTTCACCATCGGCGGTCACTACGAGGCCGAGGCGGTACGTACGGACGAGGGCTGGCGGATCCGCACCTTCGAGTTCGACCTGGTATGGAACGCGGGCGATCCGCCGGCGGGCAAGATCTGAGCCTGAATACGCAAGCAGAGCCCTGCGGGGCCGTAAGGTCCCGCAGGGCCACCCCTCTTGGTGCCCGAGGAGAGCGTGGCGGCGGCGGGCGAGGCCGAGGTACTGGCCGTGCACTTCGCTCCGGTTCCGGCTCGCGCATGGATCTCCGCCAGGATCACCAGGAACTGCGAGCTCGTCCAGGAGCTGCACAGCTCGGGCAGCCCCGACCCGGTCGCGCAACTGCTCGCCGCGAAAGGAATCAGAGCGCCGTTCGCCGATTCTCCTTGAGCTCCGCCAGCACCTTCCGGCTGGCAGCCGTAAAGGGGTGATCAGCTCCGAGGCTGTTCGTCCGCCGTTCCACGACATCGTTCATCAGGCTCACGGCTGCCTCGAAACGTCCGAGCTTGTCTTGAATGCGGGCATAGAGCTGTTGCGCCGAAAGCGCGATGGGGTAATCGGGCCCGAAGCGGCGTTCATACGTTTCCGCGGCCAGCCGAATCTCCTCATCGGCCTCCTCGAAGTGCCCGAGTACATAAAGCGCCCAGGCATGGTTATGTCGTGCTCCCAGCGTGACCGTGTGGTCCGGGCCGAGGTGCCGCTCACATTCGGCGGGCAAGGAAAGGAGTGCGGCGTTACCTTCCCTTTCGAGTTCGGCCGCCGGCAGCATCGCCAGCAGGCTGGCCTGGGAACGCAGTGTCAAGGGATGTGCCGGCCCGAGAGCCGACTGCCGGCCCGCGATCGTGGCCTGGAGCAGGGACAGCGCTTCTTCCTTCCGGCCGCGGTTTCCCAGCACCAGTTGTAGTCCGTGGCCACTGTCCAGCGTGTCCGGGTCGTGGGCTCCGAACAGCCGCTCCTGTTCGCTTCGGACCTGGCGCAGCAGCGGCTCGGCCTCCGCGTACTTTCCCAGCCGGAACAGCGCTCGGCCGGCCCGGGAACGCGCAGCCAGCACCAAGCGGTGCTCCGGGCCAAGGGTTTGCTCCGAAAGCGCCACCGCACCATGAGCGGTCTCCCAGGCGGACAGATAGTCCCCCGTACGGTGCCGGGGCAGTGGCCAATCGCGTCGCGATACCCACCACATCGGCCAAGGTCGTGGGAGTCGCGGCACGCTGCAACAAGGCGATGGCATGGGGGCTGAGCAGCCGTAGCTGCGGGTCTTCCGGTCCGGCGTCCGGCAGTTGCGGAACCGCGGCGTCCAGCAGTCGGCACGCCGTCGAGTTGAGGCGGGTAAGACAGTCCGATGGCGTGGCGGAAGCGACGCTGTCGAGCAGTACGCCGTGGCTCTGAACACATCGCACGCCCACGCTGACCAGTTCAGTGAGCGATTGGTCGAGCAACGCTCGCAGCGCCGTTTCCGTACGGGCCCGGGGGAGGACGCCACTGATTTCAGGACGATTCAGCAGGGACAGCGGCAGCGGCTCCGGAGCAAAACGGGCCAGCAGGCGAAGCAGCGTCACTGCCTCGGGCAGGCCACGCGCCTCGAACGCGTCGAGCGTGAGTTGCCAAGTACGCCCTACCAGGTGGCGTGGGTCTACATCCGACAAGAGGTCAGCTCCTTGGTCGATGAGCTCGACAGGTTCTCCTTCCTCAAGGTGGCGCCGGTAAGCGTCCATCGTCCACGGGTCGAGCACTTGGTGGGACAGGAATCCACCCGCCAGCGTCAGCGCGAGCGGCAGCCGGCCGAGTCTGTCGGCGATCTCGGCAGCCTGCTTGAACGTGCCGCTCTGCGGCGCCAGATCGCACAGCACCCGTGCGGCGTCTTCCCGCGGCAGCACCCCGATATGTTGCAACTCCGCTCCTGGCCACCAGCGAGCAGCCGCACGACGCGTCGTGACCACGACGATGCCGCGGGGGCTGGTGCGCAGCCAGCTGCCATCCCTCAAGATCTCGGGATCATCCGCGTTGTCCAGCACCAGCAGCCACGGCTCGGCGGACCGGTCGAGGTGTTCCCATACGACATCGGCGCCAGGGCGCAGGCCGTTGCGAGCGGCCAGCAGCTCCCCGTCGGTGGCACCCCGGTCAGCGGCAACGGCGAGCATGCCGGAGCGCAGACTCGCACGGTCGGAGGCGTTCACCCATAGCCCGACCCGACCGCCGACCTCCGTAGCGAATTGAAAGAAGGCGCAAGCGACAGCGGTCTTGCCGCACCCTCCCATGCCGTGAAGAACGAAGGCCTGGCCGTCCCCTCCTTCCACGACACCGGCCCGTAGGCGTTCGAGCACATCGGCGCGGTCGCGCAGAACCACGGGTGCTCGGCCCACCGCCGGACGCCGAACCGAGTCCGGGCCGGCCGGACCGGGTTCACCGCTGCCGTGGTAGTGGTACTCGCTGATGTGCTGGTCCCGCGACGACTGGTAGACGCGGCCGCCATCCTCGGCATGCCCGTCCATCGCACCTCTCATCGTTCGGTGATGTGCAGGTCTCGGCCGGCTTGATAGACGCGTGCCCGCTCGGACGCGGTGGCGTGCTGAGTGACCGGCGCGTACGTAGCGGCTTCCGAACCGGCGTCGTCAAGCAACCGGCGAAGGCCCTCGACGGCCTCCGGCTGGGCGAGCAACAGCCGGCGGAGATGCCCCTGCCACTGCAAGCACAGCTCACGCAGCATCTCTTGGTCGGCCGCCGAGTGAGCGCGGAGCGCCTCCTCGCGACTCGCATCCAATTCACCGGAAACCATGTGCGCCCGGTCAGGCTGCAGACGTTGCCACAGACGAGTGAATCCGTCGCGGGTGTGTTGCCAGGCCTCGGTTGTCATCAGAGTGACCAAGGTGGTGCCAGCGGTCTGTGCGAACGATGTCAATTCCGGATCCATAGTTCCCCCAGCGGAATCGCTACTGCGCCAAATTTTGGCGATGGTTCCATAAGGCGGACCGTCAACGCCACGGGCCCGTCCGGCTGCCCAAGGCCAGCATGTTTGCACCCACCAAACTGAACGGGCAAGCGAGCTTCGGTGTAATTTTCCTATGACATATGCCATGGTCATTTTCTCACGTGGCTCAGTGTGTGCCCTAGCTGCGTCGAGCTGCGGACGCTAAGCTCAAAAAGCTCTACATTGACCGAAGGAGAGTGGTGGCTGTGGCGAGGCCGTGGGAAGCCGACCCGACAACGCGATTCAAAAAGCGTCTGGGTAAATCCCCGCAGGAGTTAGGGAATACTACGGACAACCCTGACTGCCCTGATATCTGGGAGCTGGAGAACGGAGATGTCGCCATCATCGGCAGAGACCTGACAGACTCGCTCGGGAAAAGCCTTCCGGAGGGTGTATCGGTAGGGAGCGACGAACGCCTCGTCGTCATCCCAAGGAACATGATGGTCGCAGCGAAGCCGGACATCCCCAATGTTTGAGTCGTTCCACGGCAGCATCTCAGAGCGTCTGGACCGACCGAGCTACCACGAGGACTTCCGCCGCCACTATGAGAGCGGCATCCGCTTCTTGAACAAGCTTGAGCGTGGGCAGTCCTTCAAGGAGCGAGGTTTCCCCAGCTGGGAAGCCTTTGCCGTCGGCGAATGGGACAGCGCACTCTCCTTGATCGAGGAGAAGCGCGAAATCTACGCCGCCCAGCTCCGGAAGGCCGAGGAACTCGGCATTCTGGAGCGCCGCCTCCGGGTGGTGGAATTCCCTGTCACTCCGTACGTACAGTGGGAACTGTTCGTGCTTCGCCTGCGGGTGGAATTGGGCGGCAACATCCGAGTGATGGACGCCCGCAAAATCTCAGACATCGAAGCCGATCACCTTGTGCCAGAGGCAGTGATCCTCGGCGATGAGGTCATGTACGAGGTGGTTTACGACGACGATGGAAACGCGGCTGGAGCTAATCGCATCACGGATCAAGCGGCGATTGCAGAAACCTCCGCCGGCTTCGATACGCTCTACCATCGAGGCGAAGATTTCCTGGAGTTCTTCCATCGGGAAATTGCGTCACTGGATCCACCGAGCGTCGTTCATAGGTGACGCGCAACGCCGCGGGTTTCTTGAGTAGCAGGGGGCCGCACGGACTCGTCCGTGCGGCCCCCTGTGTCTGGGGTCAGGCCGGGTGCTTGGTCACGACGACTGGGCCGTGGTGTAGAGGTTCTTGGCGTCGTCGCCGAAGTAGGGGCCGAACATGGTGTTGGGCCAGAACTGGTAGCCGAAGCTGTTTACCGAGGACTGGAGGCCGGTGCCGGTTTTTTCGTCGAAGGTGGTGAACCAGGGGCCGCCGCTGGAGCCGCCGGTCATGTTGCAGGGGAGACCGTGGTCCTGGGAGAACAGCGGGTCCTTGATGGTGTTGCCGCTGCAGTAGATGAGCTTGCTGCCGTCGTACGGGGCGGCTGCCGGGAAGCCGAAGGCGTACATCGGCTTGCTGTAGCCGGAGTTGAAGGAGAGGCCCTGGCCGCCGACGACGTCGGTGAGCTTCTTGCCGTCGAGCGGGGCGACCACCGCGGCGCCGACGTCGTAGTTGATGTCCTCGCTCGCCGTCCACTGGGGGGTGGCGAGTGTTTTGGCCGCCGGCCACTTGCCGTACGGGGCCTCGCCGTCGTGGTAGCCGGGGACGAAGACCCAGTTGGTGTGCCAGGCGCCCTGGAGCTTCACGCAGTGCCCGGCCGTGAGCACTGTGCTCTTGTTGCCGCTGGTGACGGCGTCGCCGGAGCAGGAGGCGTTGCGGCCCTGGTAGGTGAAGAACACCCGGCCGGTGGTTTTGACGACTGCGCCGCCGCCGGTCCAGGGGCCGCCGGCCTGGGGGAGGGAGTTGGGCGATGACGGGACAGCCCGGGGGAGTTGGGGGAGGGTGGGGGAGACCTTGAGCGGTGCGCTGCGGCGGACCGTGGTCGTGGGCGCCTTCTTCGTGGGTGTGGCGAGGTTCAGGGGAGTGGCGGCGCGCATGCGGTCCGGGGTCCAGTAGGCGCCGAGGGTGGTGTGCGGGGTGGCGGTGCGGTGGCCGGGCTGTGGGGTGGCGGCGCCGGCCTGGCCGGTGGGGAGCAGGAGGGCGAGCAGCGTACCGGCGGCCGTCAGGGTGCCGAGGGCGGCCCGGGATCTGCGTGCGGGGTACGGCGCCGATATGCCGTCAACTGCCGGTATGACGCGAGTGGTTCGTCTCACACGTGACTCCTTCTGCGGGGAGCCGCGCGCGGCAGGCGCGCGCGGTCGTGGGGAACGGGGCCGCGCGAGGGCGGCCCCGGCAGACGAGTGGTGCGGATCCGAGGTAAGGGTGCCATCGGAAGCGGCAGGAGGGCAGGGGTCGTACGGGATTCGGCGGTTGTGGGGGAGGGAGGAGAGGAGGAGCAGGGTGGGGCGTCCCGGGTGCCGGTGCCCGTGCCGGTGCCGGTGCCGGTGCGGGGCCCGGTCCCCTCTCGTTCGGCCAAGGGATGTGCGGCAATCGGGGAGTCGGCTGCGCGTCAACCCCGTCCGATGTACGGCATGTTGGTCGCCATTACCGTCGCGAACTGCACGTTGGCCGTCAGGGGCAGTGCTGCCATGTGGACGACCGTGCGGGCGACATCCGTTGCGTCCATGACGGGCTCGATCGCTGTCTGGCCGTTGGCCTGGAGGGTGCCGGTTTGCATGGGGCCGGTCATTTCGGTGGCCGCGTTGCCGATGTCGATCTGGCCGCAGGCGATGTGGTACGGACGGCCGTCCAGGGAGAGTGACTTGGTCAGGCCGGTGATGGCGTGCTTGGTGGCGGTGTAGGCGATGGAGTGCGGGCGCGGGGTGTGGGCGGAGATCGAGCCGTTGTTGATGATCCGTCCGCCCTGGGGTTCCTGGGCCTTCATGGTGCGGAACGCGGCCTGGGCGCAGAGGAAGGAGCCGGTGAGGTTGACGTCGACGACCGTGCGCCAGTCGTCGTAGGCCAGTTCCTCCAGTGGCACGGCACGGCCGAAGGTGCCCGCGTTGTTGAAGAGCAGATCGAGTTGGCCGAACCGCTCGTGGACGGCGGCGAACAGGGCGTCGACCTGTTCGGGGCGGGTGACATCGGTCGGCACCGTCGTGATCGCGGGGGCGTCGGGGCCCGCCGGGCCCGCCAGCCGGGAGGTCTCCGCCAGCGCCTCGGCGCGCCGCCCGGCCAGCACCACCGTCCAGCCGGCGGCGCTCAGCGCGAGGGCGACCGCCCGTCCGATGCCGGAGCCGGCGCCGGTGACCACGGCCACCTGCCGGGGTGCCGCGCCGTCCTGCCGCGCCTCCTGTGGGGCCGCTGCCGTCCGGGTGCTGTGCCCGCCCCGCGAGGACGGTGCGGGCAGGGTGGGCCGGGGCGCGGTCGCGGTACCGCCCACCTGCCCGGCCCGTGCCATCGGCGTCGTCCGCGCGGCTCGTGCCGACTGTGAGTTCTCTGCCATGGCGGCAGCGTAAACGGCGTACGGGCGGTGAACGGGGCACGGCCGGCGTGGTTCAGCCGCCGTTGTGGAGGCCGCGTGGGACGGCGGGCTTGGTGGGGGTGGTGTGCTCCTCACGCGAACGGGCCACCGCCGTCCCCCAACTCAACCGCCAGTATGGAAGCGCCGCAGGACCGCTGCCTTGGTGGCGGTGAACTCGTCCTCGGTGAGGATGCCGTCGCGGTGCAGTTCGCCGAGTTCGCGCAGACGGCGGAGGAGGGCGTCATGGTCGTCGGCAGGGGCAGGGGCAGGGGCAGGGGCAGGGGCAGGCGCGGGGTCGGGAGTGGGCGGGGCGAGGAGGGCGGCCGGCGGGGGCGTCGTCGGCAGGGACTTCCCCGCGCCGTCCGACGGATGGGGCAGGCGTGCCGCGACCGCTGCCGCGAGCAGTGCCGTGGTGCCGCTTTCCTTCTTGAAGCCCCATAGTTCGATGGAGTTGGGGTCGTGCTCCGGCTTGAGCCGCTCCGTCGTGCCGCGTGTCCGGAAGCGGAGGTAGCCGGACTCCAGACCAGCGGCGGCTCGCCACTCCACTGCTTCGAGGGCGCTGAGGGCGAAGTTTCTGGGGCCCCAGTCCCGCTTGGTTTCGCTGGTGTTCCAGCGCCATTCGATGGTGACCTTTTCGCCGTCGAAGGTGGCGATGCCGTCCACCCCGGCGGCCGAGAGCGGCACGGACGGACCGGGCAGCAGATACCGGTCGGCGGGCCCGTCCGGTATCTGTTCCAGCATCAGGGCCTGCCGTACGGCGTCCACGAAGTACTCGGCGACCTCGACCCGGCCGGCGTCCACGGTCAGCCGGTACGGGTTCGCCTCGTCCGGCAGGCTGCCGCCGGTGACCTGGAGCAGCGGATCCGCGCCCGTCCTCAGGCGCAGTCGCAGCCGGCCACCCTTCCGGCCCGGTTCGTGCGCGATACCGGCCAGCGCGGCCAGCGGCACCGTGAACTCACCGAGATCCTGGCGGAGTTTGTGCACCCCGCGCTCGCGCCCCGGCACGATGCGCACGGCGTCGCCGTCGAAGGTCCAGGTGCCGTCGCGCACCATCAGTTCAGCCATGCCCCGAATCCTACGGAGGCACGGCCGGTGCCGTGATTGTCCGACCGAGTCCGGTGCGGGCCCAGTCCTCATCCAGCGGTCATGTATGTGTCGTGCGCGGGTCAGCGCTGCGCCGTCCCGTGGCTCTCGAATGGATCCCCTACGGGCTCTGTGACAACCGCCTTCAGGGGAGGGCCAGATGACTCACCACGCACCGCACGAACAGGAGATCCGCGCCGCGGCCGCACACTTCGGCCGCCGCCGTTTCCTCACCGCCACCGGGGCCGCCGCCGCGCTCGCCTTCGCGACCAACCTGCCGGGCGCGGGCGCCGCACACGCCGCCGAGGCCGATGCGCGGAAGATCACCGAGAACCCCTTCACGCTGGGCGTCGCCTCCGGTGACCCGCAGCCCGGCTCCGTCGTGCTGTGGACCCGGCTGGCCCCGCGTCCGTACGAGCCCGGCAACGGCATGCCGGACGCCCGGGTCACGGTGCGCTGGGAAGTCGCGTACGACGAGCACTTCAAGCGGCTGGCCGGCCGGGGCCGCGCCGACGCCCACCCGGAGTTCAACCACTCCGTGCACATCGAGCCCACCGGTCTCGCGCCCGACCGCGTCTACTACTACCGCTTCCGCGCCGGCAGTTGGATCAGCCCGGTCGGCCGCACCCGTACCGCCCCCGCCCGGAGCGCCCGGATCTCCGAGCTGAAGCTCGCCGCCGTCTCCTGCCAGGCCTACCACGACGGCTACTTCACGGCCCATCGGCACCTGGCCGAGGAGGACGTCGACGTCGTCTTCCACCTGGGGGACTACCTCTACGAGTATCCGGTGGGCGCGAACGGCGGCGCCCGCAACTACACCGACCGCACGCTGCCCGCCGTCTTCAACCGCGAGACGGTCACGCTGGACGACTACCGGCTGCGCTACGCCCTCTACAAGTCCGACCCGGACCTCCAGGCCGCGCACGCCGCGCACCCCTTCATCGTCACCTGGGATGACCACGAGGTGGAGAACAACTACGCCTCCGACATCAGCGAGGACAATCTCCCGCCCGCCGAGTTCCTCGTCCGCCGGGCCGCCGCCTACCGCGCGTACTGGGAGAACCAGCCGCTGCGCCGCCCGCAGCGGCCCCAGGGCGCCGACGCCCGGCTCTACCGCCGCCTCCAGTACGGGCAGCTCGCCCAGTTCGACATCCTCGACACCCGCCAGTACCGCTCCGACCAGGCATACGGCGACGGCTGGCACGCCCCGGGCCCCGAGTCCCTGGACCCCGCGCGCACCCTGACCGGCGCCGCCCAGGAGCGCTGGCTGATCGACGGCTGGCGGCAGTCCGCCGCCCGCTGGAACGTGCTGCCGCAGCAGGTCACCTTCTCCGAGCGGCGCAACGCCACCGGCCCCGGCTACCAGCTGAGCATGGACGCCTGGGACGGCTACGCGGCCTCCCGGGACCGGGTGCTGGCGGGTGCCGAGTCGGCGGGTGTGGAGAACCTCGTCGTCCTCACGGGCGATGTGCACGTCCACTACGCCTTCGACATCAAGAAGGACTTCAAGGACCCCGGCTCGCGCACCGCCGGGGTGGAGTTCGTCACCACCTCGATCGCCAGCGGCAAGGACGGCGCGGACAAGCCCGCCAACTGGGACACCTACCTGGCGGCCAACCCGCACATGAAGTTTTACAACGGCCGGCGCGGCTATGTGACCGTCACCCTGGACCAGGACACCGCCCGCGCCGACTACCGCACGGTGTCCGCCGTCACCACCCCCGGGGCGGCGGTGCGCACCGCCGCCTCGTTCGTCTCCGAAGCGGGCGATCCGGGCCTGAAGCCGGCCTGACGCCGGTCTGAGGCATGGCCGGAAGCCGGTCTGAAGCCGGTCTGAAGCCGGTCTGATCCAGGGCGTCCTGGGGGCTGATCCAGGACGCCCGTCCCAGGTCCGGCGCACGGCGGTCCTAGTCCCAAGTGACCGGTCCGAAACCGGTCGGAAGCCGTCCGCTGCGTGACACCATGGTGCAGCCATCTATCACCCATGGAGCCATGTATGACGGAGCCCGGCACGGCCGAGACCCAGGATCTTCCCCCCATAGCCGAGCGGGGCGCGGCAGCAGCACCGGCCGCGTCCCGCCGTACCAGCCTCCTCGTCACCCTCGTCCTCGGCGGCCTCACGGCGGTCCCGCCGCTCTCCATGGACATGTACCTCCCGGCCCTGCCGCAGGTCACCGCCGCCCTGCACAGCCCGGCCGCCACCGTCCAGCTCACCCTCACCACCTGCCTGGCGGGCATGGCGCTGGGGCAGATGATCGTCGGCCCGATGAGCGACAAGTGGGGCCGCCGCCGCCCGCTGCTGGCCGGGATGGTGGTCTACATCCTGGCCACCGCCCTGTGCGCGGTCGCCACCAACGTCGAACTCCTCATCGCCTTCCGCCTGTTGCAGGGTCTGGCGGGCGCGGCCGGCATCGTCATCGCACGGGCGATGGTCCGCGATCTGTACGACGGCGTGGCGATGGCCCGGTTCTTCTCCACCTTGCTGCTGATCTCCGGGGTGGCGCCGGTCGTCGCTCCGCTCATTGGCGCCCAGATCCTCCGGTTCACCGACTGGCGCGGGGTCTTCGTCGTCCTCACCGCCGTCGGGGTCGCGCTCACCCTCCTGGTGTGGCGCAAACTCCATGAGACCCTGCCGCCCGCGCGCCGGCACTCCGGCGGCCTCGGCCAGACCCTGCGCACCATGCGCGATCTGCTCGCCGACCGGGCCTTCTCCGGCTACCTCCTCGTCGGCGCCTTCGCCTTCGCCGCCCTCTTCGCCTATATCTCCGCCTCGCCGTTCGTGATCCAGGAGATCTACGGCGCCTCCCCGCAGATCTTCAGCCTGCTCTTCGGCATCAACTCCGTCGGCCTGGTGGCCGTCGGCCAGATCAACGGCAAGATCCTGGTGGGCCGGGTCAGCCTGGACAAGGTGCTCGGCACCGGCCTGACGCTGATCGCCCTCGCCGCGACCGCCCTGCTCCTGATGTCCGCCGGCGTCTTCGGCCCGGTCGGTCTGGTCCCGACGGCCGCCGGTCTCTTCGTCCTGATGTCCTCGATGGGCCTGGTCATGCCGAGCACCAACACTCTGGCGCTGCTGCGCACCCGGCACGCGGCCGGCTCCGCCTCCGCGCTGCTGGGCACCTCCACCTTCCTGCTCGGCTCGGTGGCCTCCCCGCTGGTGGGTATCGCGGGCGAGCGGACCGCCGTGCCCATGGCGCTCGTACAGCTCTCCTGCGCCGTCTTGGCGCTCGTCAGCTTTCTGGGACTGTGCCGCCCGTGGCAGCGTAGGGGGGAGAGCAACGGGAGCACGGCGGGCGAGAGGACCAGGCTCTGAACGCGACGGCACTGACCTACGGCACACCGGCCTGCGCGGGGCTGGACCCGGGCTGGACCGAACGGCTGGTCCGCGGGGTGCGGGCGCTGCCCGAGGGCCGGCCGCCCTGGGCCCCCGGCGTCGTCGTGCTGGCGGGCCGGGGCCCGGTCGTCGCCGTCGAGGCCGCCGCCGGCTGGGCGCTGCGCTACCGGGCCTACGACCCCGAGCGGGACCGCGGACTCGATCTGCCCCGCGACCTGTGGGAGCCGATGCGGGTCGGCACCGTCTTCGACCTCGCCTCGCTCAGCAAGCTCTTCACCGCCGTCGCCGCGCTCCAGCAGGTCGAACGGGGCCGGCTGAACCTCGGCGACGAGGTCCGGGCCGACCTCCCCGCCTTCGCCCCCGGCATCACCGTCCGGCAGCTGCTCACCCACACCTCGGGGCTCGCCCCCGAGCTCCCCTTCTACGACCACCGGGACCGCGCCGCCCAACTCGCGCTGCTGTGGCGGGAGGCGGCGGCCCCCAGCGGCGGCCCGAGCCCCGTCCACCGCTACTCCGACCTCAACCTCATCGCCCTTCAGCTGATCCTGGAGCAGCGCACCGGGCACCGGCTCGACGCCCTGATCCGCGACGGCATCACCGGCCCGCTGGGCATGTCCAGCACCTCGTACGGGCCGCTGGCACCGCACGGCGTCGCGGCCACCGAGGACCAGCGGCGGCCCTGGGCCAAGGCGGACCGCGGGCTGCTCCGCGGCGAGGTGCACGACGAGAACGCCTGGGCGCTGGGCGGCGTCGCCGGCCACGCCGGACTCTTCTCCACCGCCCAGGACCTGGCCGTGCTGTGCCGCACGCTGCTCAACGGCGGCGTCTACGGCACGGCCCGGATCCTCGGCCCGGACACCGTCGCCGCCCTCCTCGACCCGCCCGGCCTCGGCTTCGGCGTCGACCAGCCGTATTTCATGGGCGAGTTGGCGGGCCGGGGCGCGGCCGGGCACACCGGCTTCACCGGCACCAGCCTGGTCCTGGACCGCGCCACCGACACGTTCCTCGTCCTGCTCGCCAACACCGTCCACCCCCGCCGCCGCACCGGCGGCAGCGCGCCGCGCGCCGCGGCCGCCACCCGGCTGGCCCGTGCCGTGGCCCGCGCCACCTGACCAGGCAGGGCACGCCACAGGGGCCCGTAGAATTTCCCCCATGCACGAGGAACTGCGCGCCGCGCTGGCGGGCCTGCTCGACGGCCTGCCGCCCAAACAGGCCGCGCAGGCAGTCGACCGTCTGATCGCCAACTACCGGGGCCGCACCCCCACCGACGCCCCGGTCCTGCGCGACCGCGCGGATGTGGCCGCGTACGCCGCCTACCGCATGCCGGCCACCTTCGAAGCCGTACGGGCCGCGCTGACCGCGTTCGCCGCCCGGGTCCCGGACTGGTCCCCGGCCAGCCATGTGGACATCGGCGGCGGCACCGGCGCCGCCACCTGGGCCACCGCAGCCACCTGGGAAGGCCCGCACAGCACCGTCCTGGACTGGGCCCAGCCCGCCCTGGACCTCGGCCGGGAACTGGCCGCCAAGACCCTCCCCGACACCAGCTGGCAACGGCAGACCATCGGCGAGGGCCTGACCGTCCCCGCCGGTACGGACCTCGTCACCGTCTCCTACGTCCTGGGCGAACTCCGCCCCGAGGACCGCCGCGCCGTCGTCGCCGCAGCCACCACGGCCCGCGCCGTCGTCCTGATCGAACCCGGCACCCCCGACGGCTACCTCCGCATCCGCGAGGCCCGCACCCAGCTCATCGAGGCCGGTCTGCGCATCGTCGCCCCCTGCCCGCACAGCGACACCTGTCCGATCGTCCCCGGGGAAGACTGGTGCCACTTCGCGGCCCGGGTCAACCGCTCCTCCCTCCACCGTCAGGTCAAGGGCGGCTCCCTCCCGTACGAGGACGAAAAGTTCAGCTACGTCGCGGCCACCACCCCCGACGCCACCCCGGCCCCCGCCCGCATCATCCGCAAACCCCAACTCCGCAAAGGCCAGGTCCTCCTGGACCTCTGCACGACAGCGGACGGCCTCCAGCGCACGACGGTGACCAAGCGGCACGGCGCCGCCTACCGCGAGGCCCGCGACGCCTCCTGGGGCGACGACTGGCCCCACGGCTGATTCCCCCGTCGGGCCGTGGGCCCCGCCGGGCCATGGCGCACTCCCGTCGGGCCGCGGCTCACCCCCCGGCCGGGCCCGGTCACTCCTTCCGGGACCGCTCCTGGAACTTGCGCAACAGCTCATCGCGCCGGGCGCGCTCAGCGCGTTCCTGGCCGCCGTGGCCGGTGCCCTTGCCGCCGCGCAGCGCGCCCCGCGAGAGCTTGTTCCGGGTCCCTCCCCCACGCCTGAACGGCGCGGGGGGACCCCCACCTCCGAGCATGCCGCCCGCATTTCCCTTGCTCATGGGAGTCCCCTTTCCTGGGTGATGGCGAGACGAGTCGTCTCGCTCGACGTCCACTATGCGCGAGACGTGCCGTCTCGTCAAGACGATACGTCTCGCCTCCTCCGCGTTAGACTCCGCGCCATGGCGAAGACTTCACCCCCCGACTCCTCCCGCCGCAGCGAACGCTCCCGCCGCGCGATCTTCGATGCCGCCCTCGCGCTCGTCGGCGAGGTCGGCTACGACAAACTCACGATCGAAGGCATCGCCTCCCGGGCCGGGGTCGGCAAGCAGACGATCTACCGCTGGTGGCCCTCCAAGGCGGCCGTGCTGCTGGACGCCTTCACCGAGGGCGTCGAGGACTACTCCGCGGGCCTGCCGGACACCGGCGATCTGGCCGCGGACCTGAAGTTCGTGCTGCATGCGACCACCGACGAATTCAACGACCCGGCGTTCCAGGCCCCCTATCGCGCCCTCGCGGCCGCCGGCGCCAACGACGAGGAGCTCTCCCGTACCTTCGTCGCGCGGCTGATGGAACCCGGCATCCGGGTCTACGTCGAGCGGCTGCGGGCGGCGCAGGAGGCGGGCGAGGTGGCCGACGACATCGATGTGCGGATCGCCGTCGAGATGCTGCTGAGTCCCTTCTCACAGCGCTGGCTGATGCGCACTGGCGAATTGACCTACGACTTCGTCGACACCCTCGTCGACCAGTTCCTGCGGGGAGTGCAGCCGCGCGGCTGAGCGGACGGGTGACCGGGCTCCGGCGGCGCCGTCGTGCCGCCGATGCCCCGAATTGCCGGTATTCATCCTTCGTTCGTTCACCCCGGATCCGCACACCGGTCACCCGAGGAGCAGGATGGTGGCAGCATTGATCCCAGACCACCGCTCGAAGTGAGGGGATAGATGGAACGCAAGAGCAGGTTCTCCCAGTGGCTTCGCCGGCCGAAGAGCGGATCGGACGGCGGCGATACGGACACGGGATCAGCGGCCGCGCGCGGCCGCGAGGACCTGCTGCTGGCGGCGGCCGACGCGGGTTTCCCGGTGGCCCCGGCGGCGCACCCCTCCGGCTACGGCTGTTCCTGTGAACGCATCGGCTGTCCCACCCCCGGCCGCCACCCCGTCTCCTTCGGCTGGCAGACCGTCGCCAGCACCGACCGCGACAAGGTCGCCGCCTGGGTCCGCACCCTCCCGCAGGCCAACTTCATCACCGCCACCGGCATCACCCACGACGTACTGGACGTCCCCGTCGAGGCGGGCCGCAGCGCCCTGGGACGGCTGGACGCGGCGGGCATCGACGTCGGACCGATCACCCTCAGCGGCGCCGGTTTCGGCGACGGCCGGATGCTCTTCTTCACCGCCACCCGCGGCACCCCGGACGACGAGGACGAGTGGTGGCCCTGCGAGCTGGACTGCCACCCCGAGACCATGGATGAGCATCCGGGGCTGCGCTGGCACTGCCGCGGCAGCTATGTGCTGCTGCCGCCCTCGACGCTGCCCGGCGACCAGCCCGCGGTGACCTGGCTGCGCGGCCCCGAACTGCCGCTGCCCGACCCGCTGACGCTGCTGGCGTCGCTCACCGACGCCTGCGCGGAGTTCAACGACCGCGAGCCGCACCACCACGAGGCACACGCCTGGCCGATCGGCCGCTGACCGGGCCCGCGCCCCGCCCGCTCAGCCCGTACGCACGAAGAAGCGCGGGACGAACCGTACGAAGAAGGGCCGCCGGGATCACCTCACCCCGACGGCCCTTCTCCCTGTCCGCATCCGGCCGGAGCGCCCTTACTGCGCCTCCACCGACGTCTTGCCCTCCCGCCGGTTCAGGATGACGACCTTCTCGCCGGAGCCCTTGGCCGGCACCGTGACCGCCTGGGAGGAGACGGTGGTGAACGTCATCCGGTTGGTCTTCTTCTCCGGCCCCACCATCAGGCCCCGGAGCCCCGCCGGCACCCGGATCGTCGCCCCGGCGAACATCGTCTGCTGCTGGTGGTAGACGGTCGAGAAGAACACCAGGGCGCCGCCGTCCGTGGTCCGCAGCGCCACCGGCGGATGCTCCGAGGGGGAGTCCTGCCACTGGATGCGCGAACCGACCTGACGGCCGTCCGTGACGCGCCGGGCCCGCCAGCCGTCGGTCTGCGGACCGGGCGCGAACACGCTGCCCTTACCGGTGTTGAGATAGTCCGCGTAGGCCCGGCTCAGCTTGCCGGGGGCCACCGTCAGACCGGACCCGGAGCCCATCGGCACCGCCTCGGCGTAGCCGTCCTTCGTCTTCAGCTCCGGCGCCTTGTTGCCCGGGAACTGCGCGAAGTACACCGCGCGCCACTTCTCCGCGAGGTCATTGCGGCTGAACACCAGGAACCAGCGGGTGGGATGGCCCTTGGCGTCCTTGCGGTTGCTCATCGCGTCGGCGATGAAGTACTTCGGCCAGCCCGCCTGCTTGGGGACGGTGACGTGCGGCTCCTGGAACTCCAGTGCGCGAAAGCCCGGATTGCCCTGCGGCCGGAGGGCGTGTGCCGCCTTTATCCCGGCCTGGTCGATCGCGAGCAGCGCGCCCCCCTCGAAGGCGGGGTTCAGCTTCGGGTCCAGCTGCCGGTAGGCCCGGTTGAAGCTGTCGGTGAAGCGGGAGAGGGCCTTGGTGCCCTCAGCCTTCGACACCGCCGGCAGCATCTCCCTCTCGCCGTGCACCGTCATGCACCCGCTCAGTATCACCAGCGCCGCCGCTGCCGACGTCAGTGTTGCGGGCACCCGGAACGGCGACCTGCGTGTCATGGGGCTCGGGCTCCTTCGGGGCGACCGGGGCGGACTGGGCGGCCGCCGGGGTGGCACGATTCGGCGCAACCCTACCGGGGGCCAGGAAGAGGGCGAGCGTGGGGAGGAGATACAGAGCCCACACCGTGACCTGAAGGACCGTCGGGTCCGGCTGGAAGTTGAAGACGCCCTTCAGCAGCGTCCCGTACCAGCTGTCGGCCGGGATCTGCGCGCTGATGTCGAACGCCCGGGTGGCCAGCCCCGGCAGGATGTCCGCCTCCTGCAGATCGTGGAAGCCGTACGCCAGCACGCCCGCCGCGACCACCACCAGCATGCCGCCGGTCCAGGTGAAGAACTTCGCCAGGTTGATCCGCACCGCACCGCGGTAGAACAGCCAGCCCAGCAGCACCGCCGTCAGCAGCCCCAGCAGCGCCCCGACCAGCGGCCGTACGCCGTCGTTCGCGGACTGCGCCGCCGTCCAGATGAACAGCGCGGTCTCCAGGCCCTCGCGGCCCACCGACAGGAACGCGGTCACCACCAGCGCCACGGTGCCCATCTGGAGCGCCGCGTCCAGCTTGCCGTGCAGCTCCCGCTTCAGATGCCGCGCGGTGCGCCGCATCCAGAAGACCATCCACGTCACCAGGCCCACCGCGATGACCGACAGTGAACCGCCCAGCGCTTCCTGGGCCTCGAAGGTCAGCGTCTGCGAACCGAACTGGAGCGCCGCACCGAACGCGAACGACAGCACCACGGCGAGCGCGATACCGAGCCAGACCGGGCGCAGCGCCTCCCGCCTCCCGGTCTTGACCAGGTAGGCGATGAGAATGCAGACGACGAGGCTGGCTTCCAGGCCCTCGCGCAGACCGATCAGGTAGTTGCCGAACACGTCGGTTCCTTCCCTTCCTTCATGGAGTCGACGACGGGTCTTCGCCGCGTCGGCGGTGGTACGGCGGGGTCAGGCGAACAGTGCCCGGCCCCACCAGTCGTCCGCGTTCCGGACGCCCGGCGGTACCGCGAAGAGCGCGGAACCCACGTGCTGGATGTACTCGTTGAGTGCGTCGTTCGCCGCCAGCCGCTTCTGCAGCGGGACGAAGCCCTGGCGTACGTCCCGCTGGTAGGCGAGGAAGAACAGCCCCGCGTCCAGCCGGCCCAGCCCGTCCGTCCCGTCGGTGAAGGAGTAGCCGCGGCGCAGGATCCGCACCCCGCCGTTGGAGTCCGGATGCGCCAGGCGGACATGCGCGGTCGGCAGCATCGACTTCAGATGCGGGGTGTCCCGCTCGTTCTTCTTGCCGACCGGTGCGCCCTCGCCCTTGTTCCGGCCGAAGATGTCCTCCTGCTCCTGGAGCGAGGTGCGGTCCCAGGTCTCGATATGCATCCGGATCCGGCGGGCGACGAGGTAGGAGCCGCCGGCCATCCAGCTCTCCTTGCCCTTCGCGTCGCCGTCCGCGACCCACACATGCTTGTCCAGCGCGGCGGTGTCGGTGCCCGCGAGATTGTGGGTGCCGTCCTTGAAGCCGAACATGTTGCGCGGGGTCTGCGCGTCCGGTGTCGTCGACGACGTCTTGCCGAAGCCCAGCTGGGACCAGCGGATCGCGACCTTGCCGAAGCCGATACGCGCCAGATTGCGGATCGCGTGCACCGCCACCTGCGGGTCGTCCGCACATGCCTGGACGCACAGATCGCCGCCGCTGCGCGCCTTGTCGAGGTTGTCGCCGGGGAACTGCGGCAGTTCGATCAGCGCCTCCGGGCGCCGCGCCTTGATGCCGAACCGGTCCTTGCCGTCCTTCTCGAACAGCGTGGGGCCGATGCCGAAGGTCAGGGTGAGCCGTGACGGCGGCAGCCCGAGCGCCTCGCCGGTGTCGTCCGGCGGCGCCTCCGCCAGCCCGCCGACCGCACCGTCACCGACCGCGTCCCCGGCCGTCATCCGCGCCGCCGCCTTCGTCCACTCCTTGAGCAGCGCGATCAGCTCATCGCGGTCGTCGGTGGTGACATCGAACGCGGCGAAGTGCAGCCGGTCCTGGACGGCGCTGGCGATCCCGGCCTGGTGCCGGCCGTGGAAGGCGATCGCGGAGCCCGCGGTCGCGTCCGAGCCGGCCGGCTGGGTGTCGCCGGCGGTGCGCAGCGCCGCCGCCGTACCGCCGGCCGCGACCGCACCGATCGCCAGCCCCGCGCCGCCCCATCCCAGCAGCGAACGCCGGGACGGCGCGCGCCCTTCGGTGGTCTGCGTGTCCTCGCCGCTCTCGGTGGCGGTGTTCTCGGTGGACGTGTCGTCGTCGTGCGTCATCGTCTCCCCTTGCCGGCGGCGGACTACTTGGCGGTGGCCACGGCGGCGGCCAGCTTGGACAGCGGCTCGGCCAGCGCGTTGACCCCGTCGGAGAGCTTCTTGCGCTCGCTCTTGCTGACCGTGTCGTACGCGGCGAAGCCATCCGCGGAGCCGCTGTCACGGTGCTCGTCGAGCAGCTCGCCGATCACCTTGAACTGCTTGTCCAGCTCCTTGGCGAGCGCCGCGTCGTTCTTGGCGACGACCGGCTTCAGCAGCGCATAGGCCTTCTCGGCACCCTCGACATTGGCGTGGAAGTCGAGCAGGTCGGTGTGGCTGTAGCGCTCTTCCTCACCGGTGACCTTGCCGGTGGCGACCTCGTCCAGCAGCTCCTTGGCGCCGTTGGCCATGCTGGTCGGGGTGATCTCGGCCTTGCCGACCCGCTTCTGCCAGTCCTTCAGGTCGGTGATGAGCTGATCGGACAGCTTCTTGTCGTCCCCGGAGATCTTCTTCTCCTCCCACAGGGACTTCTCCAGCTTGTGCCAGCCGGTCCACTTCTGGCCCTTCTCCAGGCCGTCGGCGCGCACATCGACCTTGGGGTCGATATCACCGAACGACTCGGCGACCGGCTCGGTGCGCTCCCAGCCGACCCGCGAGAGCGCGTAGGTCTTCTTGGCAGTCGCGACATCGCCGTCCTTGACCGCGTCGGCGAACTTCTGCGCCGCCGGGAGGGTCTGGTCGGCCTGCTCCTGGACGTACTTGCGGTACGCGGCGACCGCGGCGTCCAGCTTCGGGTCGCGCTTGGCGCCCGCGCCCTTGCCGCTGGCGGTCACCTTCTGGCGGATGCCGTCGCCCTTCATGCCCGGCTTGCAGGCGATCTCGTACGAACCGGCCTTGACCTCGGCGGTGATCTCCGCACGGGTGCCGGGACCGATGTTCTCCCGCTCGGTCACGATCCGGTCGCCGGGTGCGTAGACATACACCTCGGTGACCTTGGAGCCCTTGTTCTGCACCGCGAACCGGACATGTCCGGCGGGGAACTCCTTGGCGGACAGCTCACAGCTGGTGTCGGTCGCGGTCACCTCGACCGTGCCCTTGTCGCCGCTCCCTTTGCCGTCGTTCTTCGCGGCGCAGCCGGAGACGGCGGTGACGGCCGTGGCCGCGGCGATGGCGGCAACGGCGGCGGGACGAAGGGCACGCATACAGGGCTCCAAGCGGGCTCGGATGTACGGAAACGGCGTACGGAACGATAGACAGTGGCCGGGGTCGCCACTAAGGCGGCCCTAACTTAACCGAGGCTTACCTGTTTCTGCCCGGCCTGTCGAGTGATCCCGCTCTCACGCACAACGACCCGATTACGGATTGGCCCGTGCCCGGTTACGGATCCGCCATGCGCCGGTCAAGGTAAGGGTCCGGGCTCGGGGCGGTCCCTGACCGGCGGAATTCCGGCCCTCATTCCGGCCCTCCGCTGCCCGGTTCCTGCCCTGCCTCCTTGGGCTGCTCTCCCACTCCCGCTGTTCAATATCCGGATGACCGATCTTGAGGTGCTCCGGGTGTTCTGCGGGCCGGACGGAGCCGGCGGCAATGCGCTGGGCGTGGTCCGCGACGGTACCGCCGTGCCCGGCGCCGACGCCCGCGCCGCGCTCGCCGCCGAACTCGGCTTCAGCGAAACCGTGTTCCTCGACGACGCCGTCCGCGGCACCGTGGACATCCACACCCCGAGCGTCCGGCTCCCGTTCGCGGGCCATCCGCTGGTGGGTCTGGCCTGGCTGCTGCGGAGCCTGGGGCGGCCGCCGCGCACCCTGCGCCCGGCGGCCGGTGAGGTGACGGTCGGCTTCGAGGGGGACATCACCTGGGTGCGCGGGCGCGCGGAGTGGGTGCCCGCCCGGACGACCCGGCGGTATGCCTCGGCGGCCGAGGTCGACGCGCTGCCCGCGCCGCCGCCAGGGGAGGGCTGGCTCTACGCCTGGGCCTGGCAGGACGAGGCCGCTGGCGTGGTGCGTGCCCGCGGTTTCCCGCGCCGGGGTGACGGCGTCGCCGAGGACGAGGCGACCGGCGCCGCCGCCATGCTGCTGACCCGGGAGCTGGGGCGCCCGCTCGACATCCACCAGGGCACCGGCTCCCGGATCCTCACCCGTACGTATCCCGACGGCACCATCGCCGTGGGCGGACGGGTGCGCCGCGCCACGCCGTAACCCCGGAGCCCGGCCGGGCCCCGCCTCAACGGACGGGCGCCCGGCGGCAGTTGGCGCAGGTCGCCCGCATCCGCCCGCATCCGCCCGCTACGCGCTCAGCGGGAACTGCTCGCCCAGCTCCCGGAAGACCGCGCCGTTCAGCCGGAAGGCGCGCTTGCACTCCTCCACCACCCGCTGCTTTTCCAGGTCGTCCACGGGCAGTGCGTCCAGCAGTGCGCGGTACTCGCGCTTGAAGGCGGCGGGGTTGGCGATGTCCTCGAAGACGTAGAAGCGCACCCCGTCGCCCTTGCGGGCGAAGCCCCAGGTTTTCTCCGCGGTGCCGCGGATGATCTGGCCGCCGGAGAGGTCGCCGAGATAGCGGGTGTAGTGGTGGGCGACGAAACCGCCCGGCCAGTCGCGGGCGCAGGCCGCCACCCGGTCCGCGTAGGCGGCGGTGGCCGGCAGGGGTGTCAGGCCGGTGCGCCAGGACGGCCCGCCGAGATGGGCGAGGTCGCGCTCCAGGGCGGCGGTGCGGGCCAGCTCGGGGCGGAGGAAGGGGCCCGCGACCGGGTCATCGGCGAGCGGTCCGGAGGCGTCCTCCAGCGCGCGGTAGACGAACCACAGCTGCTCGGTGTAGCGCCGGTAGGCCCGGACGCCGAGCCGGCCGCCGAGCAGATCGCTCATGAAGGAGGAGTTCTCGGCCTCCGTGTGCTGCGCGTGGGACGCGGTGCGGATCACCGTCGAGAACGGAGCGGAGGGAGCGGACGGAGCGGGCGGGGTCGGGCTGGACGCTTCCAAGACGGACCTCCGGGGACCGGGGGTGGGCCCCCTGCTCGGATTCGAGAGCTTGGGGGAGGACGGGAACAGGCCGGCTCCGCTGAGCCACTGAACTTAGGGTTACCTGACCCGCGGCTCGCGTCAACCCGTTACCGACGTTCTGTCGGTAACGAGCCTACCCCTGTTCCCGACGCGCTGTCGGTAAAAAATTCCCCGCTCCGGTCAGGGCAGCGTGAGGATCTCCGCCCCGGTGTCCGTGACCACCAGCGTGTGCTCGAACTGCGCGGTCCGCTTGCGGTCCTTGGTCACCACCGTCCAGCCGTCGTCCCACATGTCGTAGTCGTAGGACCCCAGCGTCAGCATCGGCTCGATCGTGAAGGTCATACCGGGCTTGATGTCGGTGGTGTGGTGCGGGCTGTCGTAGTGCGGAACGATCAGGCCGGAGTGGAAGGAGGAATTGATGCCGTGACCGGTGAAGTCACGGACCACTCCGTAGCCGAAGCGCTTGGCGTACGACTCGATGACCCGGCCGATGATGTTGATCTGCCGGCCCGGCTTGACGGCCTTGATCGCGCGGTTGAGCGCCTCCCGGGTGCGCTCCACCAGCAGCGTGGACTCCTCGTCCACATCGCCGCACAGGTAGGTGGCGTTGTTGTCGCCGTGCACACCGTTGATGTACGCGGTGACGTCGAGGTTCACGATGTCGCCGTCCTTGAGGACGGTGGAGTCCGGGATGCCGTGGCAGATGACCTCGTTGAGCGAGGAGCACAGCGACTTGGGGAAGCCGCGGTAGCCGAGCGTGGACGGGTAGGCGCCGTGATCACACATGAACTCATGGGCGACCCGGTCCAGTTCGTCGGTCGTGACACCCGGCGCGATCAGCTTGGCGGCTTCCGCCATCGCCTGCGCGGCGATCCGGCCGGCAATCCGCATCTTCTCGATCGTTTCGGCATCCTGCACCTCGGGCCCCGTATAGGGGGTGGGTGCGTCCTTCCCGACGTACTCGGGGCGCGGGATCGAGGCGGGGACGGGGCGGGTGGGGGAGATCTTCCCCGGGGCAAGAAGTGACTGGCCAGACATGTCAGCGAGTGTATCCGCGGGCCGTCGGGCAGGATGGTGGCACGGAACATCCACAGGAGGCGGCAATGGCGCTGTTCAAGAGGCGTACGGTCGGCAAGCCGGGCGAGTGGTACTACTGCCTCAAGCACCAGAAGGTCGAAGAGGGGCCCGAGTGCCGCGCCGCCGACCGCTTCGGCCCGTACGCCACCCGCGAGGAGGCGTCGCACGCCATGGAGACCGCCCGCGAGCGGAACCTGGAGTGGGAGACCGACCCGAAGTGGCATGACATGAACGCGGAGAAGGGGAAGGGCGGCGGCGCGGAGGGGGACTAGCCGGGCGGAGGCGGCGGCCGGACGCCCCGCCGCGGTCCGTGGCCCGGAGGGCGCCGTACCGCTCGCGCCACCGGCTACCAGCGGGGCGGCGGAGGGGCGGTCAGGCCGTCGGCGAGGCGGGCCAGGCGGTCGCGGAAGCGGCGGCGGCCGCGGGGGGCCGGCAGGCTGTTCTCCCCGGCGGCCGCGCTCACCAGATGCTGGATGGTGTCCAGGTCGAGGTCCGGTGTGACCTCGGCCCCCTCCTCCGGCGGCGCCGGGGGCGCGGCGAGCGCGTCATGGGCCAGGGCGTGCAGATCGCGGTCACCGCCGTCCAGGGCGAGCACCGTGGCACCGTTCCGGCGGGCGTCGTGCACCCGCTCCAGCAGCTCGGCCCCCGGCTCCTCCGGCGCGACGACCAGCAGCGTCTCCCCCCGCCCGGCCGCCACCAGCCGGCCGAGCCCCACCGCCAGATGCGCCGGCGCCCCGCCCGGCACCCGGTGCCGCACCAGCGTCGGCGACAGCTCCGGCAGCCCCGACCAGGCGGCCTCGTCGTCCAGATGCGCGGCCAGATGCCAGGGCTCGTACGCGGCACTGCCGACCAGCAGCAGCCCGCCCCCGTGCGGCACGACGGCACCACGCAGCGCCCCCGCGAACCGTCGGGTGGCCTGAACCCACTCCGTCCCCGCGAGCACCTCACGCAACAACGCGACCCGTACGGCATCCATGCCCCGGAATCCTGCCCCAGCAGGCCCCGCCGCGACCGCCACTTCAACGGGTGTCACCCGTACGGGACTTGGCGGCGGGCACGGGGGCGCAGAGGGCGGCGGGCCCGTCGCATGCGCGCGCTAGCCGCCGCGCGTCAGTAGCCCCGCTGCCGTCAGCCGACGTCCTACCTCCGCCACAGCGGCCTCGCTCAGGGGGCGTTGCGGGAAGGCGGTGGTGTGGTGATTGATGATGCCGAGGAGGTGGAGGGCTGCCTTGAAGGCGCCCAGGGCGGAGGAGCTGCGGCCCATGTCCGTTTCCGGGCCGACGTCGACCAGGGAGAACAGGGCCACCAGGCGTTCCTGTTCGGCGGCGGCCTGTTCCCAGTCGCCGGCGCGGGCGGCGTCGTAGAGGCGTACGTAGGCCGCCGGATCGACATTGCCGATACCGGGGACGACGCCATCTGCGCCCGCCAACAAGGCCGCGTCCACGGTCAGTTCGGAACCGGTGAGGACGGAGAAGGCGGGGGCGGGGCCGGTGCGCCGGGCGGTGCGGCCGCCGAGGGCGGTGAGCAGGCGGCGCAGTGAGCCCTCGTCGCCGCTGCTGTCCTTGAGCCCGGCGAGGGTGCCGTCCTCGGCCAGCTCCTGTACGAGCGACGGGGACAGCTTGCTGTGTACGGCGACGGGGATGTCGTAGGCGAAGAGCGGGAGGTCCACGGCCGTACGCAGATGGCGGAAGTGGGCGGCGATCTCCCGGGGGTGGGTGCGGGTGTAGAAGGGCGCGGTGGCCACCAGGGCGTCGGCGCCGAGCGCCGCGGCGGTCCGGGCGTGGTCGAGCACCCGTGGGGTGGTGGTGTCGATGACCCCGGCGAGCACCGGGACCCGGCCGTCCGCGGCCTTGATGACGGCCTCCAGGGCGGTGCCGCGCTGGGCGTCGGTGAGGTACGCGACCTCGCTGGTGGAGCCGAGGGCGAACAGGCCGTGCACACCGCCGTCGAGAAGGTGGTTCACCAGGCGCGCCAGGGAGGCGGTGTCGATCTCGCCGCGCGGGTCGAGCGGGGTGCAGACCGGCGGGATGACGCCGTGCAGGGGGGCGGGCAGTGCCATGGGGGCTCCGGGCTCCGATCGGACAGGACATGGGATGTCCTATGTCGAGCACAATAGACCTGTTCACAGGCGGTCGGTCAAGGATCCGCGGTCACGGCGGGGCAGGTGGCGCAGGGGCCGCGGCGGCACGGCAGACGCGGGAGCGGGAGAGGGAGATTCCATGGCGCGAGGGACGATGTCCGAGGAGGTGCAGGACCGGATCAAGCAGCTGATCCTGCAGGGCGGGCTGACGCCGGGCGATCCGCTGCCCACCGAGGCCGAGCTGGTCGCCCTGCTCGACGTCAGCCGCAACTCGGTGCGCGAGGCGCTCAAGGCGCTGCAGGCCATGCGCATCGTGGAGATCCGGCACGGCTTCGGCACCTACGTCGGCCCGCTCACCCTGGAGCCGTTCGTCGAGGGGGTCGCCTTCCGCGCCGCGGTCCGGCACCAGCAGGGCGAGTCGAGTCTGTACGAGCTGATGGAGGTCCGGGAGGCGCTGGAGGCGGGGCTGATCGCCACCGTCGCCCGCGATCTGCCCGCCGAGGATCTCGCCGTCCTCAAGGCGCTGGTGCAGCGGATGGCGGAGGAGGCGCGCGGCGGGCAGGTGCAGAGCGCCACCGACCGGGCCTTCCATCTCGCGCTGTACCGCTCGCTGGGCAATCATCTGCTGAGCGAGGTGCTGGACGCGTTCTGGGCGGCGCTGCGACGGGTGCGGGAGGACCTCTCCGATGTCCGGCCCGACCCGATAGTGACGCATCGTCAGCACCAGGAAATCGTGGACGCGTTGGAGGCGGGTGACGGGGACCGTGCCGTGGAGGCGATGCACCGGCACTTCGACGGCATCCGGCGCCGGCTGACGGAGCAGTGAGGGGGCCAGGCTGACGGGGTGGTGGGGGAGTCCGGCTGAGAGGGCGGTAAGGGAGCCCGGCTGACCGAGCGGTTGGGGGGGGAGGTGCCGCTGCGGGCGCCGCCGCCCCCGTTCACCGGGATGTCACCCCGTGTCGGCGGTGCCGTTGTCAGGCACGGGAATGCCCCATGTGCGGCGTCTTGACGGCAAGTTGGGCACTCCCTATGGTCGCCGCAGGACGAGGGACATCCTACGTCCTCGCCTGTGGGGGCACCCGACCGCTCCACGGGGCGGGCGACTTCAGCGCGTGCTCGACGATCATCTTTCGCCGCATCCGCATCCTCGTGGAGGAGCCGATATGAGCAACCGCAGCGTGCACCGCAGAACGGTCCTGGGCGGGGCGGCCGCCGTCGCCGCCGGCTGGGCGCTCACCGGCTGCGGCGACAGCGGGGACGGGGGCGGCGGGAACGGCGACGGCACCGCGCCCCGGGAGCGCGAGAAAGGCCAGAAGATCGGCCTGACCTTCTGGTCCTGGGTGCCGGGCATCGACAAGCCCGTCGACCTGTGGAACCGCAAGAACCCGGACGTCCAGGTCACGGTCGAGAAGGTGTCGGCCGTCAACGGCCAGCAGTACGCGAAGATGCACGCCGCCATCAAGGCCGGCAACCCGCCCGACCTCGGCCAGATCGAATTCCCGGTCGTCCCCAGCTTCCTTCTCGACAACGGGCTGCTGGACCTCGCCCCGCTCGGCGCCGCCCGTTACAAGGACAAGTTCTTCGGCTGGCAGTGGCAGCAGTCCGTCTTCGGCAAGAGCGTCTACGCCATCCCGCAGGCCTCCGGGCCGATGGGCCTGTTCCTCCGCCAGGACCTCTTCGACAAGTGGGATGTGCCGATCCCGCGGACCTGGGACGAGTACGAGACCGCCGCCAGGGCCGTCCGCAAGAAGGGCGCCTGGATCGAGACCTTCGCGCCCACCAACGGCAACCGCTTCGCCGGCCTCGCCTGGCAGGCCGGCGCCAAGTGGTACGGCACGCACGGCGACACCTGGACCGTGCACATCGATGACGAACCCACCCGCCGGGTCGCCGACTACTGGGAGTCCCTGGTCCGGCAGAAGCTCGTCAAGACCATCCCGGACCGGCAGAACGCCTGGTACAAGGATCTGCAGACCGGCGCCATCCCCGCCTGGGTGGGCGCCAGTTGGGGCGACGCCCTGCTGGTCGGCAATGCGCCGGGTACCCAGGGGAAGTGGCGGGCCGCACCGCTGCCGCAGTGGAAGGCGGGCGAGCAGGCCCACGCCAACTGGGGCGGCTCGACCACCGCCGTCTTCGCCAAGGCCCGCTACCCCAAGGACGCCCTGGACTTCGCCGTCTGGCTCAACACCGACCCGGAGTCGATCGGGCTGCTGATCGACGGCGGGTATGGCTTCCCCAGCGCCAAGAAGGGCTACGCCACCACCGATCTCGACGTCGACAAGGACTTCTTCGGCGGCCAGGCGTACAGCAAGGTCTTCGCGGACGCCGGGGCGCATGTCGACACCAGCTGGCGGTGGGGGCCCGGCGTGGACACCCTCTACCAGCGGCTCGGCGACGCCTTCACCGACGCGCTCGCCGACGGCAGTTCCTTCCGCTCGGTCCTGACGAAGGTGCAGGGGCAGACCCTCGCCGACCTCAAGGGCAAGGGCCTCAAGGTGGCGAGCGGCGGGTGAGCCGGGTCACCCTGGACCGGCGGGCGGGTGCCACCTCGCGGCCTGCCCGCCGGAACGGCCGCGGCCCCCGGCGCCCCGCCTCCCGCACCGAGGCCCGCAACGCCCGCACCGCGGCCGTGTTCGTGCTGCCCTTCTTCGCCCTCTTCGGCCTCTGCTTCCTCGCCCCGATCGGCTACGCCCTCCACCAGAGCCTGTTCATCACCGAACGGACCGGCCCGCTCGGCCTCGGCGGCCGGCAGCGCGAGGTCTTCGCCGGGCTCGCCAACTACGCACAGGCGCTCTCCGACGACCGGTTCCTGACCGGCTTCGGCCGGGTGCTGCTCTTCGGCGCCGTCCAGATCCCGCTGATGATCGTGCTGGCCACCGCACTGGCGCTGCTGCTGGAGAGCGCGAGCGCCCGCGGCGTCCCCTTCTTCCGCAGCGCCTTCTTCCTGCCGTACGGGGTGCCCGGCGTGATCGCCTCGATCCTGTGGGGCTTTCTGTACGTACCGGGCATCAGCCCGCTGGTGAAGATCGCCGGCGACCTGGGCTGGGACGTCGACTTCCTCGCCCGCGGCACCGTCCTGTGGTCTATCGCCAACATCGTCACCTGGCAGTTCACCGGCTACAACATGCTCGTGCTGATCGCCCAGCTCAAGGCGGTACCGGGGGAGTTGTACGAGGCGGCCCGGATCGACGGGGCCGGCGCCTGGCAGATCGCCCGGCACATCAAGATCCCGCTGATCCGGCCGGCGCTGGTGCTCACCGGCGTCTTCAGCATCATCGGCACCCTCCAGCTGTTCGCCGAGCCCATGGTGCTGCGCCCGCTGGCCTCCTCCATCGACTCCGGTTTCACGCCCAATCTGCACGCCTACAGCGAGGCGTTCGTCGGCAACAACCAGCATGCGGCGGCGGCCGAGGCGGTGCTGCTCGCACTGGTCGCATGCGTCCTGTCCTTCGGCTTTCTGCGGCTGACCGGCGGACGCGCGAAGGGGCGCGGATGACCCGGCCCCCGGTCCGCCACCGGATCATCACCGCCTCACTGCTGACCGTCGCCGCGCTCTACTTCCTGGTGCCCGTCTACTGGCTGGCCGTCTCCGCCACCAAGAACAGCGCCGACCTCTTCGGCACCTTCGGCTTCTGGTTCTCCGACCATCCGCGCCCCGTCGAGTACCTCGCCGAGGTGCTCACGTACGACCACGGCATCTACGCCCGCTGGTTCGCCAACTCCCTCTTCTACGCCGGGGTGGGCGCGGTCTGCGCCACCCTGCTGTCCGCGGCGGCCGGCTATGCGCTGGCGAAGTTCCCGTTCCGCGGCCGGGAGGCGCTCTTCAACGTGGTGCTCGCCGGGGTGCTGATCCCCGGTACGGCGCTGGCGCTGCCGCTCTACTTCCTCTTCAGCGCGATGGGACTGTCCAACACCTACTGGGCGGTGCTGATCCCCAGTGTGGTCAGCCCGTTCGGCGTCTATCTGTGCCGGATCTACGCGGCGGCCGCGGTGCCCGACTCGCTGCTGGAGGCGGCCCGGATCGACGGCGCGGGGGAGGCCCGGATCTTCGGCGGGCTCGGGCTGCGGCTGATGACCCCCGCGCTGGTCACCGTCTTCCTCTTCCAGTTCGTCCACATCTGGAACAACTACTTCCTGCCGCTGGTGATGCTCTCGGACTCCGGCCTCTACCCGATCCAGCTGGGCCTGACCTCCTGGACCGGCTACGCCGACCGCCAACCGGTGCTCTACCAGTACACGGTGGGCGGCGCGTTCCTGTCCGTGGTGCCGCTGATGGTGCTGATGACGGTGCTCCAGCGGTACTGGCGTACGGGGCTGACGGAGGGCAGCGTCAAGGCGTGAGGGGCGTCGTGGCGGGGGTGTGGCTCGACCGGGTGTCGGTAGTCGGCCGGGCGGGATCGCTGACGAGGGCATGGCCGGCCCGCCGTCGGGGCGTGACACTATCGCTGTCATGACTACTCCTGACGCTTCCCGGTCCCCGAACGCCGCGACCCGTGCGAAGGCCGCCCTCCAGCGTGACCCCTGGGACCTCCCGGACGTCTCCGGACTGGTGGTCGGCGTCCTCGGTGGCACCGGCGACCAGGGCCGCGGCCTGGCCTACCGGCTGGCCAGGGCCGGCCAGAAGGTGATCATCGGCTCCCGGGCCGCCGAGCGCGCGCAGACCGCCGCCGACGAGCTCGGCCTGGGCATCGAGGGCGCGGAGAACGCCGAGTGCGCCCGGCGCAGCGACATCGTGATCGTCGCCGTGCCCTGGGACGGCCACGCCAAGACCCTGCAGGCGCTCCGCGACGAGCTGGACGGCAAGCTTGTCATCGACTGTGTCAACCCGCTCGGCTTCGACAAGAAGGGCGCCTACGCGCTCAAGCCGGAGGAGGGCAGTGCCGCCGAGCAGGCCGCGGCCCTGCTGCCCGGTGCCCGGGTCACCGCCGCTTTCCATCATCTGTCCGCGGTGCTGCTGCAGGACCCGGAGATCGAGCAGATCGACACCGATGTGATGGTGCTGGGCGAGTCCCGCGCCGACACCGATGTCGTACAGGCGCTGGCCGCCCGTATTCCCGGTATGCGCGGCGTCTTCGCCGGGCGGCTGCGCAATGCCCACCAGGTCGAGTCGCTCGTCGCCAACCTGATCTCGGTCAACCGCCGCTACAAGGCGCATGCGGGGCTGCGGGTTACGGACGTCTGAGGCCCTGGGCGGAGGCTGAGGCGGGCGGGGAGAGGGCTCGGGCGGCGGGCTTCCTCGTAGCCCTGGGCTCACATCGGGCTCGGCTCCTCCCCCCACCCCCGAACCCACCCCCGCCCCCTCCCCCGAAGGGGGAGGAGGGGGAGGG
Source organism: Streptomyces tubercidicus (assembly GCF_027497495.1). Lineage (GTDB taxonomy): Bacteria > Actinomycetota > Actinomycetes > Streptomycetales > Streptomycetaceae > Streptomyces > Streptomyces tubercidicus. The sequence goes on from NZ_CP114205.1 coordinate 5,898,448, forward strand.
GGCGGGGGAAGCGCGGGCATGGGGGACACTGGGGAGGTCCGACCACTCCCGACAGGAGCCGCCCCCATGTCCCTCTTGCCCCCGCCCGGCCCGGCCCGGCGCCTCGCCCTGATGGCCCTCGTCGTGTGCGTCCTCTCCGTCGCCGCGGCCGTTGTCGCCTTCGTGGAGGGCAGCTTCGTCGGCGTCGTCTGGATCCTGATGGCGGGCATCTCCAGCAACATGGCGTGGTTCTACGTGCGCAAGGCGAAGACGCAGCGGGCCGGGGCGGCGGGCTGACGCCGCCGGGCTGTCGGGACTGACGCCGCCGAGCTGTCGGGACCGACGCCGCCGAGCTGTCGGGACCGACGCCGCCGAGCCGTCGGGACTGACACCGGGCCGTCAGATCAGAGGGGCCGCCCCTTCGAATCAGAGGGGCCGCCCCTTCGGATCAGAGGGGCCGCCCCCTCAGAACACCCCACCCACCCGCGGCAGCTGCGGCTCGCCCTGCCAGAAGCGGAAGTATTCCTGCCCGAGGCCGGTCTCCAGCCCGGAGACGCCCAGACCGCGCAGGATCGCATCGACCGCGTCGAAGAACACCTGGTTGATCTCCGGAACCCACAGGACGGCGAAGACCGCCAGCAGGCCGAACGGCGCGAACGGTTCCACCTGCCGCCGCAGCTTCCGCGACAGCCACGGTTCGAGCACGCCGTAGCCGTCCAGGCCCGGCACCGGCAGGAAGTTCAGGATCGCCGCGGTCACCTGGAGCAGAGCCAGGAAGGCCAGCGCGTAGCGGAATGTGGCCGGTACGCCCGACAGGCCGTGCAGCCAGAACGGTGCCGTGCACACCGCCGCGAACAGGATGTTCGTCAGCGGTCCGGCCGCCGAGATCAGGCTGTGCCGCCAGCGCCCCCGGATCCGGCCGCGCTCGATGAACACCGCACCGCCCGGCAGTCCGATCCCACCCATGATCACGAAGATCACCGGCAGCACGATGCTCAGCAGCGCATGGGTGTACTTCAGCGGGTTCAGGGTCAGATAGCCCTTCGCCTCCACCGAGATATCGCCGCTGTGCAGCGCGGTACGGGCATGGGCGTACTCGTGCAGACACAGCGAGACGACCCAGCCGGACACCACGAAGAAGAACACCGCGACGCCCGTGTACCCCGCGAGCGCCCCGCTCCACACGGCCCATCCCGACACCGCCATGACGGCGGCGATCGCGAGGAAGACCGGGCTGACGCGACGGTCGGCGCGCCGGATTGCTGTGGTCATGGTGCGGGCTCCCGGGGTCGGTGAGGGGCAGCCATGACCGTAACCGCGTCAGGGTGCGCGGCGCACGGCCCCCGCGGAACCGTTCCGTCCGCGGCCCCTCCTCCCGGTCCCCGTGCCCCGAAATCGAAACGCGATACCTTCCGGCCGCCGCCTTCCACGACAATGGCCCGGTGCATTACGGAATCCTCGGCACCACCCAGGCCGGACGGGCCGACGGCACCCCCGTCGCCCTCGGTGGCGCACGCCTGCGTGCGCTGCTCGCCGCCCTCGCGCTGCGACCCGGCCGGGCACTGTCCCCGGAGCTGCTGATCGGCGACATATGGGGCGCGGACCCGCCCGCCGACGCGGCCGGTGCGCTCCAGGCACTGGTCGGCCGGCTGCGCCGCGCCCTGGGGCGCGCGGAGATCGCCTCGGTGGACGGCGGCTACCGGCTGTGCGCCGGGCCCGACGCCGTCGATCTGCACCGCTTCGAACGTCTCGCGGCGGAGGGCGGCCGGGCGCTGGCCGAAGCGGATCCGGCCCGAGCGGCCGCCCTGCTCGATGACGCGCTGGCGCTCTGGCGCGGTCCGGTCCTCGCCGACCTCCCGGACGCGGGTGTCGAGGTGGCGCGTGCCGAGCGCCGCAGGCTGGACGCCCAGTGCAGCCGCCTCGCCGCCGATCTCGCCCTCGGGCGGGCCGCCCAGGCGCTGCCCACCCTCCTCGCGCTGTGCGAGGAGCACCCCCTCGACGAGCCCCTCCAGGCCCTGCGGCTGCACGCCCTGCGCGCCGCCGGTCGTACGGCGGAGGCGCTGGCGGCCTACGAGGAGATACGCATCGGCCTCGCCGACCGCCTCGGCGCCGACCCGGGCCCGGAACTGCGCACCCTCCACGCGGAGTTGCTACGACCCCAGCCGGCGAACCCGCCCCCGGCCCCGGCCCCTGGCGTCCCGGCCACCGCTCTTGCTCCCGCCCCCGCCCCGAACGGCGCCGAACCCGAACCCCCGGCGGCTTCCCCGCCCGCAGCCCCCGCCCCCTTCGCAGCCGCCCCCCGCACCCGCCCCGGCAACCTCCGTGCGCGGCTCACTTCCTTCGTCGGGCGGGACGCCGATCTGGCGGCGATCCGTGCCGATCTGGCCGCGCACCGGCTGGTGACGCTGCTGGGGCCCGGCGGCGCCGGGAAGACCCGGCTGTCGCAGGAGGGGGCCGAGACCGCCGCGGCCGCCTCGCCGGATGCCTGGCCGCACGGCGTATGGCTGGCCGAGCTGGCGCCGGTGGACGATCCGCAGACCGTGCCCGAGGCGGTGCTGACCGCGCTCGGCGCCCGCGAGACCGTCGTCCGCGGCACCACCGCGGACGGGCTGCGCGCCGCCGCCGACCCCACGGCCCTGGACCCGCTCGCCCGGCTCGCCGAGCACTGCGCGGGCCGCCGGATGCTGCTCGTCCTGGACAACTGCGAGCATGTGATCGGCGCCGCCGCCGAGCTCGCCGAACGGCTGCTGGCCGACTGCCCCGGGGTGACGGTGCTGGCCACCAGCCGGGAGCCGCTGGCCGTGCCGGGCGAGGTGCTGCGGCCGGTCGAGCCGCTGCCCGACCCGGTCGCGCTGCGGCTGCTCGCCGACCGCGGGGCCGCCGCCCGCCCCGGCTTCCGCGTCGAGGACGACCCGGCGGCCTGTACCGAGATCTGCCGTCGGCTGGACGGGCTGCCGCTCGCCATCGAACTCGCCGCCGCCCGGCTGCGGTTGCTCTCCCCGCGGCAGCTGGCCGACCGCCTGGACGACCGGTTCCGGCTGCTGACCAGTGGGAGCCGGACCCTGCTGCCGCGCCAGCAGACGCTGCGCGCCGTCGTGGACTGGTCCTGGGAGCTGACCGATGAGCCCGAACGGGCCGTGCTGCGGCGGCTGTCCGTCTTCGCCGGCGGGTGTGATCTGGCCGCCGCGGAAGAGGTGTGCGCGGGCGACGGGGTCGACGGGCGCGAGGTGGCCGCGCTGCTCGGCTCGCTGATCGACAAGTCGCTGGTGGTGGCGGCACCGGCCAATGAGGGGTGTGGGGCCGGCGGTTCGGCCGGTACGGGCGGGCAGATGCGCTACCGGCTGCTGGAGACCGTGGGGGAGTACGCCGGTGAGCGGCTGGACGAGGCGGGCGAGCGCGCCGGTGCCGAGCGCCGCCATCTCGTCGCCTACCGCGAACTGGCCCGTACCACCGACCCGTTGCTGCGCGGGCCGGGCCAGCGCGCCGGTATGGAGCGGCTGGAGCTGGAGCACGACAATCTGCGGACCGCGCTGCGCCGCGCCCTCGCCGCGCGGGACGAGCACGAGGCGCTGTGCCTGGTGCTGTCCCTCCAGTGGTTCTGGTCGCTGCGGGACCACCGCAGCGACGCCCGGCACTGGGCGACCGCGGCCGCCGCACTCGGCCCCAACCCCTTTGCCGCACCCGTCGAACCCGCCCCCGACCTGCACGAACGCCCTATCGACAGCCCGCCTCCGATGGCTCCCGAGCTGCTGCTGGAGGCCCGCCGCGAGGTCCGGCTGGTCGTGCTCTCCAGTATGGACAGCGATATCGAGGCGCTGCACGATCCGGTGATGAAGGAGCAGCTGGCGGGGATGCTCACTGCCTACCGCTCCGGTATGCCGCAGACCTGCCGGGTGCCCGGGGTGATATGGCACTACGCGGTGCTGATGAGCGGCCGGTTCGAGAAGCTGGCGGAGCTGGTCGACGCCGCGGTGCGCGCCTGCCGGGACCTCGGTTACGACTGGGAGCTGGCCTACGTCCTGCAACTGCGCTCCAAGTTCTTCAACGACCACCCCGGTCAGCTGGCGCAGGCGGCCCGCGACGCGGACGAGGCGCTGCGGCTGTTCCGCCGGATCGGCGATACCTGGGGCGCGGCCGAGGCGCTGTCGGGGCGCGGCGAGAACCACGAGAGGCGCGGTGCGTACGAGGCGGCGGCGGCCGACTACCGGGCGGCGATGGGGCACGCCGAGGACCTGGGGGCGCACGGCCAGATCCTGCTGCTGCGCTGCCGGCTGGGCGCGGTGCTGATCGAGGGCGGGCAGGCGGAGACCGGTGAGCGGATGGTGCGCGGGGTGCTGGCCGACGTGGCGAAGGGCAACAGCGGCCGGGACACCGAGCCGTTCGCACGGCTGACCCTCGCCGGGCACCTGACGGCCACCGGCCGGCTCCAGGAGGCGCGGACGGAACTGCAGCGGGTCCAGGAGGTCTTCAGCCCGCGCGCCCCGGACGTCTTCGACGGGCTGGTTCAGGCGTCGCTGATCGCGCTGGATCTGGACGAGGGGCAGCGCGAGGGACTGCTCACGCGGTTCCGGCAGGCGCTGGCGCTGATGCAGGGCGCCATGGCGCAGATGGTCGCGCCGGACCTTCCGGTGGTGCAACTCCTCACCGGTGCACGGGTGTTGATCGTGGAGTGCGGTGCGCCGGCGGGCCGGGACGCGGCGCGGCTGGTGGGTGCGTACGACGCACTGCGGCCCGACGGCCAGGTGCCGCCGCAGCTCGTCCGCATGAGCCGGGCCCGTGCCGAGGAGGCGGCGCGGGCGCTGCTGGGCGATACGGCGTATGCCCGTGCACACGCCGAGGGCGGCGGCCTCTCGCTCGGAGAGGCCACCGCCCTCATCTGACGCGAGCCGGGCGAAAGGCCGTCCCGCGGGGAGGCCCCCCGCGGGACGCGCGTCAGGTCTTCTTGCGGAACTTCGACACCGCCAGCGGCATCGCGACGGCCGTGATGGCGACCGCCCAGCCGAGCGTGATCAGCGTCGGGTGCGCCACCGCGCCCTGGCCGTTCATCAGCGCACGGGCCGCGTCCGCCAGCGTCGAGACCGGATTGACCTCGGTGAAACTCTGCAGCCAGCCGGGCATCGACGTCGGCGGAGCGTAGATCGACGAGCCGAACTGCAGCGGCATCATCACGATCATCGCCATGCCCTGGACCGCTTGCGGGGTCTTCACAGCGAGCCCCAGCAGGATGAAGATCCACATCAGGGCCGCGCCGAAGGCCGTGCAGAGCGCGATGGCAGCGGCGAACTCCAGCATGCTGCCCCGGATCTCCAGGCCCATCAGGAAGCCCATGCCGAGCAGGATCGCGATGGCGATCAGCATCCGTCCGAGCTCGACGACGATCTTGGCTATCAGGACCGAGGACCGGGCGATGGGCATCGTCCGGAAGCGGTCCATCACGCCCTTGCGGAAGTCCTCGTTGACGCCGGTGCCCACCGCCATGGCGATGTTCATGCCCATCATCGCCATCATGCCGGGCACCAGGTGCTGGATGTACCCCTGCTGATTGCCCTTGCCGGCGATGGCCCCGCCGAAGACATAGGTGAACAGCAGGATGAAGACGATCGGCATCAGCAGGACATCGAACATCGACTCCGGGTCCTGCTTGATCTGCAGGGCGTTACGGCGTGCCAGGGCGCCGATGTGCCGCAGGTTGGCGCGCAGTCCGATCCGGCCCTCATCGGCGCCGGGCTTGGTGACCGGTGCCGTCATCGTCGCGGCACTCATGCCGATACCTCCGTGTACCGCTGGTCCATGTCGTCCTCGGTGGTGTCGGCGCCGGAGGTCTTCTGGCCGGTGATGGCCAGGAACACCTCGTCCAGGCTGGGCAGATGGGTGCTGATCCCGGCGAGTGCGAAGCCCTGGCCGCCGAGCAGACCGACCACCTCGGTCAGCTGCTCGTCGCTGATGATCGGTACGTTGACCACACCCCCGTCAGGGTCAGCGGTGGCCCCCGCGATGCCGTCCAGTCCGGCCTGTTCGATGGCGGCCGCCATCCGGCCCAGCTCACCGGAGTCCGACGGCCGTATCTGTAGCGTCCGCCCGCCGACCTTGGCCTTCAGCTCGTCGACCCGGCCCTCGGCGATCACCTGGCCGCGGTCGATCACGGTCAGCTCGTTCGCCAACTGCTCGGCCTCTTCCATGTACTGGGTCGTCAGCAGCACCGTCGCGCCGTCCCGCACCATCCGCTGGACCTCCTCCCACACCTCGTTACGGGTACGGGGGTCCAGGCCGGTGGTCGGCTCGTCCAGGAACAGCACCGACGGCTGCCCGATCATCGAGGCGGCCAGATCGAGCCGCCGGCGCATCCCGCCGGAGTACTTGGCGGCGGGCCGCTTGGCCGCCTCGGTCAACGAGAACCGTTCCAGCATCTCGTCCGCACGCCGCCGGGCGTCCTTACGGGACAGATCGAGCAGCCGCCCGATCATGTAGAGGTTCTCCCGGCCGGAGAGCTTCTCGTCGACCGAGGCGTACTGCCCGGTCAGCCCGATCGTCCGGCGCAGCGCGCGGGGCTGCCGCACCACATCGAAGCCGGCCACCACGGCCCGGCCGGCGTCCGGCACCAGCAGCGTGGACAGGCACCGCACCAGTGTCGTCTTCCCGGCACCGTTGGGGCCCAGCACCCCCAGCACCGTGCCTTCCTGCACGTCCAGGTCCACCCCGTCAACGGCCTTGACCGCCCCGAAGTGCTTGACCAGCCCGCGCACCTCCACGGCGTTGCCGCCCCGCGCGGATATCTTCTGTCGCGTCATGCCCATACCGTGCCAGTGGCCGCCGACAACGCACCGACAGCCGACCGACAGGCCGTTCCGCTGCGCTTTGCCTGCGGCCCACGCCTTTGGCGGGAAAGCCGAAAACGTGGGCCGCAGGCGCAAGCCGCTCAGTGGAAGGTATGGGACTCCGCCGGGAAGGCCCCTGCGACGACGTCCTCCGCGAAGGACTTGGCCGCTCCGCCGAGGAGGGCCCGCAGGTCCAGGTACTGCTTGACGAACTTGGGCACGCGGCCGGCGTTGAGGCCGGCCATATCGGTCCACACCAGGACCTGCGCATCGCAGTCGAGGCCCGCACCGATGCCGACGGTCGGGATGTAGAGCGAACGGGTGACCTCGGCGGCCAGCTCGGCGGGTACGGCCTCCAGGACGACCGCGAACGCACCGGCGTCCTGAACCGCCTTCGCATCGCGCAGCAGCTGCTGGGCGGCCTCCTCGCCGCGGCCCTGGACGGGGTAGCCGCCGTAGGCGTTGACCGACTGCGGGGTCAGTCCGACATGGGCCATCACCGGAATGCCGGACGAGACCAGCAGCTCCACCTGGCCGGCGGAGCGCTCACCGCCCTCCAGCTTGACGGCGCCCACTCCCGCTTCCTTCACCAGCCGGGTGGCGTTGCGCAGCGCCTGCACCGGCCCTTCCTGGTACGCGCCGAACGGCAGATCGCCGACGACGAGCGCGCGCTTGGTGCCCCGGACGACCGCCGCGGACAGCAGCGTGATCTCGTCCATGGTGACCGGCACGGTGGATTCGTAGCCGAGGTGGCAGTTGCCCATCGAGTCGCCGACGAGCAGGACGGGGATCCCGGCCTCGTCGAAGACGGAGGCGGTCATCGCGTCGTAGGCGGTGAGCATCGGCCACTTCTCGCCGCGCTCTTTGGCGGCGGCGATATCGCGCACGGTGACCCGGCGCGAACCCGTTCCTCCGTACAGCGACTTGTCGACCGGCTTCTGGGCAGGCGAAAGCTGCGTCATGGTGACGGCTCCTGTTCGTCATCTCGAAGCACCCTGACGGTGTCCCCGGAATCCCCTCCATGCTGGCACGGCCCGTGCACAAAGGAAAAGGGAGCGGGGGTGGCCGGTCCGTTCACCCGGAGGAGGGGGCGCGCCCGGCGCGCATTCCGATACGGAACGGGTTCGTATCGCAAAGCGCTAGCGTGCCCGGCATGGCCACCTCACCCACCGCCCCTGGCGCATCCCCGGGCCCGCAGATTCCGGCCCGTATCCACCGCCGCCGCTGGGCGATCCTGTCCACCCTCATGCTCAGCCTGCTGATCGTGGTGCTGGACAACTCGATCCTCAACGTCGCCATGAAGACGATCGCCACCCCGGCCCCGGTCGGCCTCGGTGCCACGCAGAGCGAGCTGGAGTGGGCGATCAACTCCTACACCCTGGTCTTCGCCGGTCTGCTGTTCACCGCGGGCCTGCTCGGCGACCGCATCGGCCGCAAGAAGGTGCTGCTCTTCGGTCTGGCCGTCTTCGGTGCCGGGTCGGTGCTGGCCGGGATCTCCGGCTCGCCCACCGAGCTGGTCATCTTCCGTGCCGTGATGGGCCTGGGCGGCGCCTTCGTCATGCCGGCCACCCTCGCCATCCTGATGAACGTCTTCGAGCGGGAGGAGCAGCCCCGGGCGATCGGTATCTGGGCCGGCGGGGTGGGCATCGCCATCGCGGTCGGGCCGATCGCCGGCGGACTGCTGCTGGACCACTTCTGGTGGGGCTCGGTCTTCATGATCAACGCCCCGATCGTGCTGCTCTCGCTGGTCGCGATGGTGATCCTGGTGCCCGACTCCAGGGATCCGCACCCGGGCCGGATGGACCCGTTCGGGGTGCTGCTGTCCGTCGTCGGGCTGGTGCTGCTGGTCTACGGGATCATCAAGGGCGGCCAGCTCGCCGACTTCACCGACCCGCAGGTGGTCGGCACGGTCGTCGGCGGCCTGGTGGTGCTGACCGTCTTCGTGCTGCACCAGAAGCGCAGCGACCATCCGTCCATCGACATCAGCTACTTCCGGGTGCCCGCCTTCTCGGCCGCCATCGCCGCCATCGCGCTGGTCTTCTTCGCGCTGATGGGCGTCTCGTTCTTCGCCGTCTTCTACATCCAGAGCGTGCGCGGCTACAGCCCGCTGCAGGCCGGGCTGCTGTTCCTGCCGCTGGCCGCCGCCCAGCTGCTCTTCTCCTCGCGGGCCCGGCTCGCCGTGGACCGCTACGGCTCCCGCGCGGTGTGCACCTTCAGCATGTTCGTGGTGGCCGACACCATGCTGGGCCTGCTGCTGCTGACCGAGCACACCCCGATCTGGATCATGGAAGCGCTGCTCTTCCTCCAGGGGGCCGGTATGGCGCACATCATGCCGCCGGCCACCGTCGCGGTGATGCAGTCACTGCCGCGCGAGAAGGCGGGTTCCGGGTCGGCGCTCAACAACGTCTTCCGGCAGGTCGGCGGCACCCTGGGCGTCGCCGTCCTCGGCTCGCTGCTGTCGACGAGCTACCGCGACGGCATCGAGGGCGCGCTGGACGCGGTGCCGGGACTGCCGCCCGCCGCCCGGCACGCGGCCGGCGAATCCATCGAAGCGACCCTCGGTCTCGCCGACCGGCTGGGCCCGGCGGGCCGGCCGCTGGCCGCCGCGGCCGATGACGCCTTCATCCACGCCATGCATGTCACCGCGCTCGGCTCGGCCGCCGTCGCGCTGCTCGGGGCCCTGGTGAGCGCGCTGTTCCTGCCGGGCAAAATGGAGCCGGCGCCGCAGGAGGCGGAGCCCCGGGAGGAGCGGAAGGCGGGCGTGGAGAGATGAGCCGGGCGGCGGAGGATGCCGAGGGTGCGGCAGCCGGGGGGCGGCCGGGACCGGCCACCCCCGCGGGCCGCGGCCGGCCGCGCAGCGCCGCGGCCGACTCCGCCATCGTCGAGGCCGTGCTGCGCCTGATCGAGGAGGGGGCCTCCATAGGCGAGTTGTCCATGGAGGGCATCGCCCGTGCGGCGGGCGTCGGCAAGGCCACGGTCTACCGCCGCTGGTCCGGCAAGAGCGCCCTGCTGCTCGACGTCATGCGGTCCCTGGACGCACCGAGCCCGCCGCCGGCCGGTCTCTCGGTACGTGATGATCTGGTCGCGCTGCTGGAGTTCCTGCGCCGCCGCGGGCTGGCCAAGCGCAGCTCCGCGCTGATGCGCAGCCTCGTCAGTCATGTGCAGGCGCAGCCGGAGCTGTGGGCGGAATATCACGACACGGTCGTACGGGCCCGCCGTGACGCGCTGCTCGGCGTGCTCCGGCGCGGGGTGGCGAGCGGCGAGATCCGCGCCGACCGCGATCTGGAGACCCTCGCGGATCTCTTCGTCGGCCCGATGCTGGCGCGTGCGCTGCTCCACGAGTGGAAGGAACTGCCCGAGGGGCTCCCGGCGGATATCGTCGATACGGTTCTGGAGGGCGTACGGCCGGGGCGGGAACGGTGAGCGCGGCGGGCCGAACTCCCCGGCTTCCGGGCCGGGTTGAATGCCCGGTGACCTCCCGTTGGACTGGCTCGGGGGACGTGCTCCAGGATGGACGCCGACCCGCCCGGCGACCCGTCCGAGGGTCCGTCATGTGACTGGATCATGCTCGTTCTGTCACAGCGGTCGTCACAACCCCGGGGGCCGGAACCCCGACCCGTCACCGCGCCGTCCTCACTTCTAAGAACGCCCATTACAGGCCATCGCCTAGGGTCGGGGACCACAGGTGAGGCGCAGCAGAGCAAGGTAGTGAGGTCAGCTAAATGGCGCAGGCATATATGACGGAGCCGGGACAGGGGCACAACCCCGGGCAGGCCGGTTCCCGGGCCGAACGCCTGCGGAACTGGTGGCGTCCCGAGGGGATGTGGCGACGCGGCATCGTGCTGGCGGTGCTCGCCGTGGTGCTCGGCCTGCTGATGCTTCTGCACGCGCGAATCCCCAACGACGTGGGCAATCTGGGCAGTTTGCTGGAGACCTTCCTGCCGTGGCTGGGGCTGTGCATCCCGGTGCTGCTGGTCCTCGCGGTGCTGCGCCGCTCGGCGACCGCGCTGGTCGCGCTGGTGCTGCCGGTCTTCGCCTGGGTCAATCTCTTCGGCGGGCAGATCACCGACAAGGCGGACACCGGCGGCAATCTCACCGTTGCCACACATAACGTCAATGCCGAGAACCCCGACCCGGCGGCCACCGCCAGGGACATCGTGGCGTCCGACAGCGATGTGGTGGCCCTGGAGGAGCTGACCGGTGAGGCGCTGCCCGCCTACCGGAACGGGCTGGCGAAGGCGTATCCGTACCACACGGTCCAGGGCACCGTCGGGCTGTGGAGCAAGCGCCCGCTGTCCGATGCCAAGCCGGTGGACATCAAGATGGGCTGGACCCGCGCGCTGCGCGCCACGGTCACCGCCGAGGACGGTCAGAAGGTCGCGGTCTATGTCGCGCATCTGCCGTCGGTACGGGTCAAGTTGGCGGCGGGCTTCACCGCCAATCAGCGCGACGGCAGCGCCGCGGCGCTCGGCGAGGCGATCGCCGCCGACCCGGAGAAGAAGGTGGTGCTGCTGGGCGATCTCAACGGCACCATGAACGACCGCTCGCTGGCCCCGGTCACCTCCCAGATGCGCTCGGCCCAGGGCGCCGCGGGTGACGGCTTCGGATTCAGCTGGCCGGCGGCGTTCCCGATGGCCCGGATCGACCAGATCATGATGAAGGGGGTCGACCCGGTCAAGGCATGGGTGATGCCCGCGACCGGCAGCGACCACCTTCCGGTCGCGGCGGCGCTGAAGATCTGACGGGTGTCGGCGGGCCGGCCGGGGCGGGCCCGCCCGCCTCGGCGGGAATGATCTGACGCGGGCTCGTCACGCCCCGTTTCCGTGCCGGAATACTGCGCCTGAGAGACTTTGTTCCGTAAGAGAACTTATTGCTTACGGTCCGCTGTCCGCGTGCCCGCCGCACGCCACACCCCCGAAAGGTCTTTCATGCCCTTGGCTCTGCTCGCTCTTGCGATCTCGGCCTTCGGTATCGGCACCACGGAGTTCGTGATGATGGGCCTGCTGCCCAATGTCGCGGACGATCTGGGCACCTCGGTGCCCACCGCCGGCTACCTCGTCTCCGCCTATGCCCTCGGCGTCGTCATCGGCGCCCCGCTCCTGACCGCCCTCGGCTCCCGTATCCCGCGCAAGCGGATGCTGGTCTGGCTGATGGCGGTCTTCACGGTCGGCAACCTCGCCTCCGCCCTGGCCCCCACCTTCGGGCTGCTGGTCGCCGGGCGGCTGCTGGCCGGTCTGCCGCACGGCGCGTTCTTCGGCGTCGGCGCGGTGGTCGCGGCCCGGCTGGTGCACGAGGGCCGGCAGGCCCGCGCGGTCGCCACGATGTTCCTCGGCCTGACCATCGCCAACATCATCGGGGTGCCCGCCGCGACCCTCCTGGGCCAGCAGCTCGGCTGGCGCGCCACCTTCCTCATCGTGGCCGCCATCGGTCTGGTCGCGATGGCCTCGCTGGCCCGGCTGATCCCCCCGCTGCCGGCCGAGGAGCACACCGGCCTGGGCCGCGAACTGCGGGCGCTCGGCAACCGCCAGGTGCTGCTCGGCCTGCTCACCACCGTCTTCGGCTTCGCCGGGATCTTCGCCGTCTACAGCTACCTCGCGTCGATGATGACCGAGGTCACCGGCTTCGCGGCGGGCTCGGTCCCGCTGGTCCTCGCCCTCTTCGGCATCGGCATGACCCTCGGCGCGCTGGCCGCGGGCCCGCTCACCGACCGGGCCCTGCGCTCGACCCTGTACGGCTCGCTGGCCGCCCTGGCGCTCGTCCTGACCGCCTTCCACTTCACCGCGCAGGTGCGGTGGGCGGCGCTGGTCACGGTCGTCGTCATCGGTGCCGTCGGCTTCCTGACCACCACCCCGCTCCAGATGCTGGTGATGAACAAGGCCCAGCAGGCCCCGACCCTGGCCGCCGCCTCCAACCAGTCCGCCTTCAACCTGGCCAACGCCGGCGGCGCCTGGGTCGGCGGTCTGGCCCTGTCGGCCGGCTGGGGCTGGACCTCCCCGACGCTGGTCGGAGCGGTCCTGGCGGCCCTCGGTCTGGCCGTCGCCCTGGTGGCCGGTGTGCTGGACCGCGGCGCTCATGACACGTCCCGGATCGTGGCCCGCAGTGGCGAGGGGGACGTCGAGCGGGCCACCGGCGCGACGGCCCCGGCTACCGGCGCGACGGCCCCGGCCACCGGCGTGGCGGACCCGGCCACCGGTGCCGCGGCGGTGCCCACCGGGGACCGGATCGGCTGACGGCGCGCGGCGGCCGGGCCGGGGGCGATCCGGGGCGGCGGGCTACCCGGACCGGCGCGCCCTCAGCCCCCTCGGCCCCCTCAGCCCCCTCAGCCCCCTTCCCGCCAGTGGTTGGTGATCGGCAGCCGACGGTCCTTGCCGAAGCCCTTCGCGGAGATCTTGGCGCCGGGTGGGTACTGGCGGCGCTTGTACTCGGCGTGGTCGACCATCCGCAGCACCCGCGTCACCAGGCCGTCGTCGAAGCCCTGGGCGACGATCTCCTCCCGGCCGTGGTCGCGGTCGACATAGAGCTCCAGGATGCGGTCCAGGACGGCGTAGTCGGGGAGCGAGTCGGTGTCGACCTGGCCGGGGCGGAGCTCGGCGCTCGGGGGCTTGCTGAGGGTGTGCTCCGGGATCGGCGGGGTCTGGCCGCGGTCGGCGGCGGCCTGATTGCGCCAGCGGGCCAGTTGGTAGACGACGGATTTGTAGACGTCCTTGATGGGGCCGTAGCCGCCCACCGAATCGCCGTAGAGGGTCGAATAGCCGCAGGCCAGCTCGGACTTGTTGCCGGGGGCCAGGACCAGGTGGCCCTCCTGGTTGGAGATGGCCATCAGGGTGGTGCCCCTCAGGCGCGACTGGAGATTCTCCTCGGCGAGACCGGTCAGCGGCAGCGCGGCCATGTAGGCGTCGAACATCGGGCCGATCGGCACCGTACGGAAGGACAGGCCCGTACGGCGGGCGAGTTCGGCGGCGTCGGTCAGTGAGTGCTCCGACGAATAGCGGGACGGCATCGCCACCGCATGCACCTGGCCGGGCCCCAGCGCGTCACAGGCCAGGGTGGCGACCAGCGCGGAGTCGATCCCGCCGGAGAGGCCCAGCACCACACTGCGGAAGCCGTTCTTGGTGACATAGCCGCGCAGGCCGACGACCAGCGCGGTGTAGATCTCCTCCAGGTCGGGGAGGCGCTCGGCCCGGTCGCCGGGGGGCCCGGGAGGGGAGGACGGCAGGGGGTCGGGGGAGAGGGTGACATGGGTGACGCGCAGCCCGTCGTCCAGGATCCCCGAGGGCGGTGCGGGCGCCGCGGCCGGCAGGTCCAGGTCGACCAGCACACAGCCCTCCGCGAACTGCGGGGCCCGTGCGATCACCCCGCCCTCCTTGTCGACCACGATCGAGTCGCCGTCGAAGACCAGCTCGTCCTGCCCGCCGATCATCGCCAGATAGGCGGTGGTGCAGCCGGCCTCCCGGGCCCGCCTGCGGACCAGCTCCAGCCGGGTGTCGTCCTTGTCCCGCTCGTACGGTGAGGCGTTGACCGACAGCAGCAGCCCGGCGCCCGCGCTGCGCGCCGCCGGCACCCGGCCGCCGTCCTGCCACAGGTCCTCGCAGATGGCGAGCGCCACATCCACCCCGTGCACCCGTACGACGGGCAGCGTGTCGCCGGGGACGAAGTAGCGGAACTCGTCGAAGACGCCGTAGTTGGGCAGGTGGTGCTTGGCGAAGGACAGCGCGACCCCGCCCCCGTACAGCACGGCGGCGGCGTTCTGCGGAGCGCCCGCGGGGCGGCCGTACTGCGGGGTGGCCTGGGCGCCGCGGTCGAGATAGCCGACGATCACCGGCAGGCCGCCCAGCCCCTCCTCGGCCAGCCGCCCGGCCAGCGTCCGCAGCGCGGCGCGGCTGGCCTCCACGAAGGAGGGGCGCAGCGCGAGGTCCTCGACGGGGTAGCCGGTCAGCGCCATCTCGGGGAACGCGACGAGGTGCGCGCCCTGGCCGGCGGCGTGCCGGGTCCAGTGCAGGATCGTCTCCGCGTTCCGTGCGAGGTCGCCGACACAGGAATCGATCTGATTGAGGGCGAGGCGAAGGTGAGGCACCCCGCCAGTCTAATCGTCTTTCTGACGCAATGGGGGGTCGGAGCGGCGGATCGGCGGCCGGGGACCTGTAGCGGGCCACCGTCCGGCCCCACCGGCCCGACCCGGCCGCACCACCCCCGCAGGTCACCCCTTCAGATACCCCAGCACCGTCATCATCCCCGACTCCGAGTGATAGACGTTGTGGCAATGGACCATCCACAGCCCGGGGTTGTCGGCGTCGAATTCGACATTGAGGCGGCGTCCGGGCAGCACGATCGCGCTGTCCTTGCGGGGCCCGCCGTCCGGCAGCGCGAAGTGGTGCCCGTGGATGTGGACGGGGTGCCACATCCGGGTGTGGTTGCGGATGGCGAGCCGTACCCGCTCACCTGCCCGGATCGGGGTGCGGTCCCGCGGTGAGTACTGCCGGCCGTTGATCGCCCAGTCGAACTTCGCCATCGAGCCGGTGAGATTCAGCTCGACGGTCCGGTCGGGGCGGCGGGCCACGGCCCGTGCGCTCTCGGCGGCCCGCAGCCGGTACGCGGACAGCAGCTTGCCGTCCAGCTCCCTGGGCCGGGTGGAGCGGCCGGGTGTCCGGCCGCTGCCGGTGCGCAGCACGGCCTGTGCCGAGTGCTTCTTGCCCTCGGCGAGCGCGGTCAGCGGGAAGACGCCGTCCTTCGCGGTGACCAGCACGTCATAGCGCTCGCCCATGCCGAGCAGCAGCGTGTCGGTCTCGGCGTGCTCGACGGGGAAGCCGTCGGCGTGCGTCACGGTCATGGTGTGGCCGCCGAGCGCGACGCGGTAGGCGGTGTCGCCGCCCGCGTTGATGAACCGGATCCGGATGCGGTCGCCGGGCTTGGCGCGGCAGACGTCCGGCGCCTCCGCCAGCCGGCCGTTGATGAGGTGGAACGGGTAGTCCACATCGCCCGCGTCGCCGCCCAGCAGCGTGCTGCGGGAGCCGGTCAGGACCCGCGACGGGCCGCCGGCGCGCCTGCTCCCGCCGGTCGCGGGTGCGCCGTGGTCCCCGACGCTCGCTCCGGTCTCCCCCTCGTCCCTGTGCATACCGCCGCCGTGGCCGTGACCGGAGTGGCCGCCCATACCGTGGTTCAGCTCGGCCAGCACATCGTCCGGGGTGCTGCCGTCCACCCCGTCGAGCCAGTCGTCCAGCACGATGACCCACTCCCGGTCGTAGGAGAGCGGCTCCTTGGGGTCCTCGACGATCAGCGGTGCGTACAGCCCGCGGTCCTGTTGGACGCGGGAGTGCGGGTGGAACCAGTACGTACCGGGGTGGGTGACGGTGAACCGGTAGGGGAAGGAGACGCCGGGCATGATCGGCCGCTGGGTGAGGGTGGGGACACCGTCCATGTCGTTGCGCAGCGCCAGTCCGTGCCAGTGCACGGAGGTGGACTGCGGCAGATGGTTGGCGAGGGTCAGGGCGAGGGTGTCGCCCGCGGTGACCCGCATTTCCTTGCCGGGCAGCACGTCGTCGTACGCCCAGGTGTGGACGGTGCGCCCGCCCAGGTCGATACGGGCCGGGGTGGGGGTCATCCTGAACTCGCGCACCGGGCCCGAGCCCCGCTTGCGCTCGGCGTCGGCGACCTCCGGGCCGTCCGGGGCCACGTAGTCGGACGGACGGTCGTGGGGCTCGTGGGGCCCGCGGGCGTGGTCCCTGCCGTCCGTGCCGGAGTGCGGGCCGGAGCTGAATTCGCCGGTGGCGCGGGCGGCCAGCAGGCCGCTGCCGACGACGGCGATACCCGCGCCGAGCAGGGCGCGGCGGGAGTGCGTACGCATGAGAAGCACCTCGTGACGGTGTCGCAGGGGAGGGATACGGGCCTGGGGCACTGCCGCGCGCTCCGGGGGCGTCGGCGGCAGCGGCGCGCTGCTAGGCGCGCGGCACCGACAGGCGGTCGCGGAGTCCGGGGCGCGGCGGCGCGGATATCGGCCACGGTCCGCGCAGCGGACGGACGCGCCGGGCGACGGCCTTGCCCTGATCCCGCATCGCAGTCCTCTCGACGGAACGACGAACCGGCGGACGCCGGGGAGGCCGGCGCCTCGGAGCCCGCCCCCGCCTATTCTTGACCCCTCCGCGCCCCCGGGCGTGCCGGGCGTTCCGTACCGGCGGCCGGGTCCACCCGATCACCCGGATCCGTTCCCGCCCGGCCGGGGAACGGACCCCTCAATTCCGGGTCAATGAGCCCTCAGGGACCGCCCAAGACTGCCCCAAGCACCCCCGATTGCCGCCCCCGGCCGCGCTGAGGACGCGCGCGGCGGGAAAGATGCGAGGTGAGGGTTACGGGACGGCGGTTCTGGTTCAGGCCAAGGGTGCGTAATGTGACGGTAACCCCCTCACGTGATACTGGTGCCACAGCACGTTGTTCCACGTGGCTGGACGGGCCGATTGACCTGCAAGGATTGGTGACCCATGGACAAGCAGCAGGAGTTTGTGCTCCGTACGCTGGAGGAGCGCGACATCCGCTTCGTACGGCTGTGGTTCACCGACGTGCTCGGGTTCCTGAAGTCCGTGGCGGTGGCCCCCGCGGAGCTGGAGCAGGCCTTCGACGAGGGCATCGGCTTCGACGGCTCGGCCATCGAGGGATTCGCGCGGGTGTACGAATCCGACATGATCGCCAAGCCTGATCCCGGCACCTTCCAGATCCTGCCCTGGCGCGCCGAGGCCCCCGGCACCGCCCGGATGTTCTGCGACATCCTGATGCCGGACGGCTCCCCCTCCTACGCCGACCCGCGCTATGTCCTCAAGCGCATCCTGGCCAAGACCTCCGACCTCGGGTTCACCTTCTACACCCACCCCGAGATCGAGTTCTTCCTGCTCAAGGACAAGCCCGTGGACGGCCAGCGGCCGACCCCCGGCGACTCCTCCGGCTACTTCGACCACACCCCGCAGAACGTCGGCATGGACTTCCGCCGCCAGGCGATCACGATGCTGGAGTCGATGGGCATCTCGGTGGAGTTCAGCCACCACGAGGGCGCCCCCGGCCAGCAGGAGATCGATCTGCGCTACGCCGACGCTCTCTCGACCGCCGACAACATCATGACCTTCCGGCTGGTCATGAAGCAGGTCGCGCTGGAGCAGGGCGTGCAGGCCACCTTCATGCCCAAGCCGTTCTCGGAGTACCCGGGCTCGGGCATGCACACCCACCTCTCACTCTTCGAGGGCGACCGCAACGCCTTCCACGAGTCCGGCTCGGAGTACCAACTCTCCAAGGTCGGCCGCTCGTTCATCGCCGGACTGCTGCGGCACGCCGGGGAGATCTCCGCCGTCACCAACCAGTGGGTCAACTCCTACAAGCGCATCTGGGGCGGCACCAACCGCACCGCGGGCGCCGGTGGCGAGGCCCCCTCCTACATCTGCTGGGGCCACAACAACCGCTCCGCGCTGATCCGCGTGCCCATGTACAAGCCCGGCAAGATGGGCTCCACACGGGTCGAGGTCCGCTCCATCGACTCCGGCGCCAACCCCTATCTGACCTACGCCGTGCTGCTCGCGGCCGGTCTCAAGGGCATCGAGGAGGGCTACGAGCTCCCGGCCGGCGCCGATGACGACGTCTGGGCGCTGTCCGACTCCGAGCGCCGGGCGATGGGCATCGAGCCGCTGCCGCAGAACCTCGGCGAGGCCATCGAGCTGATGGAGCGCAGCGAACTGGTCGCCGAGACCCTCGGCGAGCACGTCTTCGACTTCTTCCTCCGCAACAAGAAGCAGGAGTGGGAGGAGTACCGCTCCGAGGTCACCGCCTTCGAGCTGCGCAAGATGCTGCCCGTGCTCTGAGCCACCGCGCCACCGAGAGGCTGCACCATGGCACTTCCCGCTCCGCAGGGACGGCGGAGCAGCACCTTCACCCGGCTGCTGAGGCACGGTTTCACCGACCCCTCGGCGGCCGGGGAGCTGCTCGATTCCCCCGCGTTCGCGTCCGTACGCGATGACTCGGTACTGCTGGAGGCGCTGGGTGCCACCGCGGACCCGGACCTCGCGCTGCACAGCCTGGCCCGTCTGGTCGAGGCCCAGGAACCGGACGAGCAGCAGGCGCTGCTGAGCACCGTCGTCGCGGCGAAACCGCTGCGCGACCGGCTGCTGGGCGTGCTGGGCGCCTCCGAGGCGCTCGCCGACCACCTCGTCCGGCACCCGGGCGACTGGCAGTCGCTGGTCACCTACGAGTCGGTGGACCTGCACCCCACCACCCCCGAGTTCGAGCTGGCGCTCGCCGAGGGCATCTGGGCCGGCCGGAACGCCGAACGGCCGCGCGCGGACGCGCTGCGCACCGCCTACCGCCGCTCCCTGCTGGGCATCGCGGCCCGCGATGTCTGCGGTACGACCGATGTCGCCGAGGCCGCCGCGGAGCTGGCGGACCTGGCCACCGCCACCGTCCGGGCCGCCCTGGAGGTCAGCTACGAAGAGGCGCCCGGCGACGCCGCGGTGTGCCGGCTGGCCGTCATCGGCATGGGCAAATGCGGCGGCCGCGAACTCAACTACGTCTCCGACGTCGATGTCATCTTCGTCGCCGAGGCCAAGGAGGGCGTGGACGAGGCCAAGGCCCTCCAGGCCGCGACCCGGCTCGCCGCCCGCATGATGCGGCTCTGCTCGGACAACACCGCCGAGGGCACGATCTGGCCGGTGGACGCCAATCTGCGCCCCGAGGGCCGCAACGGCCCGCTGGTCCGCACCCTCTCCAGCCATCTCGCCTACTACCAGCGCTGGGCCAAGACCTGGGAGTTCCAGGCGCTGCTCAAGGCCCGCCCGATGGCCGGTGACCTCCAGCTGGGCCAGGAGTACGTGGACGCGCTGGCGCCCATGGTGTGGCAGGTCGCCGAGCGGGAGAACTTCGTCGCCGATGTGCGGCAGATGCGCCGCCGGGTCGTCGAGAACATCCCCGTGGCCCAGGTCGAACGGGAACTCAAGCTCGGCCCCGGCGGACTGCGCGATGTCGAATTCGCCGTCCAGCTGCTGCAACTGGTCCACGGCCGCAGCGATGCCACCCTGCGCAGCGCCACCACCCTCGACGCCCTCGCGGCGCTGGCGGCCGGCGGCTATGTCGGACGCCAGGACGCCGCGGCCCTGGACGCCGCCTACCGCTTCCTGCGCACCCTGGAACACCGGATCCAGCTCTTCCGGATGCGCCGTACGCATCTGATGCCCGAGGACGAGGGCGAACTGCGGCGGCTGGCCCGCTCGCTGGGCCTGCGCACCGAACCGGTCGACACCCTCCGCAAGGAGTGGCGCTGGCACGCCCGCGAGGTGCGCCGACTGCACGAGAAGCTCTTCTACCGCCCGCTGCTCGACGCCGTCGCCCACCTGGAGCCCGGCGAGACCCGGCTCTCGGCCAGGGCCGCCGGCCACCGCCTCGAAGCCCTCGGCTACAACGACCCGGTCGCCGCCCTGCGCCACCTGGAGGCCCTCGCCTCCGGCGTCACCCGCAAGGCCGCCATCCAGCGCACCCTGCTGCCGGTGCTGCTCGCCTGGTTCGCGGACTCCGCCGACCCGGACGCCGGACTGCTCAACTTCCGCAAGGTCTCCGACGCGCTCGGCAAGACCCCTTGGTATCTGCGGCTGCTGCGCGACGAGGGCGCCGCCGCCGAGAACCTCGCCCGGGTGCTGTCGGCCGGCCGCCTCGCCCCCGACCTGCTGCTGCGCGCCCCCGAGGCGGTCGCCCTGCTCGGCGCCCCCGACGGGCTCCAGCCGCGCTCCCGGGCCGCGCTGGAGCAGGAGGTACTGGCCGCGGTCGGCCGCGCGGACGGTGCGGAGGCGGCGGTCGCGGCGGCCCGCGGAGTGCGCCGCCGGGAGCTGTTCCGTACGGCCGCAGCGGACGTCATCGGCGCGTACGGCACGGAGTTCAGCCCCGCGGAGAACGACCACGGCCAGTCCGTCGACGCCGTCGGCTCCGCCGTCTCCGACCTCAACGCCGCCACCCTCGCCGGTGCGCTGCGCGCCGCGGTCCGCGACCAGTGGGGCGACACCCTGCCCACCCGCTTCGCGGTGATCGGCATGGGCCGCTTCGGCGGCCATGAGCTCAACTACGGCTCGGACGCCGACATCCTCTTCGTCCACGAGCCCCGCGACGGCGCCGACGAGCAGGAGGCCGCCAAGGCCGCCCACGCCGTCGCCAACGAGATGCGCCGGCTGCTCGAACTCCCCTCCTCCGACCCGCCGTTGCTCGTCGACGCGGACCTCCGCCCGGAGGGCCGCACGGGCCCGCTGGTACGGACCCTCGCCTCCTACGCGGCCTACTACCGCCGCTGGTCCCTGGTCTGGGAATCGCAGGCCCTGCTGCGCGCCGAACCGGTCGCCGGCGACAGCGACCTCGGCCGTCGGTTCATCGAGCTGATCGACCCGCTGCGCTACCCCGCCGAGGGCCTCGGCGACGACGCGGTCCGCGAGATCCGCAAGCTCAAGGCCCGCATGGAGGCCGAGCGACTGCCCCGCGGCGCGGACCCGACCACCCACGCCAAGCTCGGCCGCGGCGGCCTCAGCGACGTCGAGTGGACCGTGCAGCTCCTCCAGATGCAGCACGGCTGGGAGATCCCCGGCCTGCGCACCACCCGCACCCGCGAAGCGCTGGCCGCTGCCCATGCGGCCGGTCTCATCGAGACCGAGGATGCCCAGATCCTCGATGAGGCATGGGTCCTGGCCGCCCGCGTACGCAACGCCGCCATGATCGTCCGGGGGCGCCCCGGCGATACGTTCCCCGTCGACGGCCGGGAGGTGGCCGCTGTTGGCCGCTACCTCGGCTACGAGGAGGGGCACATCGGGGAGATGATCGACGACTACCGGCGGGTGACGCGGCGGGCGCGGGGGGTCGTCGAGCAGCTCTTTTACGGGGCGTAGCTCCCACGTCGCTACGCCATGGCCAGGCGGGCCATCCGGTGGGGCAGCGAGCCGTACCACACGCACGCCAGCGCGAAGCCGAAGGACAGGCACAGGGCTCCGCCCAGCGCGTCCAGCCAGAAGTGGTTGGCCGTGGAGACGATGACCAGGAGGGTCGTGGCGGGGTAGAGGAGGCCGAGGACGCGGCACCAGAGGGGCTTGGCCAGGAGGGCGATGGTGAGGCCGCACCAGAGGGACCAGCCGATGTGCATGGAGGGCATCGCGGCGTACTGGTTGGACATGGAGGCGAGGTTCCCGGAGGCCAGGGAGCCCCAGGTGCCGTGGTGGACGAGGGTGTCGATGAAGCCGCCGTCCGGCATCAGGCGGGGTGGCGCCAGGGGGTAGAGGTAGTAGCCGGTGAGGGCGATGGCGGTGGTGGCGAACAGGGCCAGCCGGGCGGCGGCGTAGCGGCCGGGGTGCCAGCGGTAGAGCCAGATCAGGACGCCGATCGTCACGACGAAGTGCAGTGTCGCGTAGTAGTAGTTCATGGTGACGATCAGCCACGTCACGGAGTTCACCGCGTGGTTGACGGTGCGTTCGACGGCGATACCCAGGGAGTGTTCTGCCTGCCAGATCCAGTCGGCGTTCTTGAGGGCCTGGATCTTCTGCTCGGGGACGGCGTTGCGGATCACCGAGTAGGTCCAGTAGCTGACCGCGATCAGCAGGATCTCGAACCAGAGCCGGGGGGAGCGAGGGGAGCGCAGACGGGCCAGTCGGCCTTCGGTCGCCGGGCGGTCCGCGTGTTCCCCCTCGGGTGGCGGGGTGGTCGGCGGGCCGTCCAAAATCCTCGTCTTCGCATCACCCATAGGCAGACAGTCTGCCAGAAACGGACTTCTTGCCGATCATCCTTCGGGCGGGTATTCGAGGCCCTGAATGGGACCTGCGGGGGATGTACGGGCCCCCTACTCCCGGGTGATGCCGCGCTCAGTGCGCGCGCAGCGGCTTGGGAATACGAGCCGTTGTGCGCGGCGCGGAGGCGGTCGAGCCGCGTACCACCAGCTCGGGGTGGAAGACGAACTCGCTGTGGGGAGCCGGGGTTCCGCCGACCTCTTCCAGGAGGGCCCGTACCGCCGCCTGTCCCATGGCCGTGACCGGCTGCCGGATCGTGGTCAGCGGCGGGTCGGTGAAGGCGATGAGGGGGGAGTCGTCGAAGCCGACCACGGAGAGGTCGTGGGGGACATCGAGCCCGCGCTGGCGGGCCGCGCGGATCGCGCCGAGCGCCATCATGTCGCTGGCGCAGACGATGGCCGTGGCGCCCCGCTCGATCAGCGCGCTCGCCGCGGCCTGGCCGCCCTCCAGTGTGTAGAGGGAGTGCTGGATGAACGGCTCCGCCTCGGCCGGGGTGGTCTGCAGCCGCTCCTGCATGGCGCGGACGAAGCCCTCGATCTTGCGCTGTACGGGCACGAAGCGCTTGGGGCCGAGGGCCAGCCCGATCCGCCGGTGGCCGAGCGCGCCGAGGTGGGTGACCGCCAGGTCCACCGCGGCGCGGTCGTCGGGGGAGACGAAGGGCGCCTGGACCTTGTCGGAGAAGCCGTTGATGAGGACGAACGGGACGCCCTGGCCGCGCAGCTGCTCATAGCGCTGCATATCGGCGGAGGTGTCCGCGTGCAGCCCGGAGACGAAGATGATGCCGGCCACCCCGCGGTCCACCAGCATCTCGGTCAGCTCGTCCTCCGTGGAGCCGCCGGGGGTCTGGGTCGCCAGGACGGGCGTATAGCCCTGGCGGGTCAGCGCCTGCCCGATGACCTGGGCGAAGGCCGGGAAGATCGGGTTCTCCAGCTCCGGGGTGATCAGCCCGACCAGCCCGGCGCTGCGCTGCCGCAGCCGCACCGGGCGCTCGTAGCCCAGCACATCGAGGGCGGCGAGCACGGACTGGCGGGTGGTGGCGGAGACACCGGGCTTCCCGTTGAGAACCCGGCTGACGGTGGCCTCGCTGACACCCGCCTGTGCTGCGATATCGGAGAGCCGGGCGGTCATGGGTGGGACTGTACCGTTCGGCTCTCAGATTGCCCACCAGGTGCAGCTGTCGCCGGGGAGCACCGCGGCGGCTCCGTCGCCGGTCAGCGGGGTGCTGGCCAGCAGCAGCGCACCGGGCGGCGGCAGTTCCACCTCGTGACCCAGTGTGTTGACGGTGCACAGCAGGCCGGGGCGGGTGAAGGCGAGCACCCCGTCCGGTGCGGGGGCCCAGCTCATCTCTCCGTCGCCCAGTCCCGGCAGTCGGCGCCGTAGTGCGAGGGCGGTGCGGTAGAGCTCCAGGGTGGAGGCGGGGGTGCCGGTCTGGGCCTCGACGGTGAGCGCTGCCCAGTCGCCGGGCTGCGGGAGCCAGCTGCCGCCGTCGCCGAAGCCGTACGGCGGCAGCTCGCCGGACCAGGGGAGCGGCACCCGGCAGCCGTCGCGGAAGCCGTCCTGGCCGCTGGTGGCGGCCGCGCCCGCGGTCCCGTCGCCACGGAAGAACGCCGGGTCCTGGCGGACCTCGTCGGGGAGGTCGGTGACCTCGGGCAGGCCCAGTTCCTCGCCCTGGTAGAGGTAGGCGGAGCCGGGCAGCGCCAGCATCAGGAGGGTGGCGGCGCGGGCGCGGTCCAGGCCGCCGCCGAGCCGGGTGGTGTGGCGTACGACGTCGTGGTTGGACAGCACCCAGGTCGTCGGGGCGCCGACCGAGGTGGTGGCGGCGAGCGAGGCGTCGATGACCGAGCGCAGGGCGCCGGCCTCCCAAGGGGCGTTCAGGAACTGGAAGTTGAACGCCTGGTGGAGTTCGTCGGGGCGGACGTAGAGGGCGAGGCGTTCGGCGGTGGGGGCCCACGCCTCGGCGACACCGACCACCTGCCTGCCGTGGGTGTCGCCGTAGCCGTCCAGCAGGCGGCGCCAGGCGCGGTGGATGGTGTGCACCCCGTCCTGGTCGAAGAACGGCAGCACCTGATTGCCGATCAGCTTGGCCTGCTGGCCGTGGCCGATGTCCGGCAGGCCGGGTGCCTTGATCATGCCGTGCGCGACATCGACCCGGAAGCCGTCCACCCCGAGGTCGAGCCAGAAGCGCAGGATGGCCTCGAACTCGGCGTGCACCTCCGGGTTGTCCCAGTCGAGGTCGGGCTGCTCGGGGGCGAAGAGGTGCAGATACCAGTCGCCGCGCTCGGTGCGGGTCCAGGCCGGGCCGCCGAAGACCGACTCCCAGTCGTTGGGCGGGAGTTCGCCGTGCTCTCCCTTGCCGGGGCGGAAAAGGTAGCGCTGCCGGGCCAGCTCGGGGTCCCGGAACCACGGGTGCCGGTCGGAGGTGTGGTTGGGGACGATGTCGACGATCACCCGCAGGCCCAGCTCATGGGCGGTGCGGATCAGATCGTCGGCATCCTGGAGGCTGCCGAAGAGCGGGTCGACGGCGCGGTAGTCGGCGACGTCGTATCCGCCGTCGGCCTGGGGTGAGGCATAGAACGGGGTGAGCCAGACGGCGTCCACCCCCAGGTCCCTGAGGTACGGCAGCCGGGCGCGGGCGCCGCGCAGATCGCCGATCCCGTCGCCGTCGCTGTCGGCGAACGAGCGCACGTACACCTGGTAGATGACGGCGTCGCGCCACCACCCCGGACCTCGGCCCGTCGCGGGCGTCCGGGGGGCGGGGCTGGGGGAAGTGAGCTCCTGGGTCATCTGCCGTCCCTGTCGAGATCAAGAGGCGTCGGTGCCTTCACGGAATCAACGCTCGGGCGGGCGCGGGGTGACGGTGCCGAGGGCGCTCGAAGGGTCCCGTTCCAGCCATCTCATTGCAATTCGTTCCCATGGTCTTGCAGAAATTTGCCGCAAGGTCTTTCGGTTCGCTTTCCGCGCTGTTACGTTCCTGACCGCCATCTGAGGCATTTCCCTAAGGAGTTCACATGCGGCGTGGCATACGGGGCGCAACGGCCACCGCGCTGGTAGCGGGCCTGGCACTGGCAGCGACAGCGTGCGGCGGAGGCGACAGCGGCAATGGCGGCGACAGCGGGGGTGAACTGTCCGGAACCGTTACCTTCTGGGACACCTCCAACGACGCCGAGAAGGCGACGTACCGCAAACTTGCCGAGGGTTTCCAGAAGCAGCACCCCAAGGTCCACGTCAAATATGTGAACGTCCCGTTCGGTGACGCCAACGCCAAGTTCAAGAACGCGGCCGGCGGCAACTCCGGCGCCCCCGACGTGATGCGCACCGAGGTCGCCTGGACCGCTGACTTCGCCAACCTCGGCTACCTCGCCCCGCTCGACGGCACCCCCGCCCTCGACAAGACCGGCGACTACCTCCCGCAGGCCGTCGGCTCCACGAAGTTCAAGGGCAAGACCTACGCCGCACCCCAGGTCATCGACACCCTCGGCCTCTTCTACAACAAGAAGCTCCTCAAGGACGCCGGCGTCGAGGTCCCCAAGTCCTTCGCCGAACTGGCCACCGCCGCCAAGAAGATCAAGGCCAAGACCGGCGCCACCGCCCTCTATCTGCGCGGCGACGACCCCTACTGGTTCCTGCCCTATCTCTACGGCGAGGGCGGCGACATGGTCGACGCCCGCGACAAGGTCGTGCAGATCGACGACGGCGCCGGCGTCAAGGCGTTCAAGACGATCAAGGGTCTGGTGGACTCCAAGGCCGCGGTCACCGATGCCACCGATGGTTACGAGAACCAGATCAAGGCCCTCAAGGACGGCACCGTCGCGATGGCCGTCGACGGGCCCTGGGACATCGAGGCCGCCCGCGCCGGCAAGGCGTTCAAGGACAAGAAGAACCTCGGCGTCGCCCCCGTGCCCGCCGGGTCCAAGGCCCAGGGCTCCCCGCAGGGCGGCTGG
Organism: Streptomyces tubercidicus; assembly: GCF_027497495.1. Taxonomy (GTDB): domain Bacteria; phylum Actinomycetota; class Actinomycetes; order Streptomycetales; family Streptomycetaceae; genus Streptomyces; species Streptomyces tubercidicus. The sequence continues at coordinate 5,924,956 of NZ_CP114205.1, forward strand.
AACCTCTCCGTCTACGCCGGCAGCAAGAACCTCCGGGCCTCCTACGCCTTCGTGAAGTACATGAGCTCAGCCGAGGTCCAGCAGGAGACCAACGAGAAGCTCAGCCTGCTGCCCACCCGCAAGTCCGTGTACGAGGTGCCGGCCGTCAAGAACAACGAGATGGTGCGGTTCTTCAAGCCCGCCGTCGATGGTGCCGTGCAGCGCCCCTGGATCGCCGAGGGCAACTCGCTCTTCGAGCCCGTCAAGGTCCAGATGAACAAGGTGCTCACCGGCGCCGCCACGCCCGAGCAGGCCGCCAAGGCGACCGGCAACGCCTACCGGAAGCTGCTCAAGGACTACAAGTGACCTTCGCCGTACGGCTGCGCCGGGCGCTGGGCACCCACTGGTACGCATGGACGATGGTCGCCCCGGTGGTACTCGTCATCGGGGTGATCATCGGCTACCCGCTGGTGCGCGGTGTCTTCCTCTCGCTCACGGACGCCAATGAGGCCAACGTCGAGCGGAACATCGGCGTCAACCACCTCCCCGCCACCTACAAGTTCACCGGCCTGGACAACTACCAGGCGGTGCTGGCCGACGGCGTCTTCTGGGACCGCCTCGGCTGGACGGTCCTGTGGACCGTCGGCTGTGTCTCGCTGACGTTCCTGACCGGACTCGCCCTGGCGAACATGCTCAACCGGACCCTGCGCGGCCGCACCTTCTACCGCCTCGCGCTGATCCTGCCGTGGGCCATCCCCGCCTTCATTTCCGTCTTCACCTGGCGGATGCTCTACAACGAGAAGAACGGCATCCTCAACAAGCTGCTGGCCGGCGGCGGCATCGACGCGGTCCCCTGGCTCAACGACCCCACCTGGGCCAAGCTCTCGGTCATCGCCGTCAACGTCTGGCTGGGCGTGCCTTTCATGCTCGTCGCGCTGCTCGGCGGCCTGCAGTCCATACCGGGCGAGCTGTACGAGGCCGCCGAGATGGACGGCGCGAGCGCCTGGCAGCGCTTCCGCAACATCACCGTCCCCGGCCTGCGCGCCGTCAGCAGCACAGTGATCCTGCTCTCCACCATCTGGACCTTCAACATGTTCCCGGTGATCTTCCTGCTGACCCGGGGCGGCCCCGGCGACGCCACCGAGATCCTGGTGACCTACGCCTACCGGCTCTCCTTCCTCGACAGCCCCCGCAACTTCTCCGAGTCCGCGGCCTGGGGCGTCCTGATCCTGGTCCTGCTCTCGGCCGTCGCGGTCGTCTACCGCCGGGCGCTGCGCAAGCAGGGAGAAGCGTGGTGACCATGACCCGCAAGCGCAACCAGCGTTCCCGCCCGGCCTCGGTCGCCCTGCACACGGCGCTGCTCGTCGCCGCCGCGGTGGCCGTCTTCCCGCCCCTGTGGCTGCTGGTGACGTCCTTCAAACCGAAGAACGACGCCTTCACCACCGGCCTCGTCACCGACTTCACCTTCGCCAACTACACCCACGTACTGGCCGACACCGAGTTCCTGACCTGGTTCCAGAACTCCGTGATCATCGTCGGGCTGACCACCGTCCTCGGTGTCTTCATCGCCGCCACCACCGGCTACGCCGTCAGCCGCTTCCGCTTCCCCGGAATGCGTCCGCTGATGTGGCTGCTGCTGATCACCCAGATGTTCCCGGTCGCGGTCCTGATCGTGCCGCTCTACAACCTCCTGGCGAGCCTCGGCCTGCTCAACCAGCCCGCGGGCCTGGTCATCACCTACCTGACCATCGCCGTCCCGTTCTGCGCCTGGATGATGAAGGGCTTCTTCGACACCATCCCGGTGGAGATCGACGAAGCGGGCCGGGTCGACGGCCTCAACCCGTTCGGCACCTTCTGGCGGCTCGTCCTGCCGCTGGCCCGCCCCGGCCTGGCCGTCACCGGCTTCTACACCTTCGTCACCGCCTGGGCCGAGGTCGCCTACGCCTCCGCGTTCATGACCGGCGAGGAGAACCTCACGCTCGCCGGCGGGCTGCAGACCTTCGTCAACCAGTACACCAACGACTGGGGTTCGATGACCGCCGCCGCCGTGATCATCGCCGTCCCGGCCGCCCTCGTCTTCGCCTTCGCCCAGCGCCACCTCGTCGCCGGTCTGACGGCCGGCACCACCAAGGGTTGAAATGACTCCACAGCACAACGTCACCCCTGAGAACGTCACTCCTGCCACCGACTGGTGGCGCGACGCGGTGATCTACCAGGTCTATCCGCGCAGCTTCGCCGACGCCAACGGCGACGGGATGGGGGACCTGGCCGGTGTCCGCAGCCGGTTGCCCTACCTGCGCGACCTGGGCGTGGACGCCGTCTGGCTCAGTCCCTTCTACGCCTCGCCGCAGGCCGACGCCGGGTACGACGTCGCCGACTACCGCGCCATCGACCCGATGTTCGGCACCCTGCCCGACGCCGAGGCCGTCATCACCGAGGCCCACCGCCTGGGGCTGCGCATCATCGTCGACCTCGTCCCCAACCACTGCTCCGACCAGCACGCATGGTTCCGCCGCGGACTGACGGAGGGCCCCGGCTCGACGCTCCGCGAACGCTTCCACTTCCGCAAGGGCCGCGGCGAGAACGGCGAACTCCCGCCCAACGACTGGGAGTCCCTCTTCGGCGGCCCCGCCTGGACCCAGGTCCCCGACGGGGAGTGGTACCTCCACCTCTTCGCCCCCGAGCAGCCCGACTTCAACTGGGACCACCCCGCCGTGCAGGACGAATTCCGCTCCATCCTGCGCTTCTGGCTGGACCTGGGCGTGGACGGCTTCCGGGTGGACGTCGCCCACGGCCTGGTCAAGGCCCCCGGCCTGCCCGACATGGGCCGGGGCGAGCAGCTGAAACTGCTCGGCAACCAGGTCCTGCCGTTCTTCGACCAGGACGGCGTCCACGACATCTACCGCTCCTGGCGCACCGTCCTCGACGAGTACTCCGGCGACCGACGGCCCGGCTCCCTCCCCGGCGACCGGATCGCGGTCGCCGAAGCCTGGGCCCCCACCGCCGACCGCACCGCCCTCTACGTCCGCCCCGACGAACTCCACCAGGCGTTCAACTTCCATTACTTGAACACGGAGTGGGACGCGGCCACCCTCCGCGAGGCGATCGACTCGTCCCTGGACGCCATGCGCCCGGTGGCGGCCCCGACGACCTGGGTGCTGTCCAACCACGACGTCGTACGCCACCGCACCCGGCTCGGCGGCGGCCTGGACCGCGCCCGCGCCGCCACCCTCCTGATGCTGGCACTGCCCGGCTCCGCCTACCTCTACCAGGGCGAGGAACTGGGCCTGCCCGAGGTCACCGACCTGCCCGACGAGGTCCGCCAGGACCCCTCCTTCTTCCGGGACAGCGGCCAGGAGGGCCTGCGCGACGGCTGCCGGGTACCGCTCCCGTGGCACGGCGACGAGGCCCCGTACGGCTTCGGCGACGGCGGCAGCTGGCTGCCCCAGCCCGACGACTGGGCGGCCCTCACCGTCGAAGCCCAGACCGGCGACCCCACCTCCACCCTGGAGCTCTACCGCACCGCCCTGGCACTACGGCGCCGACAGCCGGGACTGGGCGCGGGCGACGCGGTCGAGTGGCTGGCCGCCCCCGACGGCGTCCTGGCTTTCCGCCGCCCCGGCGGGCTGGTCTGCACGGTCAATACGACCGGGGCCCCGGTCCGGCTGCCCGCCCCGGGGCGGCTGCTGCTCTCCTCACGCCAACTGGCCGCAACTGACGGTGAGTTCGAGCTGCCCGCCGACACCGCCATCTGGTGGAAGGAGTGACCCTGCCCCATCCCCATCCCCATGCCGCGCCCCGGCTCTCCGACATCGCCGCCCAGGCGGAGGTCAGCGAGGCGACCGTCAGCCGGGTACTGAACGGCAAGGCGGGCGTGGCGGCGAGCACCCGACGCCGGGTGCTCGCCGCGCTCGACGTCCTCGGCTACGAGCGTCCCGTACGGCTGCGCCGCCGCAGCGCCGGGCTGGTGGGGTTGGTCATCCCGGAGCTGACCAACCCCATCTTCCCCGCCTTCGCCCAGATCATCGAGCAGTCGCTGGCGGGCCACGGCTACACCCCGGTGCTCTGCACCCAGATGCCCGGCGGAGCCACCGAGGACGAACTCGTCGAGCAACTGGAGGAGCGCGGCGTCACCGGCATCGTCTTCCTCTCCGGCCTGCACGCCGACACCCGCGCCGACCCGTCCCGCTACACCCGCCTGGCCGCCCGGGGCGTCCCGTTCGTCCTCATCAACGGCTACAACGCGCACATCGACGCGCCGTTCGTCTCACCCGACGACGTCGCGGCGGCCCGGATGGCCGTGCGCCACCTGGCCGAGCTGGGGCACGGGCGGATCGGACTGGCCGTCGGCCCGGCCCGCTATGTGCCCTCCCGCCGCAAGGCCGAGGGCTTCGCGGCGGCGCTGGGCGAGTCGTTCGGCCTGTCGAGGGGGCAGGCCGAACGGCGCGTCCGGCACACCCTGTTCAGCGTGGAAGGCGGACACGCGGCCGCCGCCACGCTGCTCGACGACGGCTGCACCGGCATCGTCTGCGGCAGCGACCTGATGGCCCTCGGCGTCGTACGGGCGGCCCGCCAACGCGGCCTGAGCGTCCCGGCCGACCTCTCGGTCGTCGGCTTCGACGACTCCCAGCTGATCGCCTTCACCGACCCACCCCTGACCACGGTGCGCCAGCCGGTCCAGGCGATGGCGACGGCGGCGGTCGGCGCCTTGATCGAGGAGATCCACGAACGGGCGGCGGGCCGCCGGGAACCGCCCCGACGCACCGAGTTCGTCTTCCAGCCGGAACTGGTGGTGCGGGGCTCGACCGGTCCGGTGGTGCGCGCATGAGCCTTCCCGCTGTGGCCCCGGGTCGGCTCGTGCGGCGTCAGGCCAGTTCGACGGCGTACCCGACGAACGCCGCCCAGGCATCGGCGGGCACGGCGAGCTGCGGGCCGGCCTTGTCCTTGGAGTCGCGGATGTGGACGGTGGTGGGGCAGGCGGCGATCTCGACGCAGTCGTCGCCGTCGCCGCTGCTGTAGCTGGACTTGTGCCAGGAGAGGGCGACCTCCACGCAGTCGTCGCCGTCACTGCCGCTGTAGCTGCTCTTGAACCATGCCAGTTCGGTGCTGCTCATAGCGCTCCTCGCATCTGCGTCAGCAGGCTCCGGGAGTCCTCCGGTGTTAGGGCCTGCGAACGCAGTTTCGCATAGCGCATGTGCAGCGTGCTGATGGTCTTTGCGTCAGAGATGAGTTGGCCACTTCGTTGCCCCTCGCAGTAGGCATACCACCGGTTGCTCGGCGTCTCCAGAAGCCGCAACGGTCCGCCCATGCCCGCATGAACACCTCTCGTCAACGGCACGACCTGCAGCTCGACATTCCGGAGGCGCCGGGTGGTCTCCAGCACATAGTCCAGGAGCTCCCGGGCCACGTCCGCCCCACCCGTCCGGCGCAGAAAGACATGCTCGTCGACGATGAAGCTGAACGCCGTGTTCGGCCGGTCCCGCAGCAGCTTCTGCCGGTCCAGTCGGGCGGTCACCTTCGTGTCGGTCTCCTCGTCGGTCAGCAGCGGAATGCGGTGCTCGAACAGCTCCCGTGCGTACGCCTCGGTCTGCAACAGCCCCGGCACCAACCGGCATTCGTACGTATACAGACTGATCGCCTTCTCCTCCAGCCGGGCCCACTGCCGGAACCACGCGGCCAATCCCGGCTGCCGGGCCAGCTGCGTCGACATCGCCCGCAGCACCCCGAACGCGTCCAGCACCCGCTCGGCCCGTTCGATGAACTCCGGGGGTGGGAGCCTGCGCCCCTGCTCGATCGACGCGACGGTCCCGGCGGAGAATCCCACCCGCCGCGCCAGACCCTCCTGTGTCAGCGTCGCCCGCCCCCGGAACGCCTTGACCACGGCCCCGAACGCCCTGAGGCTGTCGGTGGTTTCGGGCTCGCTGTTGCCCGCTTTGCCGGCCATACCGGCCACCTCCCATGCGTCTGTCGTGCCACACGCACAACTCACCCATGGTTACGGTCAGTTATCGTCGCTGTCTACCTTTCGTGCTCGTACGCTGACGTTCCGTACGAGCTCCGTAGGGGCGGAGATACTGGCCATGGCTGCCATACGGGCGCCACCGTGGAGCGCATGCCAGCCCAAGCAACCTCCCGGGCGCCTGAAGTCCCGGTTACCGTACGTGTGTTCACTCAGCGGTTCAGCGCCACCCGCCTCGGCGCCCGTCTCGCCCGGCATCTCGCCGTCCACCGGCTCGATCTGTGGGGCTTTCCCTATGGCGGCGAGCTGTCCGATGCGGCCGCCGCGGTCGTCGCCGAGCTCGCCGCGAACGCCGCGACGCACGGTCGGGTGCCCGGCAGGGACTTCGAACTGCGCCTCGCGACGCTGTCCTACGCCGACGTGGATACCGATGCGGCCCGTCCCGCCACCCTCCGCATCGAGGTCGCCGACACCCGCACCGAGAAGCGCCCGCCGTCCCCCGGCGCCCTCGTGCTGCCGCCGCCCGACTGCGAAACGGGGCGGGGGCTGCTGCTGGTGGCCGCGTTCGCCGCCCGCTGGGAGGTCGTCGACCGGATGTCGGTGGGCAAGGTGGTCCGTGCCGAACTGGATATCCCGGCGGGGCGTAGGAAGCGCGGCCGCCCTCGCGGGGCGGCGGCGACTCCAGCGATTCCGGAGGACGCGGACCGGGCGGACCGGCCCCGTCTCCGTCCGCGACCGGAACAGTGCCCGGAATCCGGTAACACCTGACCGTCGCGGATCGATGGGACGTACAGCAGAACAACTCACGGGGGTGTCATGTGATGACCGCACGGTTGATGACTGCACGGTGCAGGACGGAAAGGCCGAGGGTATGTAGTGCCCTTGGGATGGTGACGGCGTTAGGAGCCGCCGTCGGAGTGGTGGGAGTCTCCGGAGCCGGAACCGCGGCCGCACAACCGGTACCGCACCCGCTGAAGTACACCTGCCACGTTCCGTTGATCAACAAAGATCTGCCGTTCCGGATGAAGGTCGACACGGACATCCCGGAGTCGGTCCCGGTCGGCGAACCCAGCCGCAAATTCGCCATCGGCGCGCGGACGACGGTGGCTGCGAACTTCACCAGGATGCTCCATGCGTTCGATGTGCAGACCGTTGAGGGCACGGTGACCGCGAAGATCAGGGTGGCCGCACCCCAGGACAACAGGCGCGTCCCGGTGCCCCTCAACATCAACAAGACCCGCATCCCGGCATCCGGTTCCTTTGATGTCACGGCAGAGGGCACCGCGCCCCCTCTCACGTTCCGCCGACCGGGCCCTGCGCGGATCACCGCCGGCGACCTCGCCGTGCACGTCATCGCCAAGAAGGCGAACGGCGAGGTGTTGGGCGCACCCCCGGTGCCCTGCACGCTCGACACCGGGCAGGACAAGACCGTGGGCTCGTTCGAGATCACAAAGAAGGGCACGAGGGCAGGAACGGGAGCGGGGACCGGAGCGGGAACTGAATCGGGGACGACGACCGGCTCGACCGCGTCCGGCACCTCGGACGCCCGCGCCAACGGCCCGGCGGCCGCAGGCGCCCAGCCCGAGGGGACTTCCGCCGCCAGGAGGTCGGCTCAGGCGAGCGACGAGGCCGGCGGGACGGGGAAGGGCGCCGTCGCCGCCGCTGACCAGGCCACCAGGGGCCTGATGGCACCGGTCGTGGGCACTCTCCTCGCAGGCGCCCTCGCCTTCGTCCTCGGCTCATGGGTGAAGCAGCGCCGACGCGGCGCGGGCGACGCCTGAGGTCATGCGACAGGCCGGGCGCTCCCGCGCCCGGCCTGATACGGGGGAATCGACGGCCTCGCGCCCCCCGGAAGGTAGGGCAGGCTCAGGGCCGTGGCATTTCCGCAGAAGCCGGGTCGTCCGGCGGGGCGTGGTGGAGCTGGCCCCGGGTGAGGAAGTCCTGGAGCTCGCGGTGGCGGAACTGGTAGGCGATCCCGGCGGTGCGCGTCAGACCCGCGTCGCAGCACCAGTCGAGGAAACGGCCGAGACGCCAGGGCAGTGGTTGGTTGGACCACCAGCGGCGGGTGCAGAGCAGGAAAGCTAGGTAGCGGACACCTGCGGCGCCAAGCGCTGGGCCGGCACCGGTCCTGAACAGGGGGCCGAACGCACGCCAGGGCCTGAACAGCGCGTCGAGTGCGCCCCGGAAACCGCATCTGAACAGGCGGTTGTAGAGGAGTGCGAGCGTACGCCCGCCGCCGAGACCGAACAGAAGCATGTAGATGAGTACTGCCCCGAGTGCGAATACGGGGCCCAGGGCGAACCAATAGAAGGGGACGAACCCGAGTCCGACCACGAGGCCGGTCGCGAACCCGGTCACGAGGTCGTCCCACACCATGCCGCGCGGCGACGCGTTTCCGTGCGACTTGCGAACCTCGGGTGTGTCCGAGAGCACGCCCGCCAGCCCGACTCCCACCATCGCTCCACCAGCGAGCCCTACTACCGATCCGTATACGAGCCCGTTCACCAGCCCGACGACATTCCCCATGTCGACCACGACGACGAGCCCTCCCCAGAAGAGCCCACCCACCAGCCCGTTCACGAGCTGGTGTCTTGCAGCAGGCGTTTTGGCAGTTACGCGTTCCAGCCGAGACGGCATGGGCCAGGGCGGGAATCCTGCGAGAAGACTGCCCAGCGCCATGAGTGTCACGTTCGTTGCGTACACCTTCCAGTCATCGAGCAGGGCGGCAGACAGGTCAGCGGTGGCCCACACCGCGAGGGTCAGCAGGACGTGGACGGTGCGGGCGCGGCGGTCGCCGGTGAGCGGCCACAGTTCATGGAGTACGAGGTCGGTGCCTGACAGACGCCGTCCGGCCACAGCGCGGGCGTTGGCGGTGCTGTCATGCAGGTAGCCGGCGAGGACTGTCAGCCAGGTGCGTACCTGGAGCCGGGTGTAGGGCGCTGCCTTGCCGCCTGCCGAGGAGGCGGCAAGGATGAACAGATTCAGTAGGTGGTCCCGGACCTGCCCGGGGGTCCGGAAGGTGGGATCGAGGAGATCCACGGGATCACGGACCCAGCTACCGTCGTGACGTTCGTCGTAAACGGTGAGGGCTACGGTCAGCCGCCAGGGTGTGGACAGGCCCCGGGCCAGTGGACCGGCCGGGGCGGCTTGGAGTGCGTTCAGGACGGGTTCCCAGCGGCCCCGGTCGCGGGTGCGAGCGGTGATGAACGCCTTGGTCGCGGCCAGGCTGACGGGGGCGATCTCGATACAGGAAGCGTCCTCTGCCCACGTATCCGCACGTTCGAGAGCGGCGTAGGGATCGCTGCGGCAGGTGAGGACGAGTTGGCCCTTGGTGGTGCCATGGACGTAGCGGTTCATGGCCTCCAAAGCGGCTGCGGCGCGGGAATCGCGCCCGGGCTCACTGGCGTCCATTTCGTCGAGCCCGTCGAGCACGGGGAGGATCAGCCGGGCGCGGACAAGGGCGGCTGCGGCGCTGGGGCGTAGCCGGTAGGCACGGGTGAGATGGTCGGCGAGCCAGTCGTCGAGCTCGTTCCGGTCGGGGTCGAAGGTGGACAACGACAGGCGTACGGGAACGGGGCCGCTCGGCGCTTGGCCGGGGTCGGGGAGGAGAAGCAGCATGAGGTGGAGGGCGAGCACGGTTTTGCCGGCCCCGGGTGCGCCGGTGATGACGAGGCGGCCGGGCCGGAGAGCGCGATAGTAGGTGGCGACTTCTTCCAACGTGCCGCGGGGTGCTGCGCCTGTGCCGTGGTGGGCGGGGGAGGGCCGGAAGGTGAACTTGACGTTGATGGTGCGGTCGCTGCCGCCGAGGAGTCTCTGGTGGGTTTTCTCCTCGCGATCCCTGACCGCGACGGCGAGGCGGTCGGCGAGAGCGGCGGTGTCGGTGTCCTGCAAGGCTTGGGAGAGGTTCGCCTGGTGCAGGCCCGCCACCGCCAGCATCAGGCTGACCAGCCCGACCGCCAACCCGCCCGGGTCCACCTCCCCGGTGCCCGCCCGAACAGCAATGGTGACCGCCACCCCCGCGGTCACCACCGTCAGCGCGATCCATCCCCACGGCGTGTGACCTGCCGTGGCAGGTTTCGCCCTGGTCACCTGCTGCGTGACCGGAAGCGGAAGGCGGCGGTCACGGCCATGGCGCCCAGGACAACAGCTCCCGCGGCCAGCGGGATCAGATGCGTGATGCCCCGGCTGCCAGTCGTAGCCAGGTTGCCGGAGGGGTCGGCTGAGCCTTCCGTGGTCGCGCCCGCCCTCGCACCTTCGCTTGGGTTCCGCGACTCAGTGGTGCCGGAGGTGGCCGTCTCAGTCGTCCCGGACGGGGCCGGGCCGGTCGTCGTTCCCGTCCCGGCGATGTCGAACGATGCCACGACGTGGTTCTGCCGGGCGTCCAGCTTGCACGGCACGTCGAGCGTGACAGTCATGACGCCGCTCGCGGTGACGTGCATGACGAGGTCACCGATGGTGATTTTCGCCCTGCCCGGTTGGCTGAAGGTGCGCTTCGGCGCGGCGCCGGTCGCCTTGACCAAGAACGGTCCGGATGCCGGGACGCTGGTCCTGGCCACGTGAAACGGCACTCTGAGGTCGGTGTCGCCCTCCGGCGCCGTCACGCGGACCTTCGCTTCCACGGTGCCCTGGATGGTCTTGATGCCGGCGCCGCGCAGCCCTCTCGTGTCAGCCGCGCTCACCGGCACCACCGCATGGATGGCGAATTTCGGGGTGGGCTTGCCGACCGCAGCCGACTTCGGGACATCCGTGTCAATCTTTACCGTGCCTGGCCGGTCGTGGACCGCCAGAACTGAGCATGTGTACCGCAGTTCGAGCGATAACGGGTCCGCGGCTGCGGGTCCGGCTCCGAAGACTCCCACGCTTGCGCCCGCAACCCCTACCGCCATCGTCAGTCCCAAGGCTTTACGGGCCACTGGACCGCTCGGGACGGCACGGGTTGCCCTGTGCCGCTCACGCAGGTTCCGGATCAGCTTGTCGCTTGCCATCTTGGTCCTCGGTCAAGTACTTGGGTCTCTGGATGAGGCCCACGGGTGCGTCCACCAGGTGGGGCGGTTGTGGGGCCGGTCCCACCTCAGCCGACGGGGACCCGCCTTGCCCTGGCGCACAGCGGATCCTGTGACCGATCGTAGGACTGGATCGCGCCCCGGGAATTGCACGTGCGCGTAAGTAAGTTGTCACAGTGCGCAACAGCGAGGTCAGTGCACCTGCGCGTATCGATGCGCCTATGGCGCGCGCTGCCCGGACCGCCCTGCCATTCACTAAAATCCGCGGCACCACCCGGGGGCATGCCGTGAGCGCGGGAACCGACTCCGGATGTGCACGCTGTGAGAAGGCCGCGGCGAAAGGTGTCTTCGATGGCCTTGGGAACCTACGTCGTGGATTCCTGGACAACCCGGGACGTGACGTCGCGTGAGCGTGCCGACCTGTGGGGCGAGCACGTGACGTCGTATCAAAGCCGGATGAGCTACAGGTACCCGCACACCGACGACTTTCATGCGGGCACGATCCGGCAGTGCACCGACACCTATCAGCTCGTCAAGTGGTGGTCGGGCACGATCAAGTACACCCGGACCGCGGGCCAGGTGCGGCACGCCCCGGACGAGGACTACCGCTTGCTGCTGCCGGTCGCCGGAGAGCTGGTGCTGCGGCAGGACGACCAGGAGCTACGGCTGGTGCCGGAGGCCGGGTGCCTGCTCACGTTCGCCGCACCGTTCGAGATCCTGCAAGGCGACTTCATGCAGGCGTTCATCATGTCGATCCCCGCTCAGGAGGTGAACGGGCGATTGAACCGGTCGTCGCCGCTCGCTACGGGCCTCGACCTGACCTCCGGCCTGGGCCGGGTGGTGGGCGACATGCTGACCGGTCTGCATGAGGAGCGCGACACCCTCACCAGCGGCCAGTTCGACGCGGTCTCGGACCGGCTGGTCGAGCTGCTGTGCATGCTTGTCGCAGGAGACGACCGCCCCACCGCACCGGGCCATCTGGCCGAGGTGGAGACGGTGGTCCGCCGGTACATCCGCGAGCACGCGGCCGACCCCGACATGACCGGCACCACCGTGGCGCAGGCGCTGGGCTGGTCGCTGCGCCAGGTGCAGCTGGCCCTGCGGCAAGCCGGGACGACCCCCCGCGAGCTGATCCGCGAGGAGCGGCTGCGGTTGGTACGGGACCGGCTGCGGGCACCCGCGTACCGGCATATGACGATCACCGAGCTGACGTACGCGTCGGGATTCTCCTCCTCAAGCGCGCTCAGCACGGCATTCCGGCAGCGCTTCGGGGTATGCCCCCGCGAGATGCGGCACGCGGGCCCCCGGTCCGTCGGCGATACGCGCCGGAGTTGATGGACGGCCCCAGCCTTCCGGTCGAACCGGTCGCGGTCAGACTTTCGCGAACACCTCTGTTCGCAGAACCTCTCTCGACGCTACCTTTGGCGTCGCACTGGGCCGGAACTCCCGTTCCCCCCAAGCCGATTCGAGACGAGGTGCACATGCGAAGGACGCGATCGTTACTCGCGATACTTGCCGCGCTGCCCATCCTGGGGCTGAGTACACCGCAAGCCGTGGCGGCCGCCCCACAGGCGCAGACCCGGGCCGACTGCCCGAACACGATGATCTTCGAGGTCGGGGGTCACCTCGATGGCGGCGCCACGGTCTACGACCGCAGCAACGCCGCGCTCCCCGAAGGTGTTTCGTTCACCAAAATCCACTACTCGGCGTCCATCGCCCCCTACCCCGGCGACACCAAGACGCTGGACGACTCCGTGGCCGAGGGCATCGCCACGCTCGACGCGGCGGTGAAGACCTTCCACGGCGAATGCTCCGCCGGCCACGTGACCATCGCCGGCTACTCGCAGGGCGCGATCGTCGCCGGCGATGAGCTGGCCGCCCTCTCCAGCAGTGACGCCGTCCCGCACGACCAGATCAACGGCGTGCTCTACGGCGATCCCCGGCGGCCCGGTGTGGACGGCGGTCCGGGCGGCATCGAAACGAACCTGCCGACGATCCTGCCGGGCATGACCATGAAGGGGCCGCGCGGCTTCGGCGACCTGACGGTCAAAGAGATCTGCAACACCAACGACGGCATCTGCCACTCCGAGAACCTGCTCACGAACCTGGCGTGCTTCGCCAACGGCGTGGTCGGCTACTTCACCGGCGACCACGGTTACGACATCAACCCGCACGCGGTCTCGGGCGGCGGCGACCAGCTCCACCGTCAGGCGCCGAAGGTCCCGCTCTGCGGCCCCGGGCTGCCGATCCCGGGCAAGAAGCCCCACGCACTGTTCAACAGCGACCGCGCAGCGGCCCGGCACCAGGTGGCCGGATACCGCACGATGATCACGCCGCTGCTGCCCGTCGGCCTCAGGGGCCAACTGGCGCGCTTCCCCTGGCTCCCCTAGCCGTTCAGCCGAGGAGCCGTACCGCGAGTCGGACGAGCGGATCCTCCAGTCTGCGCAGGCCCTTCAGGTCGTCCGCGACCAGGTGCGCCGTCACCAGCTGCGCGGCGGCCGCGACCAGGGCTTCGCAGCCGAAGCTCCGCTCGTCCGCACCGCCCTCGTCCCCTACGTGGAAGATCTCAGCGATGGCGCCGGCAAACCATCGCTGCCACTCCATGCGGATCGCCATCGCCTCAGGCCCGGCGGCGTACACCTCGACGAGGAACAGCCGGGCAAAGGCGGACTGTTCGGTGAGGGTCCGCAGATAGAGGTGCAGCAGTCGGCGGAAGGTTTCCTCCGGGGGCGCCGGCCGGGTTGTCTCCGGAGCGTCGGCCGACGGCTGCCGAGCGGCCTCCAGCAGGCCCGCCAGCTGCTTCGTGGCGGCGTCCAGGGCCTGGACGAAGCAGTCCTCCTTGGAACGGAACTGCTGGTAGAACGTCTCCCGCGACACCCCGGCGCGCCGGATGATCTCGGCAACCGAGGTCCCCACGTACCCCTTGTCCTTCATCGCCTCGGCGGTGGCGGTCAGCATGCGCAGCCGCTGCGACGTCACCACCTGTTCACGGCTGAGGTGGTGTCGGCCGCTGGGCAGCGGACCGGGCCGGGCAGCATTGCGCCGGGACTCAGCCACTCTTCCCTCCATATCTCGGAGCAATACATTAAGAGGCGCCTCAGACGCCCAGCCGCTTTTCGAGGAGGGTGACGGCGTACCGGCTGCCGTCGTCGCCCTCCTTCAAGGGCTGCTCCCCGACGACGCGGTAACCGGCAGCTTCGTAATAGCTGCGCAGCCGCGAGTTGGAGGAGACACAGTCCAACCGGGACCACGCCCGCCCCGCCGCGGCTATCCGCCGCTCCGCGTGCGCCAGCATCGCCCGCCCGGTCCCGGCCGGGGCCCGCCCGCGCTCCACCATCAGCCGGTGCACGTAGCCCGCCTCCGGGGGCCGCGGCCCCCACGCGGGTTCGTCCCGCCACCACAGCTCAAAGGCACCCACCCTCCGCGAGCCGGCCTCCGCCAGCCAGACCTCGCCCTCCTTCTGCCGCAGCCGGAAGTGTTCCTCGCCCTTGGCGCCGGGCTTCCACTGCTCGATGCCGTTCGCCTCCATCCAGCGGGCCGCGGCGTCGTACAGCGCGACCAGGGCCGCCAAGTCGGCCTCCCTGGCAAGCCTGAAGGTGATCTCATTCATGGGGTGATTCTCTCTTCCCGCGCTTTCGCCCTCCCCGCCGAGCAGGAGTGAAACGTCCTACAGACGCCCGCCCCCACCCACGGTCACTTTCTCCCCCCACGGGAGGGGACGGGCCGGAGGGGCCTGGTGTGTGGACGTAAAGCGAAGCAGTCCACACACCAGGCCCCGGAGGTCCGTCACCGCACCCGACACCCACCCGGCCCGCCGCAGGCGCCACGCCGGGAAAGCCGAAAACGCGGGCCGACGGCAAAGCGCAGCGAAACGACGGGGGCACCGCGAAGCGGGCCACAAACGGCGAGCAACCACCACGGCGGGAAAGCCAAAAACGTGGGCTGCTCCTAGTCCGCCGCGAACACCCCGTCGACATCCATCACCGGCCGCAACGCCCCCAGCAGCGCGCCCACGCACATCTCTCGCAGCTCCGTGCGGCTGAAGGTCTGATGGGTCAGCCATTCCACGCAGAGGGTGCGGACGAAGACCAGCCAGCTCATCAGGGCTGCTGGTACCAGCTCGCCGGGGGCGTCGCCGAGTCCGGTGGAGTGGAGGAGGCGGCGGCGCAGTTCGGTCAGTTCGTCGGTGATGACGGCCTGGATGACGGGGTCGCCGGAGAGTACCCGGTTCGCGGCGAGCACGGTGTGGCGGTTCGCGGTGAAGTAGTCGATGTGTGCGTCGAGTCCGGCGCGCAGTTGGTCGGGTACGGGACGGGTGGGGTCGAGTTCCGTACGGGTCAGCAGCTGGTCGGCGGCCTGTTGGTAGACCGCGGCGAACAGATCGCGCTTGTTGGGGAAGTAGCGGTACAGCAGGGCGCGGGAGACGCCGGCCCGTTCGGCGACCTCCTCCATGAACACCTCGTCGTACGGCTTCGCCGCGAAGAGCTGTGCTCCGGTGTCGAGCAGCTCGCCACGGCGCTCGGCGGGGTCGAGTCTGCGGCGCGTCGTCATGGCTTCAGGTTACTTGACACCTGTCTATTAGTGGACATACGTTCCCGTTAGTAGATGGGTATCTACTAACGGGAGGGGAAGGGAGGCCGGGGCATGGCTGGACTTCTCAAGTGGCTGGTGCTGGCAATGGGGGGCGCCTGTGTGGCGATCGGGGCCTTCCACTTCGCGCTCGGCATCGACTCGGTGCCGGGGGAGGGCTCGGCGGGTGCCACCGTCGACAGCCGGGAGCGGTACTACGGGGCGGTCTTCCTCGGCTACGGCCTTGCCTGGCTCTGGGCGGCGCGGCAGTCGCCGATCCCGGCGACGGTGGTGCGGTGGCTGGCCGGCATCTTTCTGCTCGGCGGCCTCGGGCGGCTGCTGTCGATGGCCGTTTACGGGCCGCCGCAGTGGTTCCAGATCGCCCTGACGGTCGTTGAACTCGTCCTGCCGCCGCTGTATTTCATGCTGGCGGGCGCCGATGAGCGGGCGACGGCGGACCGTCCTTCGCCGCGACGGGCCGAGCGCGCGTTTCTCTAGATGATCAATTCCAGGGGGTACCCGCGGAAACGAGAGCGAGGGTGTTCAAGATCGTTGTGTGACGAACAACCTGAACACCCTCGCGACTGCACTCTACGTGACCACGGACGACCTGCTGAAAGAGCGGCCCCACTTGGCGCCCGACCGCCCGCCCGTTGGTATCGCACCGCGTCTGAGCGATGCCGAACTGCTCACGCTCGCCATGATGCAGGCCATGCTCGGCTTCACCTCCGAGGCCAGGTGGCTCCGCCATGCCCGCGCCCACCTGCGGCATCTCTTCCCGTACCTGCCGCAGCAGCCCGGCTACAACAAGCGTCTGCGCAAGGCCGCCGGGCTCCTGCGGCAGGTCACCCGCTTCCTTGCCTCCTCCACCTCCGTATGGAGCGACGACGTCTGGGTGGTCGACTCCACACCGGTGGAGTGCGGCCGCTCACGCGAGACCGTCAAATGCTCCGACCTGGCCGGATGGGCCGAGTACGGGTACTGCGCCAGCCACAGCCGGTTCTTCTGGGGCCTGCGCCTGCACCTGGTCTGCACCCTCCAGGGCCTGCCCATCACCTTCGCCCTGACCGGAGCCAAAGCCGACGAACGCGAGACCCTCCTCGACCTCCTGGCCACCGACTCCGACCTCCTGGCGCGCCATCCCGGCCAGACTCTGATCGGCGACAAGAACTACTTCGGCCGCACCTTCGAACACGAACTCGCTGAGCAGACAGTCCAGTTGTTGCGGCCGGCCCGCAAGGGCGAACGCGAGCGACCGGGCGCCCCTCTGTTCAAACCCCTACGCCAGGTCATCGAGTCGATCAACGAGACCTTCAAGGGACAGCTCGACCTCGAACGGCACCGAGGTCGCACGCCCGGCGGCGTCATCGTCCGTGTCATGCAGCGCATACTCGCGCTGACCGCCGCGATCTGGCACAACGACGCCACCGAGCAGCAAGTTCTACGATCCCTCACCGCCTACGATCACTGACCCCTTGGAATTGATCATCTAGGGGCCCTACCCCACCGCCTCCACCCGCCCCCCATTCCCCAGCCGCCCCGACAGTTCCGCCCGATCCCCCGCCTTCGCTCGGACCGCCAGCAGCCGCCCGGTCACCTGGCCGGACACCCCGCCCGTCGCCCTGACCGACGCGACCTGCCTGCTGCCCGCCGCCAGTAGCCACCACCGTTTGTCGGCGGCCTTCCACAGCACGCCGGCCAGCGCGCGCGGCGAGCGGGGGCCGCAGGCCGTGCCGCCCTCGGCGCGTGCCGCGACCGTGCCCGGTGTGAAGGGGCGTCCGCTCGGGGGCGGGGTCTGGATCTGGGCCATGGTCCGGCTGCCGGGGCCGCGCCAGGTTTCGGCGCGGGTGCACAGCCAGGCCGCGGTGCCGGCGCCGCCGGGGAGGGGCTGGCGGGCGAATTCCCAGGAGTTGACCGTACGGACGCCCTGGCTGCGGACCGCGGCCAGCTGGCAGGCCGTCCGGGCCCAGGACGTGCGGGCCTTGGGGGAGGTCACGTCGCCGGGCTTGCGGGGGCTGCCGTACGTCAGCCGGGCGGGGGCCAGTTCGCCGAGATCGGTGAGGAGGTGGCCGCCCATGCGCAGGGCAGGCCAGGTCGTGCACGGTGTGGTGGGGGCCGCCGTGGGCACCGGGTCGGTCACCCCGCCCGCCCCGACCGTCACCGGCTGGTCCACCGCCTCCGGCTTGACCAGGTCGACCAGTCGCGCGGACTTCGCCCAAGGGGCGGTCAGATAGCGGACATTGCCCTGGGTGCGGCTCACCACCAGCGCGGTCGCCGAGGCCGCCGCCGCGCCGTCCGTCCGTGCGAAGTCCAGCGCCGCGCCGGTGCCGTCGCCCTGCCCCTCGCCGTCCGCCGCCTCCGCGTAGCGCACCACCCGCAGGCCGTCGTGGAAGAGCACCACCACGGCGTGGTTCACCACCCCCGCGAACAGCAGCTGGGCCGGGCCGGCCGCGGGGCCCGCCGGGGTGCCGGGGGTCGCCGAGACCTGTACCCCGGCCCCGGGCCTGGCCCATACGGCCAGCGCGCGCCGCAGCAGCGCCCGGTCGTGGATCCGGTCGCCGCGGGCGGGCCAGGCCGAGAAGTCCTGCCGGGCCGCGCTCTTCCAGGCGGTCGCGGAGGTCACCGCCAGCTTGCCCGGGTCGAGCGCCGCTTCGGCGGCGGCGTTCTGCGCGTACGGCGGGGCGGCCGCGCCGTCCGGGCCCCAGCCCTCGCCCGGCAGTCCCAGCAGCGCCCCGCACACCAGCACCGCCGCGCCCGCCGCCAGTACCGCCCGGCCGTGCTGCCGCCGCCGGATCAGATCCGTCGGCCTGGCCCGGAGCGCACAGGGATCGAACTCCGCCGACTCCAGCAGCGACCGGTCCCGGCTGCCGGCCGGGGTCGTGGCCCGCTCCGCCTCGTCCAGCGCCTCCCGGGAGTGGGCGACCCCGGCTGCCTCCAGCACCCGGCGGGTCTCCGGTGCGCTCAGCCGCTCCAGATCGCGCAGTACGAACGCCGCCCGGCCCGGCCCGGACAGTGCCGACAGCGCCTGGTCCAGCGCCAGTTCATCGGCGCCACCGGAGCGTGGGAAGAGCCGCAGGCCCCACACCTGGGGGAGCAGCGGCGGCAGCGGCAGCCACCGGCGGGTCCGTCCGCCGGCCAGCGCGGCCCGCAGCACCCGCAGCCGGACGAAGGCATAGCCGGGGTCGATCGCCGCGTCCGCGCCGGTGCGCGGGGCGGGCAGCCCGGCCCCGTGGGTGGAAGTGCGCTGACGCGGCAGGGTCCGCTGCACGACGCCATGGGCGGCCAGCACCCGCCGGCCGCGTCCCTGGCCGGACGGCAGGACGAGATAGGCCAGCCGCACCAGCCGGGGGTAGTGCTCCACCAGCGCCGCCTCGGCCTGCTCGACGTCGATGACGTCACCGAAGTCCGCCAGGCTGCCGGGGGAGGAGCGGTCCGGCCGCCGGGGTGTCGCCTGCTGCTGTTTCTGCTGCTGCTTCACGTTCGGTGAAACGAGTGAATCCTGTGATGGTCACCGGCCCTCCCGCCGCCCCGAGAGGCGCCGGAAGGGCCGGTGACGGGCTGCCGGGACCGGGCCTCAGCGCTGCAGGTCGAACTCGCCGTCCCGTGCTCCGAGGACGAAGGCCCGCCACTCCGCCTCGGTGTAGCGCAGGACCACATCGGGGTCCGTGGAGTTGCGCATGGCCACCGCGCCCCGCTCCAGGAAGGCGATCTCCACGGCCTCCTCGGCGTCGCCGGGGGCGCGCTGCCAGGTGGCGTCGGAGATGTCGAGGGCGTAGAGCCACTCCTTCTCAGCTGCGGCACTCATACCGTGATCCCCTCGCTCGTGGTGCGTTTCCGGGTCAGCGTACGCGGCGCTCAGACGAGCTTCCAGCGGCGGAATTCCGCCGTCCCGCGGTCCCCGGTCGCGGAGTTGGCGGCGGACTGGTGCAGCCCGGTGTCCTGCCGGGCGGCGGCGCCGGGGACGCGGACGGTGGCGATCTCGCGCCAGGTCGCGCCGCCGTCGGTGGAGCAGGCGCCGGTGTATGTGCCCGCGCCCTCGGTGTCCGTTCCACGGGTCAGCCGGAGCAGTACCGGCGCCGTGATGCCGGTGAGCCGTCGGTAGGTGTCCAGGGTGCCGTCGCCGTTGGCGTCGTAGGACAGCACCACGCCGTTGGCGGGCGTCACGGACAGGTTGAGGAAGCCGCGGGCGTCCGGCGTACCGGGGGCAGGGGAGGCGAGGCGGTTGCGGACGACGAGGCCGGCGCGGGCCCAGGGGCCGGTGGGGTCCTGCGTGGTCACTTCGACGGTGGCCGAGCCGCCGGGGGTGAGGGCGTCCGGCCGGTAGAGGGCGCCGAACTCGGTGGTGGCCTTCCACAGGTCCGCGCCGCCGCCATGGACGGCGAAACGGTCCGCCAACTGGCCGAAAACTGCCGCATTGGTGGTGACCGTGCGCAGCTCCGGGTCCAGCGGACCGGCCGCGAACAGCGTGCCGTGCCGCGTCGTTCGGACCCGCGGTGCGCCCTTCGGGCCGTAATCGGTGGTGAGGTCGTAGGGGAGCGGGTGCAGCGGGGACTTCAGGGGGCCGGGCGGGGCGGTGACCCGCCAGCGGGCGCGGCCGGTGCCGCCGGGCGGGACGGACGGGAGCGAGACCGGGCCGGACGCGGTGGCCTCGACGCCGGTCAGGGCGAAGTCCACCCGGCCGGTCGCCCGCAGCCCGTTGGTGTTGCGCAGCGCCGCGGTGACCGTGGCCCGGCCGCCCGGCGGGAGCGCGGCCGGATCCGCGGTGACCGTGACGGTGCCCTGGTAGGGGGCCTTGGCGAGGGTGTCGTGGACCCGCCGGGCGGTGCGGTACGCATCGGCCGTCGGGCGCAGCGGATGGCTGGTGCGGGCGCGGGTCCAGGGCTCTTCCATGGCGTACCAGTCGAAGGTCTTCGGCGGTCGGTCCGCCGCCAGCGCGTCCGCGAGATCGTCCAAGTACGCCTGCCACTGCGGGAGATGGACCTCGCCGATCAGGCCGTGCCAGTCGCGGTTGGCGTAGTTGGCGAGCGAGCCGCCGTCGGCGGTGGCCCGGTCCGCCCAGGTGGTGATCAGCGCCCGCGCGCTGTGTTCCAGCCGCGCCTGCTCCTCGGCGCCGGTCGCCATGGCGCGGGCGTCCGCCAGCCACGGCCCCAGCAGGAACTGCCGGTGGGCGCCGGTGACCTCCTCGCTGAGCCGCATCAGCCGCAGCCAGAGGCCGGACAGCGCCCGGAAGGTGTCCTTGTCCTTGCGCCGGTAGGCGTCCTGGAGCTGGCCGATCAGCTGCCAGGACCGGTTGGCGAGCGCCTGCCGGGCGGCGTCGGTCAGATCGTGGCGGTAGGCGTCGCTGTCGCGCAGCGCGGGGCGGACCGCGAGCAGCGCGGCGAAGGCGGTGTCGAAGGCCGCCGGGTCGAAGGCGGGGGTGTGGGTGGCGTAGACGGTGCCGGAGCGGGCGGCCAGGTCCGGGCGGGCGGCGAAGACCGAGTCGTGCGGGCGGCCGTCCTTGCTGGAGATCTCGTAGGTGCTGGTGCGCAGCGCGGCGAACGCGGCACGGGCGTGGTCGTCGCGGGCGCCGTAGCGGAGGTCGGCATAGCCGTCGAACCACGCGGTGCGGTCCACCGGGCGCTCCCGCCAGGCCAGTTCGCCGAACAGCTCGCAGGCGGCCGGGTCGCGCTCGGCGGCCTCCGGCATATACGCGGTCCCGACGAGCCTGCTGCCCGGCTTGTCGCGCCAGGCCGTGAAGCGCTCGGCCCAGATGTGCGTCTTGGCGCCGAGGGTGGTGCGGCCGCCGAAGTTGGGGATGGAGCCGAAGGCGTACGGCACCCCGCCCCAGTCCCGCTCCCGGTCGGTGACCGTGTCCAGGTCGCTGAGGCCGTCCACGATCAGCATCCGGTCGTGGTCCACGGCGTCCAGCAGCTCGCGCCGGGGGTTGTCCTGCCAGCCCAGGATCACCCAGGTCGCGCCGGGGCGGGCGGTGCGCAGCGCCTTCTCGACGGCGCGGGCGGCGTCCGGCACCGGCACGTCACCGGGGTCGCCGCCCTCGTGCAGCAGATCCATCTTGAAGTGGTCGGCGGGGCCGAGGAGTTGCTCCTGGTGCCGGTAGAAGGCGGCGGCGACGGCGGCGAAGACCTCGGTGCGCGGATCGAGCCAGTCGGGGCGCTTGAGGCCCGACCAGGTGCCCTGCGGGACGGTCCGGGCCCCGGGGTTGCGGGCGGCGAACCCGTCCGGGACGGTGCCGAAATAGCCGGGCAGTACGGGGTGCATGCCCAGCTCGCGCAGCCGGCCGGTGATCCGGCGCCCCAACTCAGCGCGTTTGGCGAGCAGTTCGGGACTGGTGGGGCCGCCGTAGCCGCTCATGTTCTGCAGCAGCCACCACGGCTGGTGGGAGGGGGCCGGGAGCCAGCCGCGGGCCTCGGCGTCGGAGTAGCCGAAGCCGGTCAGCAGCCGGTGGTAGACGGCCTCGGTGCCCGGGGTGACCAGCACCTCGTTCACCCCGCGCAGCGCCAGCGCGTCGATCAGCCGCTCCCAGCGCGGCCAGTCCGCGTACGGGGCGGTGTAGCCGTCGTGGGTGTCGTTGAGGGCGAAGCGGTGCGGCAGCGACGTGGCCCGCTCGACGGGGGCGGCCGGGGCGGGCAGCCGGCCGGGCAGCCCCACCTGGTCGCCGGCCCAGGACAGATGGACCCGGCAGGTGTATTTGAGGTACCAGTTGACGCCGGTCAGCAGCACCGCGGGGGTGGTCCCGGAGACCGTGATACGGCCCGTGCGGCCCTCGATCCGGAAGTGGTCGCCGGCGCCGTCCCGGGCGAGCGGTACCAGCTCGAACTGGTCGGCGTGCCGGGGCAGCAGCCGGGTCAGCGCCGCCCGTGCCGGTGCGGTGTCGTAGGCGGGTGGCCGCTCCTGGTGCCGGGCGGACGGTGTCCCGGCGGCGGCAGCGGGGGCCGCGTCGGGAGTGGCGGCGGCCCCGCCGAGCGCCGCCCCGGCGCCGATCGCTCCGGCGGTTCCCAGCAGTGCGCGTCGTGACGGTCGGCTCACGTGTGCCCCCAGTGCTCGGTGCTCACAACGGTCCCGTGCGGGGGGCACGCTAACGGGCGCCCGGCCGCGGTCCAAGTAGGCCCCGCATTTCCGCTGGCAGCCACCTGGCGCGGTCCCGGACCGCGGCAACCAGTGTTCTGCGGACCCTCACCCGTTCGCTCCCTGGGCTTCACGCGCCCGGCCGGCGGGCCCGGGAACAGTCTGCCGTGTAGAGAAGGGCCAGGTCATGGGGGTACGCCCCCGGCCGGGCCGCACCCGGCACCACCGCGGAGCGGCGCACCGTCCGCCCCGCACGGCCCCCTGCCCCGCTGTCTCCTCCGCCCGCCGACTCACCCAGCCTCCCCCGTCCCCAAGGAGAGCTCTCATGAGCATGGCACCGACCGAGTCCGCCGCCGTCCCCCGCACCGCGCCCACCCGCACCCCGGCAGCCGCCCCCGCCGACACCGGCTACACCGCGGAGATCGCCGACACCCTCGACCAGATCCGCGCCGCACAACGCCTGCGCCACCAGGTCTTCGCCGAGGAGATGGGCGCGACCCTGCACACCCCGCTGGCCGGCCATGACATCGACGCCGTCGACGACCTCGCCGACCACCTCATCGTCACCCACACCGCCACCGGCGACGTCGTCGGCACCTACCGGCTGGTGCCGCCCGGACGCAGCGAGCGGCTCTACTCCGACGGTGAGTTCGACCTCGGCGCCCTGGCGGAGCTGCGCTCCTCCCTCATCGAGGCCGGCCGCTCCTGCGTCCACCCCGACCACCGCAGCGGCGCGGTCATGACCCAGATGTGGGCCGCCCTCGCCCGTTACACCCTGCTCTCCGGCCACCGCTACCTGGCCGGGTGCGCCTCCGTCCCGCTCGCCGACGGCGGCACCGCCGCCGCCCACGCCTGGGGACTGGGCCGGACCCGCTACGCCGCAGCGCCCGAGCTCCAGGTCACCCCGCACCACCCCTGGGACCCCACCGTCCCCGTCCCCGCACGCCCCACCCTGGCCCAGCTGCCGCCGCTGCTCCGCGGCTATCTGCGCATCGGCGCCGTCATCTGCGGCGCGCCCGCCCACGACCCCGCGTTCGATGTCGCCGACTTCTTCGTCGTGCTGGACATGGAGCGGCTGAGCGACCGCTACCGGCGCTACTTCCTGGGGGAGCGGTGAACGGCCCCTGGGACGTCAGCTCCGACTGCACCCCGGACTGCGCCGCGCACGCCCTGCCGCGGGTCCCGGCGGCCCGTATGGCCCGGCGCGGCGCCGCGTTCGCCCGTACCGTACGGCGGGCACTGACGGACGGCGAGCGGATGGCCGAGCCGGGACGGCTGCGGACCCACGCCCGCGGCCTGCTCGACGCGCTGGACATCCAGGTCGAGGGCGCGGCCGCGCTGACCGCCGGGGACGGCATCGGCACCCTGGTCGTCGTCAACCACATCTCCTGGCTCGACATCCTCGCGCTCCTCGCCGTCGAACCGGTCACCCTGCTCGCCAAGCGCGAGGTCGGCGGCTGGCCGGTCGTCGGCGGTCTGGCCCGCCGGGCCGGTACACACTTCATCGACCGGACGCACCCCCGACGGCTGCCGCACACCGTGCGCGAGGTGTCCGAACTGCTCGCCGCCGGACGGTCGGTGGCGGTCTTCCCGCAGGCCACCACCTGGTGCACGGCCGAGGCGGGCACCTTCCGCCGGGCCACCTTCCAGGCCGCCATCGACGTGGGCGCACCGGTCCGCCCGGTGACCCTGTGCTACAGCCAGCAGGGCCTGCCCAGTACGGTCGCCGCGTTCTGCGGCGAGGACACCTTCGCGGGCTCGCTGCGCCGGGTGCTCGGCGCCCGCGCCCTGACCATACGGGTCACCGCGCATCCGCTGCTGACGCCGCTCGACGCGGGCCTGGACCGGCGGGAACTGGCGGCGCTGGCGGCACGGGCGGCGCTGGGCGGCCGTCCGGTGACGGCGGTGACAGCAGTAGGGGCGACGGCAGTGACGGGGGCGACCTCGGCGACGGGCGGCGGCCTGGCACGGCCGACCGCCGCGCTCCGGCCCGCCGTTCCGGCGCCGCCCGCGCCGCAGCAGGACACCCCGGTCCATGTTTGAGCAACTGGACCAGCTCACCGCGTCCCTCCAGGGCATGCTGGACTCGCCCTGGCTGTGGCTGGTCGTCCTGCTGGTGTCCGCCCTCGACGCGCTGCTGCCGTTCATGCCGAGCGAGACCACGGTCGTCCTGCTCGCCGTGCTCATCGGCCCCGATCTGTCGTTGCTCGCCCTGCTGGCGGGCGTCGCGACGGCCGGGGCGCTGGCGGGTGACTGCCTCGGCTACGCCGTGGGCCGGTACGCGGGCCCGCGCGCGACCGCCCGGCTGCTCCGCGGTGAGCGCGGCCGGGCCCGGCACCTCAGGGCCCGCGCCCGGGTCGAACGGCATGCCGCGCCGCTCATCATCGCCGGGCGCTTCCTCCCCGGTGGGCGGGTGGTCGCCGCCCTGTCCACCGGGAGCCTCCGCTTCCCGCTGCGCCGCTTCGTGGTGCTGGACGCGGTGGGCGCGGGCCTCTGGGCGCTGTGCAGCGTGGCGCTCGGCGGGCTGGGCGGCCGGGCGCTCACCGACTCCCCGGCCAAGGGCGTGCTGCTGGTCTCCGGTATCGGCCTGGTGGCGGCGGTCTGTGTGGGATATCTGCACCGGCCGGGTGGCACATCCCGGCGCACCCCGCGGCGGAGTGACCCCCGGGCGGCACCCGGCCGGGCGGAGGAACTCGTCCCCGCCCGGCCGGGCCTCCGCCGACGGCAGGAGGGCGTCTGACCTCCGGCCTTCGAGCCCCTGGCTTCCGCCCGCCGGTCTAGCTAGATGCCCGGCACGTACTTGTAGCCGACCCGCCGCACCGTCACGATCGACGACCGGTGCTCGGCGCCCAACTTGCGGCGCAGCCGGGCGACATGGACATCGACCGTGCGGCCGTCGCCGACGTGCCCGTACCCCCACACCGTGGTCACCAGCTGATCGCGGGTGTGCACCCGGTGCGGATTCCCCACCAGATGGGCCAGCAGCTCGAATTCGAGATAGGTCAGATCCAGCGGCCGGCCCTGCACCTGCGCGGTGCGCTGTTCGGGGTCGATCCGCACGATGGGGTCGCCGGTGGGCGCGGTCGCCTCGGGCCCGGCGGCCGACGGCGCGTTGGCCGACAGTGTGGCGGTCGCGGCGGTCGCGGCGGTCGCGGCGGTCGCGGCGGTGGCGGCGGTGGCGGCTGCCTGGTCGGCCGGTACGAGGACGAGATAGCCGACCATCGGCGGCTGTCCGGGCAGCGCGGGCAGGCTGTGCTGGGGCGCCGGAAGCCAGGTCGCACCGGAGTTCAGCAGCTCGGCGACCGAAACGGCGCCCTGCGGCGGGGCACCTCCGGCCGGGGCGGTGGCGGGCGACGGGAGGGCCTCGTCGGGTGTCACGGCGCGCAGCCGGTGGCGGTGGCCGTGCGCGGCGGGGGTGCCAGGACGGGGAGCGGTCGCGGAACCGGCGGTCAGGGTACGGAGGTTCGTCATCAGGAGTCAGCTCTTTCGCGCAGAGGGGCCGTCGGGGACGTCATGCGCGCGGGCAGGGCGGAGGGCGCCGGTCAACGGCGTCGGTGAGGTGTGTGCGGGCCCGCGCTCAGTGCGCGCGGCAACACAGGCGGTCGAAGGCGTGCGCCTGCCGGGACGGCCAGAAAGGCTCCAGGTCGCTGCGACCTGTCGCGGTGTCGGTGAGGCTGGCCATGGCCCTATTGAACCAGACGGTCGGTGAATCTGTCCCTCGTGCGGAGCGCCCGGCGACGGGATTCCGCCGCGCCGGACCGCCCGGACGCGGTGACCGAACGGCGCTCCGGCCCCTGACTCGGCGTGCCCGCAAGGGAGTTGACGAGCACGCAGCGGGGCACGGCCGTGGCCGGAACCCGCTGCGCGGCGCTCCGGCCCTACGCCCGGCCCGTCCTTCGGCGTATCCCCGCCCCCATGGCCACTCCGAGCGCCAGGGCGACCAGATGCCCGGCGTCGGTGAACGTCCGCTCCCGGTGCAGCACGGGAGCGGTCGCCAGCCCCAGCAGACCGGCCGTCGCCGCCGCCCGTATGCCGCGGTGCGGGACGGTCGCGGCAAGGGCGCCCACCGTGGCGTTGAAGCCGTAGCTGGCACCGACGTCGACGGCCTGTGCGGTCGCGTCCGGCGGGGAGCCGTCCGTGGACCCATGGGGCGTACGGCCGTGCCCCCGCGCCCGCAGGCCCGCGTAGACCAGCAGGCTGGCCCCGATGTGACCGGCCGCGAACACCCCCGCCGCGCGCCGGGTGCCCCAGCGCGCCTCGGCCGTACCGAGGGCGGCGAGCAGCGCGGCACCGTACGGCAGCGGCAGCGGATGCTCGACGAACGCCGCGCTGGTGACCAGCGTCCGCCACCGCCCGGCCCGCAGATTGGCGACATTGGTGGAGTGCGCGCGCAGCAGGTCCGTACGCCGCCGGACGTGCAGCCGCGCGGTGGCGTACGCACCGAGCTGTACGGCGCCGACATACAGCGGCGTGGCCCAGGGCAGGGCGGCACGCCGTCCGCCCGCCGGGCGGGAACGGACCGGACCGGTCTCGGTCCTGACGGTGATCACAGGCATGCCCTCAGCGTGCCAGCCGCCACTGACATTCGGCCCGCAGCTGTCGCGTCCGCCGCCGGCCACGGCGCGCAGCCGGACTCCGCCGCCCCGGCATGCGGCGGGGCCGGACCTCTCCGCATGCCGGTCCGGCTCCGCTCCCGCGCTCTCCCGAGGCGTCAGATCTGCTCGCGCCGCGCCAGCTCGGTGCAGCAGGTGTCCACCATCAGCCGGGTGACCACGTACGGGTCGACGTTGGCGTTCGGCCGCCGGTCCTCGATGTAGCCCTTCTTGTCGACCTCGACCTGCCAGGGGATACGCACCGAGGCGCCGCGGTCCGAGGCGCCGTAGGAGTACGCGTCCCACGGGGCGGTCTCGTGCGCGCCCGTCAGACGGTCCTCGATGCCGGTGCCGTACTGGCGGACGTGCTCCAGCGGCTTGTCGTCCTGGCCCAGCGCCTCGCATGCGGTGATGATCGCGTCGTAGCCCTCGCGCATCGCCCGGGTCGAGAAGTTGGTGTGCGCGCCCGCGCCGTTCCAGTCGCCCTTGGCGGGCTTGGCCTCCAGCGAGGCGGTGACGCCGTACTCCTCCGCCACCCGGTGCAGCAGCCAGCGCGCCACCCACATGTGGTCCGAGACCTCCAGCGCGGGCAGCGCGCCCACCTGGAACTCCCACTGGCCGGGCATGACCTCGGCGTTGATACCGGACAGGCCGAGCCCCGCCGCCAGACACAGGTCGAGGTGCTTCTCGACGATCTCCCGGCCGAAGATCGCGTCGGCGCCGACGCCGCAGTAGTAGTCGGCCTGCGGGGCCGGGTAGCCGCCGCCCTCGGGGAAGCCGAGCGGCCGGTCGCCCTTGAGGAAGGTGTACTCCTGCTCGATGCCGAAGATGGCTTCCTGGTCCGCGAACTTCTCCGCGACCGGGCGCAGCAGCGCACGGGTGTTGGAGGGGTGCGGGGTGAGGTCGGTGTGCAGCACCTCGCACAGCACCAGCAGGTGGTCGCCGCCGCGGATCGGGTCCGGGCAGCTGAACACCGGATCCAGTACGAGGTCCGAGGCGTGTCCTTCGGCCTGGTTGGTGCTGGAACCGTCGAAGCCCCACTTCGGCAGCTTGCTGCCATCGCTCAGAATCTTGGTCTTGGAGCGGAGCTTGGCGGTCGGCTGGGTGCCGTCGATCCAGATGTACTCGGCCTTGATGGTCACGGGGTCCTCTTCACGGTCGGTGCGGGTACGGTGCGGGCGTACCGACGCACTCTCGCAACGCGCCATTTCTCGTCCGTTGCTCATTTGTGAACCGCAAGTTACCGAGCCGGACATCCAGCACTTTCCAAGGTGTTCCACGCCACTAGCCTGCGATTAATCCCCAGGTGGCGCTGTCTCCTCACTATTTCCATGTGACGGAGACCTCAGTCGCAGCGCCCCGGCGGCCCCTCGAACCCCGGACGCCCGATCCGGCGGGCCACCGTCCCCCGCCCCGTCCCCCGCGAGACACTGACCCCATGACGACCCTGCGCATCGGACTCCTCGGTACCGGCCCCTGGGCGCGGCGCGTCCATGCCCCGGCCCTCGCCGCGCACCCCGGCGTCGAGCTCGCCGGGATCTGGGGGCGCCGGGCGGAGGCCGCCGCGGCGCTGGCCCAGGTGCACGACACCCGCCCGTATGCCGACCCGGATGAGCTGTCCGCGGTCTGCGACGCCGTCGCCATCGCCCTGCCGCCGGCCGTCCAGGTCCCGCTGGCGGTCCGCGCCGCCGGGGCCGGCTGCCACCTTCTCCTGGACAAGCCGGTCGCCACCTCCGTGCCCGAGGCCCGTGCCCTCGCCGATGCCGCCGACCGGGCGGGCGTCGCCTCGGTGGTCTTCTTCACGGCGCGCTTCGGGGCGGAGGAGGGCGAGTGGATCGCCGCGCAGGCCGCGGCCGGGGGCTGGTTCACCGCGCACGCCGACTGGCTCGGCTCGGTGTTCGCCGAGGACAGCTCCAGCCCGTACGCCGATTCGCCCTGGCGCCGGGCCAAGGGCGGGCTGTGGGACGTCGGGCCGCATGCGCTGTCGGTGCTGCTGCCGGTTCTCGGGGACGCGGAGGCGGTCACCGCCACCCGGGGCCCGGCCGACACCGTTCTGCTGACGATGCGTCACAGCAGCGGGGCGGCCAGTACGGCGACGGTCGGCCTGACCGCCCCGGCCGCGGCCGCCGGTGTCGACCTCACCCTCCGCGGCACCGCGGGTATCACCACCCTGCCCCGCCGCCTGGACGGCCCCGAACCGGCCTACCACCGCGCCGTCGACGCCCTGCTCGCCGCCGCCGCGACCGGTCTGCCGAACGCCTGCGATATCCACTTCGGCCTGCGGGTCACCGAAATCCTGGCGGCGGCGCAGGAGTCGCTGAGCCCGCTCATGCCTCTGGAGGCATGACCACATGGCCAAATTGGTCGTGGAGGGCATCAGCGGCGGTCCGTAGCGTCGGGGGCGTCACCTGTCCGTACCGGCCCAGGGAGCCCCACGTCATGAGGTCCGCCACCGGCTTCACCAGCTACACCGACGTCCTGCTCGACGTCCTCGCCCGCGACCGGGCCCGGCCCGTACTGACCATGGGCGACGGGGGTGCGGAGGTCACCGCCGGTGCGCTGCACGACACCGTCCACCGCATGGCGGCGGTGCTCGCCGGGCGCGGTATCGGCCCCGGACGGACCGTCAGCCTCCTCAGCGGCAACCGCCCGGAGGTGCTCGCCGCCCGCTACGCCGCCAACCTCCTCGGCGCCCGCGTCGTCTTCCTCTACGACGGGATGGCCGCCGAGACCCTGGCCCGGATCGCCGAGAGCGTGCAGACCGCCCTGCTCCTCGTCGACCCGGACCTCCACGGCACCGCACGGGCGCTGCTCCGGCACATCGGCGGACCCGCGCCCGAGGTCATGACCCTGGGCGCGGCGCCCGCGTTTGCCGACGGCCCGGTGCCCGACCTGTTGGCCGCCTGTGCCGCGCTTCCCGCCACGCCCGAGGTGCCGAGTGCGGCCCGTCCCGAGGACGACTGGTGCATCCGGCACACCGGCGGCACGACCGGTATCCCCAAGGGAGTGCGGATGGCGCACGCCCCGTATGCCGGGATGCTGGTCAAGCCCATGGAAGGCGCCGGCGACCCGCCCCGTTTCCTTGCCTGCACCTCGCTCGCCCATCTTGCCGGTATCCTCACCGATGTCACACTCGCGGCCGGCGGCACCGTCGTCCTGCACCGCGCCTTCGACCCCACGGCCGTCCTCACCGCCGTCGCACGCGACCGCATCACCCACCTCTGGCTGCTGCCCCCGCTCCTCTACCGCCTCCTCGACGACCCCGCGCTGCCCACCACCGACATCGGCTCCCTCACCCGCATCACCTACGGCGGCTGCGTGGCCTCCCCCTCCCGGCTGGCGCGGGCCGCCGAGGTCTTCGGACCGGTGCTGTACGGGATGTACGGGATGTCCGAGGCGCTGACCCTCACCGAGGCCCGTCCGGCGGACCATCTCGTCACCGGGCCCGGCGGCCGGGTCACCGTCGGCCGCCCGGTGCCCGGCGTGACGCTCGCCATCCGCGACGCGGACGGGCGGGACCTCCCGGCGGGGGAGCGGGGCGAGGTCCACGTACGCTCCGCCGGTGTGATGACCGGCTACTGGAAACAGCCGGAGCTGACCGCGCGCGTGCTGCCCGGCGACGGCTGGCTGCGTACCGGCGACATCGGCGTGCTGGACGACGACGGGCGGCTCTACCTCGTCGACCGGGTCAAGGACCTGATCATCGTCGTCGGCGGCCATGTCCACCCGGCGGAGGTGGAGGATCTGCTGCACACCCACCCGGCGGTCGCGCACTGCGCCGTCTACGGGGTGCGCGGGCCGGACGAGACCGAGGAGGTGCACGCCGCCGTCGTCCCCGCCCCGGGCCACCGGCCGGACCCCGCCGCCCTGCGCGCCTTCGTCACCGAGCACCAGGGCGCCCTGTACGCCCCGGCCGTGGTCCACCTCGTCGACGCCATCCCCCTCACGCCCGTCGGCAAGCCGGACAAAACGCGGTTGCGCGCGATGGCTGCCACGGCCTGACCGGGCCCGCCGGGAAGGGTCTTCCCTGGCCGCCAAATACCCGCTGGCCAGGGGCTTTTGTCAGTGGTGGTCAGTAGAATGGGAACCAGTCAGTGAGGGTTCATCCACGCTCCAGGAGGTCGCCGATGGCCGCTGCCACACTCATGACGAAGCCTCTCCCGGCCCACCCACTGCCCAAGAAACCGCTGCCCGCCGGATGGCCGCGCGAGCGCTATGAATCGCACAACCGCCGCCTGAAGGCCATGCGGCTGGCCATCGCCCTGCTCGACACCGGCGTCTACCGCCCCGAGCAGGCCCACAACCGCACCATCCGCAGCACCGCCGCCGACATAGGGGTCCACACCCCGTCCGACACGACCTGCCGTCTGGTGCGCGCCCTGCTCTACGACAACTGCTGACGGCTCCGGGGCGCATCACCCCGGCGCATCAACAGGGCGGCCGGCCCCGGGACTTCTCCCGGGGCCGGCCGCCCCACACCCTGCCCGCGGGCGCCGCTCACCCACCCGCATCGTCCCCCGGGCCCGTCACACCCTCCATCTGCGTCACCTCCGCCAGCGCCTCCTCCAGCCACTCCACCCAGAAGGTCTCCAGCCCGATCCCGGCCCGCAGCACCAGCCGCCGCAACCGGTCCTCCGGGGCCGTCGCCGCCCCGAAGTCGCGGTCCTCGATCTCCTGGTACTCCGCCAACTGCCCCCGGTGCAGCGTCAGATGGCGCCGCAGTTCGGCATCGAGCCCGTCCCGCCCCACCACCGCCGAGGCCCGCAGCCGCAGCAGCAGCGCGTCCCGGATGGGCTTGGGGTCCTGCTCGCCGGAGGCCCAGCGGGTCAGCTCGGCCCGGCCCGCGGGCAGCACCTCGAACTCCTTCTTCTGCCCCCGCGACGGCTGTGCGCTCGGCAGCGCCCGGATGAACCCGGCCTGCTCCAGCTTGCCCAGCTCGCGATAGATCTGCTGATGGGTGGCCGACCAGAAGTAGCCGATCGACCGGTCGAACCTGCGGGTCAGCGCCAGCCCCGACGACGGCTTCTCTAGCAGGGCGGTGAGGATCGCGTGCGGGAGTGACATGGGGGAATCCTAGGCCGGGCCCCCGGCGTCCCGTCCGGCTCGCGGAGCCCGGCACGCCCGGGGCGGGCGGCGGCTCACAGCGCTGCCGCGAGCTCCGTCCCCTGCTGGATGGCGCGCTTGGCGTCCAGCTCGGCGGCGACATCCGCACCGCCGATCAGGTGCACGGCGCGCCCCTCGGCCCGCAGCTCCTCGTACAGCTCGCGGCGCGGCTCCTGCCCGGTGCACAGCACCACGGTGTCGACGGGGAGCGTGCTGGCCGTGCCGTCGACCGTGAGGTGCAGGCCCTCGTCGTCGATCCGCTCGTACGCGGCCCCGGCGACCGTGGTCACGCCCCGGTGCCGCAGCTCCGTACGGTGGATCCAGCCGGTGGTCTTGCCGAGTCCGGCGCCGACCTTCGTCGTCTTGCGCTGGAGCAGATGCACCTGCCGCGGGGTCTTGGGCCGCTCGGGCGCGCGCAGCCCGCCCCGGTCGCCGTAGGCGGTGTCGACGCCCCAGGCGCGGAAGTACGCCTCCGGGTCCTGGCTCGCCGCATCGCCGGCATCGGTGAGGAACTCGGCGACATCGAAGCCGATACCGCCCGCCCCGATGATCGCCACACGTTCACCGACCGGCGCCCCGTCCCGCAGCACATCGAGGTAGCTGACCACGCTCGGGTGGCCGACGCCCTCGATCTCCGGGGTACGCGGGGTGACCCCGGTGGCGATCACCACCTCGTCGTACGCCCCGAGGTCCCCGGCCGTGACGGCGTGGTTCAGCCGTACGTCCACGCCCTGGCTGTCGAGCTGGTGACGGAAGTAGCGCAGGGTCTCGTCGAACTCCTCCTTGCCCGGGATCCGCTTGGCGATGTTCAGCTGCCCGCCGACCTCGGCCGCGGCGTCGAAGAGGGTGACCTCATGGCCGCGCTCGGCCGCGGACACGGCACAGGCGAGCCCGGCCGGCCCGGCGCCGACCACGGCGAGCCGCTTGCGCCGCCGAGTGGGGGAGAGCACCAGCTCGGTCTCGTGGCAGGCCCGCGGATTGACCAGACAGGATGTGATCTTCCCGCTGAAGGTGTGGTCGAGGCAGGCCTGGTTGCAGCCGATGCAGGTGTTGATCGCCTCGGCCCGGCCGTCCCGCGCCTTGGCGACGAAGTCCGGGTCGGCGAGGAAGGGCCGGGCCAGCGACACCATGTCGGCGCGGCCGTCGGCCAGCAACTCCTCGGCGACCTCGGGGGTGTTGATGCGATTGCTGGTCACCAGCGGGATGGTCACCGAGCCCATCAGCCGCTTCGTCACCCAGGTGTAGGCGCCGCGCGGCACCGAGGTCACGATGGTGGGGATACGGGCCTCGTGCCACCCGATGCCGGTGTTGACGATCGTGGCGCCCGCCGCCTCGATCTCCTTGGCGAGGGTGACGACCTCCTCCAGCGTGGAGCCGCCCGGGACGAGGTCCAGCATCGACAGCCGGTAGATCAGGATGAAGTCGGTGCCGACGCGCTCGCGGGTACGGCGGACGATCTCCAGCGGGAAGCGCATCCGGTTCTCGTACGAGCCGCCCCAGCGGTCCGTGCGCCGGTTGGTCGCGCCGACGATGAACTCATTGATCAGATAGCCCTCGGAGCCCATGATCTCGACACCGTCGTACCCGGCGGACTTGGCCAGCTCCGCCGCCCGCACGTAGTCCTCGATGGTCTGCTCGACCTCGTCGTCGGTGAGCGCGTTCGGCACGAAGGGGCTGATGGGCGCCTGGAGGGCACTCGGCGCGACCAGATCGGCGTGGTACGCGTACCGCCCGAAGTGCAGGATCTGCATCGCGATCCGCCCGCCCGCCGCGTGCACCGCGTCGGTCACCGTCCGGTGCTGCGCGGCCTCTTCCTCGGTGGTGAGCTTGGCCCCGCCCTCGTACGGCCGGCCCGCGTCGTTCGGCGCGATACCGCCGGTCACCATCAGGCCGACGCCGCCGCGCGCACGGGCGGCGTAGAAGGCGGCCATCCGCGCGAAGCCGTTCTCGGCCTCCTCCAGCCCGATGTGCATCGACCCCATCAGCACCCGGTTGGGCAGGGTGGTGAACCCGAGGTCGAGCGGGCTCATCAGGTGCGGGTACTGGCTCATGGGGGGCCTCCAGGCGCGGTGGTCGTGGCAGTAGTTGTAGACCAGCCCTCCCTGTTTTGCAACAAGTTGCAAAAAACGTGACGCAGACGACTCCGCCGCACGCCGGGCGCCCCGCCCGCCACCGCACGGCGCGCAGTTGCCGGGTCGCACAGTGCGACGTGTCACAGACAACCCGGCGACGCTGTGGGAGCTTCAACTGTGCTGCTCCCCAGTGGAGTTACCGACGGTCTGCCCGCATGTGGAGAGGATCGAATGAGCACTGCGCAAGCCCTCACACTCGACCAGGTGGTCGACACCGCCCGGTACCCCTTGCCGGAACCCGACAGCGCCGGAGGACGGGCCGTGATCTCCCGGGCCCGGCACGAACTCCTGACGCTCGGCTGCACCGTGCTGCCGGACTTCATCCGCCCGGCGCTCCGCGAGGCGCTGGAGCAGGAGTGCGCCGCCATCGCCCCCCAGGCGCACTTCGACGTCGAAACGGTCAACGTCTACAACATCGCGGTGGACTCCACCCTGCCGGCCGGCCACCCCGGCCGGCGCACCTTCCAGCGGGGCAACGCCTTCGTCCCACGGGACCGCGTACCGGCCGACTCCCTCATCAGCCGGCTCTACGCCGACCCGGTGTTCCAGGACTTCCTGGCCCGCTGCTTCGGCCTGCCGCGGCTGCACGAGCTGGCGGACCCGCTCTCCGGGCTGGTGCTCAATGTCGTCGCCCCGGGCATGGAGC
The DNA here is from genome assembly GCF_027497495.1 of Streptomyces tubercidicus. GTDB lineage: Bacteria > Actinomycetota > Actinomycetes > Streptomycetales > Streptomycetaceae > Streptomyces > Streptomyces tubercidicus. The sequence goes on from NZ_CP114205.1 coordinate 5,960,004, forward strand.
ACCCCTGGCACTTCGACACCAACGAGTTCACCGTCAGCATGCTCACCCGGGAGGCGCAGGACGGCGGCGTCTTCGAGTACTGCCCGAACATCCGCTCCGCCCACGACGAGCGCTTCGACGACGTCCGGGACGTCCTGGACGGCCGGGGCGAGCGGCTGATCCGCCGCCTCCCGCTGCACCCCGGCGACCTCCAGCTGTTCAAGGGCCGCTACTCGCTCCACCGGGTGAGTCCGGTGCACGGCGAAACCGCGCGCCACTCCGCGATCTTCGCCTACAGCGAGCGGCCCGGCGTCATCGGCAGCGTCGCCCGCACCCGCCAGCTCTTCGGCCGTGTCCTGCCCGCCCACACCGCCGCCGAGGGCCGCGCCGTACGGGGCGACCAGCTGCTGGACTAGCGGACGGCCCGGACCCCGCGCCGCCCCGAAACCTCCCCGCGCCCCACCCCACGGGATGACGTACACGGCGAGTGACGGCGCGACCATGAATAAGTGACAGCACAGCTCCCCGAACAAGCGACAGCACAGCTCCCCACGACCCGAATCGAGAGAGCAGAATTGAATAACAGTCAGGAAAGGGCCGCCATGACGACCTTCGCCCAGGAGGACAGCCTCCCGCGGGTGCCGCTGCCCACACTGGAAGCCAGCTGCGAAAGGTTCCTCGCCTGGTGCGCGCCGCTGCTGACCGCCGACGAGCGGGCTGCGACCGAGGCGGAGGTGGCCGCCTTCCTCCGCCCCGGCGGCCCCGGCCGGGTGCTGCACACGGCACTGGAGGAGTACGACGCCACCGAGGGCGTCCACAGCTGGCTCGACACCTTCTGGCCGTACCGCTACCTGGGCCGCCGGGACCGGATCGCCCTCAACGCCAACTTCTTCTTCCTGTTCCGGGACCCCGCCCCCGAGCAGCCGCAGTCGCAGCTGGAGCGGGCGGCCGGACTCATCGCCGGCGCCGTCGGCTACAAGCGCCAACTCGACCAGGAGAGCATCCCTCCGGTGGTCCAGCGGGGCGTCCCCCAGTCGATGGTCCAGAACAAGTACCTGTTCTCCGCCACCCGGATCCCCGGAGCGGCACAGGACACCGTCCGCAGCCCCTACACCGACGCCTGGCCGGGCCCCTCCGGCGCCCGGCACATCGTGGTCTTCCACCGCGGCAACATGTTCCGGATGGAGGTGCTCGGCGCGGACGGTGTCCCGCACAGCCTGGACGACCTCGAAGCGGGCCTGCGCGCCGTACAGAAGGCCGGCGCCGAACCGGCCGCGGCCGGCACCTCGGTCGGCCATCTCACCACCATGGCGCGCGCGGAGTGGGCCGCCGCCCGGGAGTCCCTGCGCACCCGCCACCCCCGCAACGCCGAGGCGCTGGACGACATCGAGACAGCCCTCTTCTGCCTCTGCCTGGAGGACTTCGCCCCCGAGGACACCCAGCAGGCCTGCGACCAGCTGCTGTACGGCGACCGCGGCAACCGCTGGTTCGACAAGGCCGTCTCCCTGATCGTCTTCGCGGACGGCCGGGCGGGCATCAACGTCGAGCACTGCGAGCTGGACGGCACCACCATCCTCAGCTTCACCGACGCCCTGCTCAGCGCCCCGGCCGAGGAACACGCCCGCCGGTCCGGAGCCCGCTCCCAGGGACTCCCGTCCGTCGAGCCGGTCATCTTCGAGCTGGACGACACCCTCCGGGCACAGGTGCGCTCCGCCGCCGACGCCTTCGCGGAGTACGGGGCGCACACCGCCACCCGGACGGTCTCCTTCGACGACTTCGGCAGCACCACCGCCAAGGCGCTGGGCTCCTCCCCGGACGCCTTCGTCCAGCTCGCCTACCAACTGGCCCACCAGCGCGCCAAGGGACGGCTGGGCGCCACGTACGAGTCGATCGCCACCCGCCAGTGGCGGCACGGCCGGACCGAGGCGATGCGCGTGGTCACCCCGGAGATCCAGGCGTTCGTCGCCGCGATGGAGGACCCGACGGCCTCCCCGGACGCCCGCCGGACCGCCTTCCGGGCCGCCGCGGCGAAGCATGTGGCACGCGCCAAGGAGTGCCAGGCCGGTGACGCGCCCGAGCAGCACCTGTGGGAACTGGAGCTGATCCAGCGCCGCCGCGGCGCGGAACTCGGCGTCACCGAACAGCCCGCCCTCTACCGGACCCCGGGCTGGCTGACCATGCGGGACGACTACCTGAGCACCAGCTCCGCCCCATCCGAAAACATCCAGTACTTCGGCTTCGGCTCCACCAGCAGCCGCTGCATCGGCGTCGCCTACGTCCTGCTGCCGGACCGCTTCCACCTCTACCTGAGCACCCCGCTGGCGGTGGCCGACCAGATGCAGACCTTCGCCGACCGGCTCCGCGAGGCGGTAACCGAACTACGCGAGCTGCTCGCGACCGACGGCCCCGGGGACTGACGGTCGCCCCTGACGGACCGGCCGCCGACCCCCCGCTCGCCTACTTCACCTACTTCACCTTCGTCAGCTTCTTCAGCTACTTCAGTAGGCGGGACAGCCGCCGGTCCGCCAGGGGCTTGCCACCCGTCTGGCAGGTCGGGCAGTACTGCAGAGCCGAATCACTGAACGACACCTCACGCACCGTGTCCCCGCAGACCGGACACGGCTCCCCCTTCCGCCCGTGCACCCGCAGCCCACTCTTCTTCTCCGCCTTGAGATCCTTCAGCGCAAGTCCACGGGACCGCTCGACCGCCTCCCTGAGCGTGCTGCCCACCGCCGCGTACAGCCGCTCCACCTCCTCCTCGGAGAGCTTCGCCGCCAACTTGAACGGCGACATCCGGGCGGTGTGCAGAATCTCGTCCGAGTACGCGTTCCCGATCCCGGCGAGCACGCTCTGATCACGCAGCACCCCCTTGATCTGCCGCCGCTCACCGTCCAACAACGCACCGAAGTCCGCCAGACTGAACCCCTCATCGAGCGGATCCGGCCCCAGCCGCGCCACCCCCGGCACCTCCCGCGGATCCCGTACGACATACACCGCAAGGTGCTTCTGACTCCCCGCCTCGGTCACATCGAACCCCGCCCCGTCATCCGGCCGCCCGAGCCGCACCCGAAGCGCCAACGGCCCCTTCCCGGGCCGCGGCGGCACCACCGGCAGCCTGTCACTCCACCGCACCCACCCCGCCCTGGCCAGGTGCAGGACCAGATGCAGCTCCCCGACCCGAAGATCGAGAAACTTCCCGCGCCGGGTCACGCCGTCGAACGTCCGGCCTTCAAGCGCGGTGACCGGCGGGTCGTAGGTCTTGAGCGCATGGACGGCAACCGCATACACCCGGGCAACGGAACGGCCGACCAGCCGCTCACCCAAAAACCGCGACAGCGACTCAACCTCTGGCAACTCGGGCATACCTCCAGTTTGCCTCGAAACGGGTCAATCGGAGTGCCGAGGGGGAGGGGAGAGGGCTGTTGTGAGCCGAGTGTTTCCTCAGCCGAAAGTGCCGGCCAGGTAGGCGTTGCGGACTCTGATGAGGTGCGGCATGTACCGGCTCAGGAGGATTCTGTCGACGATGCGCCCGACCGGCCCCAGAGGCGAGGCGAAGTCAATAACGTCCCTCATCACGGTGCCACCGGCGCCGTCCGGCTCGAAGTGGTGGGCGTGATGCCATCGCTTGAAGGGCCCGGACTCCTGCTCGTCCACGAACCGTCGGGGCCGGTCGTATGCGGTGATACGGGCCTTGAGTCGCCAGGTCAGGCCGAAATGCCGAGCCTGGAAGGTCACTGTGTCACCGAGCGACAACTCGCCGCTGGTCTTGCCGTCGACCGCTCGCTCCGACGACGAGGCCATCGAGCGGGTGTGCGCCTGCGCATCCAGGCATACCGCGAACACCTGGTCCGGGGGTGCGGCAACGACTGTCACGACCTCGAAATTCGCCACCCTCTCACCCTAGACGCCCCGCTCTCCGAAGTCGCAGGCGCACAAGCGAGGGTCGCCACCTCCTGCTGGAGATGGCGACCCTCGCTGTCACACCTGACGGCAGTGCAAGTTGTGGTTGTGACCCCGTGCGCACCCGGGGCCGCCGCGCCCTTTAGGTGTCGAAGTGCAGGTTGGGCAAGCCCTTGAACTGCAGCAATTGCCCATTGGGAGCCACCTTGCCGGTCCGGAGGCAGCCGACGACCTCCAGGCCGAAGTCGAACATCTCTCACTGCCGCCCGCCGACACCACGGCGGCAATCGATCACTGGCCCTGGCGGACAGTCAGAGGGCATCGGGTCCGATCTTAGAAGGGCGATCCCGGCCCCTCCGTCGGATAGGTGACCACGCCGCCAACTCGGTCCGGCGCGACGCCCGTTCGGTGTGAGCGCAGCAGGACAGGCTGCGGGTTATCCCGGTGCGGTGGGTGATCGCGCTGTTACAGTCCGGTCGCCCGCGACTAGGTCAGTTGCCTTGAGTTCCGACTTCCCAGGGTCAGCACCTGTTCACTTCCGACGCATCGGTCGACTTCGGTTAACTCCTGCGCCAATGGCACGTGCGCTTCTACGATGTTCGCTCGGCTCAAATCCTCTGGAGCACCATGCGCCTCGAACACATCAGGATTGATAACTTCCGCGGGCTGAGCCACGTGGACATGCCCTTCTCCCGGTTCGGCTGCCTCATCGGCGAGAACAATGCTGGGAAGTCCTCGGTGTTCCAGGCCCTCAACATGTTCCTTCGCTCAGGATCTGCGGTCGACACCGACTTCTTGAACCCGGCGCGACCCATCCGCATCCAGCTCAGCTTCGCCGGTGTCGATGCGGCAGATCTGCAGCGTCTTGAGGACGGTCACCGCTCACGTATCGGGCCTGTGGTTGAGGATGGACGTCTCACCCTGGTGCGGACGTACGAGGGAGTCGGCAAGGGCTCGATGAAGGTAGTCCGGAAAGTCCCGAGCGACCCGCGCTTCCATAAGAAGGTTTTGGAGGAGGTAATCAGGCCCAAGATCTCTGCCGAGGAGCTTGAGGCGAACGTCCAGCGCACCTATCCGGGGATCTTCGCCAAACTTTCCGGCAAGATCACCCGTTCTGCTGTGAGACGGCAATGGGACGAAGACGTCGCTAATCTCAAGGACAGTGAATACACCACGGGCGACGATCCGCTGATGACCGGCTTGGACAAGTCGGTTGCTCCGCTGCTACCAGAGCCGATCTACATCCCGGCTGTGAAGGAACTCAACGAAGATCTCAAGACGACCTCGACAGCGACATTCGGACGTCTGCTGTCCATCCTGTTCGGAGATATCAAGCATCAACTACCGCAACTGGAAGCCTCCTTCGAACAGCTTCGGAACCAGCTGAACGTCGTTTCACGGGAGGACGGCAGCGAGTCGGACGGTCGGCTGCCGGAGGTACGGAAGATCGAGTCGCTGATCCAACGAAACCTCCAGGACTCCTTCCCTCGTGCCAGCGTTCGCCTGGAGATTCCCCCGCCGCGCCTGCGTAGCCTGCTGGAAGAGGCGCAGATCGCTGTAAACGACGGCATCAGCGGCCCGTTCAAGACCAAGGGCGACGGCCTGCGTCGGTCAGTGGCGTTTGCCCTCCTGCGCGCCTACGTAGACCTGAAGACCGCAGAGCCGACCCAGTCGGACAGCGCCCAGCAGCCTTCTCTGCTGCTGTTCGAGGAGCCCGAGGTGTTTCTGCATCCGCAGGCACAGCGCAAACTCTTCGAGGCCCTGACCATGTTCTCCGGCTTCAACGATGTGCTGGTCAGCACACACTCGTCGGCCTTCTGTGCGCCCGGCGTGACCGGCACCTTTGTGAAGGTCGTCAAGGACCACACGTTGGAACCGCCAGCCAGCCGGACTTGTGTGATCGACCTGTCAGACATGGACGCCCGCGATCAGTTCGAGATCATCACGCACGAGAACAACGAGGCAGCTTTCTTCGCCACCTCAGTGCTCCTCGTGGAAGGCCCTAGCGACCGCACTCTCATCCCTCACATCGCGCGTACCCTCAGCCCGCGGTGGGACTTCGACAAGCACGGTGCGGCGATCGCCAAGGTCGAAGGCAAAGGCAGCATCGAGCGGTACCGCGGCTTCTTCCAGCGCTTCGAGATGCGAGTCGCGGTCGTCGCGGACCTGGACGCCGTGCTCGACGGGTTCGACAAACTTGGTGCGAGCGACGAGTGTCACCGATTGCGTGACCGGGTTGTCACTAAGGTCAACGAACTGGTGGAGGACGAGGACGTCAACGTATCCGCTAGCACTCTCAAGAGCCTCAGCAAAAGCGGCAGCGCACGCGCTCTGTGGGAGCATGCGCAGCTCAAGAGCGAAGAGTACGCCCGAGGGCTATGCGAGTTCGAGGAAGTGGATGCAGCAGTGAGAGCGTTCTTCGCCCGCTCCGCTTCCGGCGCCGCTCGACGGATCCTCGCAGAAGCCAAAGATCCGGAGCTGAAGAAGATGAAGTTGGAGCTGCTGCGGATGCTTCGTCACGAGGACGTCTACGTCTGGGAGCGCGGGGCAATCGAGGCGTACTACCCCGAGCTCCAGGTAAACGAGTCGAACAATAAGAACGACCGGGCCCGCACGTTCTGCGAGCGCTACACAACCGCCGAGGCCATTCGTGGGCTGCCCGTGTTCGAGGAAACGACAGCTTGCGAGTTCGATTTCATCTTCGAGGCTTTCTTTGGGACGTCACCACTGCAGCCAGCAGCAGTTGAGGCTCCCCACCAAGCGACGGCGAGCAACGGGTAACGTGTCCGCACCTCAGCCCGTGCCCACGACAGTGCGCGAGCAGAGCAGCGATCGCAGCCAACGCCAAGCGCGTGGCGGACCACGCCATGGTCGGTGATATCGAGCCGTGAGCGGGCCTGCTTCAGCCCTGCCTGTGCTTGACCGAAGACAGCGCCACCACGAGTGCGTCCAGGTCTCCGGTACAGACGATGACCTCTTCATCGTCGCCCGGGGGGTCGAATCGGGCGAAGAAGTCGTCAAGGGCTTCGGGGGTGACGGTGAGAGCGTTGGCGTCCTCGCGCTGGTTGCGCTCGGCGAGGCGTCCCAGCAGCTCCTCCCTGCCGGCAGGGAGGTAGACCACGACCGGGTAGCCGCCCGCTTCGCGGGCAGCCTGACGCCAGGCGTCGCGCTCTGAGAGCCGCCACAGCCCGTGGTCCAGGACGACGTCGTTCCCGGCCTCCAGCTCCTTGACGAACCGTGCCCGGACCGCCTCGACCACGGGCCGTTCGCGCTCGAAGTAGGTGTGCTCGGGATAGTCCACGCCGTATCGGCCGTGGAGGCGGTGCACCTCCTCGTCCACGGACAGTCGCGTGTAGCCGTGGTCGGCCAGGGCTTGGGCGACGGTGGTCTTCCCGGAGCCGGTAATACCGGCCAGGAGAACGGCGAGGGGCACGCGGTCATCCCTTCCACGAGGAGCTGTGCGTGGGCGCCTTCATTGTCTCCAATTCTGCTGGTGCGCGACGTGCGGTCGCCAGGCCGTGACGATGCTGCGGGCCTCGCTGGGCCAGTTGAACGGCATGCGGTCCAGGCTCACCCGGCGGAAAGCGAACCGCGGATCGCTGGTGTTGATCACGCCGCCGTGTCGGCCGACGTGCGACAGGAGGCGGCCGGCCTCGTCGCGCACGGACGGGGTCTCTTCCTGCCATGTGCCGGTCGAGAAGTGCTTGACCCGGCGGCGGAGGTCATCCAGGACGCCCGAGCGCCACTTGAAGTGGTGAACCGCGCAGATGCGGTCGGCATCCGGCCGGTGCCCAGGGGCCCTGTGGTTGCCGCCCGCCACGGTGACATCGTGGCGGGCGAGCACGATCTTGCGCGGGTCTCCGTGCAGGAGTCGGTGGGTGAGGTGCCCGCCGAGGGGATAGGCGAGGTCCAGTCCGCCTTCGGGCCGCCAGCCGGTCAGGCGCCCGCTCGCGGAGATCCGGTCGAGCATCAGGCCGCCCACCACGCGGTGCCCGGACTTCTCGGCCTGGGCGATCACCTCACCCAGTGGGGCGGGGTACTGCTGGAACTCGTCAGCGTCGGCGAGCAGGTGCCAGCCCGGGCCGGCCCGGTGCCGCAGGGCGTCTCTGAGCTGGGTGTTGGTGCGCTCGTGCCACGGGCCGGTGCTGGTGCCGGTGGGGATGATGCCCAGTTCGCGGCTGGCGGCCTGGAGTTCGTGCCGCTGCTGGTCGGGCACGTGCTCGGGGAAGTGGAAGGCGATCAGGAATCGCTCGACACCCAGCCACCGGTAGTGGCGGACCCAGGCGGCCAGCAGGGCGGGTTCTACGGGGCCGACGATGGCGATCAGCGCGGGAGGGGTGCTCAGCATCGGGACTCCTTCGTACACAGTGAGGAGAAGGTTCGGGTGAGGAAGCCGGCCTGCTCGGCGGCCGATCGCATCCCCAGCAGGCCGGGAGCTTCGGGGCCGGGCAGCGGAGGTGGCTGGCGGACGACGGTATGCAGAGCTTCGGCGAGGGCGGCCGGGTCGCCGGCGGGGAACGTAAGGGCCCAAGGCTGGCTGCGAAGACGGGCGGTGAGGGCGGGGTCGTGGTCGGAGACGACCAGGGGAACCCCGAGGCGGGCGGCGTCCATGGCGAGCCCGGACTCCTTGCCGGTCCCGCGGTGGCGGGTGACGAGGGCGGCGTCGGCGGCGGCGTACACGAGCCGCAGTACGGCTTCGCTGACCGGGCCGGGCACGGTGTGCACCCGCAGGCCGGGCTGGGCTCGCCACCGCTGGAGGAGGGCTTCGTCGAGTGGGAAACCGGTGACCACCAGGTGCAGGGGCTCCTTGAGCCGGGACAGGGCGGCGTCGATGACGGCGATGTCCTTGTAGGGCCACCACCCGCCCACGAGGCACACCACGGCCTCGGCGGAGGGGATGCCGAACGCGGCACGGCCGCCCTCGCGTTCGCCTGCGGTCAGGCGGTGGCCGTCATCGACCGAGAAGCCGCCGACCACGGCGGGCAGGCGGGGGAAGGCCGCGGCGAACTGGTCGGCGACAGCCTGTGTCGGATACACCGCGATCACCCGCCCTTCGCCCTGGCGGGCGAGCCGGCCGAGCATCCGCACGACGGCGTCCTCGTCGGTGACCGCCTCGTGGACGAACCGCAGGTGTGGCTGGTCACCCAGGAGGGCGGCAGCTCCGTGTAGAGCCTCGCTGGCGGTCAGGATCACCACCGCGTCGGCCCGGGACTCCAGCCGACGCGCGGTCCGCAACGCTGCCCCTTCGGTGAGGCAGCGGGCGATGAGGGTGACCTGGTGCGGCAACCGCCGCATCCGGCGGGGCCAGCGGCGCGACCGGAGCAATCGCTGTCCGGCCGCGGAGATGCTGGCTGCCAGCCGGGAGGCGACCAGCAGGACGCACGCCTGATGCCCAGACGGTCCGGTGACCAACCGGGCCCCCGCCTCACGCAGGGCGTCGACCGTCTCGGTTGCAATCCCGTGCGGGGCGATGACCAGGCTGCCGGGTCGGACTCTGGCGAGGACTACCAGCGTGCGCTGGTGATGCCCGCCCAGGCGGTTCGCGTACGGCTCGATGAGAACGAGCGGGCCGGTCATCCGGCCACCGCCTGGTCTCCGTGGGCGGTGGTGAACCTGGCCCGCAGCCAGGCAGGGTCATTGAGATGGCCGAACCGCTGCGGGGCGCAGGCGGCTTCGCGGGCGAAAGCGACGCCATCCCGGGCTCCGGTGGCCGCGTAGGCGGCGAACTCGCCGCTGTGACTGGTCGTCCACGCCTCCACCCGTCGGCGGGCGTCGTCGTCGGCCATCCCGTACTCGCTGCCGCGGGCGAGCATCGCGCACTCGCGGAAACCGGCCTTCCACGCGTGGAAGGGGCTCTGGTTGAACCTCGTGATCCCCGCGGTCTGCTGGGCGAACTCGATCCGTCCGGGCAGGGCGGCGAGCACATCCACGGCCTCTCCCATCTCGCGCAGGGCACTGCGGCGGATGAGCTTGAGCCCGCCGTAGCCGTAGGTCAAACCGTTGACCGGGTTGACCGCCCGCCACACCCGCATCGACGCGCCCTCGTCCAGCGGCTCCACCGAGGCGGGGTCGAAGCCGGTGTCGATGGCAAAGTCTCCGTCGGCTAGGAAGAACTGCTCGTGGTCGACGACCTCGGCACACAGACGGTAGGCCCGACGCATCCCGTGTACGCCGTGCAGACGCTTGACCGCCCCGCCGAGCGTGCGCTGGAGCCGGGAGTGCAGAGAGGTGGCCATCGGCTCGTCGTACGAGAGGAGAACCGCGTCGAAGCTGTTCACGAGACGGCCTCCAGGTAGCGGGCCGCGATCAGGGCGGGGGTGAAGTCGGCGGTGGAGGTGTGAGCCCGCTTTGCGTGCAGGGCATGGAATTCGGTGTCCGTGGCGAGCCGTTCGGCCAAGGCGACGGCCTCGGCCGGGGTGGTGAAGCACAGCTCGGGGTCGATGTGCTCGGCGAGCCAGCCAAGGCGGGGCGAGATGACCGGAAGGCCCATGCCCTGGCAGTCGATCACGCTCATGGACCAGGGACAGCCCGGCCGGAACGGGGCGATGCCGAAGCGCGCGCCGGCCAGGAGTTCCTTGTAGCGGACGCGGTCGCCCCGGTCGGAGACGACCTGCACGTGCGGCAGGGCGGCGAGCTGGTCACGCATCTTCTCGGGGCTGTCGTCCAGACCCTTGCGCTCCGCCCGGCGCTGGCCGAATAGGTCCATGACCCGCAGTTTGACGGTGCCGGACGCGACCAGGTCGCGGGCCAGGTCCACGAACTGCCCGGTGCCGTAGTGCGCGTACAGCCGGTGGTTGTAGACGCCGATCGCCCCGGCGCCGGAGGCGGGCCGCGTGGTGGCGGGGTCGCGTACCAGACGCTCGTCACGCGGGGCAGGCACCACTCGCAGCTTCCCGCCAAGGTCCAGAGTGGTCCGGGCGGCCGCCGCCGACACCCAGGACGCCGCCGTGGAGGAGTGGACCAGCACTCGGTCACAGGCGGCCAGTCCGGCAGCGAACGCCAGCAGTACCGGCCGTCCGAGCGCCGCGTCGTTCAGGGACGGGTCGAGTTGAAGCTGGCCGCCGCCCGTGAAGGAGAACGGCAGGTAGTGGCAGTAGCCGGCCAGTAGGGCGTTGGATCCGGCCTCCAGTAAGGCCGTGCGGATCGCCGGGGCCTCCTCGATCTGATTGGCCACGACCACGTCGGGCTTCTCCGCCCGGATCGGTGCCACCAGCTCGTCGATGTCCGCGGAGAAGCGGGCCCGGTACTTCGTCCCCGGCACCTTCGTCCGGTGGAATCCGCAGCGTGCATCCCCGGCCGGAGCCGGGGCCGCGACCGTCACCTCCGCTCCGGCATCCGCCAGCGCTGGGGCAAGCAGGTCCGCGAAGATCCACCCTGAGTCGGCCGAAAGCCGGTCGGGGTTGGAGATGTTGAGCAAGTAGAGCACGCGCATGGTGCTTCGCCTCCTTCATCCGCCCGGGGGTCGATCCGGGCCAGTAAGGGAAGGAAAGCGGCGACGTAGGCCGTGACGGGATGGTGAACTTGGATCACTCACGGTTCATTCATGCTCACCAACGATGACGCGGGGCTTCGATGGAAGCGCAAGGCGAGGAGATCACCGCCGAGCAGGCGGCCGAGGACTACGCAGCCGAGGTGGCGCGCTGGCGGGAAGTACGCGGCATGTCCAAGAGGGCGTTGGCGCTGGCCATGGGCTTCGACCCGTCCTACGTCAGCCACGTGGAGTCGGGCCGCCACAAGCCCAGCGAGGAGTTCTCACGTCTCGCCGACGAGGCACTGAACGCCGGGAAGGCGATCTGGAGACGCTGGTGCGACTATGAGCAGGCAAAAGCTCGTAACCGGCGGCCGGCGGCGCCGCCCGCCCAGCGCGGGCCCGACCAGCCGTATGCGACCGGATCGGCCCTCGTCGTCGAACACGACGCGGCACGGCTCCAGTACGACGGCACCTCGTACCGGCTGACCATGCGCCGACGGCTGCGGAACACCGGCGAGGAACCGGTGACCCGCTACCTGATCCGTATCTCCGTGGACCGCTACCCCGGCGACCCTGAGCAATCGAACGCGCACTACCGAGCCCACCCGCTGACCTGGGACGAACTCGACCTCACCGCCACCTGCCGCGGCGAGGCGATGCGGTGGCAGGCCAAGCACGACCGCGACGCTTTCAAGGAGGTGTGGCTGCTGTTCGACAACGAGCACGGCCGCTTCCCCCTCTACCCCGGCGAGTCCGTGTGGATCGAGTACGCCTACACCGTCGGCGATGACAAGTGGGGCAACTGGTTCCAGCGAGCCGTCCGCCTGCCCACCGAACAACTCGAAGTCCAGCTCGCCTTCCCTGCCGCCCTTGACCCCGTCGTGTGGGGCACCGAGACTTCCATGACCGCCGAAGCCTCCCCGCTGCGAACCCCTCCCGTCCGCAGCGACGACGGTGAACTACGGCAATTCACGTGGATCACGACTACACCGGCCCTGCACGCTCGGTACCGTCTGGAGTGGCGGTTTCGGGCACGGACCGAACGCGACTCAGATCAAGGGGAGTTCAGGTGATTGACGTGCGGCCCAGCCAGCAGATGCGAGACCTCGGCGTCGTCCAACACGGTGCCGGCATCCTCACCGAACCAGCCCGCGCCTTCGACCTGCCCGCCGAACGCGACGAGGCAGAGCGCATCACAGACGAGCTCTTCGCCGCCATGGAACGGATCGGCCAGGTCCACCCCTTCGCCAAGGGAATGGGTATCGCGGCCCCGCAGATCGGTATCGCACGCGCCGCTGCGGTCGTACAACCGCCTGGCGACGCACCCGCGATCATCCTCCTCAACCCAAAGATCACCACCCGGTCCGGCAAGGTGGACGAGCACTACGAGGGTTGCCTGAGCTTCTTCGACGTTCGCGGCCTCGTCCCGCGCCCCCTGAAGATCACTGTCGAGACCACCGCCCTGGCCGGCGAGACCGTGACCACTGTGTACGAGCGTGGCCTCGCCAGACTCATCCACCACGAGGTCGACCACCTCGATGGCTTGCTCTACACCGCCCGCATGCGGACTGGTGTCGCACCGATCCCCGTGGAGGAGTACCGGCAGACCGGCCAGGCATGGGCTTATGACGGCACAGCCCGACCGGAAGCGTGATGGTAGTTAGGGAGTTGCCCATACTCCGTTGCACTCCTGCACCAGTTCAAGCGCCTCGCCGTCCGTCGGGGAGGCCGTCTCGACGGGCGACGCCTCAAGAAGGCCATCGCATGTTCGTGTTGCGAGCTTTTCGGGTGACTCGAAAGACTTTGCGGACCATGCAACCGCCATCGCGGCAGAATGGGACCATTGCAGTAACAGTCGGAAAATAGTACGACTAATTATTCGCGACTTTCACTTTGCATGCCGAGGCTATCACTGTTCGCAAGGTGGCGAGATGCTCCTGCCCCATGCTTCAATATCGCACGAAGCGGCGCCATGGAGATTTCGATGATCGCAGCAATGGTAACGGCCTGTACCAGCATCCTGATTGCCATCATGGCTTACTGGCTGAACCATCAAGGGGAGACTCGCAGATCTTTGAGGGAAGCGCGAATCGACCGGGTGAGCAGTCAATTAAAAGACCTCTATGGCCCACTGCTCGTTCTAACGGAAACGAACGAGAAGGCGTGGAGAGAGTACTGTAGGCGCTACATTCTGCCTATTGGTGTAGGCCCGACCGAGATTCCGCTGCCGGAACTGGAGGAGGCTCGGTGGCGCATGTGGGTAGAAGCAGTGTTCGCCCCGACGGCCCAGAAGATGCGGGACATCATCACCGCCCGGGGTGACCTGATCATCGGGGGAGAAATGCCGCCCGTGATCCTCGAATTTTGCGCGCACGCAGCCACCTATGACGCCCTTTTGGCGAACTGGGACGGAGTCGGACCAAGCAAATCCACCCTGATTCGCCATCCAGGAAACAGGTTCCTGTCCTACGTCCGTGAGTCGTACGGATTGCTGAAGGCGGAACAGGCGCTCCTGCTCAAGGCGGCGCGTGAGGTCGGTCGATTCGAATTCAATCAATCAGCCCGCTGACCAAAATGGAAGGAGATCGCTATCAAGGTATTTCTGAGTTGGTCAGGAGAGCGCTCCAAGAAGACCGCCGAAGCTCTGTGGTCCTGGTTACCGGACGTCCTCCAATACATCAACCCCTGGCTCTCTAGTCTGGACATTTCCGCAGGGAGGAGAGGGGTTCGAGAGATCACCGACGAGCTTTCTGAAACAAATTTTGGGATCATCTGCACAACCCCGGAGAATCAGTCTTCCACTTGGATTAACTTTGAGGCCGGGGCCCTTTCCAAGCAAGTCGAGGGTGGCTATGTCGTCCCGTTCTTAATCGGCATGAAAACGACCGATCTCATCAGCCCTCTCAGTCAGTTCCAGGCCGTCATCGGGGATAGCAAAGACGACGTACAGAAGCTTCTTTTCGACCTCAATGACGCCTCGGTCGGCCTGGCAATCCCGCGCGAAAGGTTGGAACGCGCCTTCCAGAGAAGTTGGCCGGAGTTCGAGAACGAAATGCGGAGCATCAGTGTAATTTCGTCGAGGGATAACCTCTCGAACACGGTGCAGCGATCCGAAGCGGACATGACGGAGGAGATCCTCCTTATTGCTCGACAGCTCGATCACCGCATGGCGGAGATCGAAAGATACGAGCTACGGGCGGACGGGGCACCGAGGCGGCCGTCTCGGGAAATTCGCCGGATCAGCGAAGAGAAGTTCATTGCGTCGTCATTCGCAAAGATCGGCTGGGAGGCCGTCCGCTCCTCCTGGGAAGGCGAGAGCGTAGTCATTGTAGCGCAGAGTTCAGATGGTTCCTCGCATTCGATTTCGCGCGATTTTGTCGAGCGGCTCGCCAAGTCCCTGGGCCGGGAGGTAGCCGTGCTGGGGGAGGCCGGCAAGGTGATTGTTCGCAGCGACCTGCCCTGAGATCTCCAACGCGTTCCTAGCGCTCGAATTTCACCTCGACCGGAATCGGCATCTTCTCCCTCTTTCTCAAACGCCGAAGACGCAATTCGCTGGCCTTCTCCGGCTCAACCCAGGAGTTCCATGCCTTGATATAGATTGCCACCTGGTCCCGCATGCCCATCCTGCGCTTGGAACCCCGCTTCTGTGTGTCCCTCGGCACCTCTCGCAGAGCGAGCCTCGCATCGCCAGGATCCAGACTCGCACCGGACTTGAGACCCGAAATCCACTCGTCGATATCCGCGGCAGGCGCCACATCAGTGGTCACGAAAAACCCCACCGCCGCCGCCGTCTGACTCGCGAACAGGTGCTTGGAAAGCTCACGACCGATGGTCACCGCCTCCCCGTACCTGTCTCTATCCTCGTTGTATGCGGCTAGGATCCGGTCGTTCGATACGTGAGCCCGGGCACCGCTCCAGGGATCGTTCGGCATCGTCTTGAAGAGAATCACGTGACGGATGGTGGAGGAAAGCAGGTGCAGGTATTTCGCGCCGGTCGACAACAGCGTATCCGCTGCACTCCGACGCTTTCCGGTGTCGAGAACCGGGAAAACTTCTCTCGCCACCCCGTCGAAGACGAGCATCTCTACGGGAGTGTTGGCCTCGATAATCGCATGGAGGCGATGCTGGCCGTCGAGGAGTGCACCGGTCTCGTCGAAGGCGATTCCCTGATGAGTCAACTTCCATTCACCACGGAGAATGGTCTCCGTCAGGGATCTCACCTGCCCCATGTCCAGTCGTCTATTGACTGAATCCCGGGACAGGAAAGTTGCCGCAATTTCGGGGGTTACCTTGACGATTCGCGAGACGAAGTTTCCCTCCGGCTCCTCCGGCTCTGCCATAGCGATAGTCATCCTCTGATCTTAAAGTCACCGACACTTGAGCTCTGCGCTTTTGATTGCAAGTAATCAGTTTTGATCAATAAGGCGCTGCCCGAACGCCTCCGATGCCTTAATTCAGCAAGGCAGGGACTGTTTGGAAACTCGTAACATGATCACGGTGCCTGTGGATTGAGACGTCGTTCCCAGCGGACGGCAAGGCGCTTGAACTGGTGGAGTTGGGTGAAGGTCTGGTAGACGACGTAGCGGAGCTTGCCGAGGTCGATAATGTCGGGTTCATCCCGGCTGGAGGTGACCGGCATGCTGCGGCGTTTGCGCAGCTAACTGCGATGGGGGTTGCTGTCGTAGTCCTTGTCGCCCCGCAGGGCGTCCGGGCGCTTGCGGGGTTGTCCGGCCCGGACGGCGACCGGAGGAACACTGTCGATCAGTGTGAGGGTCTGCGTGACGTTGTTGACGTTGGCAGCGGTGGTGATCACGTGGAAGGGAATGTCGTCGCCGTCGCTGATCAGGGGGTGCTTGTTGCCTGTTTTGCGGCGGTCGACCGGGGACGGGCCCGTGGCCTCGCCCCCTTTTTCGCGCGCACGTAGGAGGCATCCACGCATGCGCGCGTCCAGTCGATCCGCCCGGCCGCGTGCAACTCGGCCAGGAGTCTGCGATGCGGGGCCTCGAACACCCCAGCCTCCTGCCAGCGGCCAAGCCTTTGCTAGTGGGTCTGCCCGTATCCGAAGCCCAGCTCCGGCGGCAACTGCTGTCAGGTGATGCAAGATCGTGTTACGAGCTCTCAGCAGCCCGCGGCAGGAAGCGCTGGCCGGAGGGGGTTAACTGTCCGCGCAGTCCGCAGGACACCTGATGGAAACCGTCGCCCAATAGGCAAGGGCCAGGTCACCGTTCCACGGGGAAGATCCCCGCAAGTCACCGACCCGGCTCATCATTGTGAGGCCAAGGAGGCTGGCGCGGTACAGAGCTTGGGCGAACCAGCGAGGGCCGCTACCCCGATTACGGAGTAGCGGCCCTCGCAGCGTTTCTGACACCAAGTCAGAGGATTGGCCGTCCGGTGCACACGCGGTGCACAAGGGGGTGGAAAGCAAGTAGTGACGATGAGAACTACTGAGCAGAGTTCTCGCAGGTCACGGCATGTTTCCAGGGCTCCCGCCCAGGCCGGCCGACCATGATCTTTAGATGTCGAAGTAAAGCTCGAACTCATGCGGGTGCGGCCGCAGCTGGATCGGGGCGATTTCGTTGGTGCGCTTGTAGTCGATCCAGGTTTCGATGAGGTCGGAGGTGAAGACGCCGCCCTGCTGGAGGTATTCGTTGTCGGCTTCGAGGGCGTCGAGGACGGCCGGGAGGGAGGTGGGGACCTGGGGGACGCCTGCGTGCTCTTCGGGGGCGAGCTCGTAGAGGTCCTTGTCGATCGGCTCGGCCGGCTCGATCTTGTTCTTGACGCCGTCCAGGCCCGCGAGGAGGAGGGCGGAGAAGGCGAGGTACGGGTTCGAGGACGGGTCCGGGGCGCGGAACTCGACGCGCTTGGCCTTGGGGTTCGAGCCCGTGATCGGGATACGCATGGCCGCGGAGCGGTTGCGCTGGGAGTAGACCAGGTTGACCGGGGCCTCGAAGCCGGGGACCAGGCGGTGGTAGGAGTTCACCGTCGGGTTGGTGAAGGCCAGCAGCGACGGGGCGTGCTTGAGGATGCCGCCGATGTAGTAGCGGGCGGTGTCCGAGAGGCCCGCGTAGCCCTGCTCGTCGTAGAAGAGCGGGCTGCCGCCCTGCCACAGGGACTGGTGGACGTGCATACCGGAGCCGTTGTCACCGAAGATCGGCTTGGGCATGAAGGTCGCGGTCTTGCCGTTGCGCCAGGCGACGTTCTTGACGATGTACTTGAAGAGCATCAGGTCGTCGGCGGCGGCGAGCAGGGTGTTGAACTTGTAGTTGATCTCGGCCTGGCCGGCCGTGCCGACCTCGTGGTGCTGGCGCTCGACCTCAAGGCCGGCCGCCTCCAGCTCCAGGGAGATCTCGGCGCGCAGGTCGGCGAAGTGGTCGACCGGCGGGGCCGGGAAGTAGCCGCCCTTGTACCGGACCTTGTAGCCGCGGTTGTTCTCCTCCGAGCCGGTGTTCCAGGCGCCGGCCTCGGAGTCGATGTGGTAGAAGGATTCGTTCGACTTCGTCTCGAAACGGACATTGTCGAAGACGTAGAACTCGGCCTCGGGGCCGAAGAACGCGGTGTCCGCGATGCCGGTGGAGGCGAGGTATGCCTCGGCCTTCTTGGCGATGTTGCGCGGGTCGCGGCTGTACTGCTCGCCCGTGATCGGGTCGTGGATGAAGAAGTTGATGTTGACGGTCTTGTCGCGACGGAACGGGTCCACACGAGCCGTCGACAGGTCCGCGCGCAGCGCCATGTCGGACTCGTGGATGGCCTGGAAGCCGCGGATCGACGAGCCGTCGAAGGCGAGTTCCTCGGCCGGGTCGAACGCCTTCGCCGGGATCGTGAAGTGCTGCATCACACCGGGCAGGTCGCAGAACCTGACGTCGACGAACTTCACGTCCTCGTCCGCGATGAACTTCTTGGCCTCGTCGGCGTTCTGGAACATCCAACTCCTCCTAGCCCGGTCACCGGTCGGCGGACGCGGGATTGCTACTCGGAACGCGACCCTGTGCGGTGGCGCGATGCCCGACCATAGGCAGGCGGGATTTCCCAAGCATGACCCATTTGTTTCGCCGAGGTTAACCGGCGACGGCCGCCCATACCTCCCAGTGTGCGCCAAAGAGGGATGTTCCGGGCGGCTGCCGGCGGGCATCCCGGTGGCGGCCGGGCGGGGTGTCCTGGCTCCTCCCGGGCGGCCCGTCGCGCCCCGTCGCGCCCCGTTGCGCGCTTCCCGCCGTCCCCGTGGCGGCCGCGCCCGCCGTCGGGCCCGCGTGCCCTGTTGTCAGGCCCCCTGTGCCCTGTCAGGACCTCCGCGAAGGGAACGTATGCGGTCGCAGTACCGTTGTCGGGTGGACAACAGGCAAGCAATCGGATCGTGGATCTCCGGGCCTCGCGCGGCAGCCGAGGACATGGGTGTCGAGTTCGGATACCGCGGGCAGCAGCTCGGGCTCCCGGAGGAGGGGTCGGGCTCGATCGCGCGCCCCGGGCGGCGCTTCGCCGCGCTCTTCATCGACTGGGCGCTGTGCCTGCTTATCGCCTACGGCCTGCTCAGTGGCGGTAAGGCACAGGCGGCGAGCAACTGGGCGCTGGTGGTCTTCGCGGTGCTCAGCGTGCTGACGGTCGGCACGGTCGGCTTTACGCCGGGCAAGCGGCTGCTGGGCCTGCGGGTGATCGCCGAGGGTGGTGGCCGGATCTCGCTGCCGCGGGTCGTGCTGCGTACGGTGCTGCTGGTGGTGGTCATTCCGGCGGTGGTCTGGGACCGGGACGGCCGCGGGTTGCACGATCGCCTCACGCGCGCCGTACAGGTTCGTATCTGAGCCGTTCGGGTCCGTATCTGTCCGTATCTGGGGCGGGGGCAGGTGGTGGGGCCCGTCGACATCCGCCCCCACACACGCACCACACACCAGCACCACACACCAAACGCCCCGGAGCCAAAGCCCCGGGGCGCTGTCATGCCATCAAGCAGTTGCCATTCGAGCGGCCGTCGGCCGCAGGCCATCGCGCCCTCAGCGCATCTTCCCGCCGCCCTTGGGCATCCGCATGCCCTTCGGCATCGGACCCTTCGGGACCGGCATGTTGCTCATCAGGTCGCCCAGGGCCTTGAGGCGGTCGTTGACGGCCGTCACCTGCGCGCCGGGCAGTACGCGCGGCAGCTTCAGCAGGGTCGTACGGAGCTTCTTCAGCGGGACCTGGCCCTCGTCGTCGCCCACGATGATGTCGTGGACGGGGGCGTCGGCGACGGTGCGTGCCATCCGCTTCTTCTCGGCGGCCAGCAGGCCGCGGAGCCGGTTCGGGTTGCCCTCGCCGACCAGCACGATGCCGGCCTTGCCGACGGCACGGTGGACCACGTCCTGGCTGCGGTTCATGGCCACCGCGGGGGTGACCGTCCAGCCGCGGCCGACGTTCTCCAGCACGGCCGCCGCCGCACCGGGCTGGCCCTCCATCTGCCCGAAGGCAGCTCGCTCGGCGCGCCGTCCGAAGACGATCGCCATCGCGAGGAAGGCCAGGACGAAGCCCAGGATTCCCGCGTAGATGGGGTGGCCGATCGCGAAGCCGATGGCAAGGAGAACGCCGAATACGACGATGCCTACACCAGCGACGACAAGACCGACCTTGGAGTCGACCCGACGGGTCATCTTGTAGGTCAGGGCGATCTGCTTCAGCCGCCCGGTGTTCTCAGCGCCGGCAGCGCCGACAGCGCCCTCAGCGTTTACCTTCCTCGCCATACAGCGCAGTCTACGTGGCGCGCGGACGGCGGGTGGCCGCGGCCTCCAGTACGTACTCGGCCTCGTGGCGGTCCTTCGCGCGGCGGCGGTCCTCCAGGACCGACGTCCAGGCGTTACGACGGGCGGTGCGCTGTCCGCCACGCATCAGCACGGCCTCGACGGCACGCAGGGCGCCGGTGACCGAGGGGAGCGGGAGGGCGGGGTTGGCGGGGGTGGCGCGGAGCGGCGCGGCCTGCATGGTGGTGACTCCCTCTGATCTGTTCGGAGAAGCAGGGGTAGGTGCGGGAGCGGTGCGTGCATCCATCGTCACCGAAAGGTGTTACCAACGGATGACCTGCCGGTCAAACACCGATGAAACGTTGACGCGGCCCCCACGCCCCCCGTCCTGGGGGAGTGCGGGCCGCGTCATCAGCATGTGCCACGCTTCACAAGAAGGCGCGCCGGGAGCGTCAAACCGCCTGACTGGACGCCTCGACCTCGCGCTGCTCGACGGCCTGCTGGTAAAGGCGGCCGGCGCGGTAGGAGGAGCGGACCAGCGGGCCGGACATGACACCCGCATAGCCGATCTCATCGGCCTCTTCCTTGAGCTCCACGAACTCGGCGGGCTTGACCCAGCGGTCGATGGGGTGGTGCCGCACCGTCGGGCGCAGGTACTGGGTGATCGTGATCAGCTCACAGCCCGCGTCGTAGAGGTCCTGCAGCGCCTGGCTGATCTCCTCGCGGGTCTCGCCCATGCCCAGGATCAGGTTGGACTTGGTGACCAGACCGGCCTCGCGGGACTTGGAGATGACCTCCAGCGAGCGCTCGTAGCGGAAGCCGGGGCGGATCCGCTTGAAGATCCGCGGGACCGTCTCGACGTTGTGCGCCAGCACCTGCGGGCGGGACGAGAAGACCTCGGCGAGCTGCTCGGGCACCGCGTTGAAGTCGGGGATCAGCAGCTCGACGCCCGTGTCGGGCATCGTGGCGTGGATCTGCCGGACCGTCTCGGCGTAGAGCCAGGCGCCGCCGTCGTCCAGGTCGTCGCGCGCGACGCCGGTGATCGTGGCGTACTTCAGGCCCATGGTCTGCACGGACTCGGCGACCCGGCGCGGCTCGTCGCGGTCCAGTTCCTGGGGCTTGCCGGTGTCGATCTGGCAGAAGTCGCAGCGGCGGGTGCACTGGTCACCGCCGATGAGGAAGGTGGCCTCGCGGTCCTCCCAGCATTCGAAGATGTTGGGACAGCCCGCCTCCTGGCAGACCGTGTGCAGACCCTCGCTCTTGACCAGGCCCTGGAGGTGGTTGTATTCGGGACCCATTTTCGCCCGGGTCTTGATCCACTCGGGCTTGCGCTCGATGGGGGTCTGGCTGTTCCGGACCTCCAGACGCAACATCTTGCGTCCGTCGGGTGCGACTGCGGACACGACCGGCGCCCCTTTCTGCTTACGCGGCATTCGATTCTGCGGCGCACACCAGAGTACGCCCGTTGATTCGCACGTCTTTACGTGCCATGCAACCCCGTATGGCGGGGGTGCATTCCCGGCGGTCCACGGGAGGCATGACCGGCGCCCCCTTCAGACCGCGCGGGGGAGCAGCTCGGCGCCTTCGAGTACGTCCCGTAGATGCTTCTCGGCCACCGGCAGCACCTCGGCGATGGTGATCTCGCGGCCGAGCTCGTTGGCCAGCGAGGCCACGCCGGCGTCCCGGATGCCGCACGGCACGATCTTGTCGAACGAGGTGTTGTCCGGGTTCACGTTCAGCGCGAAGCCGTGCATCGTGACGCCCTTGGCGACGCGGATGCCGATCGCGGCGAGCTTGCGGTCCTCACGGCGCTGGCCGGCGTTGGACGGCGCGTACTCCGGACCGTTCAGCCGCGGATCGAAGAGCTCGTCCGCGACCCGCGGGTCGAAGTCGAGGTTCAGCCCGCCCAGCGCCGCCCGCTCCTCGACCGGGTCGCCCAGCACCCACACCCCGCTGCGGCCCTCGACCCGGGTGCCCTCGACGCCGAACTCGGCGCAGACCCGGATCAGCGCCTCTTCGAGGCGGCGGACATGGGCCACGACGTCAACCGGGCGCGGCAGCTTCTGGATGGGGTAGCCCACCAGCTGGCCGGGCCCGTGCCAGGTGATCTTCCCGCCGCGGTCCACGTCGACGACCGGGGTCCCGTCCAGCGGACGCTCGTCGTCGGACGTACGCCGCCCCGCGGTGTAGACGGCCTGGTGTTCCAGCAGCAGACAGGTGTCGGGCAGCTCGTCGGCGAACCGGGCGGCATGCACCCGGCGCTGCTCCTGCCAGGCGGATTCGTACTCCACGGCCTCGGCGCCGAAGCCCAGATGCACAAAGTGCAGCCCCTCGGGTGCGGGGGTCTCCCCCCGAGAGATCGCAGTCACGGCAGCTCCTCTTCGAACCTTCGTTGCACGGTGCTGCAACGTTGATGCCACTTCGCGCCCATGCCACTGTACGGCGGCCGTCTCCGGTTTCCGCAGGCGGTGGGGTGTCCCGGCCGGTACGTCCCTGCTCACACGATCGGATGAACGCGGGTCACACGCCGCGATCGGGCCTCCGAAGGCCGTTACATTCACGCCGTTCCACAAGGGCGATGAGCATGCCGGACAGGGTCCGCCGAACCCGGCAGTGCGGCCCGGAAGGCAGGAGACCGGTAAAGCTGATGACGGAACGACCCCCGCACCACACGCCCAACCGCCAGCTCGCCGCGCTCATCGCCGAGGCCGGATTCTCCAATGCCGGGCTGGCCAGACGCGTCGATCAGCTGGGTATCGAGCACGGACTCGACCTCCGTTACGACAAGACGTCGGTGACCCGCTGGCTGCGCGGCCAGCAGCCCAGAGGCACCACCCCCGCACTGATCGCGGAGGTGTTCACCCGCCGGCTGGGGCGCCGGCTGTCCGCCCAGGACCTCGGCCTGGACGCCTGTGCGCCGGTCTACGCCGGGCTGGAGTTCGCCGCGACCCCCAGCGAGGCGGTGGACATCGTCAGCGGCCTGTGGCGCAAGGACTCCGGCAGCCACGCCGAGCTCCGCAAGATCGCCTTCACCCCGGCCGGGCTGGTGGTGCCCAGCCGGGACTGGCTGATCGGCCGCGCCGACGAACGCGTCGCCCGCGGTGAGACCGTCTCCGACGGCGCGGTCCGGGTGCCCGCACAGGGCGGTCGGGCCATGGTGCCGCGCCAGCGCCACAACGACCGGGTCGACCGCACCCAGGGCTCCCGGGTCACCTCCGGCGACATCGCGGCGCTGCGCTCGGTGGGCGAGCTGTTCCGGGCGCTGGACCACGCCTACGGCGGCGGCCACGCCCGGCAGGCCCTGGTGCGCTATCTGGAGCACGAGGCCGAGCCGATGCTGCGCGGCAGCTACGGGGAGGCCACCGGCCGCCGGCTGTTCGCCGCCGCCGCCGATCTGACCCGGCTGGCGGGCTGGACCTCGTACGACATCGCGGCCCACGGCCTGGCGCAGCGGTACTTCGTCCAGGCCCTGAGGCTGGCCCAGGCGGCCGGCGACCGGGCGTACGGGTCCTACGTCCTGGTGACGATGAGCCGGCAGGCCGTCTATCTGGGGCACGGCAGAGAGGCCGTCCAGCTGGCGCGCGTCGCCCAGCAGGGCATCGGCAGCAGCGCACCGCCCACGGTGCAGGCGCTGCTGCACTCCGCGGAGGCCCGCGGCCATGGCGTCCTGGGCGAGGTCCGGGCCTGTACGGCCGCGCTGGCCCGCGCCGAGCGGGCGCTGGAGACCGTCCGCCCCGGCGACGACACCCCGTACTGGGCGCGCTTCTTCGACGAGGCGCAGCTGGCCGACGAGCTGGCGCACTGCCACCGCGATCTCCAGCAGTACCGCGCGGCCTCCCAGCACGCCGAACGCTCCCTCCAGCTGCGGGCGGCCGGGTTCGCCCGCAGCCGGCTCTTCTGCCGGGTGGTGCTGGCGACCGCCCGGCTGGGCCTGGGCGAGCTGGAGCAGGCCTGCACGCTGGGGGCCGAGGCGGCGCTCCAGGCTTCCGAGATGCGGTCCGTACGGGCCCATGAGTACGTCCGGGAGTTCGAGCGCCGACTGGAGCCGTACCGGGACGCGGCGGCGGTCCGGGGGTACCAGGAACGGGTGGCGGCGCTGGGGTGACCCCCGGCCCCGGCCCCCGGCCCGGCCCCGGGGTCAGGCCGCCGTGGGCAGGGTGTCCGGTTCCGTCGTGAGGCCGGGCAGGCCGAAGTCCTGGAGGACGGCGCGGGCCGCGCGCCGTCCCGAGTTCAGGGCGCCCTGGAGCGTGCTGGTGTCGCGGTGGTCGCCGCACACATAGAGACCGGCGAGCACCCGCACCGTGCGCTCCGGGTCGTACGGTGCGGGCATCGCGGGGACCGCATACGGGTGGTGATGGGCGGTCAGCAGCTGCCGGTCCCCGGTGTGCCCGCCGTAGATCCGGTCGAGCCGGTGCCGGACCGTCCGGTCGAGCACGGACAGCGGCAGCGCCGCCGCGGCGCCGAGCACGGCCGTGGTGATCAGCGTCCGGCCCGGCGGCGTACGGGACGGGTCGATCGCACCGGCGGCATAGGTGTACGCGACCGGGCCGTCCGTCGGCAGGATCAGCGCCGTGTCGCGGGCCTGCGTGCCGCGGCTTCCGGAGGCCACCGCCGCGGTGTGGTGCAGCACGGTCACGGGGTGGAAGGCGGGCACCCGCAGCCCCGGCAGCAGCTCGGCCGCCTCCCGCGCGCCGGTCGCCACCAGCACCGCCCGGCAGGGGACATGGCCGTGCTCGGCGGTGCTGACGCCGGTGGTGGAGACCGCGGTGACCTGCACGGACGTGCAGACCGTGCCGGGTGGCAGGGCGGCGGCGAGCAGTTCGGGGACGGCCGCGGCGCCGCCGGCCGGCAGCCACAGCCCGCCCTCCGCGTAGCCGCGCAGCGCGGCCGCGGCACCCCGGCTGGAGCCGTCCAGCTGCGGATCGCACAGCAGCGCGCCCAGCAGCGGACGCAGCAGCGCGTCATGGGTGCGCGGCGGGAAGGCGGGGCGGCCCGCCAGGACGTCGCGGACCGGGCGGTCGGCGGGCCGGGCGGGGGTGGCGGAGGCCGGGGGAGTGACGGGGGTGACGGCGGGCCGGTCGGGGCGGCGGTCCGTACGGCGGCTGTCGGTGCCCTGTTCGGCCCGCCGGTCGGTGAGACGGCCTACCTGGCGGGCCACCTGGCGGCCGGTCGGACGGCCCGCCTGACGGTCCGTCCGGCGCTCCGTACGACGGTCGGCGCGCGAGAGGGCGCGGGCTGCGGACAGCGCGCCCCTTGTGCTCCGGGCGGCGCTGATCCGCTGCGTCCGCTGGCCGTTGTGGAGGCTCAGACCGGGGGCGAACGGACGCGGTGTCAGCTCGCCGAGCCCCGGAGTACGGCGCAGCTCGGCGGCGGAGACGGCCAGCGGCCGCCCACAGCGGTCCAGCCGGAAGCCGTCGAGATCGTCGGTGGCGGAGCGGCCGCCGATCCGTGGCGCGGCCTCCAGGACGGTGACCGACAGCCCTGCTCCGGTCAGATGGCGGGCGGCGGCGAGACCGGCCGGGCCGGCTCCCACGATGACGACGTCCACGGCCGATGCGGTGCGCAGCACTTGCCCCTCCCGAGGTCGGTCCCAAATGGCGGCACCGAGTGTCATGCCCGGTACAGCTGTGAGAGATGCCGCGTGGTGGGTGTGAGGTGAGACGACGTAGGGAGGAGGCTGCCCGGGTCTCCAGGGGCGTGCGGGGGGCGCGCCTGCCACGCCGTTGGCCGGAATGGTGCCGTCGCGGCCGGGAGGGCCTCGCCGCACGGGCTCCCCTATACGGCCGCCCGGATCGCTTCCACGATGCGGGGGTGGCGGAAGGAGAACCCGGAGTCCAGCAGTCGCCGCGGGATGACGCGCTGGCTGCCCAGCACATCCCCGGCGAACTCACCGAGGGCGATCCGCAGCACCGGCGCGGGGACGGGGAACAGCGTGGGGCGGTTGAGCACCTTGCCCATCACGGCGGTCACCTCGCGGTTGGTGACCGGTTCCGGGGCCGTGAGGTTGACCGGCCCGGACAGGTCCTCGGTGTCCAGGAGATGGCGGAGGGCCGCGATGTGGTCGTCCAGGGAGATGAAGCTCCAGTACTGGCTGCCGTCGCCGAGCCGCCCGCCCAGGCCGAGCCGGAAGACCGGGAACAGCCGGCCCCAGGCGCCGCCGGAGCGCGCCACGACCAGACCGGTACGGGCGAAGACCGTACGGATCCCCGCGTCCCGGGCCGGTTTCGCGGCGTCCTCCCAGGCCACACAGACCTCCGGCAGGAAACCGTGGCCGGCCGGCGCGCTCTCGTCCGTACGCCGGTCGCCGGTGTCGCCGTAGTAGCCGATCGCGCTGCCGCACACGAAGACGCGCGGCGGGGTGTCCATGGCGGCGAGGGCGGTCGCGAGAGCCCGGGTGCCCAGCACCCGGCTGTCGCGGATCTCCTGCTTGTAGGCGGCCGTCCAGCGGTGGTCGCCGACTCCGGCGCCGGCCAGATGGACCACCGCCTCGCAGCCGGCCAGCCCAGCCGTGTCGACCTCCTGGCGCCCGGGGTCCCAGCGCACCTCGTCGGCGGCCCTGGGCGCCCGCCGCACGAGCCGGACGACGTCATGGCCGCCCCCTGAGCCTCCCGTCGGCCCGTCGGCCCCGGAGGGGTCCCCGGTGCGCAGGGACCGTACGAGCGCCGTGCCGATGAGTCCGGTCGAGCCGGTGATCGCGATCCGCATGGAGCCATACTGCCCGCAGAGGTGGGCCGGTGGCGGCATCCGCGGCCTTCGGCCCGCGACGCGCTACGGCCTGAGGCGTCCCGGAGCCTACGGCCGGAAGCGGTCCCAGAGGCTGGGGAAGCGCTCCGCCATGGTCCGCTCGTCGTCGAAGTCCAGGTAGCCGCCGAGCGGTTCGCGGGGCGGCGGGGGCAGCTCCAGGTCCGGCATCACCCCGCCGGTCAGCTGCTCGTACGCCTCGTCGGCCGCGTAGCCCAGCTCCTCGGCGTCGCCGTCCACCGTCTCGTCGAAGTCGTCCACCAGCTCGGCGAGCTGGTCCGGGTCGTGCAGCGCGCCCTCGAAGACCTCCCGGCCCTGGCCGATCAGCCAGCAGCGGAAGTAGTCGAAGGCGTCATCGCTGGCGCCGCCCAGCATCACCGAGGCGGCGGCCCACAGGTCCCAGGAGTACGCCCGGTTGTAGCGGGCCTCGAAGTGGCGGGCGAAGTCCACGACGGCGTCCGGATCGAGCCCGAGCAGCCGCTCGACCAGTGCGTCGGCCTGCTCCTCGGGGTCGCCCTCAGCGGCCTCGCGGGAACCGTCGATCAGCTCCCAGAACTCCGTCTCGTCCATCACCGCTCCAGCATCTGCCCTGCCGGCGCCCGCCGCATGCGGAGTACCCCGGATGCGACGGGGTCGTTATCCGGATTGGTGACGGGCCGTCCGCGAGGGTGACGGGGTGTTCGGACCGGCACTCGCGCACCCCGGTCGGTGATCCGTCTTGTGACCGTCCCAAGAATCACTCGTTGGAAGGCGTGCAACGGACACGACCGCATATCCCCCATTTCGCGAAGGGCTGTTCCAGGCCATGCCCATGGACGAACGCACCCGGGCCGATGTCGAACGGGCCGAGGCGGCCATCGTCGAGCACTATCCACGGCTCGTCCGCCTCACCTACCTCGTACTGCCCCCGTCGATGGGCCGCCACCGCCGGGTCCTGACCGCACACGGCCTGGTCCAGCGCGCGCTGCCCCGCACCCGGCTGCGCCGCCCGGACGGCGGGCTCCCGGCGCAGCGCGGCCCGGCCCCCGAGTCCGGCTACGACCTGGTCCGGCAGCGGGCCCTGCGGCTGGCGCTGGCGTACGAGGCACAGCCGGGCCGGGTGCTGCCCGCCCTGCCGCTGGTCTGGGGGCTGCGGCTCTTCCCGCGGGCCGGCGGCGCCGATGAACTCGCCCTGGACCAGGCGCTGTCCGCCGTCCCGGCAGCGGTACGGGCCGCCCTCGGGCTGGGGCATCTGGAGGGCCTGGACGAGGACGCCGCGCGCGCCGTATTGGCGCGGGCCGGGGCGGAGGACCCGGACGCGGCGCAGCGGGCGGCCGCGCAGCTGGACCGGGAGACCGAAGCCGGGGCGGCGGCTCTGCTGGGCTCGGGGGAGTTCGACCCGTGCATGGTGCAGACCCGGCCGACGGATCTGCTGCGCCGCCGGCAGCGGGTGCGGGCGGTGGCCGCGGTGGCGGCCGTGCTCGTGATCGGTGCGGCGGTGGCCGCGGCCTGGCCCGGCACCGCGGACCCGTCGGGGCGCGCCGGGACCGCCGCCCAGCAGGCGCTGGACCCGGACCGGCTGCTGCGCACCCCCAACGAGCAGTGGGCGGACACCTCCCGGGTCGACTTCACCGCCTGGCCCGTGCGCGGACGGCAGGCCGGCGACCGGAAGCTGCTGGCGCGGGCGCTGCGGGTCTGGGCGGCGCCGCCCCCCGACACCCGGATCACGGCGGCCGCGGGCACCTCCACCCGGCCGCCCGGCCATCCGCCGCAGCTGCTGTACGCGGGCCTGATCGACAACGTCATGGTGGTCGTCCTCTACGACGGGGAGCGCCTGGTCCGCTACGCCGAGCCCGAAGACGCCACGCCCACACTGCACTTCGCCCGGGTCGACAACGCGGATCTGACGACCGGCGCCGCGCTGGTGATCGGGCGCGGCAACGGCTGGATGCGCTATCTGCTCGCGCCGTGGATCTCCGAGATCACCACCCGCGATCTGCTGGCACCGGCCGCCCCGCCGCACGGGCTGCATGTCGCCCCCGACGGCGTCACCGACCGGATTCCGATCCCGCCCCCGGCGGGCGCCGGCTGCGGGCGGTGGCCGGTGGCGCAGCTCCGGCCCTCGACGCGCATCGTGGCGGCCGCCCCGGACACCGCCTTCCTGGTAGCCGACCTCGATGACCTCGTCCCCGTCCACCTCACCTCCGGGGCCCCGTTGTCCGGTGGCGCCCCGGAAGGTGCGACCGGCGCGCCCGCGCTGCGGAACTGGGCCCGTACGGCCTGCTCGCTCGGGTCGCTGCGGGGCACCGGCGTACGGTCCGTCAACACCTGGGAGTTCGCCCGGCAGCAGCTTCCGGAGGACGGCGGCAGCGCGGCCTGGGTGTGCACCCGCGCCGACACCTGGCGCGGACCCGGCAGCGTGACCCTGCGGTTCCTGCCGCCCGCCGCGCGCCCGGCCGACCCCGGGCGGACCGCCGGACGGGCCGTGAACACCGCCGCCTGCAGCCGGTTCGGGCCGGATGTGGTGGGCGGCATCCACTGGCAGGCGAAGTCCGGTAAGTGGTATCTGCTCGCGGCCGGCAGCCCGGAGGTCGGCGGCCTCGACGCCACGGGCGGCGTCCGCGCCACCGCCGACGAAGGCACCCTCGCCACACCGGCCGAGCCGGCCGCCCCGGCGGAGGTCGTCGGGCGGCTGCGGACCGGAGGGAGCGTACGGGCGCTGCATCCGTAGCCGCTGGACGGATTGCCGGGAGCGCGCGCCGAATCCGGACAGAAGGTGTCGGGTATCGCTGTCAGGGTCGCCCTGCGGACAGACAAGGCACCTGACAGCGAGGAGTGGCGTACGTGACCGGAGAGAACGAACTGGCGGGACGGGTGGCACTGGTGGCCGGGGCGACCCGGGGCGCGGGCCGGGCCATGGCGGTGGAACTGGGCCGGGCCGGCGCCCTGGTCTATGTGACGGGACGGACCACCAGGGAGCGGACGAGTGAGGTCGGGCGCCCCACGGAGACGATCGAGCAGACCGCGGAGCTGGTGTCCGCCGCGGGCGGCACCGGCATCGCCGTACCGACCGACCATCTCGATCCCGCCCAGGTCAAGGCGCTGACCGAGCGCATCGACCGGGAGCAGGGACGGCTGGATGTGCTGGTCAACAGCGTCTGGGGCGGCGACCGGCTGATCGAGTTCGACACCAGGCTGTGGGACCTCGATCTGGAAAACGGGCTGCGGATGTTCCGCCTCGGCATCGACACCCACATCATCACCAGCCATTACGCGCTGCCGCTGCTGATCCGGCGGCCCGGGGGCCTGGTCGTCGAAGTCACCGACGGCACCGCCGCGTTCAACCGCCGGTACCGCGAGAACCTCTGCTTCGACCTCACCAAGAACGCCCCGCACCGCATCGCCTTCGGCCTCGCCGCCGAGCTCAAGGAACACGGTGGCACGGCCGTCTCGCTCACCCCCGGCTTTCTGCGGTCCGAGGAGATGCTGGACCACTTCGGGGTGACGGAGGAGACCTGGCGCGACGCGGTCGCCCACGAACCGCACTTCGCCATCGCCGAGTCCCCGGCCCTGATCGCCCGCGGGCTGCGGGCGCTGGCCGCCGACCCGGACAAGGCGCGCTGGAACGGGCAGTCGCTCTCCAGCGGCCAGCTGGCGAAGGAGTACGACTTCACGGATACCGATGGCTCGCGGCCCGATGGGTTCGGGTACTTCGAGGAGGTGGTCTTCGGGGGGAGGGAGGCGACTGCGGCTGACTATCGGTAGTACAGGGCCGCTGTCCGGTGGGCGGCCGAGGTGAAGCGGGCGCGCAGCTCGGGGGGCGCGAGTATCTCGCCCTCCGGGCCGAGCGCCAGCAGCTGGGCGTAGGCGACGTCGGCGGACTCCACGGCGAGGGTGACGGTCAGCCGGCCCTGCTCATCGGGGCCGCCCGCGGCCTGCGCCTGCGCTATCGCCTCCCGGGCCGCCGCGCGTTCGGTCACATACGGCAGCTGGCGGACGCCGGCCGGGGAGAGCCGCAGCGTTACCTGCTCCCGCAGGATCGACCGGGCGAACTGTGCTGCCCGCTCCGCCCAGAAGGCCGGGAGGTCGAAGGAGGTGTCACGGGTGAAACGCTCCCCGGTGTCCCCGGTGTCCCCGGTGTCCCCGGTGTCCCCGGTGTCCCCGGTGTCCCCGGTGTCCCCGGTGTCCCCGGTGTCCCCGGTGTCCCCGGTGTCCCCGGTGTCCCCGGTGTCCCCGGTGTCCCCGGTGTCCCCGGTGTCCCCGGTGTCCCCGGGGGCCACGGCGGTGAACCGGTCGACCCGGTAGACGCGGTAGTCCCCCTCCGTACGCGCCGCCAGATACCAGACCCCCGCCTTCAGCACCAGGCCGTACGGCTCCAACTCCCGTTCCACCTCGGTGTCCTTGCGGAGGTAGCGGGCGGTGATCCGGCGGTCGTCCCAGACCGCGTCGGCTATCCCGGGCAGCAGGGCGGGGGTCTCGGGCTCCTGATACCAGGCGGGTGCGTCGAGGTGGAAGCGCTGGGCCACGCCCGTCGCGGCGTCCCGCAGCTCCGGCAGCAGGGCGGCGGAGACCTTCAGCCGGGCCGCGGAGGCGGCGTCCGCGAGCCCCATCTCGCGGAGGGCGCTCGGCACGCCGGACAGGAAGAGCGCCTCCGCCTCGCTGCGGCCGAGGCCGGTCAGGCGCGTGCGGTACCCGCCTATGAGGCGGTAGCCGCCCGCCCGGCCGCGGTCGGCGTAGACCGGGACGCCGGCCTCGGAGAGCGAGAGGACGTCGCGGGCGACCGTACGCTCGGAGACCTCCAGCTCTCGCGCCAGCTCGGCGCCCGTCATGGACGGCCGCGTCTGGAGCAGCAGCACCATCTTGATCAGGCGGGCAGCACGCATGTCTTCATCATGCCGGGGGGCACTGACAATCCGCCGGAGACCGGTGCGGAGAACAGCCCGGCCCGGCCGAGTCAGGGCGTGATCGGCCGGGCCGGTGGGGGGTTCCCGTGCGGAGGCCCCGGGCGCGGGAAGGTGGCCTCCGCACGGGAGATCGGGGTGCCCCTAGGTCCTGTCGTAAGCGGCAGGACGGGGTCACAGGCCGTAGCGCTCCCTGGCCTCCTTGACGGTCTCCGGCTTGACCTGGCCGCGACGGGCCAGGGCGGCGAGCGCCTGGACGACCA
Organism: Streptomyces tubercidicus; assembly: GCF_027497495.1. GTDB lineage: Bacteria > Actinomycetota > Actinomycetes > Streptomycetales > Streptomycetaceae > Streptomyces > Streptomyces tubercidicus. The sequence continues at coordinate 5,991,937 of NZ_CP114205.1, forward strand.
CCGACTGCGGGTCGACGCCGAAGTGGCGGCGGGCCGCCTCGCGGGTGTCGGAGAGGCCGAAGCCGTCGGTGCCGATGGAGGTCCAGTCCTGCTCGACCCAGGGGGCGATCTGGTCGGGGACCGCGCGCATCCAGTCGCTGACCGCGACGACCGGGCCGGGGGCACCGGCCAGGGCACGGGTGACGTACGGCACGCGGTCCTCGCCCTCCAGGCGGGCGGCGTCGCACTCCAGGGCGTCGCGCCGCAGCTCCGTCCAGGACGGGGCCGACCAGACGTCCGCCGCCACGCCCCAGTCGGCGGCCAGCAGCTGCTGTGCCTCCAGGGCCCAGTGGATGGCGGTGCCGGAGGCCAGCAGCTGGAGCTGCGGGCTGTCGGCCTCGGGCCTGGTGCCCTCGTTGAAGCGGTACAGGCCCTTGAGGATGCCCTCTTCGACGCCCTCCGGCATGGCCGGCTGGACCTTGGTCTCGTTGTAGACCGTGAGGTAGTAGAAGACGTCCTCGGCGTCCGGGCCGTACATCCGGCGCAGACCCTCCTTGACGATCACCGCGACCTCGTAGGCGAAGGCCGGGTCGTAGGAGAGCGCCGCCGGGTTGGTGGAGGCGATCAGGTGCGAGTGGCCGTCGGCGTGCTGGAGGCCCTCGCCGGTCATCGTCGTACGGCCGGCGGTGGCGCCGATGACGAAGCCGCGGCCCAACTGGTCGGCCAGCGCCCAGAACTGGTCGGCGGTGCGCTGCCAGCCGAACATCGAGTAGAAGATGTAGAAGGGGATCATCGGCTCGCCGTGCGTCGCGTACGAGGTCGCGGCGGCGGTGAAGTCGGCGAGCGAACCGGCCTCGGTGATGCCCTCGTTGAGGATCTGGCCGTCCTTGGCTTCCTTGTACCAGAGCAGCTGATCGCGGTCGACCGGGTCGTAGGTCGCGCCCTTGGGGGAGTAGAGACCGGCCGTCGGGAAGAGGGACTCCATGCCGAAGGTGCGGGCCTCGTCGGGGACGATGGGGACCCAGCGCTTACCGGTCTCCTTGTCCCGCATCAGGTCCTTGATCAGCCGGACGAACGCCATGGTGGTGGCGATCTCCTGGCTGCCGGAGCCCTTCTTGAGCGCGTCGAAGGGCTTGTCGGCGGGCATCGGCAGCGGCTTGGCGACGACCTTGCGGGCGGGGGCCGGGCCGTCGAGGGCGGCGCGCCGTTCGCGCAGGTAGACCATCTCGGGGGAGTCGTCGGCCGGGCGCCAGTACGGCACCTGGTCGCCCTCCAGCGCGCTGTCCGGGATGGGGAGTTCGAGCACGTCACGCATGGTGCGGAACTCCGCCATGGTGAGCTTCTTCATCTGGTGGTTGGCGTTACGGGACTCGAAGCCCGCGCCGAGGGTGTAGCCCTTGACGGTCTGCGCCAGGATGACGGTCGGCGCGCCCTGGTGCTCGACGGCGGCCTTGTAGGCGGCGTACACCTTGCGCGGTTCGTGGCCGGCCCGGGAGGTCTGGAACAGCTCCAGCAGCTGGGCGTCGGTCAGACGGCTGGCGAGCGCGCGCAGCGAGTCGTTGCCGCCGAAGAAGTGCTCGCGCAGGTAGGCGGCGTCGCGGGTGGCGTACGTCTGGAACTGTGCGTCGGGGGTCTCGCCGAGGCGGCGGATCAGGGCACCGTCGGTGTCGAGCGCGAAGACCTCGTCCCAGGCGCGGCCCCACAGCGACTTGACGACGTTCCAGCCGGCCGCGCGGAACTGGGCCTCCAGCTCCTGCACGATCTTGAAGTTGGGGCGGACCGGTCCGTCGAGCCGCTGCAGGTTGCAGTTGATGACGAAGGTCAGGTTGTCCAGGCCCTCGCGGCCGGCCAGCGCCAGGGCGGCGGTCGACTCGGGCTCGTCCATCTCGCCGTCGCCCAGGAAGGCCCAGACGTGGGAGTTGGCGGTGTCCTTGATGCCGCGGTGCTCCAGGTAGCGGTTGAAGCGCGCCTGGTAGATCGCGGAGAGCGGGCCGAGCCCCATGGAGACGGTGGGGAACTCCCACAGCCAGGGCAGCCGCCGCGGGTGCGGGTAGGAGGGCAGGCCCTCGCCGCCGGCCTCCTGGCGGAAGCGGTCGAGGTGGTCCTCGGTGAGGCGGCCTTCGAGGAAGGCGCGGGCGTAGACGCCGGGGGAGGCGTGGCCCTGGATATACAGCTGGTCGCCGCTGCCGTCGCCTTCCTTGCCGCGGAAGAAGTGCTGGAAGCCGGTCTCGTAGAGCCAGGCCGCCGAGGCGAAGGTGGCGATATGGCCGCCGAGGCCCAGCGCGGAGCCGCGGGTGACCATCGCGGCGGCGTTCCAGCGGTTCCAGGCGGTGATCCTGGCCTCCATCGCCTCGTCGCCCGGGAAGGCGGGCTCGGCGGAGGTCGGGATGGTGTTGACGTAGTCCGTCTCCAGGAGGGACGGCAGGGCCGTGCCCTCCGTGCGCGCGGTGTGCTCCAGGGCACGGCGCATCAGGTAGGCGGCGCGATGCGGGCCCGCTGCCTTGGTGACGGCGTCGAGCGAATCGCGCCACTCGCTCGTCTCCTCGGGGTCGCGATCCGGGAGCTGGTCGAGCTGGCTGTACGGCAGGCGCACGGGATCGGGCATGGGTGGCCCCTTTCCGGACGGGAGGGTAGCTCGGGGGTGCCGTCATGGGCGGGCCGCGTCCTTCAGGGTGGACGGGCCCGCGACGACACCCCCTACAAGTTCGGCAGGCAGGGTTGTCGCGCCCCGAGAGGACGATACGCCTCTGATCGATGATCGATCAACGCTCAACGAAGGAAAAACCGCAGGTCGGCACGGGGTGCCGCGAATTCGGGCACCGCGTGCCAGCTCTGATGCGGGCCGAAAACCCCTCCGGACCCCGCCTCAGACCCGGGGTGCGCAGCTCAGCACATGCGACTTGAGCAGGTCACCGATCTTCGGATCGCGCCGCCGGAACGCGTCCACGATCTCCTGGTGATCCTGGGCGTGCGAGCGCGGCTCCGGGCTGAACCAGCGGATCGACAGCGTCGTCCAGACCTCGATGCCCAGCGACTCCCAGGTGTGCAGCAGGACGGCGTTCCCGGCCGCCCGCACGATCTCCCGGTGGAAGGCCACCGTGTGCCGCACCTGCGCCTCCCCGTCACCCGTCAGATCCGCCTCGCGCAGCGCCGCCACCTCCCGCTCCAGCGCCGTGGTGTGCTCGGCCAGCCGCCCCGCCGCCAGCTCGGCGGCCACCTGCTCCAGCCCGGCCCGCACCGGGTAGCTCTCCTTGAGGTCGTCGGCGGTCAGATTCCGCACCCGTACGCCCTTGTTCGGCGCCGACTCGATCAGCTGCAGCGACTCCAGCTCACGCAGCGCCTCCCGTACGGGCGTCTGGCTGACCTCCAGCTCCACCGCGATCCGCCGCTCCACGATCCGCTCACCCGGCTGCCAGCGGCCGCTGACGATCCCCTCAAGGATGTGCTCGCGGATCTGCTCGCGCAGCGAATGGACGACGGGCGGGGTCATGAGGTGCTCCGTAAGTTGTGAGACGGCCCGGGAGGGCCATTATCCGGGAGGCGCAAAGGGGCCGGGCGCGCACGCGGCCCGCCCCCGGGAACGCAAAGGGGCCGGCCCCGGCTCATACGAACCGGGGCCGGCCCCTGGGACACGCCTGCTGCGCGGCTGCCGGGACTCAGAGACCGATCTCGGTCTCGAACTCCGCGGCCTCCAGGATCTGCTTGACCGTGGTCAGGTAGCGGGCGGCGTCGGCGCCGTCCACCAGACGGTGGTCGTAGGAGAGCGCCAGGTACGTCATGTCGCGCACCGCGATGGTCTCGCCGAGGTCCGGGTGGTTGATGACCACCGGGCGCTTGACGGTGGCACCGATGCCCAGGATGCCGACCTGGTTCGGGGGCACGATGACGGTGTCGAACAGGGCGCCGCGCGAACCGGTGTTGCTGATGGTGAAGGTCGCACCGGACAGCTCGTCCGGCGTGATCTTGTTCGCGCGGACCTTGCCCGCCAGGTCCGCCGTCTTGCGGGCGATACCGGCGATGTTGAGGTCACCGGCGTCCTTGATGACCGGGGTCATCAGGCCCTTCTCCGCGTCCACCGCGATACCGACGTTCTCGGTGTCGAAGTAGGAGATGGTGCCCTCGTCCTCGTTGATCCGGGCGTTGACGACCGGGTGGGCCTTCAGCGCCTGGACCGCGGCCTTGACGAAGAACGGCATCGGGGAGAGCTTGACGCCCTCACGCTGCGCGAACGCGTCCTTGGCCTGGTTGCGCATCCGCATGATCTTGGTGATGTCCACCTCGACCACGGTGGTCAGCTGCGCCTGGCTGTGCAGGGCCTTCATCATGTTGTCGCCGATGACCTTGCGCATCCGCGGCATCTTGACGGTCTGACCGCGCAGCGGCGACGCCTCGATGGCCGGAGCCTTCGACGCGGCCGGAGCGGCGGCGGCCGGCGCGGCGGCCTTGGCGGCCTCGGCGGCGGCGATGACGTCCTGCTTGCGGATACGGCCACCGACGCCGGTGCCCTTGACCGTGCCCAGGTCGACGCCGTTCTCGGCGGCGAGCTTGCGCACCAGCGGGGTGACGTACGCGCCCTCACCGGCGGCCGGAGCCGGGGCAGCGGGGGCGGCAGCCGGGGCCGGAGCGGCCGGAGCCGGCGCGGGGGCCGGAGCCGGAGCGGCCGGGGCGGCGGGCGCCGGGGCGGCAGCGGCCGGAGCGGGCGCCGGGGCCGGGGTGGGCTCCGGAGCGGGCGCGGCGGCGGGGGCCGGGGCGGCCGGAGCCGGCGCGGCGGCCGGAGCGGCACCGGCGGCACCGATGACGGCGAGCTTGGCGCCCACCTCAGCGGTCTCGTCCTCGCCGACGACGATCTCCAGCAGGGTGCCGGAGGCCGGCGCCGGGATCTCGGTGTCGACCTTGTCGGTGGAGACCTCCAGCAGCGGCTCGTCGGCCTGGACCTCCTCGCCGACCTCCTTCAGCCAGCGGGTGACGGTGCCCTCGGTGACGCTCTCACCGAGCGCGGGGAGGACGACGTCCGTGCCCTCGGCGCCGCCCGCGGGGGCAGCGGCGGGGGCCTCGGCCGCGGGGGCCGGGGCGGGCTCGGGCTCGGGCTGGGCCTCGGGCGCGGGCGCCTCGGCGGCGGCAGGCGCCGGAGCGGCAGCCGGCGCACCGGTGCCGTCGTCGATGACGGCCAGCTCGGCGCCGACCTCCACGGTCTCGTCCTCGGCCACCTTGATGGCGGTCAGGACGCCGGCGGCCGGGGCCGGGATCTCGGTGTCGACCTTGTCGGTCGAGACTTCGAGCAGCGGCTCGTCGGCCTCGACGCGCTCACCCTCGGCCTTGAGCCAGCGAGTGACGGTGCCCTCGGTGACGCTCTCGCCGAGCGCCGGCAGGGTTACGGAAACCGCCATGGTTTCAGTTGCTCCTTACAAGTGTGGTGCGGATGTGGTCGCGCCCGGGACTGGGGTCAGTCGTGGGAGTGGAGAGGCTTGCCGGCCAGGGCCAGGTGGGCCTCGCCGAGCGCCTCGTTCTGGGTCGGGTGCGCGTGCACGAGCTGCGCAACCTCGGCCGGCAGGGCCTCCCAGTTGTAGACGAGCTGGGCCTCACCGACCTGCTCGCCCATACGGTCACCGACCATGTGGACGCCGACCACGGCACCGTCCTTGACCTGGACGAGCTTGATCTCGCCCGTGGTCTTCAGGATCTTGCTCTTGCCGTTGCCCGCGAGGTTGTACTTGAGAGCGACGACCTTGTCGGCGCCGTACAGCTCCTTGGCCTTGGCCTCGGTGATACCCACCGAAGCGACCTCGGGGTGGCAGTACGTGACGCGCGGCACGCCGTCGTAGTCGATCGGCACGGTCTTCTGACCGGCCAGCCGCTCCGCCACCAGCATGCCCTCGGCGAAGCCGACGTGGGCGAGCTGGAGGGTGGGAACGAGGTCACCGACGGCCGAGATGGTCGGCACGTTGGTCTGCATGTACTCGTCGACCAGGACATAGCCGCGGTCCATCGCGACGCCCTGCTCCTCGTAGCCCAGGCCCGACGAGACCGGCCCGCGGCCGATCGCGACCAGCAGCACCTCGGCCTCGAAGGTCTTGCCGTCGGCCAGGGTGACCTTGACGCCGTCGGCGGTGTACTCGGCCTTGTCGAAGAAGGTGCCGAGGTTGAACTTGATACCGCGCTTGCGGAAGGCCCGCTCCAGCAGCTTGGAGCTGTTCTCGTCCTCGACCGGGACGAGGTGCTTGAGGCCCTCGATGATGGTCACGTCGGTGCCGAAGGACTTCCACGCGGAGGCGAACTCGACGCCGATGACGCCGCCGCCCAGCACGATCGCGGACTTCGGCACGCGGTCCAGCGTGAGCGCGTGGTCCGAGGAGATGATGCGGTTGCCGTCGATGTCCAGGCCCGGCAGCGACTTCGGCACGGAGCCGGTCGCCAGCAGGACGTGGCGGCCCTGGACACGCTGGCCGTTCACATCGACGGAGGTCGGGGAGGACAGCCGGCCCTCGCCCTCGATGTAGGTCACCTTGCGGGAGGCGACCAGCCCCTGGAGGCCCTTGTACAGGCCCGAGATGACCTCGTCCTTGTACTTGTGGACGCCCGCGATGTCGATGCCCTCGTACGAGGTCTTGACACCGAACTGGGCGGCCTCACGAGCCTGATCCGCGATCTCACCGGCGTGCAGCAGCGCCTTGGTGGGGATGCAGCCGTTGTGCAGGCAGGTGCCGCCGAGCTTGTTCTTCTCGATCAGGGCGACGTCCAGGCCCAGCTGCGCCCCGCGCAGGGCAGCGGCGTAACCACCGCTACCGCCTCCGAGGATCACTAGGTCGAAAACGGTGCTGGCGTCGTTCGCCACGTCACGTCCTCCATGCATGGGTACGCCGGAGCCGGTCTCCGATGACCGGGCGGCGGCTGTGGTTCGGCCGCTTTTACTTCGGCCCTGGGTAAGGGGGGCCCTGTCCTGCCGAGAACCCATCTTCGCACTTGTTCCACGAAGCCGGGACGGCGGGAGGGGCACTGAGGCGGTGATCAGCCGCCCCGTAAGGGTTACTGAAGCGTATGTGTGTACGGATTTCGTTGAGGGCGAACGCGCGCCAACGGCCCCGGGCGAGCTGCCCGGGGCCGTGGCGGATATCACGGGCCGGGGCGAGCGGCCCCGGCCCGGCCGTCAGCCCAGGTCGCCCGCGGCGGTGCGCTCCGCGAGCCGGACCAGGGTGCGCACCGCGGATCCCGTACCGCCCTTGGGGGTGTAGCCCCAGGGTGCGCCCTCGTGGAAGGCCGGTCCTGCGATGTCCAGGTGGGCCCAGGGGATGTCCTCGCCGACGAACTCCTTCAGGAACAGACCGGCGACCAGGCCGCCGCCCATCCGCTCACCCATGTTGGCGAGGTCCGCGACCGGGGAGTCCATGCCCTTGCGCAGCTCGGACGGCATCGGCATCGGCCAGGACTGCTCGCCGACCTCCTCGGCGATCTCGTGGACCGAGGTACGGAAAGCGTCGTCGTTGGCCATGATCCCGAAGGTGCGGTGGCCCAGCGCCAGCACCATCGCGCCGGTCAGGGTGGCCACGTCCACGATCGCGTCCGGCGACTCCTCCGAGGCGCGGGTCAGCGCGTCGGCCAGCACCAGACGGCCCTCGGCGTCGGTGTTGAGCACCTCGACCGTCTTGCCGCTGTACATGGTCAGCACATCACCGGGACGGGTGGCGGAGCCGGACGGCATGTTCTCGGCGAGCGCCAGCCAGCCGGTGACGTTCACCGCCAGGCCCAGCCGGGCGGCGGCCACGACCGCGGCGAACACCGCGGCGGCACCGCTCATGTCGCACTTCATGGTCTCGTTGTGGCCGGCCGGCTTGAGCGAGATGCCGCCCGAGTCGTAGGTGATGCCCTTGCCGACCAGCGCCAGGGTCTTGTCGGCCTTGGGGTGGGTGTAGGCGATCCGCACCAGCCGCGGCGGGCTCTGCGAGCCCTGGCCGACGCCCATCAGGCCGCCGTAGCCGCCCTTCTTGAGCGCCTTCTCGTCGAGCACCTCGACCTTGAGGCCGAACTCCTTGGCCGCGGTCTGCGCCTCGGCCGCGAAGGTCTTCGGGTCCAGGTCGTTGGGGGGCAGGTTGATCAGGTCGCGGGCGCGGTTGATCTCGGCGGCCAGCGACTCGGAGCGCGCGGCGGCGGCCTTGAACTCCTTGTCGCGCGGCTTGCCGCCGAGGAGCGCGACCTCACCGAGCGGCGCCGACTTGGCGTCGTCCTTCTTGCCCTTGCCGTTCGAGGCTCCGTTGCCGCGGTTCGGGGTGTAGGTGTACGCGCCGAGCAGCGCGCCCTCGCCCACCGCGGCGGCCGCCTCGGGGTCCTCGACGGGCAGCGCGAAACCGGCCTTCTTGCTGCCGGTCAGCGCGCGGGCGGCGCTGCCAGCGGCGCGCCGCAGCGCCTCGTGGCCGAAGCCGTCGCCCTTGGCCGGCGTCTCACCGAGGCCGACCGCCAGTACGACCGGTGCCTTGAGGCCGTCCGCGGCGGGCAGCTTGGTCACCTCGCCCTCGGCACCACTCGCGCCGAGGGTCTCCAGCACGGCGGCGAGCTTGCCGCCGAAGGCCTTGTCCACGGCCTCCGCGCCGGGGGCGACAACGACGCCCTTGGCGCCCTTGGCCACGCCGACGACGACGGCATCCGCGCGCAGCGTCGCGGCGGAAGAAGTACTGAGGGTCAGTGCAGTCACGGTGATGAGGGTCCTGTTCCGTCCGGGGAATCCGTCTGCGCGCAGCGCGCTGCTCCGGCTGAGCCTACGCTCGGCGGCGCCACAAGGCCCGCCCGATATCACACCTGCCCATGACGGCGCCCCGGCAGTTGTCGGCGTTCCGGCTGAACTGGCTTGCCGCGTATGCCAGTTGGGGGTGCCGAAAAGCGGCGCCGGGGCGCGTTAACCGAGCGTCAGCGCGACCAGTGCCGCGAGCCCCGCGCTCTCCGCGAGTGCCCCGAACACATCGCCGGTCACCCCGCCGAACCGCCGTCGGCAGTGCCGGAGCAGCAACTCGCCCAGCCCCAGACCGCACAGCGCCGCGAGCCCGGTGTGCAGCGCGCCGTACGGGCCGTAGCCGGCCCCGGCGGCCGCGCATCCGGCGGCCACCAGCACCGCGCACAGCAGCGCCGCTCGCGCCGGAACCGTGCCCGCGACCACCGCGCCGAGCCCCTCCGGACGGGCGGCCGGCACCCCCGCGCGGGAGGCGAGGGTCAGCGCACCGCGGGCGGTGACCGCCGCGACGGCCGCCGCGACCGCGCCCCGCGCCCAGCCGTCCGCGTACAGCTCTGCCAGCGCGGCCACCTGGGCGAGCAGGGTGAACAGCAGCGTGATCACGCCGAACGGGCCGATGTCGGACTGCTTCATGATGCGCAGCGCGTCCTCGGCGGGCTTGGCGCTGCCCAGGCCGTCGGCGGTGTCGGCGAGCCCGTCCAGATGCAGTCCGCGGGTCAGTACGGCGGGCACCGCGGCGGTGCCGACCGCGGCGAGCAGCGGTCCGGCGCCGAGCACCAGCAGCCCCGCGCCGACCGCGGCCGCGCACAGCCCGACGACCAGCCCGGCCAGCGGTGCGCAGAGCATCCCGCCGCGCGCCGCCGCCCGGTCCCAGCGGGTGACGCGGACCGGCAGCACGGTCAGCGTGCCGAACGCGAAGCGCAGGGCGTCGGACGGGGCCGGGGGAGCGGGGGTGTCGGTCATCGCGGCAGGCTATCCGGGCGTCCGTCGCGTTTGACTGCCGGTTCCGGCCGCCCGGACAGGGCCTAATGGTGGCTATGTGTCCTTACGCGACAAAGGGGAGCGTGTGGGATGGGCCACTGGTGGTACCGCAATATCGTCGAGCCCGGGAAGCTGCCGCTGCTGCTCGCGCTCGCCTCGTTCGTGCTGACCTTCCTCGTGACCCGGACCGTCACCCGCCTCATCCGCGCCGGCCGGGGCCCGTTCCGCAACATCACCCCGGGCGGGGTCCATATCCACCATGTCGTCCCCGGTGTGGTGCTGATGGTGATCGGCGGCTTCATCGGACTGGCCGGTGCCCGGCGCGGTTTCGGCACCGGGGTGGCGGCGGTGCTCTTCGGGATGGGAGTGGGCCTCGTCCTGGACGAGTTCGCGCTCATCCTCCACCTGGACGACGTGTACTGGACCGAGGAGGGGACCAAGAGCGTCGAGATCGTCATCCTCACCGTCGCCCTGGTCGCCCTGATCCTCGGCGGCTTCCTGCCGTTCGGCGTCAATGAGCTCAGCCCGGACGAGGAGACCGACCGCTTCACGGTGGTGCGGACGGTGGCCGTCAACTTCCTCTTCGCGGTCATCGCCCTCATCAAGGGCAAGGGCCGGATCGCGGTCATCGGGGTGTTCGTGCCGTTCGTCGCGCTCTTCGGCGCGGTCCGGCTGGCCCGGCCGCACTCGCTCTGGGCCCGGCGCTTCTACCGCACCCGCCCGAAGGCGCGGGCCCGCGCCCGGGTCCGCGCCTACCGTCACGACCGCCGCTGGTCGGCGCTGCGCCGCAGGGTCGGGGACTTCATCGGGGGTGCGCCGAGCCGCTGACCCGCCGCGTGCCGCGCCCGGTGCGCGACCGCCACAGCTCCTGCACTCCGCACAGCACCAGCACCGCCAGCACCGCCGCGACATGCTCCTTGCCCGCGAGGTTGTTCTTGATGGACACCACCTCGACGACCATCGCCACCACCACCGCGGCACAGGTGAACCACGCGCGATAGCGCCAGCACACGAACACCGCCAGCCCCACCACGGCCGCCGACGGCCCGGTGTCGGTGACGTACTTGTCCGAGTCCGGCAGCCCGACCGGGCTCACCGGGCCGATCCAGATGCCGATCCGGGCGTACATCGTCCCGGCGAGCGTGGCGAGGTACGCGACGGCCAGCAGCAGCCGCCGGCCCACACAGATCTCGGCGATCCCGAAGACCACCAGGATCTGCGCCAGGGCACCCCACACCGGCAGGTCCAGCGCGGGCACGAACAGCGACAGCGGGGTGCGCAGCAGGGCCAGCCACAGATGCTCATCGGCCTGTACGGAGCCGATGTTCTGGACGGCCTGGTAGCCCCAGTCCTGGTTCTGCACGAACTGGAAGACCAGGGTCAGCGCCACCGCGGTGAGCGTCATCGGGATCGCCCGCAGCCGCGAGGCGGCCAGCGCGGACCGTACCGTCCGCAGCAGCGCGCCCCATTCGGCGCGCGCGGCACGACGCAGCACGGGCACCGCTTCCCGGCCCGGCACGGGCACCGCGTCCCGGCCCGGAAGGGGTTCTTCCCGTGGCCCCGCCCCAGCCGACGTCATCGCACATTCTCCAAGTGCTTGCGGTTCAGCCATTTGGGCAGACCGGGTGCTTCCAGAAAACCTTCCGCGCGGCCGGCGGCGATTCCGATCCGCAGCAAATCGGTGCTCTTTTCGAAGAGCATGTAGCGCGGCTCCCAGATCGGCCGGTATTTCGCATTGGCGCGATAGAGCGATTCGATCTGCCACCACCGGGAGAAGAAGCTGAGCAGCGAACGCCACAGGCGCAGTACCGGGCCCGCGCCGAGCCGCGATCCACGTTCGAAGACGGAACGGAACATCGCGAAGTTGAGCGAGAGTTGGGTGACCTCCACCTCTTTCGCCCGCTGGATCAGCTCCAGCACCATGAACTCCATCAGCCCGTTCTCGGAGTTCCGGTCCCGCCGCATCAGATCCAGCGAAAGGCCCTTGTCGCCCCACGGCACAAAGCTGAGCAGGGCCCGCAGCTCGCCTTCCGCACCGGTACATTCGAGCATCACGCAGCGCCCGTCCCCCGGGTCACCGAGCCGCCCCAGCGCCATCGAGAATCCGCGCTCCGTCTCCCCGTCGCGCCAGTCGTCGGCCAGCCGCAGCAGCCGCTCCATCTCCGGCGCCGGGATGTCCTCGTGGCGCCGGATACGGACGGTGTAGCCGGCCCGCTCGATGCGGTGGTAAGCCTGCCGTACGGTGCGCATCGCCCGGCCGCCGAGGGTGAACTCCGCGGTGTCCACGATCGCTTCGTCGCCCAGCTCCAGGGCGTCCAGACCGTGCCGGGCGTAGATCGTGCCGCCCTCCTCGCTCGCCCCCATCACCGCGGGCGCCCAGCCGTGCTCCCGCGCCTCGGCCAGCCACACCTCGATCGCCCCCGGCCAGGCCTCGGGGTCGCCCAGCGGATCGCCGGAGGCCAGCGACACCCCGCCCACCACGCGGTAGGTGACCGCGGCCTTGCCGCTGGGGGAGAACAGCACGCTCTTGTCCCGGCGCAGCGCGAAGTAGCCCAGCGAATCGCGGTCGCCGTGCCGCGCAAGGAGGGCCCGCAGCCGTTCCTCGCCGTCCGCGGTGAGCGCCTCGGTGCTCCGTACGGACCGGAACGCCGCCCACAGGACCGCGATCAGCAGCAGCGTGCTCAGCACATTGATCACGACATTGACCCAGTTCGGGGTGGCGATCTCCGGGAACGCACGGTCGTCGGCGGCCAGCGACACCAGCCGCATCAGGCCGTAGCGCCAGCGCTGCCCAAAGGTCGAGGAGCCCGCCGCGGTGTTGGTGACGGTCACCAGCAGCGCCGCGAGCAGCGAGGCGGCCAGCAAACCGCCGGCCGCGACCGCCGCCGCCAGTTTCGGGTTCGACCGGTCGCCCTTCGCGGAGAACTCCCGGCGCCCGGCCACCAATGCGGCGGCGAACAGCGCGGTCAATCCCAGCGACACCCAGTTCTGCACATGTCCGCGGAACTCCGGGGCCACCGCCATCCCGAAGGCGAACAGCAGCGTCAGCAGCCCGGAGAGCACCAGATTCAAAATCCACGCCGCCCGCTTGCCCCGCCGCAGGGTGACCGAAAGGAACAGCGAGAAGGCGGCGGACGCGAAGCCCGCCGTCAGCAGATACGGCGTGAAGAATTCCGCGATGTTGTGCCGGCGGATGCCATTACCGAGCGACACCCACACCGCACTCAGGAAATTGAGGAAGGTGACCGTGCGCAGATACCAGATGCCGAACGCGGCACCACGCTGTGACCATGAGCCGCGCGGGCGGCCTTCGTCCGGACTCAAGCGACGTCTCCCCGTAAATCGTGTAAAGCGCGATCTTATGGGGCGCTCGCCGGTAGTCCGGCCCGGGTCAGTCGCGTACGGGCAGTTCTGCCGCCAGGGCCGCGGCCGCCTGCACCAGTGGCAGAGCGAGCAGCGCCCCCGTCCCCTCACCCGCAGTGACGCCGTGGTCGAGCAGAGGGTTGAGCGCGATCCGGTCCAGGGCCTTCGCCTGCGCCGGCTCCCCGCTCGCCTGCCCGGCCAGCCACCAGTCCGGCGACCGGAACGCCACCCGCTGCGCCACCAGCGCACAGGCCGCCGAGACCACCCCGTCGAGGATCACCGGCGTACGGCGCACCGCGCTCTGCAGCAGGAAACCGGTGATCGCGGTCAGATCCGCGCCGCCGACCGTGGCCAGCAGCTCCAGCTGGTCACCGAGCACCGGACGGGCCCGCCGCAGGGCGTCGCGGATCGCCGCGCACTTGCGCATCCACGCCAGATCGTCGATCCCGGCGCCGCCCCGCCCGGTGACCACCGAGGCGTCCGTCCCGCACAGCGCGGCGATCAGCGTGCTCGCCACCGTCGTCCCGCCGACGCTCAGATCTCCCAGCACCACCAGGTCGGTACCGGCGTCCGCCTCCTCGTCCGCGACGGCCATCCCGGCCCGGAACGCCGCCTCGGCCTCCTCGGCCGTCAGCGCGTCCTCGATGTCGATCCGGCCCGAACTCCGGCGCACCCGGTGCCGGGTGACCTCCTCGGGCAGCTCCTCCGGATCGCAGTCCACCGCCAGATCCACCACGCGCAGCGGCGTCCCGGTGTTCCGGGCCAGCACCGCGGCCGGGCTCGCCCCGTCCAGCACGGCCCGTACGAGATCCTTGGTGCCGCCGGCCGGCCGGGCCGACACCCCCAGCTCCGCCACCCCGTGATCGCCCGCGAACAGCAGCACCCGCGGCCGCTCCACCGGCCGCACCGGCACCTGCTGCTGTGCGGCGGCCAGCCATTCGCCCAGCTCGTCGAGGCGGCCGAGGGCGCCCGGCGGGACGGCCAGCCGCGCCCGCCGCTCCTCGGCGTCACGGCGCACACCCCCGTCGGGGCGCTCGATCAGATGGGCGAAGTCATCGAGGTTCAGGGCGCTCATTGGGCGCAGATTACCGTCAACGCACCGCTGACGAGGCCCGCCGGGGGGATCCGGCCGCCGCGAACCGCACCTCGCACACCAGCGGCGTCAGCGCACCCAGCACCGGCATCCGGCGCCGCAGCCACCCCGCCGGGCCGACCTCGCGCACCACGGCGATGCCCGGGTGCGCACCGGCCACCCGCGGCAGCTCCGCACGGTTGAGCCCCCAGCGCACCGGACCGGGCCACCGCCCGCCGCCCGGCCCGGCGGCCCGCCGCGCCAGCGCCATCGCCGGCCGTGGCAGTACGTCAAAGACCAGCGCACCACCGGGAAACCGTTCCGCACACACCGCCAGCAGCGCGCGCACGGAGGGCGGCGACAGCCGCATCAGCACCCCCGGCGCGGTGACCACGACCCCGCGCTCCGGCTCCCGCACCGCGTCCAGCCAGCGGTGATCGGTCACCGCGCGGGCGACCGTACGGCGCCGGGGCCCGTCCGGCAGCAGCATCCGGCGCACCGCGGCGGTCTCCGGCGCCACCACCGTCAGCCAGTTCAGCCGCCCGTTGTCCAGCCGCCAGAACCCCATACCGAGCCCCTCCCCGAGCGCGACCACGGTCGCCTCCGGGTACCGCGCCAGGTAGCCGCGTACGGCCGTGTCGAAACGCCGTCCGCGGGCCCCCGGCTCCCGGCGGGCACCCGCTGCCCACCCGTCCGGCGCTGCGGTCCGGTTCCGCTCGGATTCGGTCACGGGTCAAGAGCACCCGGCGCCGCGCCCCCGGGCAAGCGGACACGGTGCCCGCCGGGCCTCCGTCATCCACGCAGCGCAAGCGCCTGGCCCGCGACGACCAGCAGCACCTGCTCGCACTCCGCGCCGAACGCCGCGTTCAGCCGCCCCAGTTCGTCCCGGAACCGCCGGCCCGCCGGGGTCGCGGGCACGACACCGGAGCCGACCTCGTTGCTGACCGCCACCACCCGTCGGCGCGTCGCGCGCACCGCCGCCACCAGCGCGTCGGTCCGCTCCCGCAGCGCCCCCCGCCCGCCGGCCTCCCAGGTCCCGTCGTCCCAGGCCCCGACCTCGTCCATGACATGCGTCAGCCACAGCGCCAGACAGTCGATGAGCAGCGGTGCCGCCTCGGCCGGGCGCCCGCCGCCGGAGTCCGCGCCGGGCCCGGCCGCCGCCAGCAGCGGCACCAGATCGCAGGTTTCGACGGTGCGCCAGCTGCTGGGCCGCCGCTCGCGGTGCAGCGAGACCCGCTGCGCCCAGTCCTCGTCGCCGTCCCGGGTGCCCCCGGTGGCCACGTACACCACGTCCGGGAAGGCCGCCAGCCGCCGCTCCGCCTCCACCGACTTCCCGCTGCGCGCCCCGCCCAGCACCAGCGTGCGCCTCGGCAGATCCGGCACCGCGTGGAACTCGCCGACCAGCAGCGTGCTGCCGTCCGGCACCGCGCGGGCACCCACCGCCGCCAGCCGCCGGTGCAGTTCGGGCCCCGGCGGCACCTCGTGGTCCAGATGCACCGCGAGCACATCCGTCGCCGCGTCGACCGCCCCGCTCGCCCGCAGCCGGGCCAGCGCGTCGGGCCGCCCCAGCACATCGAGCAGCACCAGGTCGTACGGGCCGCCCGCGCCCTCGTCATCGCCCGCCCGGCCGTTCCCGTCGCCCAGTCCGGACGGCGCCGCGCCCGGCGGAAGATACAGCAGCCGCTCGCCGTCGACGCCGGAGATCTCGTAGCCGGTCCCCGGGATGTCCACCGCGACGGCCCGCACCCGGTGCCCGTCGAGCAGCGCCAGCTCCCGCCCGTCCGCGACCCGGCCCGGCTGCGGCAGCCCGGCCGGCACCTCCAGCGCCGGACCGTCGTGCGGATGCGAGAGCAGCACCTGCCGCACGCCCGCCAGCGACTGCCCGGCGCGGGCGGCCGCGAAGGCCGGTCCCGGGGTCAGATCGATCAGCAGGGCGCCGTCGACGAGCAGCGCGGTGGCCGCCCGCGCCTCGTCGCCGACGGCGGTCGCACAGGCGGCACAGGGGCAGCCGGGCCGCGGCAGCCCCTGCGGGGCCCCGGTGCCGAGGAGAGTCACATCCACACCGCCGAGTTTCTCGCGTCCCCGCCCGGCAGGCGCGGCGGGGGCGGACTCGACACGGCCGTTAGGCTGCCGGTCAGCACGCAAGCACGGCCCCGTGGAGGGCGTTCCGACGCGCTCCACGGGGGCACAAACCCGTACCCGGTGGGATCCAGGAGGCGCAGATGGCGTGGACGTGGCGGTTCGAGAAGGCCGACGGTGCGGAGACCGCGCCGGCCGTGCAGCCGGAGGAGTTCACCACGCAGGGCGACGCGGAGTCCTGGATCGGCGAGGAGTGGAAGGCCCTCCTGGAAGGCGGCGTCGACCAGGTCAGGCTCTTCGAGGACGGCACCGAGATCTACGCGGGGCCGATGAGCCTGCACGCGGACGCGGAGGGCTGAGAACGCGGAGGGCGGAGAACGAAGACGCCGGGCCGGATCCCCGAGGGGTCCGGCCCGGCGTCATGTCATACGGCTCGCCTTACGGCTTCTCGCCCCGCTTGACCTGCGGCTTCGGCAGTCGCAGCCGCCGCATCTGCAGCGTCCGCATCACCGCGTACGCCTTCACACCCTTGAGGTTCTCGTTCGGGAAACGCTCCTGGAGCAGCTTGCCGAGCCGGAACCAGATCAGCACCGAGTCCAGCACGATCAGCACGATGATCACGAGCCAGAGCAGCAGCGCGATGCTCTGGATCGACGGCACCCGGATCATGGTGAGCACCAGGATCAGCACGGCCATCGGCAGGAAGAACTCCGCGACGGCCCAGCGGGAGTCGACATAGTCCCGCGCGAACCGGCGCACCGGACCCTTGTCGCGCACCGGCAGATACCGCTCGTCGCCACTGGCCATCGCCTCCCGCTGGCGGGCCATGTCGGCGCGGCGCGCTTCACGCTGGGCCTTGGCCGCGTCCTTGCGGTTGGCCGGCGTATGCGCACGCGAGCGGCGCTGCGACTGGGCATCGCTGCGCTTCGGCGTCGGGCGGCCCTTGGGGGCCTGCGGGTCGCGGGGCTGCTGGGGCTGGTCCGCGGTCACCTTGGCGGTCGCGGCCTGCTCATCCTTCGAACGGCTTCGGAACACAACACCCAAGGGTACGTGCTCGCCGCGGGTGAACCATGGTCCGACGGGCACGATCCGGCAACGGCGCGCCGCGCAATCGGGGCCCTACCAGGACAGAAGCCGTTTCCTATCAGGACAGAGCGGACATCGCGCGGCTTGTCCGGACTCTCCCTACTCCTTGCGCGGGAGGAACCACGGCCCGCGATCGTCCTGGAGGAGGAGCGCATCCGGGCCCGAACAGTGCGGTAATGGAACCAGGGCCCGTACTGTGGGGTCTGTAGATGTGCTGGAGCCTAAGCCCGAAGTGATTCGGTCAGAAGGGGGCGCGCGAGGCCCATGAGCGATGGTGTCATGAAGCGGATGGGGATGATCTTCCGCGCGAAGGCCAACAAGGCCCTGGACCGGGCCGAAGACCCGCGCGAAACCCTCGACTACTCGTACCAGAAGCAGCTGGAGCTGCTGCAGAAGGTACGCCGCGGTGTCGCCGACGTGGCGACCTCCCGCAAGCGCCTGGAGCTGCAGCTCAACCAGCTCCAGGGCCAGTCCGCCAAGCTGGAGGACCAGGGCCGCAAGGCGCTGGCGCTCGGCCGCGAGGACCTGGCCCGCGAGGCGCTGACCCGGCGCAGCGCGCTGCAGCAGCAGGTCACGGACCTGGAGGCGCAGCACCAGACGCTGCAGGGTGAGGAGGAGAAGCTCACGCTCGCGTCACAGCGGCTGCAGGCCAAGGTCGACGCCTTCCGTACGAAGAAGGAGACGATCAAGGCCACGTACACGGCCGCCCAGGCGCAGACCCGGATCGGCGAGGCGTTCTCCGGCATCTCCGAGGAGATGGGCGACGTCGGCATGGCCATCCAGCGCGCGGAGGACAAGACCGCGCAGCTGCAGGCCCGCGCCGGTGCCATCGACGAGCTGATGGCCTCCGGTGCGCTGGACGACCCGTCCGGTATGGCCAAGGACGACATCACCGCCGAGCTGGACCGGCTCTCCGGCGGCAGCGACGTCGAGCTGGAGCTGCAGCGGATGAAGGCCGAGCTGTCGGGCGGTTCGTCGGACGGCCAGCAGGCCATCGAGAGCGGTCAGAACGGTGCGGCGCAGTCCTCGCCGCAGCAGGACCGGCCGCGTTTCGACAAGCAGTGAGGCACGGCGGCGGTTAGCCTCGCAGAGATCGTCGGACCGGACCAAGGGAGACCGTCGTGATCGTACGGATCATGGGGGAGGGTCAGGTGAAGCTGGACGACGCCCACTTCACCGAGCTCAACAAGCTGGACGATGAGCTGCTCGCCGAGATGGAGAGCGGCGACGAGACGGGCTTCCGGCGCACCCTCGGCGCACTGCTGGAAGCGGTGCGCCGGATGGGCACACCGCTTCCCGACGACGCTCTGGAACCGTCCGAACTCATCCTGCCCTCCCCGGACGCGACCCTGGGGGAGGTCCGGGAGATGCTCGGCGACGACGGCCTCATCCCGGGCTGAAAACCTGGCCGGTCCCGGCCTGCACACTCCACTCCAGCGCACAGCGCCCCGGCCCGCGAGGGACCGGGGCGCTACCGTTTGCTCTTGTGAGTCTCCTCGACCCCCGCCCGGACGCGCCCAGCGCCGGCCGCTTCCGGTGGTACCGGAAGCATCCGCTCGCCTTCGACGCCGTCCTGGCCGTGGCCGTTTTCGCGTGCATCCTGGGCGGCGCGGTGGCCGATCCGCACGGTCCGCACGGCCCGCGGATCGTCGCGGACGAGCCGTCCGTCAGAACGGTGGTGCTGGCCGTGCTGGCCTGTAGCGCGCTGGTCCTGCGCCGCCGGCTGCCCCGTACGGTCCTGGCGGTCACCGGCTCGCTCACCATCGTCGAACTCCTCGCCCGCGCCGGCGACCCGCGCGCCCCGGTGTCCGCCGCCGCCGTGGTCGCCCTCTACACCGTCGCCTCGCGCACCGACCGGCCCACCACCTGGCGGGTCGGCGCGCTCACCGTCGTCGTCCTGACCGCCGCCGCGATGCTCCACGGGCCCCGCCCCTGGTACGCGCAGGACAACCTCGGCATCTTCACCTGGACGGGCATGGCCGCGGCGGCCGGTGACGCGGTCCGCAGCCGACGCGCCTATGTGGCCGCCATCCGGGAGCGCGCCGAACGGGCCGAGCGCACCCGGGAGGAGGAGGCCCGGCGCCGGGTCGCCGAGGAGCGCATGCGGATCGCCCGTGAGCTGCACGATGTCGTCGCCCATCACATCGCGCTGGTCAACGTCCAGGCCGGGGTCGCCTCGCATGTCATGGACAACCGCCCCGACCAGGCCAAGGAGGCGCTGGCCCACGTCCGTGAGGCGTCCCGTTCGGCGCTGGAGGAACTCCGCGCCACCGTCGGCCTGTTGCGGCAGTCCGACGACCCCAAGGCGCCGACCGAGCCCGCACCGGGCCTCGGCGTGCTCGATCAGCTCGTCGACGGGTTCGTCCGGGCCGGGATCCCGGTCGACCTGGAGATCCCGCAGGCGCCCCGGCCGCTGCCCGCCTCCACCGACCTCACCGCCTACCGTGTCGTCCAGGAGGCGCTGACCAATGTCCACAAGCACGCCGGTGAGGGGGCCCGTGCCACGGTACGGATCCGCCACTCCGACACCACGCTGACCGTGACCGTCCTGGACGACGGCGCGGGCCGGGCCGGAGTCCCGCGGCAGAAGGGCGGCGACCGGCCGCCCGTGGGGCCCGGCGAGCCGGAGGGCAGCGGCGGCGGCCACGGCCTGATCGGGATGCGTGAGCGGGTCTTCGCGCTGCGCGGCACGGTCGTGACCGGCCCGCGCGCGGCCGGCGGCTTCCAGGTGCGGGTGACCCTTCCACTCCAGACCGTCCGTACGGGGGAGACGCTGTGACGATCAAGGTGCTGCTCGTCGATGACCAGGCGCTGCTGCGCAGTGCCTTCCGGGTGCTGGTCGACTCCGAACCCGACATGCGGGTGGTGGGGGAGGCTTCCGACGGGGCCCAGGCGTACGAGCTGACCCGGGCCGAGCGGCCGGATGTGGTGCTGATGGACATCCGGATGCCCGGTGTGGACGGCCTGGCGGGCACCCGCATGATCAGCGAGGACCCGGAGCTGACCGACGTCCGGGTGGTCATCCTGACCACCTTCGAGGTCGACGACTATGTGGTGCAGTCGCTGCGGAACGGCGCCAGCGGCTTCCTCGGCAAGGGCGCGGAACCGGACGAGATGCTGAGCGCGATCCGGATCGCCGCGGCCGGTGAGGCGCTGCTCTCGCCGGTCGCCACCAAGGGCCTGATCGCCAAGTTCCTGGCGCAGGGCGGCAGTTCCGCCGACGGCGGGCCCGGCGACCGGGGCGGTGAGCGGCTGGCGACGCTGACCGGCCGGGAGCGTGAGGTGCTGATCCTGGTGGCCGGCGGGCTGTCCAACGACGAGATCGCCGAGCAGCTCGCGGTCAGCCCGCTCACCGTGAAGACCCATGTGAACCGCGCGATGGCCAAACTGCGCGCCCGCGACCGTTCCCAGCTGGTTGTCATCGCCTACGAGTCCGGACTCGTACGCCCACGGGTGCAGTGAGGGCGGGGCACTCTCTACTCCGAACGCGGTACGACTTCCGGCCGGAAACCGACTTGCGAGCGAGGAAAACCCGCCACCGCATGCCGGAAGGTGTAGGTGGGCCCGAGAACGGTCCCGCCGACCTCGTAGAACAGAAGAGAGACCCCACCCATGACCTGGCTGTCCCGACTCAGCCTCGTACAACGGGGCCTGATAGCGCTGATGTCGATCGTGGCGATCGCCTTCGGCGCCATCGCGATCCCCCAGCTGAAGCAGCAGCTCCTGCCGTCCATCGAACTTCCCATGGTGTCCGTCGTGGCGCCGTACCAGGGCGCCTCGCCGGATGTCGTCGAGAAGCAGGTCATCGAACCGCTTGAGGACGGCGTCCAGGGCGTCGACGGCATCAAGTCCGTCACCTCCACGTCGAGCGAGGGCTCGGGCGTCATCATGGCCCAGTTCGACTACGGCAACGACTCCAAGAGCCTGGTCGCCGACGTCCAGCAGGCCGTGAACCGCGCCCGCGCGAAGCTGCCCAAGGACGTCGACCCGCAGGTGGTGTCCGGTTCGACCGACGACATCCCCACCGTGGTCCTCGCCGTCTCCTCCGACTCCAAGGACCAGCAGACGCTGGCCGACCAGCTCAACCGCAGCGTCGTGCCGGACCTGAAGAACATCGACGGCGTCAGCCAGGTCACCGTCGACGGCGTCCAGGACCGGATCGTCGCGGTCACCCCCGACGACAAGAAGCTCGCCGCCGCCGGGCTGAGCGCCCAGTCGCTGGGCCAGGCGCTGCAGAACGGCGGGACGTCGGTGCCGGCCGGCTCATTCTCCGAGGACGGCAGGAGCAAGACCGTCCAGGTCGGCGCCGGCTTCACCTCCGTCGAGCAGATCAAGGACCTCAGGCTCGCCCCGTCGGCGGGCGGCGGCGCGGGCGCGGGTGCGTCCGCCGGCGGTGACGCCTCCTCGGGCGCCGGCGCGTCCGCAGGCGGTGCTCCCTCCGCGGGCGGCGGTCCGTCCGCGGGCGGGAGTCCGGGCGGCGCGGTCCGCCTCGGCGATGTCGCCACCGTCAAGGAGAAGCAGGCCACTCCGACGTCCCTGACCCGCACCAACGGCAAGCCCAGCCTCGCCCTGAACGTGACGATGGACAAGGACGGCAGCGCGGTCGCCATCTCCGACGCCGTCAAGGACAAGCTCCCCACGATCCGTCAGGACCTGGGCAAGGGCACCCACGTCACGGTCGCCTCCGACCAGGGCCCGCAGGTCTCCAAGTCGATCGACTCGCTGACCACCGAGGGCCTGCTCGGCCTCGCCATGGCGGTCATCGTCATCCTGGTCTTCCTGCTCAGCCTGCGCTCCACACTGGTGACCGCGGTCTCCATCCCGCTCTCGGTCGTCATCACCCTGATCGTGCTGTGGACCGGTGACCTCTCCCTCAACATGCTCACCCTCGGCGCGCTGACCATCGCGATCGGCCGCGTCGTCGACGACTCCATCGTCGTCCTGGAGAACATCAAGCGGCACCTGGGCTACGGCGAGGAGCGCCGCGAGGCCATCCTCAACGCAGTCAAGGAGGTCTCCGGAGCGGTCACCTCCTCCACCCTCACCACGGTCGCGGTCTTCCTCCCGATCGGCGTGGTCGGCGGCATGGTCGGCGCCCTGTTCGGCTCCTTCTCGGTGACGGTGACCGTCGCCCTGCTCTCCTCCCTGATCGTCTCCCTGACCGTCGTCCCGGTGCTGTCCTACTGGTTCCTGCGGGCCCCGCAGATCCCCGAGGGCAGCACGGTGGACGACCTGCGCCGGGCGGCCGAGGAGAAGGAGGCCAAGAGCCCCCTCCAGCGGTTCTACGTCCCGGTCCTGCGGTTCGCCACCCGCCGCCGGCTCACCAGCCTGGCCATCGCCGTGGTGGTCCTCCTCGGCACCTTCGCCATGGGCCCCCTGCTCAAGACCAACTTCCTCGACCAGGGCGCCCAGGACACCCTCACCCTCAAGCAGGAGCTCAAGCCCGGCACCAGCCTGGGCGCGGCCGACAAGCAGGCCAAGCGGGTCGAGAAGGTGCTCGCGGCCAACGACGACATCGCCGACTACCAGGTCACCGTCGGCTCCTCCGGCTTCATGGCGGCCTTCGGCGGCGGCACCGGCGCCAACCAGGCCACCTACCAGCTCAAGCTGAAGGACTCCGGGGACTCCGACAAGGTCACCGAGGAGCTGCGCACCGACCTCGACAAGCTCGGCAAGTCCATCGGCGACACCAGCTTCGCCACCGGCGGCGGCTTCGGCAGCCAGGACCTGAGCGTGGTCGTCAAGGCCGGTGACGCCGACGTCCTCAAGACGGCCAGCGAGCAGGTCCGCAAGACCGTCGCCGGTCTCGACGACGTCACCGACGTCCAGAGCGACCTCTCGCAGAGCGTGCCCCGGATCTCCGTGAAGCCCAACGCCAAGGCGGCCGCGGCCGGTTACGACCAGGCGTCGCTCGGCGCGGCGGTGACCCAGGCGGTCCGCGGCACCACCAGCGGCAAGGCGGTCCTGGGTGACACCGAGCGGGACATCGTCGTCCAGTCGGCCCACCCGGCCACCACCGAGGGCGAGCTGAAGAACCTGACCCTCCAGACCCCGTCCGGCCCGGCGAAGCTCAGCAGCCTGGCCACCGTGCGGACCGTCCCCGGTCCGGTCCAGATGACCCGGATCGACGGCGCCCGCTCGGCGACCATCACCGCCAAGCCGACCGGCGACAACACCGGCGCGGTCAGCACCCAGCTGCAGCAGAAGATCGACGCGCTGAAGCTGCCCGATGGCGCCACCGCGACGATCGGCGGCGTCTCCCAGGACCAGTCCGACGCGTTCTCCTCGCTCGGCCTGGCGATGCTGGCGGCCATCGCCATCGTCTTCATGCTCCTGGTGGCCACCTTCCGCTCGATGATCCAGCCGATGATCCTGCTCGTCTCGATCCCCTTCGCGGCGACCGGCGCGATCGGCCTGCTGGTCGCCACCGGCACCCCACTGGGCGTCCCGGCGATGATCGGCATGCTGATGCTGATCGGCATCGTGGTCACCAACGCCATCGTGCTGATCGACCTGATCAACCAGTACCGCGCGCAGGGTTACGGCGTCGTCGAAGCGGTCATCGAGGGCGGCCGCCACCGTCTCCGCCCGATCCTCATGACCGCCCTGGCCACGATCATGGCGCTGCTCCCGATGGCCCTGTCCATCACCGGCGACGGCGGCTTCATATCCCAGCCGCTCGCCGTGGTCGTGATCGGCGGTCTGATCACCTCCACCCTCCTCACCCTTCTCCTCGTCCCGACGCTCTACGCGATGATCGAGCTCCGCAAGGAGCGCCGGGCGGCGAAGAAGGACGCGAAGCGGTCCGGCGAATCCGGCCCGCAGGCCGAGGAGTCCGAGCACGCACCGGAACCGGCAGGCGTCTGACGACGCCCTGACCGGCGGGGACTCCGAGGAGACCCCCGATGCAGAAACGATGCCCCCGCAAGCCGGCGCTTGCGGGGGCATCGTGCCGGGCATGCCGTGACGGGGCGGCCGAACCGCCCCTGCACCGACAGCACCAACCACACCGACGCAGGGGGACCGCGATGGGAAAGCACGGTGACGGCAAGGGCGGCGCGGACGGCGACCGTCAGCAGAGCCCGAAGGAATCCGACGGCCAGTGGACCAAGCCGGTGACCGACCCGCCGAAGAAGTAGGGGGCGGCGCGATGTCCTCGCCGGACCGACTGCTGGAAATCCTGGCCAACAAGGGCGCGTTGACGCCGGAATGGGCGCCGTCCGTCGCCGCGGTCGACCGCGCCCACTTCGTGCCGGACACCTTCGAGGTGGGCGACCGCACCGTCTCCCGCTCCGCCGACGAGGCGGAATGGCGGCGGATGGTCTACGCCGACCTCCCGCTGATCACCCAGCACAACGACGGCCGCGCCGAGGCGGGCCAGATCGCCTTTCCCACGTGCTCGACGTCCATGCCCTCCCTCATGCTGGACATGGCCGCCATCGTCCGGGACGGCGACACCGTATTGGAGATCGGCACCGGCACCGGCTACCACGCCGCCTGGCTCGCCCACCGGCTCGGCGAGGACCGCATCACCAGCATCGAGACCGACAAGGCCCTCCACGACATCGCCCGGGAAAACCTGACACGGGCCGGCCTCCACCCGCACCTGCTGTGCGGCGACGGCCTGGCCGGGGCCCCCGGGCGAGCGCCCTTCAACCACACCATCGCCACCTGCACGGTCCGCGACATCCCGTACGCCTGGGTGGAGCAGACCGCCCCCGGCGGCACGATCCTCACCCCCTGGGGCTCGTCCTTCCACTCCTACTCTTTCGCGACCCTCACCGTCCAGGACGGCCAGGCCACCGGCCACTTCTCCGGCCGCCCCGCCTTCATGTGGGCCCGCCAGCAGCGCCGCTCCTACGGCCGCATCCGCGACTGGTACCACGGCGAGCAGGGCGACCGCGCGACAACCACCCTCGACCCCCGCGTCCTGGAGGAGAACCCGGACGCCCGCTTCGCCGTCGGCCTCCGCGTACGCGACGCCTGGCCCCTGCTCTGCCCGGCAGACGACGGCAGTGACGAGGCCACCTACTGGCTCTTCGACGACGCCCGCACCTCCTGGGCCACCGCCGAATACGTCCCCGGCCACACCACCTACGAGACCGAACAACACGGCCCCCGCCGCCTGTGGGACGAGGTCGAATCCGCCTACTCCACCTGGACCGCAGAGGGCACCCCCTCACGGGACCGCTACCGCATCACGGTCACGGCCGAGGGGCAGCGCGTGTCCCTGTGACGACCGGCCCCGTCCCGTCGGCATCCCGGGACGGGACCGAACTACGCCCCTAGCCTTGCGCCTTGAGGCCGCCGACGAACGCCGCCCACGCTTCCGCCGGGATGACGAGCGCCGGGCCGTGTGGGTTCTTGCTGTCGCGCACGGGGACCAGGCCTGGGAAGTTGTCGGCGATCTCGACGCAGCTGCCGCCGTTGGTGTTGCTGTAGCTGCTCTTGCGCCAGTGTGCGGTGCTCAAATCGGTGATGTGTCGCATGGCTTGTAGTCCTCCATTGCCTTTCGGATCAGCACCGCTGACTCCGCCAGCGAGAGGGCGTTCGCACGCAGCACCTCGTACCGGCGCCGCCACTTCTTCACGGCTTCCGAACTCTCGTAAAGATGCGCGATCTCGATGCCCTCTTCGTAGGCCACGGCGGAGCCGTCGGGAAGCGTCAACAGATTCAGGGCGCCGCCCATCAGTGGGTACGGACCCGCGCTGAACGGCATGACCTGCACCCTACTGTCGGGAGTATCCACCTGTTCGAGCAGCCGAGCCAGTTGTTTGTAGGTGCACTCCCTGCCGCCTGTTTCCCGCCGCAGCACGGCCTCGTCGATGATCGCCCATCGGTACGGCGGGCAGTCCGAGTACAGGCGCTCCTGGCGGGACATCCGGGCGTTGACACGCTGTTCGGTCTGCTCCTTGGGCAGGTCCTGGCAACCCAGCGATGCCTGGGCGTACTCCCGGGTCTGCAACAGGCCCGGGACAGCCTGTGGTTCGAAGACTTCGATCACCTCCGCGCGGGCCTCGAAGTCCATGAAGCGCCGGTACTGGTCCGGGTGTGCCTCCCGCTTCGCCAGCTCATACAGGCCGTGGAAGTAGTGCTCGGTGCCGAATGCCGCGTCGAGTGCGGCGGGGAGTTCCGGTGGGGGCATCAGCTCCGCGGGTTCGACGCGCGCCAGGGTGCTCTTGCTGAAGTTGACGATGTCCGCCAGCTGCACCAGCGACAGCTTGGCGCGCTCGCGGTGACGGCGCTGTTCGGAGCCGAAGTAGTGGCGTGCGGAGAGGTAGGGGGTCAGTTCCTTCGAGGTGAACTTCATGTGCGTCAGCTCTCGGTCGTCCCGGCTCAACAGGGGGACGGGACACCCGTGTTGAGGCCATGTCCCACAGGGTGGCGATGGCGATACACACGGTAATGAGGATGGCCGATGCGAAGGAAGTGAGTCAGATGTTCGAAGGTTCGCCGCCCCGGTTGCTCCCGTGGACCAGGCAGGACGGCGGTCCGTGCTACCTGAGCACGGACGACCCCGACAGCCGCCTCTCCGTGCTGGCGGACACGGTCGAGGCCGACCAGCTCGCGGCCGCCGAAGCCTTGCTGGATGACCTCCCGGTGCGGCCTCCCGCGCCGGGCGCGGACGCCCAGGAGCTGTGGCGCCTGATCGCCGTACTGTGCGCGGCGCTGCGGGACGTACTGCGGATCGCGGTCAGCCGGGGTCAGCGGCTGCCGGAGCCGTGCGATCACGGGGAGAGCCGGCTGTGTGAGGCGCGGACCTGCTGTCGCGCCTGCCGTCAGCGGATTTATCTGTGACGCGCCGGCCCGCGGGCGGCGCGGCGTACGCATTCGGCGGTGCACCTCTCGCCCGGCACGGCGGCCGATGGTTTTGTGGCGGGTGGTGCTGGACCGACGAAAGGTGAGCGACCGTGCCATGCGCGCCGGCCCGCAGGGCCACCTCTGTCACTGCTGTCGGGCTGGGTCTCGTCCTGGCTTTCGCGGCGCCGCCGCCGGCCACCGCGGCCACCGGCGACGTCCGGGTCCGGGTCGCCGTCACCGGTGGCCCCTACACCGCCAGTGTGGGACTGGTCAGCACGTCGGCGCGCAACCTCCTCGGCGGCTTCTACTGCGCGGCCGACGGGCTGAACCCCACGCCCCTCACCGCCCTGGTGGACGCCAATGAGCAGTACGGCCTCGGCGGTGTCGAGGCGCGCTGGGACGCCGCCGCCCAGGACTTCACCGTCACGAGCATCCACGGCGACGCCGCGACGTCCACCAAGAAGTGGAACGCGTACGTGAACGAGGAGAAGATCACGAAGGGGCCCTGCCACACCGCGATCAAGGGTGGCGACAAGATCCGCTGGACCCTGGAGGCCACCTCGGCCGCCGCACCCGCATCCGGGACCAGTACCAGCACCAGTACCAGTACCGTCGAGCGCCCACCGCGCCACCGCCGCCAACGCTGACCGCCCGCCCCCACCAACCTGCAGAACTCCCCCAACGGGAGGGGACGGGCCGGAGGGGCCTGGTGTGTGGACGTAAAGCGAAGCAGTCCACACACCAGGCCCCGGAGGTCCGTCACCGCACCCACAGCCCCGCGCAGCGGACCCCGCCCGCCGCAGGCGCAACGGCGAGAAACCCACACGGCGGGACAGCCGAAAACGTGGGAAGGCAGCCTTACGGAAGCGCCAGCATCCTCTCAAGCGCCAACTTCGCGAAGCTCTCCGTCTCCGGGTCGACCTGGATGCGGTTGACGGTCTTGCCCGCGGCGAGCGACTCCAGCGCCCACACCAGGTGCGGCAGATCGATCCGGTTCATCGTCGAGCAGAAGCAGACCGTCTTGTCGAGGAAGACGATCTCCTTGTCCTCCGCGGCGAAGCGGTTGGCCAGTCGGCGGACCAGGTTGAGTTCGGTGCCGATGGCCCACTTCGAGCCGCGTGGGGCGGCCTCCAGGGCCTTGATGATGTACTCCGTCGAGCCGACGTGGTCCGCCGCCGCCACGACCTCGTGCTTGCACTCGGGGTGGACGAGGACATTGACGCCGGGGATGCGCTCGCGCACGTCGTTGACCGAGTCGAGCGAGAACCGGCCGTGCACCGAGCAGTGGCCGCGCCACAGGATCATCTTGGCGGCCCGCAGCTCCTCGGCGGTCAGCCCGCCGTTCGGCTTGTGCGGGTTGTAGACCACGCAGTCGTCCAGGGACAGGCCCATGTCGCGGACGGCGGTGTTGCGGCCCAGGTGCTGGTCGGGCAGGAAGAGGACCTTTGTCGCACTGGGTTCCCCCTGCTCGAAGGCCCAGTCCAGCGCCCGCTTGGCATTGGAGGACGTACAGATCGTGCCGCCGTGCTTGCCGGTGAAGGCCTTGATGTCGGCCGAGGAGTTCATGTACGAGACCGGCACGACCTGCTCGGCGATACCGGCCTCGGTGAGCACGTCCCAGCACTCGGCGACCTGCTCGGCGGTGGCCATGTCGGCCATCGAGCAGCCGGCCGCCAGGTCGGGGAGGATGACCTGCTGGTCGTCGCCGGTGAGGATGTCGGCGGACTCGGCCATGAAGTGCACACCGCAGAAGACGATGTACTCGGCGTCCGGCCGGGCGGCGGCGTCCCGCGCGAGCTTGAAGGAGTCGCCGGTGACATCGGCGAACTCGATGACCTCGTCGCGCTGGTAGTGGTGCCCGAGGACGAAGACCTTGTCCCCCAGCTTCGCCTTGGCCGCGCGGGCGCGTTCGACGAGGTCGGGGTCCGACGGGGCCGGCAGATCGCCGGGGCACTCCACGCCGCGCTCGCTCTTCGGGTCGGCCTCGCGGCCGAGGAGGAGCAGCGCGAGCGGGGTCGGCTGGACGTCCAGGGGCTGGGCGGTGGTCACAACACGCACCCTCTCTTCTCTGCTGGCGGCTCTTGAGACAGCCTTTTCGTCTATTTGACGCTATCTATCATAGCCGCTTCACGTCACTTTGACGATGGCCATAGTGTCGATGTGACGCATCAGCACCCCGCCGTGTGCGGTCGGCCACCTGTTCCCGGCGGCCGGTGTGCGAGCATGAGGAGAGAACGACAGGAGAGGCTGCCCCCGGCGGTGTCCGGAAGGCTTCTCGACGAATTGCGCCCAGCCGGAATTTATCCGGGACGTCCCCGGTTGCAGCTGGTTGCAACCGATGACAAGCGGTCCGTACAACCCGGGAGAGATCTAGATGAGCGTTCAGGACGAGACCACCGTCAGCGACGGCATCATCCTGTCCGACGCGGCCGCGTCGAAGGTCAAGAGCCTTCTGGAGCAGGAAGGCCGGGACGACCTCGCGCTGCGGGTGGCCGTTCAGCCCGGCGGCTGCTCCGGGCTGCGCTACCAGCTCTTCTTCGACGAGCGCTCGCTCGACGGCGATGTCGTCAAGGACTTCGACGGCGTCAAGGTCGTCACCGACCGGATGAGCGCCCCCTACCTGGGCGGTGCCTCCATCGACTTCGTCGACACCATCGAGAAGCAGGGCTTCACGATCGACAACCCGAACGCCACCGGCTCCTGCGCCTGCGGCGACTCCTTCAGCTAAGGGGCACGGGAAGTACGCAGACGAAAGCGGCGCCCCCCCCGAGTGGGGAGCGCCGCTTTCGTTGTGCCCGACATTCGTTGTGCCCGACGCCGCCGGGACCGACCGGCCCGGCGGCCCCGGCTTCCGCGGGGCCCGTTACCGCTTCGGCACGGCCTCACCGCTCGACTCATCGACCACCTTCCGGCCGTCCAGCGGCTTCTCCAGCGTCACGGTCTTGGTGAATTCCTTAGCGATCTTCACGCAGACCTGGCCGGGCTTCTTGTCCTTGCCGGTGATCTTGGTCCGCACGGTCGTGCCGGACTCCTCCGCGCTCGCCGTGTAGACGCTGCACACCCCGCCCCAGAAGTGCAGGGTCAGCTTCTTGCCGCCGTCGCTCACGTCGTAGGACTCCAGCGCCATCGCCCCGGGCTTGCCGGACGGCTTGTGCGGCGACTGTCCCGGACCCTGCGACGCGCCGTCCTTGTGCACCAGATACTTCGGGTTCACCGCCGGGTGCGCGACCGTCGAGGTGGTGTCCGGGCCGCTGCCGGCGCCCGGCTGGCGCACCTTGTACAGCCACGACGGCACCAGCGCCTGCCCGCCGTCCACGTACTGCACCGCGAGCCCGAAGACCGCACCGGTCACCTCGGCCGGCTTCTGCCCCTTCGTCGGGTCCGGCTGGCACCGCGCGATCCCGCCGCCCTTGCCGCCCTGGTCGCCCGTGCCCTTCCCGGCGGGCGGCGAGGGGCAGCCGGCCGGCGTGCGGCCCTTGCCCGAATTCAGCCGGTCCAGCGTCTTGTCGGCGCTCAGCACCGGATACTCCGCGCCCTTGACCGGGTTCGCCAACTGGCCGCTGCCGCCGACCACTTGACCGTCCGAGCCGACCTGGAGATCGCTCTGCCAGCCGTACGTCGGCAGCCCGCCGAGCACCGGGTTCGCGGTGACGATCCGTACCGCGCCGGACAGCCCGCCGGCGTCCAGCCGGGCGTTCTTCTGGCCGAGCGCCGCCAGTACCGGCCGCACCGCCTGCTGGGCCTTCTCCGGCGACACCGCGCCCTTGCCGCTGCTGTCGTCCTCGGTCGTGACGTCCCCGCCGCCGCGGTACGAGGGGCAGCCGGGCCGGTTCGACGGCGTACCGCCGCCGGTGCCGTCCTGGCCGGTCCCGCCCTTCGGCGAGGCGGGCAGCGCGCAGTTCGTACCGCCCGGGGTGCCGTACTGCGAATACGTCCACGCGCCCGAGCCGGTCTTGCTCACCTGCAGCACGGGGCCGCGGGAATCGGGCGTCCCGCCGGCCTGCCAGCTGCTGCCCTCCGAGCGGACCTTTCCGGCCACATCCAGCGCCTTCGCCAGCCGTTCGACCGACTCCCGGCTGATCTCGCCCTTGGGACGGTAGACCGGCGCGGAGGACGGACCGCCGGGCAGCTTCTCCACCGCCCGGTACTTCGCCCCCTGCGGATTGGGCTCACCGGCCGCGATCGAACCGCTGCCGCCCGTGTAGCCGTCGAGCGCGAGCGGCGGCGGGTCGCCCGCGGAGCCCGTGCCGGAGCCCCCGTTGCCGGTCGCGGACGAGGCCCAGTACGCTGCGCCGCCCCCGGCCAGCAGCACCGCGGCAGCCATCGAGGCGACCACCAGCCGGGTGCGCCGCCTGCGCTCCATGGGGTTCGGGGTGTCGGTGCTGTCCTCGGTGTTCACCGCATCGCTCCTTCGGCTCCGCTGAACATCTGACGTGCCATCCTCCATGAGGTGGACGTCGATGGGACGGAGAGGGGGCGTACACGGTTCCCCTTGGGCGCGCTCCGGCGGCCGCCGGGCGGGGAATCAGTCGCCGTACTCGGACATTCCGTCCACGAGCGCGGCCGAGGAGGAGGGGACCTTGATGCCGTGCAGATCGGCGGCACGGCCGGGGGCGGGCGCGGAGTGCCGGCCGGCCTTCCAGCGGCCCGCCATCCGCGCGCAGTCGCCGCGCAGCTCGTCGAGCGACTCCGGGTCCTGGGGGTCGGGAGAGGCGCCGTGGCGCGATGTGACGGCTTTCACAGGCTTGGTCATAGAGGCACCGTACGCAGCCAAGTATCGAGGAGAAAGACCTACTATTGGGTAGTTTCGGTGGTTTCAAGTGTCCGGGATGACCGAGTGCCGCGCGACCGCGCGGGGTAGCGTTTCTCTACGTCCGCCCGTCCCTCCGCCTTCCGCAGGAGCAGACCCGTCGTGCGTATCGCAGTCACCGGCTCCATCGCCACCGACCACCTGATGACCTTCCCCGGCCGCTTCGCCGATCAGCTGGTCGCCGACCAGCTGCATACGGTCTCCCTTTCCTTCCTGGTCGACGAGCTCGACGTCCGCCGCGGCGGCGTCGCCGCCAACATCTGCTTCGGCATGGGCCAGCTCGGCACCGAGCCGATCCTGGTCGGTGCCGCCGGCAACGACTTCGAGGAGTACCGCGCCTGGCTCGACCGCCATGGCGTCGACACCCGTTCCGTCCACATCTCCGAGGTGCTGCACACCGCCCGCTTCGTGTGCACCACCGACGCCGACCACAACCAGATCGGGTCGTTCTACACCGGCGCGATGAGTGAGGCCCGGCTGATCGAGCTGCAGCATGTGGCCGAGCGGGTCGGCGGCCTCGACCTCGTCCTGATCGGTGCGGACGACCCCGAGGCGATGATCCGGCACACCGAGGAGTGCCGCACCCGCGGTATCCCGTTCGCCGCCGACTTCTCCCAGCAGATCGCCAGGATGGACGGCGAGGCCATCCGCACCCTCCTGGTGGACTCGGCCTACCTCTTCTCCAACGAGTACGAGAAGGGCCTGATCGAGTCCAAGACCGGCTGGACCGACGAGGAGATCCTCGCCAAGGTCGGCACCCGTGTCACCACGCTCGGCGCCAACGGCGTCCGGATCGAGCGGGTCGGCGAGCCGGTCCTGGAGGTCGGTGTCCCGGAGGAGAACGCCAAGACCGACCCGACCGGCGTCGGCGACGCCTTCCGCGCCGGCTTCCTGTCCGGTCTGGCCTGGGGCGTCGGCCTGGAGCGCGCCGCGCAGATCGGCTGCATGCTGGCGACGCTGGTCATCGAGACCGTCGGCACCCAGGAGTACGAGCTGCACCGCAGCCACTTCATGGACCGCTTCACCAAGGCGTACGGCCACGAGGCCGCCGCCGAGGTCCAGCAGCACCTGCTCTGAACCGCCCGGTCAGGCGCGGCGCCGCACGACATACGCGA
The DNA here is from genome assembly GCF_027497495.1 of Streptomyces tubercidicus. GTDB lineage: Bacteria > Actinomycetota > Actinomycetes > Streptomycetales > Streptomycetaceae > Streptomyces > Streptomyces tubercidicus. The sequence continues at coordinate 6,024,939 of NZ_CP114205.1, forward strand.
CGCCGCGCCCGGCCGCCCGCTCACCCACGTACTCCTGGTCGCGCATGGTGCACCAGGCGGGGATGTCCTGCCGGGCGGCCTCGTCGTCGGCGAGCACCGTCACCGTCCCGCCGACCGGCACCTCCTGGATCGCCTTCGCCAGCTCGATGACCGGGAGCGGACAGCGCTTGCCGAGCGAATCGACGACCAGACCGGCCGGCTCGGCGGCGGCCGTCGCCGCCTGTGACTCCGCCGCCGTCTCCCGCCCCGCCACCGGGACGCCCAGCCGCTCCCGTACCGAGCGCACCGTCTCCGGCAGCACCTCCAGGAAGCGCTCCACCTCCGCCTCGGGCGTGCCGTACGGCAGCGAGACCCGCACATTCCCCTCGGACAGCACGCCCATGGCGCGCAGCACATGGCTCGGCGTCAGGGTGCTGGACGTACAGGACGAACCGGACGAGACCGAGAAGCCCGCCCGGTCGAGCTCGTGCAGCAGCGCCTCTCCGTCGACATAGAGACAGGAGAAGGTGACGAGGTGGGGGAGGCGGTGCACCGGATCGCCGACCACCTCCACATCCGGGATCAGCTCCGGCACCCGGGTCCGGATCCGGTCCACCAGCCGCCGCAGCCGCGCCGCCTCGTCCGCGGTCTCCGGGCCAGTCCGCAGCGCGCGCAGGGACGCCGCGGCGGCCACGACCGCCGGGATGTTCTCGAACCCCGGACTGCGGCCCGACTCCCGCTCGTCCCCCGGCCCCTGCGGAGCGAACCGGGTCCCCTTACGGACCGCGAGCAGCCCCACCCCGGGCGGACCGCCCCACTTGTGGGCGCTCGCCGCCAGCAGCGACCATCCGCCGGGCACCGGCCCCCAGGGCAGCGACTGCGCGGCGTCCACCAGAAGGGGCACCCCCGCCTCCTGGCAGAGCGCGGCCACCTCCTCGACCGGTTGTGCGGTGCCCACCTCGTGGTTGGCGGACTGGAGACAGACCAGCGCGGTGTCCGGGCCCAGCGCGGCGGCCACGTCCCCGGCCGCCACCCGGCCCGTACGGTCCACCGGCAGCTCCGCGCAGCTGCCGCCGGCCGCCGTATGGACCTCGGCGGCGTGCAGGACGGAGGAGTGCTCGACGGCGGAGTGCAGCAGCCGGCGACCGGCGCGACGGCGGGCCGCCAGCGCCCCCGCGACTCCCGTGTGCACCGCCCGGGTCCCCGAAGGGGTGAAAACCAACTCGTCCGGGCGGCAGCCCACCGCCTCGGCCGCGGCCTCCCGCGCCGCGTCCAGCAGCAGCCGGGCCCGCCGCCCCTCGCGGTAGAGGCGGGCCGGGTCGGCCCAGCCCTCGTCCAGCGAGGCGAGCAGGGCTTCGCGGGCTACGGGGTGCAGCGGGGCGGCGGACGCCGCGTCGAAGTAGGGCACATACGAGACGGTAGTCCCCCCTTCCGGGGAGAGGTCCGTATCCGGCCGGGAGGGGAGGGCGGGCCCGGACCGCCGCGGTGGGCGGGGCGGTCCGGCGCCCGGTGCGGCACGGCGCTGGGCGCGGCGTCAGATGCCTGGTGAAAGCGGGTAATCGGGGTTCCGAAGGGCGTCTCCCGGAGGGCCTGGCCACCCCTTAGGGGTGCGACGCGGCGCGTTGGGCACCCTCCCCGCGCGACCCCAAATAGCGTCCAGTAGGGTTTGGTCCGCATAAACATCCAAACCCCTGCCCGCGCCAGGGCCGGCGACCGACCAGCGAGACGGCCGCAGCCGGTCTCGCGGGCGAGACTCTCGGGAAGGCGCTACGTGAGTCCCAACGGCTCCGACCGCTCGTCGCGGCGCCCGATGCGGCGGAAGCTGCCGCAGGTGCTTGCTGCGGGCCTGGTCCTGGCGACCGCGACTGGTTGCACATATAAGGACTTCCCCCGCCTCGGCATGCCAACGCCCGTCACCGACGAGGCGCCGCGGATCCTCTCTCTTTGGCAGGGCTCCTGGGCCGCCGCCCTCGCAACGGGCGTGCTGGTGTGGGGCCTGATCATCTGGAGCGTGATCTTCCACCGCCGCAGCAGGACCAAGGTGGAGGTCCCCGCGCAGACCCGGTACAACATGCCGATCGAGGCGTTGTACACGATCGTGCCGTTCATCATCATTGCGGTGCTTTTCTACTTCACCGCACGTGATGAGAGCGCACTCCTCAAGACTTCCAAGAAGCCGGACCACGTCGTGAACGTGGTCGGCTTCCAGTGGAACTGGGCGTTCAACTACCTGGAGAACACGGACGGCAACAAGTCGACCTCGGCCATCGACTCCAGCGCGCTCGACGCGATTCCGGACAAGTGGAAGAAGACCGCGCCGGCCGGTGCCGACGGGGTCTACGACGTGGGTACCCCGGGTACGCGGAACCCGCAGAACGGCAACCCCGGTCCGACCCTGTGGCTGCCGAAGGGCGAGACGGTTCAGTTCGTGCTGACCTCTCGTGACGTCAACCACTCCTTCTGGGTGGTGCCGTTCCTGATGAAGCAGGACGTCATCCCGGGCCACACCAATGTCTTCGAGGTGACTCCCAACAAGGAGGGCACCTTCATGGGCAAGTGCGCCGAGCTCTGCGGTGTCGACCACTCCCGGATGCTCTTCAACGTCAAGGTCGTCTCCCCTGAGCGGTACCAGGAGCACCTGAAGGACCTGGCGAAGAAGGGCCAGACCGGATACCTGCCGGCGGGCATCGAGCAGTCGGATCACGCCAGGAATGCGGAGATCAAGAACCAGTGAGCATCCTCAACGAACCTCAGGGTGCCGCCGCCGATACGGCTCCGGCAGCACCGCCCGTACGCAAGAAGCAACCCGGCATCGCTGTCGTGAAGTGGCTGACGACCACTGACCACAAGACCATCGGCACGATGTACCTGGTCACGTCGTTCGCGTTCTTCTGCATCGGCGGCCTGATGGCGCTGCTCATGCGCGCCGAGCTGGCCCGTCCCGGCACGCAGATCATGTCGAACGAGCAGTTCAACCAGGCGTTCACGATGCACGGCACGATCATGCTGCTGATGTTCGCGACGCCGCTGTTCGCCGGATTCGCGAACTGGATCATGCCGCTGCAGATCGGCGCGCCCGACGTGGCGTTCCCGCGGCTGAACATGTTCGCCTACTGGCTGTACCTCTTCGGCTCGCTGATCGCGGTGGCCGGCTTCCTCACCCCGCAGGGTGCGGCGGACTTCGGCTGGTTCGCGTACTCGCCGCTGTCGGACGCGGTGCGTTCGCCGGGCGTCGGCGCGGACATGTGGATCATGGGTCTGGCCTTCTCCGGCTTCGGCACGATCCTCGGTTCGGTCAACTTCATCACCACGATCATCTGCATGCGCGCGCCCGGCATGACGATGTTCCGGATGCCGATCTTCACCTGGAACGTGCTGCTGACCGGTGTGCTGGTCCTGCTGGCCTTCCCGGTGCTGGCGGCGGCGCTGTTCGCGCTGGAGGCGGACCGTAAATTCGGTGCGCATGTCTTTGATGCCGCGAATGGCGGTGCACTGCTCTGGCAGCACCTCTTCTGGTTCTTCGGGCATCCTGAGGTGTACATCATCGCGCTGCCGTTCTTCGGCATCATTTCCGAGGTCATTCCGGTGTTCTCCCGGAAGCCGATGTTCGGTTACATCGGTCTGATCGCGGCGACGATTTCGATTGCCGGTCTTTCGGTCACGGTGTGGGCGCACCACATGTATGTGACGGGCGGCGTGCTCTTGCCGTTCTTCGCCTTCATGACGTTCCTGATCGCGGTGCCGACCGGTGTGAAGTTCTTCAACTGGATCGGCACGATGTGGAAGGGCTCGCTGTCCTTCGAGACGCCGATGCTGTGGACGATCGGCTTCCTGATCACCTTCACCTTCGGTGGTCTGACCGGTGTCATCCTGGCCTCGCCGCCGATGGACTTCCACGTCTCGGACTCGTACTTCGTCGTGGCGCACTTCCACTACGTGGTCTTCGGCACGGTCGTCTTCGCGATGTTCGCCGGCTTCCACTTCTGGTGGCCGAAGTTCACCGGCAAGATGCTGGACGAGCGGCTCGGCAAGATCACCTTCTGGACGCTGTTCGTGGGCTTCCACGGCACCTTCCTCGTCCAGCACTGGCTGGGTGCCGAGGGCATGCCGCGGCGTTACGCGGACTACCTCGCGGCCGACGGCTTCACCGCGCTGAACACCATCTCGACGATCAGCTCGTTCCTGCTGGGCCTGTCGATGCTGCCGTTCATGTACAACGTCTGGAAGACGTCGAAGTACGGCAAGAAGGTCGAGGTCGACGACCCCTGGGGCTACGGCCGCTCGCTGGAGTGGGCGACGTCCTGCCCGCCCCCGCGGCACAACTTCCTCACGCTGCCGCGCATTCGCTCCGAATCCCCGGCGTTCGACCTGCACCACCCGGAGATCGCAGCCCTTGACGCGCTGCACAACGGCCGTGCCTCGGAGGACGACAAGTCCCTCGCCGGCGGCAAGGAGGCGGGCAAGTGAAGATCCAGGGCAAGATGTTCATCTGGCTCTCCGTCTTCGTCCTCGCCATGGCGATCGTCTATGGCGTCTGGTCGAAGGAGCCCGCGGGTACCACCGCACTGTTCCTCGCCTTCGGCCTGTGCATCATGGTCGGCTACTACCTGGCCTTCACGGCCCGGCGGGTCGACGCGGGTGCGCAGGACAACGAGGACGCCGAGGTCTCGGACGACGCCGGTGAGCTGGGCTTCTTCAGCCCGCACAGCTGGCAGCCGCTGTCCCTGGCCGTCGGTGGCGCGCTCGCCTTCATGGGCGTCGTCTTCGGCTGGTGGCTGCTGTACTTCTCCATGCCGGTGATCCTCGTGGGCCTGTTCGGCTGGGTCTTCGAGTACTACCGCGGCGAGAACCGCACGCAGTAATCACGGCGCTTGGCCGCAGGGCGGGCCCGGACACCTCAACAGGTGTCCGGGCCCGCCGCGTTTGGTGGCGCGGGTCCAGACCCGTTTGCAGTCCTCCAGCGCGCTGAGACAGGTGATTCTTCATATTTTTGGGGCATGAGTCACAGACCTCGAACCCGGACGGTGCTGAGCTGCGGCCTCCTGCTCGTGCCCCTTGCGGTGAGCGCCACCGCGTGCGGGGGCTCGGATTCGGATGCGCTCTCCGCCAATCCCTACGACGCGGCCGAGCAGATCTCGGCCAACACCCCCGACGGCAACAAGAAAGCGGACCCCGACAAGCCGCTTGAGGTGTCCGTCAACGGGGACGACGCCCGCATCACCGACGTCACGGCCACCGATTCCACCGGCCGCTTCGTCCACGGCGAGCTGAGCGCCGACGGCAGACACTGGCGCACCACCGCGCCGCTGGCCGCCGGCACCCGCTACATGGTGCAGGTGAGCACCGAGGAGGACGGTTCGCCCGGCCGCAAGACGCTGGTGGTCAACACCAAGGCCGCGGACGGCCAGTTGACCGCCGTCTTCGGGCCGGAGGCCGGCGAGTACGGCGTCGGCCAGCCGGTCACCGCGGAGCTGAGCAAGCCCATCAAGGACCCGAAGGCCCGCGCCATCGTGGAGAGCGCCCTGAAGGTCGACTCCATGCCGCGGGTGGAGGGCGCCTGGCACTGGGTGGACAACAAGAAGCTGCACTTCCGCCCGAAGGAGTACTGGCCCGCCCACGCCACGATCTCGGTGCACAGCAACCTGGCCGGCCTGAAGATCGCCAAGGGGCTCTACGGAGGCCCGTCCAAGCCTGTGAAGCTCACCACCGGCGACCGCGTGGAGGCCGTCACCGACGCGGAAACGCACCAGCTGACGGTGTGGCGCAACGGTGAGTCGATCAAGACCATCCCGGTGACCACCGGCAAGCCCGGCTTCTCCACCCGCAACGGCGTCAAGGTCATCCTCGGCAAGGAGAGCTTCGTACGGATGCGCAGCTCGACCGTGGGCATCGCGGCCGGGAGCGGGGATTCCTACGACCTGCCGGTCTACTGGGCCACCCGGGTGACCTGGAGCGGTGAGTACGTCCACGCCGCACCCTGGTCCGTCGGATCGCAGGGCGCGGCGAACGTCAGCCACGGCTGTACGGGCATGTCCACGGGCAACGCCCAGTGGTTCTTCAACACCGTGCGGGTCGGCGACATCGTCAAGGTCGTCAACAGCGGCGGCGACACCATGACGCCGTTCGACAACGGCTTCGGTGACTGGAACATGCCCTGGAAGGAATGGCGGGACGGCAGCGCGCTGAAGGCCAAGGCCACCAGCACCACAGGAGCGGCCGAGCGGGAGCAGAACCCTGCCGGTGAGGCCCGGCTGCGCCCGAGGATCTGAGCGCCGCCCAGCAGGCCGCTCAGGCCTGTACGAGGTTGCTGCGGCGCAGCAGCCCGGCCAGGGTGTCGGCGAAGGCCACCGGGTCCAGCGGATGGGTCACCGCGGCATCCGCCCGGCTCCAGGTGGCCAGCCAGGCGTCCTGGGGGCGGCCGATCAGCAGCAGCACCGGCGGGCACCGGAAGATCTCGTCCTTGATCTGCCGGCAGACGCCCATACCGCCCGCGGGCGCGGTCTCGCCGTCCAGTACGCAGACGTCGATGCCGCCCTGCTCCAGGGCCGTGAGGACCGCCGGTGCGGTGGCGCACTCCAGGATCTCGATCTGCGGGGCATCGGCGGCGGGGCGCCGTCCGGCCGCCAGCCGGACCTGCTCGCGGGTGTTGGCGTTGTCGCTGTAGACCAGCACCGTGGCAGTCGCCTGCATCGTTCCTCCACGCTTCGTAGCGGCACAGCATCGGGTGGGGCGGATGCTACTCCCGCGAGGGGCGCCCGCAGGAGGGGTTGAGCGGATCCAAGATCTGCCCGACGGCCCGTCAGGACCGGTGCCGCCGGGCCCGTGGCACGCCGGCCGCCCGGGTGCGTCCCTCCTTCGAGCGACCGCCGGAGCGGCCCGTACGAGCAGGGCATACGTCCTGGACACACCGAACGGCACCCCCCGGAGTGAGGGCGGGATAAGCGACCGACATAATGTCGGTCGTGGCGACAGCAACGACAGTAGAAACCGGGCACGCGCACCCGTCGGTCAATCGGCCGAACCTCACCAGCGTCGGAACCATCATCTGGCTGAGTTCCGAGCTGATGTTCTTCGCGGCCCTCTTCGCGATGTACTTCACCCTTCGATCGGTGACCGGATCCGAGTATTGGAAGGAATCCGCCGATGCGCTGAATCTTCCGTTCTCCGCGACCAACACCACGATCCTGGTGCTCAGCTCTCTGACCTGCCAGCTCGGCGTTTTCGCGGCGGAGCGTGGCGATGTCAAGAAGCTCCGGGCCTGGTTCGTGGTCACCTTTGTCATGGGTGCGATCTTCATCGGCGGTCAGGTCTTCGAGTACACGGAGCTGGTCAAGCACGAGGGCCTGTCGCTCTCGTCCGGCCCGTACGGCTCGGTGTTCTACCTGACCACCGGCTTCCACGGACTGCATGTGACGGGCGGTCTGATCGCCTTCCTGCTGGTCCTGGGCAGGACGTACGCGGCCAAGAGGTTCACCCACACGCAGGCCACCGCGGCCATCGTCGTGTCCTACTACTGGCACTTCGTCGATGTCGTCTGGATCGGCCTCTTCGCCACGATCTACCTGATCAAGTAGTCCGGTCCCGTACCGGGCCACATTTCAGACAGACATAGCCAAAGCATCGACGCAGAAGATCCTGACACCGGGGTAATCCGTGAAAAAGCTCTCCGCACGACGGCGCCATCCGCTGGCGGCGCTCGTCGTCCTACTCTTCGCGCTGGCGGTCACTGGGGGGCTGTACGCCGCGTTCGCGCCGGCGGACAAGGCTCAGGCCGATGACACCGCCCAGTCTCTTGCCATCAAGGAGGGCAAGAAGCTCTTCGCCGTGGGCTGCGCCAGCTGCCACGGCACCGGCGGTCAGGGCACCTCCGACGGCCCCAGCCTGGTCGGCGTCGGCGCCGCAGCCGTGGACTTCCAGGTGGGCACCGGCCGTATGCCGGCCCAGCAGCCCGGCGCCCAGGTGCCGCGGAAGAAGAACATCTACACCAACGCCCAGATCGACCAGCTTTCGGCCTACGTCGCCTCGCTGGGCGCCGGCCCGACCGTGCCGGACAAGGAGCAGTACAGCCCCGACGGTGCCGACATCGGCAAGGGCGGCGAGCTGTTCCGCACCAACTGCGCGCAGTGCCACAACTTCACCGGTAAGGGCGGCGCCCTGACCAACGGCAAGTACGCACCGACGCTTGAGGGCGTGGACCCGAAGCACATCTACGAGGCCATGGAGACCGGCCCGCAGAACATGCCCTCCTTCGGTGACGGTTCGCTGTCGAAGCAGAACAAGAAGGACATCATCGCGTACCTCGGCGCCGTCAACGGCGATGAATCCGAGAGCCCCGGCGGCCTTGACCTCGGCGGTCTCGGTCCGGTCAGTGAGGGTCTCTTCGGCTACATCTTCGGCCTGGGCGCGCTGATCGCGGTCGCCATCTGGGTCGCAGCCCGGACTACGAAGGCCAAGAAGTCATGAGCGAGACTGGACGACACGAAGACGTGCCAGAAGAAACCCTTCCCGGTGAGCGGGAGACGGCTCACGAAGGTGCGGTGACCACGGCGGACAACCCGTTCGCCGACCCGGGTCTGCCGCCCCACGAGCACCGCGCGCAGGACATCGACGAACGTGCCGCCCAGCGCTCCGAGCGCACCGTGGCGATGCTCTTCGTCGTGTCCATGATCGCGACGGTCGGCTTCATCGCCTCCTACGTGGCGATCCCGATCGAGAAGAACGTCTACATCTGGCCGCTCGGGAACATCAGCGCGCTGAACTTCGCGCTCGGTCTGACGCTCGGTGCGGCGCTCTTCTGCATCGGCGCCGGCGCGGTCCACTGGGCCCGCACGCTGATGTCGGACGAGGAGGTCGCCGACGAGCGCCACCCGATCGAGGCCCCGCCCGAGGTCAAGGCCAAGGTCATGGCGGACTTCGCCCAGGGGGCGAAGGAGTCGCAGGTCGGCCGGCGCAAGCTGATCCGCAACACCATGTTCGGCGCGCTGGCCCTGGTGCCGCTCTCCGGCGTCGTGCTGCTGCGTGACCTCGGTCCGCTGCCCGGGAACAAGCTGCGCACCACGGGCTGGAAGAAGGGCGTCCGGCTGGTCAACCAGTCGACCAACCTTCCGCTGCGTCCCGAGGACATCGCGGTCGGCTCGCTGACCTTCGCCAAGCCCGAGGGCCTGGAGGAGGACCAGGAGGACTTCCCCCAGAAGATCGCCAAGGACGCCCTGATGCTCGTGCGGATCCAGCCGCAGAACATCAAGGACAAGCACGAACTCTCCTGGTCGCACGAGGGCATCGTGGCGTACTCGAAGATCTGCACCCACGTGGGTTGCCCGATCAGCCTGTACGAGCAGCAGACGCACCACGTGCTCTGCCCCTGCCACCAGTCGACGTTCGACCTCTCTGACGGTGGTCGGGTGATCTTCGGTCCGGCCGGACACGCCCTGCCGCAGCTGCACATCACAGAGAAGGACGGCTTCCTGGAGGCCGCAAGCGGCTTCGAGGAGCCCGTCGGCCCGAGCTTCTGGGAGCGCGGATGAGTAACGAGACGAGCGCGACCACCACGCGCCGTGGCCAGGCGCCACGGGGCGAGCGGATCGCCGACTGGGCGGACGGCCGGCTGGGCATCTACAGCCTCGCCAAGTCCAATATGCGCAAGATCTTCCCGGACCACTGGTCCTTCATGCTGGGTGAGGTCGCGCTTTACAGCTTCATCATCATCATCCTGACCGGTGTCTACCTGACGCTGTTCTTCCACCCGAGCATGGCCGAGGTGACCTATCACGGTTCCTACGTGCCCATGCAGGGGATCCGGATGACGCAGGCCTTCGAGTCGACGCTGGACATCAGCTTCGATGTGCGCGGTGGTCTGCTGATCCGCCAGATCCACCACTGGGCCGCGCTGGTCTTCCTGGCCGCGATGATGGTCCACATGATGCGGGTGTTCTTCACCGGCGCCTTCCGCAAGCCGCGCGAGGTCAACTGGCTGTTCGGCTTCCTGCTGCTGGTGCTGGGCATGTTCACCGGCTTCACCGGCTACTCGCTCCCCGACGACCTGCTCTCCGGCACCGGTGTGCGGTTCATCGAGGGCGTCATCCTGGCGATGCCGCTGGTCGGTTCCTACCTGCAGTTCTTCATCTTCGGCGGGGAGTTCCCGGGGCACGACATCATCCCGCGGTTCTTCACGGTGCACGTCCTGCTGCTGCCGGGCATCATGCTCGGCCTGCTGGTGGCGCACCTGATCCTGGTCTTCTACCACAAGCACACCCAGTTCCCGGGTGCCGGCAAGACCAACAACAACGTCGTGGGCATGCCGCTGCTGCCGGTCTACATGGCCAAGGCCGGAGGCTTCTTCTTCCTGGTCTTCGGTGTGATCTCGGTGATCGCCGCGGTCGCCAGCATCAACCCGGTGTGGGCGATCGGCCCCTACCGGCCGGACCAGGTGTCCACCGGCGCCCAGCCCGACTGGTACATGGGCTTCGCCGAGGGTCTGGTGCGTGTCATGCCGGGCTGGGAGTGGAACTTCTGGGGCCACACCCTCAACTTCGGTGTGCTGATCCCGATCCTGGTCTTCCCGCTGGTCCTGGTCGCGATCGCGGTCTACCCGTTCATCGAGTCCTGGGTCAAGGGCGACAAGCGCGAGCACCACATCCTGGACCGCCCGCGCAACGTCCCGACCCGTACCGGCTTTGGTGTCGCCTGGCTCGTCGCGTACTTCGTGATGCTGATCGGTGGCGGTAACGACCTGTGGGCGACGCACTTCCACCTGTCGATCAACTCGATCACCTGGTTCGTCCGGATCGCGTTCTTCGTCGGACCGGTGCTGGCCTTCATCGCCACCAAGCGGATCTGCCTGGGTCTGCAGCGGCGCGACAAGGACAAGGTGCTGCACGGCCGCGAGTCCGGCATCATCAAGCGCCTGCCGCACGGTGAGTTCATCGAGGTCCACGAGCCGCTCGACCAGGAGCAGCTGCACCTGCTGACCCAGCACGAGCAGCCCGCCCCGCTGGAGCTCGGCCCGGAGGTCGACGAGAACGGTGTGGAGCGCAAGCTGTCGCGCTCGCAGAAGCTGCGCGCCAAGCTCTCCAAGGCCTACTACGGCGAGGACAACGTCATCCCGAAGGCCACGGTCGAGGAGTACAAGGAGATCAGCAGCGGTCACGGCCACCACTGATCACCCCGGCGCTGCTTAGCGCACCGCAGGTAGTACGCCACCCAGAGGGCCCCGTCCGTTGATCGGACGGGGCCCTCCGGCGTGCCCGGCGGCTCGATAGGGTGACGGCAGAAGCAGGACACAATCCAGGAGCGTGGACCATGAACGTTGTGACCCCGGTTGGCGGCGACAGCGTGGCGGCCCACACCTGGCCGGAGCTCCTCAACGCCCTGCTCGCCGGACGTGACCTCAGCGCGGACGACACCGCCTGGGCGATGGACAAGATCATGCGGGGCGAGGCCGGCGACGCCCAGATCGCCGGGTTCGCGGTGGCCCTGCGCGCCAAGGGCGAGACCGTCGCCGAGATCTCCGGCCTGGTGCGCACCATGTACGCGCACGCCCGGCTGATCGAGGTGCCCGGACCCAGCGTCGACATCGTCGGCACCGGCGGCGACGGCGCCAAGACCGTCAATATCTCCACCATGTCCTCGATCGTGGTCGCCGGCACCGGCGCCAAGGTCGTCAAGCACGGCAACCGCGCCGCGTCCTCGGCCAGCGGCGCCTCCGACGTGCTGGAGAAGCTCGGGGTCAACCTCGACCTCACCCCGCAGCGGGTCGTCGAGGTCGCCCGGGAAGCGGGCATCACCTTCTGCTTCGCGGTGAAGTTCCACCCCGCGCTGCGGCACGTCGCGAACGCGCGGGGCCAGCTCGGCATCCGTACGACCTTCAATGTGCTGGGGCCGCTGACCAACCCCGCGAAGGTCCGCGCCCAGGCGACCGGTGTCGCGGACGCCCGGATGGCCCCGATCCTGGCCGGGGTGCTCGCCGAGCGCGGCTCCTCGGCGCTGGTGTTCCGCGGCGACGACGGCCTGGACGAGCTGACCACGACCGCGACCTCCCGGGTGTGGATCGTCCGGGACGGCACGGTGCGCGAGGAGCCTTTCGACCCCCGGGACGTGGGCATCCCCCTGGTGCCCGTGGAGGCGCTGCGCGGCGCGGACGCCTCGTACAACGCGGATGTGGCCCGCCGGCTGCTGGACGGCGAGACCGGGCCGGTGCGCGACGCGGTACTGCTGAACTCCGCGGCGGCGCTGGTCGCACTGGAGCCGAGCGACGCCCCGCTGACCGAGCAGATCCGGGCCGCCATGGAGCGGGCCGCCGCCGCCATCGACTCCGGGGCGGCCAAGCTGGCACTGGAGCGCTGGGTGGCCGCCAGCAACACCTGAGCGCGCGGTCACGCAGCGTGTGACGCAAGCCCCGTTCCGCCATACGGACGGGGCTTGCGTGATGTTGCTCGTATGGCATGATTCTGCGCAGGTCACGAGTGACAGCGATGCAGGCCCCGGCCCGCTGTCCGGCAACCCTCCTTCCGTGGCGGGGTGCCCCGGGTGATGACCAGGCCGTAGGCAGCGAGGTCTGCGGCAAGCGCGGATCCCTCGCCAGGGATCCTGGTCCCCGAGGGAGAACTTCCGTGAATCAGCGAATGCGATAGGGCCCGACGGCCCCTTTTCCGCATCCCTTTTTCCTTTCCGCCGCGGTGCCCCGGCGCACACTTTCGCACCCCCGCCCGCGGCGAATTCGCTTACCTCTTACGGGAGTTCGCCATGTCTGCCTCCGCCGTTGCCGCCGACCGCTCCGTCTGTGCCCCGCTGCCGGTTCTCGGCCGGGATGTCCGCGTCCCGCTCGTGACCGGCGGCGAGGTCGACTACGCCGCGCTGGACTACGCCGCCAGCGCCCCCGCGCTCCAGCGGGTCTGGGACGATGTGGCCGCCTACGCCCCGTACTACGGCAGCGTGCACCGCGGCGCCGGATACCTCTCGCAGCTCTCCACCGACCTCTTCGAGAACAGCCGCCGCACCGTCGCAGAGTTCCTCGGCTGCCGCATCGAAGGGGGCCCGGGCGAAGCCCGGTCCAGCAAGGGCGGTGGCGGGCGACGGGAGGGCGACCAGGTCGTCTTCACTCGCTCCACCACCGACTCGCTGAACCTGCTCGCCTCCGTACTCCCGCAGGGCACCCGGGTGTTCGTCTTCGAGACCGAACACCACGCCTCGCTGCTGCCGTGGGAGCAGCGCACGGACGTCACGGTGACCTACCTCAACGCCCCGCGCACCCCGCAGCAGGCGGTCGACACCCTGGAGAAGGCGCTGGCCGCCCGCGAGCCCTACGGCCCGGCGCTGGTCTGTGTGACCGGTGCGTCGAATGTGACCGGTGAGCTGTGGCCGGTGCGGGAGCTGGCGGCCGCCGCGCATGCGCACGGCGCCCGGATCGTGCTGGACGCCGCGCAGCTCGTCCCGCACCACCCGGTGGACCTCGGCGAACTGGACGTCGACTGGGTCGCCTTCTCCGGCCACAAGCTCTACGCGCCGTTCGGCGCCGGGGTGCTGGCCGGCCGCGCGGACTGGTTGAAGGACGCCGCACCGTACCTGGCGGGCGGCGGCGCCAGCCGCAAGGTCTCCCGGCGCACGGACGGCGGGGTGGACGTCGAGTGGCACACCACCGCGGCCCGGCACGAGGCCGGTTCCCCCAACGTCATCGGCGTCTACGCCATCGCCTCGGCCTGCCGCGCACTCACCGAGGCCGGCTTCGACGGCCTGGTCGCCCGCGAACAGGAGCTGATCACCCGCCTCCGCACCGGCCTGGCCGAGGTGCCCGAGGTCACCGTGCTCTCCCTCTTCGGCGACGACGCCGCCCGGGTCGGCGTCCTCTCCTTCGTCGTCGACGGCTGGAACAGCTCCCACTTCGCGGCCGCCCTGTCGGCTGAGTACGGCATCGGCGTCCGCGACGGCCTCTTCTGCGCCCACCCCCTGGTCCGCACCCTCCTGGGCACCGCCCCCCAGGACCCCGGCGAGTGCGGCGCCCCCGACGCGGCCCCCGGCGAGAAGTCCCTCAACGCCATCCGCGTCAGCGTGGGCGTTGGCACGCCGGATGAGCACGTCGACCGCTTCCTCCGCGCGGTCAAGGAACTGGTGACCAACGGCGCCCGCTGGAACTACCAGACAGAGGACGGCCGTTGCGTCCCCGCGCGGAGCGCGGACTAATTCCCACGTTTTCGGCTTTCCCGCCGTTTCGGTTTCTCGCCGTTGCTCCCCCACTGCCTGAAGGGCGTGGGGGAGCAACGGCGGGTGCACCGCGCAAGCGGGCAACACACGGCGAGCAACACCCACGGCGGGACGGCCGAAAACGTGGGAAAAAGACGGGCTACGCTTCGAGCCCGATCGCAAAGGCCGCCTCAAGGTCATGCTGGGAATACGTGCGGAACGCAATATGCGTCTCCGTCGAGGCCACGCCGGGGATTTTGCTGATGCGGCCGGGGATGACGTCCGCGAGGTCATCGTGGGCGGCGACCCGGACCATGGCGATCAGGTCGTGGGCGCCGGTGACCGAGTAGACCTCGCTGACGCCGTCCAGCGCGGCGATCTTCTCGGCGATCTCCGGGATCTGGTCCACGTTGGTCTTGATGAGCACGATCGACGTGATCACGGCTGGCTCTCTTCCTCGGTCGCCCGGTCGTTCGCCCTGGTGGCCCCCACACTATCCCTCCGGTAGCGGGCCCAGGCGTACAGGAAGCCGAGGGCGAAGCCGATGACATGGGCGAGGTAGGCGACGCCGGGGCCGCGGGGGTCGTCTTGGGCGGCCTGCCACTGGAGGACGAACCAGAACAGCAGCACGAGCCAGGCGGGGAAGCGCAGCGGCAGGAAGAAGAGGAACGGGAAGAGGCTGGTGACCCGGGCCGTGGGAAACAGGTAGAGGAAGGCGCCCAGTACGCCGGAGATCGAGCCGGAGGCGCCTACCAGCGTCTGGCCCGAGTCGGCGTGCGCGGCCGCGTAGCCGAGCAGCGCCAGGTAGCCGATGATGAGGTAAAAGGCGGTGAACGGCAGCCGGCCCATGCGCGCCTCGGCCATCGCGCCGAAGACGTACAGGAACAGCACGTTGCCGAGCAGGTGCAGCCAGCTGGCGTGCACGAACAGCGCGGTGAGCGGGGTGATCAGGGCCCGTAACGAGCCGCTCCACAGATCCAGCGGGATCACCCCCCACCGCTCGAAATAGGCGGTCTGGGCCTTCAGCAGGGCGCCGCCGGTGCCGTATATCCGGTTCAGGCCGGAGGCGGGGCCGAGCACGAAGACCGCACAGCACAGGCCGATCAGCACATTCGTCATCCGCGAGAACACCGCGGTCAGGGACCGGGTGGGGTGCGGACGGCGGGGGAGGAGACCGGACGAGCGGGGAGAACGGGGTGAGGGGGCCGGCGCCGTCATGAAGTGATCATGGCTCACATGCGGGCAATCGGGACAGAGTGCCTCGCCGTGTCCCGGCACCCGGGCGGGGCCCCACCGGCCCCCCGTCAGGCCGTAGGGTTACAGGCAGTACTTTGCGTACTTCCGCAGTCCGACGGCGCACCGCGTGAACCGCGCAGCAGCACATGACGACGAGCACGAAAGAGGACGACACCATGTCTGTTCCCCTGCCGACGGCCGAAACCCGATGGCGCTGCACGCTGTGCGGCAACCTCACGCGTTTCGACGTGACCCGGCGGTCCAAGGCGGTGGAGTACGTCCACCTGGATCTGGCCGGGGAGCCGAAGGTGGAGGAGCGCGAGGTCCTCAGTGAGAGCATCGAGTCCGTGCGCTGCCGCTGGTGCAACGCGGTCGACCAGATCGAGCTGGTGGACCGTCCGGGCGCGAACGCCTGAGATCGGAGCGATGCAGCCGTGGTGGACCGTCCAGAAGGGGAGCCGGGGGCCCAGCGTGACGACGTACCCGAGGGTGCGGCGGACGAGGTGCTCGACCGACCGCTGCCCGAGGGCGTACGGCGCCGGGTCGTGGCGCTCACCGCGGAGTCGTTCGGCGCGCTGACGGTCGCCGAACTCCCGCCCCCGCTGCGGCAGTACGCCCGGTTCACCCCGACCCGCCGGGCAAAGTTCGCCGGAAACGCGATGGCCGCGGCGCTGGAGAGCGACGCGGTCTTCCGGCAGCGGATCGCGGGCAAGCTGCACGAGGCACAGCCGGAGCTGGCCTCGGCGCTGGAGCACGGGCATCCGCCCGCGGCCGCCGATCCGCTGGATGTCGCGGCGGCGGCCTATGTGCTGCGCCCGGAGGGCTGGGTCAAGCTCGTCACGGCGGCCGGCGAGGAGGCCCAGCGGGCGCGTGCGGAGCGGGCCGGTGAGGAGGCCGAGCGGGAGCTGGCCCGGCTGCGTGAGGAGCTGGCGCAGGCGCGGGGCGAGGCCCGTACGGAGGCCGACCGGATCCGGGTGGACCTGGACGCCGCGCGCAAGGAGAACGAGTCGCTGCGGCGCAAGCTGCGCAGTGCGCTGAGCGACGTCAAGCGCGGGGAGGCCGCGGTCCGCAAGGCCGAGGCGGCGCTGGCGGAGGAGCGGGACCGGGCGGCCACCGAGAAGGCCGCGGGGGACAGTGAGGCGCGCCGGCTCAAGGGCCGGATCGCCGAGGCCGAGGCGGCGCTGGAGGCCAGCCGGCGGTCCGCCCGCGAGGGCCGCAGCGTCGAGGACATGCGGCTGCGGCTGCTGCTGGACACGGTCCTGGACGCGGCGCAGGGGCTGCGCCGCGAACTGGCCCTGCCGCCCGCGAATGTCCACCCGGCGGACACCGTCGAGGCGGTCGCGCCGGGGCGGATGACGCCCAAGGACATCGCGACCCGGGCGCTGTCGGAGATGGATCCGGCGCTGCTCGATCAGCTTCTCGCCCTGCCGCAGGCGCATTTGGTGGTGGATGGCTACAACGTCACCAAAACCGGCTATCCGACCATGCCGCTCGAAAAGCAGCGGCTGCGGCTGCTGGGCGGTCTCGCGGTGCTGGCGGCGCAGACCGGCGCGGAGATGACCTGTGTCTTCGACGGGGCGGAGTTGGCGGCGCCGGTGCTGCTCGCGCCGCCGCGCGGGGTCCGGGTGCTGTTCAGCAAACCGGGCGTAACGGCCGATGAGTTGATTCGTCAGCTGGTAAGGGCCGAACCGCCCGGCCGTCCGGTCGTCGTGGTCTCCACGGACCGGGAAGTGGCCGACGGTGTGGCGAAGGCCGGGGCGCGCCCGGTCGCATCGGCGCTGCTCCTCAAGCGACTTGCCCGGACCTGACGCCCCTCCCGCCGGATGCGCCCGGGGCCGGAAATCGCCTGTCACCCGTATCTGAGCGTCAGTTGACGCTCACTGCCTGTGTGACGTTGGTAAAGGATGGGGCTGGTGGCGCAGTTTTTTCCGGTGAGGATTTGAAGCGATCACAGCTCGGTTACTAAGGTCAGCCCCGAACCTTCATGAATCTGATCATCCAACCGGGATGAGCTGTGAAGGTACCGCCGAGTCCGCGGCGTTCACGCGGAGCCGGGGCTCATCCCCCCACTTCCCGGTAGGCGGCTGGAGGAAGAAGGAGCTCGCCCCCGTGGCGTCCCACCGTCGACCCAAGCAGCCGAGCCGTACCCGCGTGACCGTGCTCACCGCCACCGCCGCGGCCGCCGTGGCTCTCTCGTCCCAGGCCGCCCAGGCCGATCCCCACCAGTCGAAGAAGGACGTCAAGTCCGAGGTCGACAAGCTCTACGGGGAGGCCGAGCAGGCCACCGAGAAGTACAACGGCGTCAAGGAGCAGCAGGAGAAGCTCCAGAAGGAGGTCGACGACCTCCAGGACAAGGTGGCCCGCGGCCAGGGTGAGCTCAACCAGCTCCGCAAGGGCCTCGGCGCCGTCGCCTCCGGCCAGTACCGCAGCGGCAGCATCGACCCCTCGGTCCAGCTGTTCCTCTCCGGCGACCCGGACAGCTACCTCGAAAAGGCCGCCACGCTCGACCAGTTGAGCGGCAAGCAGGCCGACCAGCTGAAGACCATCGCGGACAAGCAGCGCCGGCTCGCCCAGGAGCGCGCGGAGGCCGCGGGCAAGATCGAGGACCTCTCCGAGACCCGTAAGGCGCTCGGTGACAAGAAGGACGAGATCAAGGGCAAGCTCGGCAAGGCGCAGGACCTGCTGAACACCCTGACGGCCAAGGAGCGGGCGGCCATGCAGGCCGAGGAGAACCGCGCCGACCGCAGCAATGAGCGGGTCAACCTCGGCGATGACGTACCGGCTTCGCAGCGCGGTGCGGCCGCCCTGCAGGCCGCCCAGGGGAAGATAGGGTCGCCGTACGTCTGGGGCGCCACCGGCCCGTCGTCCTTCGACTGCTCGGGTCTGACCTCCTGGGCGTACCAGCAGGCCGGCCAGTCGCTGCCGCGCACCTCGCAGGCGCAGGCCAACGCCGGTACCCGCATCAGCTCGCAGAGCGCCCTCAAGCCCGGCGACCTGGTGCTCTTCTACGGCGACCTGCACCACATCGGCCTCTACGCGGGCAACGGCCAGGTGCTGCACGCGCCGAAGCCGGGCGCCTCGGTGCGCTACGAGCCGATCGGCAATATGCCGTTCGCGTTCGGTGTGCGGGTCTGAAAAGCCGCTGAAGCGCCCCTGAGAAGCCGCTGAAAGGCCGTACCACCGCCTCAACCTGCCGCCCGAACGGGCGAATTGCGGCCTCGGCCGCGGACCTGCCGCCCCGCCGGTGACCTGCACAGTCACCGGCGGGGCGGCTTTTTGTGGGCGAAAAGCGCGCTTTGGCCGGTGTGCACCGGCGCCGTTACTGTCTGCCCTCGCAGATCCCGGTTCACCGACCGCCCTCCCGGGGCGGCAGGGGCTGCACGGAAGGAGTGCGGCCCTCGTGGTGTCCCACCGCCGTACCTCACAGCACGCCCAGACCACCCTCACCGGGATCACCGTGGTGTCGGCCGCCCTGGCGACCGCGGCCGCCGCCCTGTCGGCGCCACCGGCCGCCGCCGACCCCGCGGGCCACCCGTCCGCCGGCCGGGAGGCGGCGGCCGCACGGGTCGACAGCCTCTACGTAGAGGCCGAGCGGGCCACCGAGAAGTACAACGGCGCGCAGGCCCGGACCAAGGAGCTGCGGCACGAGGTGGCCGCCCTCCAGGACCACACCGCCCGCGCCCAGGAGCGGGTCAACCGGATGCGCGGCCGGCTGGGCGCACTGGCCGCCGCCCAGTACCGGTCCGGCGGGATCGACCCCACGGTCCGGCTGATGCTCTCCGAACGGCCCGACACCTACCTGGAGAAGGCCGCCGCGCTCGACCGGCTCGGCCACAGTCAGGCCGAGGAGCTGCACGGCCTTAGGACGGCCCAGCGCCGCCTGGAGCAGCAGCGCAGCGAGACCGCCAGGAAGCTCACGGAGCTGGAGGCCGGCCGCCGGGCCGTCGCCCGCCACAAGAGGGACGTACAGCGCAAGCTGGCCACCGCGCGGCGGCTGCTGAACGCGCTCCCCAAACGCGACCGGGCGGCCTACGACCGGGCCTCCCGGAGCGACGGGCACCGCGAGGCGGCCCCGGACCTGCGTGGCGCCGTGCCGGACTCCGGGCGGGCCGCGGCCGCCGTCGCCGCGGTGCGCGCCGCGGTCGGCCGCCCGTACGCCTGGGGGAGCAGCGGCCCCTCGTCCTTCGACTGCTCCGGACTCACCCAATGGGCCTACGGCCGGGCCGGAGTCTCCCTGCCGCGTACCTCCCAGGCCCAGCGGGGCGCCGGCCGGACGGTGCCGCCCGGCCGGATGCGCCCCGGTGACCTGGTCATCTACCGTTCGGACGCCAGTCATGTCGGGATGTACGTCGGCAACGGCCAAGTGGTGCACGCGCCCCACCCCGGCGCCCGGGTCCGCTACGACCCGGTCGGGATGATGCCGATCTCGTCCGTCACCAGGCCCTGAGGCGCAGCTCAGCGTTTTTGCCCGGACCGGGCCGGATCTACGATCGTCCGCATGTCACACCAGTGGGCGGGACGGCGGCCGTCGCGGGCCGGGGCGGCGGGCTGCGGCGCCCTGCTCCTCGCGCTGCTCGCCCCGCTGGCCGGCTGCGGGCCCGCGGGCGGCCCGCCGGCCACCGCCCGCTTCCCCGACGTCCAGCGGATGCTCGACACCCGCGCGCAGGCCGTCCAGCGGCGGGACGCGGCGGGCTTCCTCGCCTCCGTCGACCCGCGGGCCACCGGCTACCGCGAGCGTCAGCGCGCGATGTTCGCCCACCTGAAGGGTGTGCCGCTGACCGACTGGCACTACGACCTCGACTCGACCGAGGCCTTCCCGCTCCCGGCCGGCGGTGGCCGGGAGCGGCTGGCCGCGAAGGTGCGGCTGCGCTACCGCCTCAAGGGCTTCGACACCGCGCCGGTGCATGCCGTCCAGTACCTCACCCTGACCGAGCGCGACGGCCGCTGGCTGATCTCCTCGGACACCGATGGCGCGGCGGCCGGCCGGAGCGGCACCCGCCAGCTGTGGGACCAGGGGCCGGTGCGGGTGGTGCGCGGCCGCTACAGCCTGGTGCTGGGCGGTACCGCGCAGCGGGCGCGGCTGACGGATCTGGCGCGCCGGGTGGACCGGGCGGTGCCCGCGGTCTCCGCGGCCTGGAAGGGGAAGTGGTCGCAGAAGGTCGTGGTGGAGGCGCCGGACTCGGTGGAGGGGATGGCGCAGCTGATGGGCAGCGACGATCCGTCCGGCTATGCGGGGATCGCGGCGGTGACCACCGGGGAGGCGGGGGTCTCGGCGACCGCGCCCGCGGACCGCGTGATCATCAATCCGGACGCGTACGAGGAGCTCAACGACCTGGGCCGCCGGGTGGTCCTCACCCACGAGACCGCCCATGTCGCCACCCGGACGGCCACCACCCCGGCCACCCCGCTGTGGCTCTCCGAGGGCTTCGCCGACTGGGCCGCCTACCGCGGTATCCACCGCAAGGCCGCCCTCACCGCCCCCGAACTCACCCGCGCGGTCGCCACCGGCAAGCTCCCCGCCCGTCTGCCGACCGATGAGGACTTCGGCTTCAAGGCGGGCGCCGACCGGCTGGCGAAGGCGTACGAGGGCAGCTGGCTGGCCTGCCGGATGATCGCCGAGAAGTGGGGCGAGGCCAAGCTGCTCGCCTTCTACCGGGCGGCGGGCCGGAGCGCGGTGGGGGTCTCGGCGGGGAGCGCGGGGCCGATCGAGGCGGCCACGGCGGCCACGGAGCCCTCCGCCGGTGCCCGTCCGGCCGCCCCGGCCGCCCGCCCGGGACAGCGGCCGAAGGCCGCCGCCGACCGGACCGACCGCGCCCTGCGCAGCCAACTGGGCGTCAGCACCGCGGAGTTCACCCGGCGGTGGCGGGCCTTCGTGCGCAAGCAACTGGCGCGCTGAGGCCCGGCGGACGGCTCTACGGCGTCGGCTGCGCCCCGTCCGTCCGTGGCAGCGGGGCGGTGCCGGTGAGCTCCGGGGGAGCGGGGGCGGTCCCGTCGGCCGCACGGCGGGCGCGCACCACACCGGCGGCGGTCCCGGTCGGCGCGTCGCCGCGCGCCTCGTCCCGTGCCTCGCCCCGCGCCTCGCCCCGCGTCGAGATCCACAGCCGGCGGCAGGCCAGCAGCGACGCGGTGACCAGCAGCCCGTTGCGCACGGCCAGCAGCGCGACGCCCCACGGGTGGCTCGCGACGACATCCGCGAAGCCGATGGGGAACTCCAGCAGGGTGACCCCGGTGGCGAGCAGGACCAGCACCACCGGCAGGGTCTGCCGGGCGGCCCGTACGGTCACACACACTGCGCCGAGCCCCACCAGCCACAGCATGTACTGCGGGCTGATCACCCGGCTGGTGGTGGTGAACAGCAGGGTGGCGGCGAAGGCGGCCTCGCACAGCGTCGCGGGGCGCAGCTCCCGGGCCCGTACCCGCCACAGGAACAGCCAGCCCACGGCGGCCAGCGACAGGGTGAGCGCCACGGTGCTGACGAACGGGACACCCGGACCGAGGAACTCCAGCGAGCCGTAGTTCAGCAGCACCTGTCCGTCCCACCCGAAGTGGCGGGCGACATGGAAGACCAGCGCGCCGAGCGATTCGACCTCCGTACCGCGGTCGCGCTGGAAGGTGAGGAACGCCAGCCCGCCCGGTGCGGCGGCCACGAAGAACAGGGTCAGCCCGGCCGCGGTGCCGGCCGCGGTCCACCACAGGGCGCGGGCCCGGCGGCCGCGCAGTCCCGCCCCGGTCAGCAGCAGCGCGGGCCAGACCTTCAGCAGCGCCCCGAAGGCGATCAGCGCGCCCGCCACCCGCGGCCGCCGGACGGCCGCGAACAGCGCGGCGACGGCGACGGCGGTGACCATCAGGTCGTAGCGGGCGTAGGCCGTCGGGCCCAGCAGCGCCACCCCCGCGATCCACACCCAGGCGCCGGCCGGCCGGTGACCGGCGCGGCGGCCGGCCCGCAGAAGGAGCGCCAGCGTCACCGCGTCCGCGACCAGGACCAGGGTGTAGAACGCCGCGGCGTAGTCCAGGAACGGCAGCAGGCCGGGGGAGAGGATCGCCAGCGCCGCGGCCGGCGGGTACTGCCAGGTCACATCGTGCAGCGGGAAGGTGCCGGTCTTCAGGACGTCGAACCAGCCCTGGTAGATCACCGAGACATCGCTGGTGACATCCGGCCCCGGCAGCACCAGCACTCTCAGCACGCACAGCAGGACCACCGCCCGGGTCACGGCCCAGACCGCGACCGGGAGCCCCGCTCCGCGCACTCCGCTGATGCTGCTCATCGTCACCTCATCGTTCCCGGCCGCGGTCCTCCGGCGCCGCTCGCGGCCCCGGACCCGGCGCCCTGCTCATGTTCCCCGTGCGTACCGCGGTGCCCGCGGGTGCCTGCCGCACGATGCCGGTAGCGGCTGTCACGACCGTAGAGCAGGCCTGGGCGTGGCGGGGTGGGCGGCTGCCCACCGGACGCCGACCGGTACTGTCGGGCCACCACGCCCGCCGAGACCGACCGCCGAGAGACCATCGTGCACAAGACCTTGATCGTCACGAACGACTTCCCGCCCCGGCCCGGCGGCATCCAGGCGTTCCTGCACAGCATGGCGCTGCGCCTGGACCCCACCCAGGTCGTCGTCTACGCCTCGACCTGGAAGCGCGGCGCGGAAGGGCGCGCGGCCACCGCCGCCTTCGACGCCGAGCAGCCGTTCCCGGTGATCCGGGACCGTACGACGATGCTGCTGCCGACCCCGCGGGTGACCCGGCGGGCCACCGGGCTGCTGCGCGAACACGGCTGCTCCTCGGTCTGGTTCGGGGCGGCGGCGCCGCTCGGGCTGATGGCGCCCGCGCTCCGTTCGGCCGGCGCCCGCCGCATCGTGGCGACCACACACGGCCACGAGGCGGGCTGGGCGCAGCTGCCGGCCGCCCGCCAGCTGCTGCGCCGGATCGGTACGGGGACGGACACGCTCACCTACCTCGGCGAGTACACCCGCTCGCGGATCGCCGGTGCGCTCACCCCGGAGGCCGCCGCGCGGATGGTCCAACTCCCGCCCGGGGTCGACGAGAAGACCTTCCACCCCGGTTCGGGCGGCGACGCCGTACGGGCCCGGCTCGGGCTCACCGGGCGGCCGGTGGTGGTGTGTGTCTCGCGGCTGGTCCCGCGCAAGGGCCAGGACACCCTGATCGAGGCGATGCCGGCGATCCTGGCCGCGGTGCCCGACGCGGTGCTGCTGATCGTCGGCGGCGGTCCGTACGAGAAGGAGCTGCACGCGCTGGCCGCGGAGAAGGGCGTCGCGCACGCGGTGCGCTTCACCGGCGCGGTCCCGTGGGAAGAGCTGCCGGCTCACTACGGCGCCGGTGATGTCTTCGCGATGCCGTGCCGCACCCGCCGCGGCGGCCTGGACGTCGAGGGCCTCGGCATCGTCTACCTGGAGGCGTCCGCCACCGGCCTGCCCGTAGTGGCGGGCGACTCGGGCGGCGCCCCCGACGCCGTACTGGAGGGCGAGACGGGCTGGGTCGTCCCCGGCGGGTCCCCGGCCCCCACCGCCGACCGCGTCATCGCCCTGCTGCGGGACCCCGCGCTGCGCCGCTCGATGGGCGAACGCGGCCGCGCCTGGGTGGAGCAGAAGTGGCGCTGGGACCTGCTGGCGGAACGGCTGAAGGAACTGCTGTAGGCGGGCCGCCCGCGGCCGGGGCACGGGACCGGGCACCGGTCGGGGCACCACGAGAATCCGCCGCCGTGGCGGGCGGCCACGACGGCGGATTCCGGACGAGCGATACGAGCGATACGGGCGCTATGCGCGGTAGAGCGCCTCGATGTCCTCCGCGAAGTCCTTCGCCACGACGTTCCGCTTGAGCTTCAGCGACGGCGTGACATGGCCCGACTCCTCGGTGAACTGGGTCGGCAGGATACGGAACTTACGCACCGACTCGGCCTTGGAGACGGCCGCGTTGCCGTCGTCGACCGCGCGCTGCACGGCGGCCAGCAGCTCCGGGTCCTCGGTGAGCTGAGCCGGTGTCACCCCGGCCGGGTGGCCGTGCTCCTCGGCCCAGCGGGGCAGGAACTCCTCATCGAGGGTGACCAGCGCGCCGATGAACGGCCGGCCGTCGCCGACGACCATGCACTCGGCGATCAGCGCGTGCGACCGGATACGGTCCTCGATCACGGCGGGGGCGACGTTCTTGCCGCCCGCGGTGACCAGGATTTCCTTCTTGCGGCCGGTGATGGCGAGGTAGCCGTCCTCGTCGAGGGTGCCGAGGTCACCGGTGTGGAACCAGCCGTCGGACAGCGCCTCCTTGGTGGCCGACGGGTTGTTCCAGTACTCGGTGAACAGATGCTCGCCGTGCAGCAGCACCTCGCCGTCGTCGGCGATCCGGACCACCGAGCCGGGCAGCGGCTGGCCCACGCTGCCGATCTTCTGCCGGTCCCAGGGGTTGAAGGCGGTCGCCGCACAGGACTCCGTCAGGCCGTAGCCCTCCAGGACGGTGAAGCCGATACCGCGGTAGAAGTGGCCGAGGCGCTCACCGAGCGGGGCGCCGCCGGAGATGGCGTGCGTGGCGCGGCCGCCGAGGACGGCGCGCAGCTTGCCGTAGACGAGCCGGTCGAAGACCTTGTACTTCAGCTTCAGGCCGAACGACGCGCCGCCCGGGGTGTCCAGCGCGCGGCTGTAGGCGATCGCGACCTCCGCCGCCTTGTCGAAGATGCTGCCCTTGCCGTCGGCCTGCGCCTTGGCCCGCGCCGAGTTGTAGACCTTCTCGAAGACCCGCGGTACGCCCAGGACCAGCTTCGGCCGGAAGGAGGCGAGGTCGTCGGTGAGGTTCTTGATGTCGGGGGCGTGGCCCAGCTTGATGGGCGCCATCACCGCGGCGACCTGCACCAGCCGGCCGAAGACATGCGCGATGGGGAGGAAGAGGAGCACCGAGGACTCGCCGGTGCGGAACAGCGGGCGCAGCCGCTCGACGATATTGCCGCACTCCGCGAAGAAGCTGCGGTGGCTGAGCACACAGCCCTTGGGGCGGCCGGTGGTGCCGGAGGTGTAGACGATGGTGGCGGGCGAGTCCGCGTCGGCGAGCGCGCTGCGCGCCTCCACCTCGTCGTCGGAGATCCCGTCCCCCGCGGCCTGCAGCCGGGCGATGGCGTCCCGTTCGATCTGCCAGATGTTCGCGAGCTCGGGCAGCCGGTCGCGGACCGACTCGACGGTCGCCTCATGGGTGGGGGACTCCACCAGGCAGGCCACCGCGCCCGAGTCACCGAGGATCCACTGGATCTGCTCGGCCGAACTCGTCTCGTACACGGGGACGGTGATCGCCCCGGCGCTCCAGATGGCGAAGTCCAGCAGTGTCCACTCATAACGCGTGCGCGACATCAGACCGATCCGGTCGCCGGGCCGGACGCCGGAGGCGATCAGACCTTTGGCGGCGGCGCGGACCTCGGCGAGGAAGGTGGCGGCGGTGACGTCCTGCCACACTCCGTTCACCTTGCGTCCCATGACGGCAACATCCGGGTGCTGCGCGGCATTTCGGCGGATGAGATCCGTCAGATTGCCGTCCGCGGGGACCTCGTACAGGGCCGGAAGGCTGAACTCGCGCAAGACTGCTGCTCCTCAAAAGCGCCGGCGCCACGACGCTGTGTGTTGCACCGGCGGCGGTCCACGATCATGCAGGGGGGGTATGGGACTGCCCGGACGTTACCCATCGGTATCGCAGTTGGGATAGGGGGGAACGGCCAGATGTTCGATGCGTCACACGCTGCGGGACACGCCATGGGGACTGACCAGCGCAGACTAGACCAATGGGTAGGTGACCCGAAAGTAACCCCAGGCCCCCGGGGCCCCCTCCCCGGCGCCCGCGCGAGCGCTCTAGGGTGACGCCATGCGTGTGCATGTGGTCAGTGACGTACACGGCAACAGCCGGGACCTCGCGGCGGCCGGAGCCGGCGCCGACGCCCTGCTCTGCCTCGGTGACCTGGTCCTCTTCCTTGACTATGCCGACCACTCGCGCGGCATCTTCCCCGACCTCTTCGGCGTCGCCAACGCGGACGCGCTGGTCGAACTCCGCACCGCCCGCCGCTTCGAGGAGGCCCGCGCCCTGGGCCGCCGGCTGTGGGGCGAACTGGACCGAACGGGCGTGAACCGGGAGTCCGTCATCGAGGGCGCGGTCCGCAAGCAGTACGCCGAACTCTTCGCCGCCTTCCCCACTCCCACGTACGCCACCTACGGCAACGTCGACATCCCGCGCCTGTGGCCCGAGTACGCCGCACCGGGCACCACCGTCCTGGACGGCCAGCGGGTGGAGCTCGGCGGCCGGGTCTTCGGGTTCGTCGGCGGCGGGCTGACCAGCCCCATGCGGACGCCGTACGAGATCAGCGACGAGGAGTACGCCGCCAAGATCGAGGCGGTCGGCGAGGTCGACGTGCTGTGCACCCATATCCCGCCCGACGTCCCCGACCTCTGCTACGACACCGTCGCCCGCCGTTTCGAGCGCGGCAGCGCGGCCCTGCTGGACGCCATCCGCCGCACCCGCCCGCGCTACTCCCTCTTCGGCCATGTGCACCAGCCGCTGGCCCGCCGGGCCAGGATCGGCGGCACGGAATGCATCAATGTCGGCCACTTCAACGCGACCGGGACGCCCTATGTCCTGGAGTGGTGAGCCCGGACGCCTCTGGTCATGAGCCCGGGGAGCGGGCCGGACGGCCGCCCCGCCCCGTCGTTCCGGGCCTGCTGGTGTCCGTCCGCGTTCCCCCGCGCGGTAGCCTTCAGCAGCAGAGACACCGCGTAAATCGGGATCTCCCCTGCTCATGAAGGTCCCCCGCTCCAGCGAAACCGAGAGCGGGGAGGAGCCGAGAGTGCGGGGAAGGGTCGGCGGACCGGCACGAATCGGCATGGAGGAGTCACGGCGATGGCCGAACACACCAGCTCTAGCATCACGATCGAGGCGGCACCCGCCGAAGTGATGGGAGTGATCGCCGACTTTGACCGCTACCCGGAATGGACCGGAGAGGTCAAGGAAGCAGAGGTGCTCGCCAAGGACGACCACGGCCGCGCCGAGCAGGTGCGTCTGCTGCTGGACGCCGGAGCGATCAAGGACGACCACACCCTCGCCTACACCTGGA
Organism: Streptomyces tubercidicus; assembly: GCF_027497495.1. Taxonomy (GTDB): domain Bacteria; phylum Actinomycetota; class Actinomycetes; order Streptomycetales; family Streptomycetaceae; genus Streptomyces; species Streptomyces tubercidicus. The sequence continues at coordinate 6,052,414 of NZ_CP114205.1, forward strand.
CCGGCGAGAACGAGGTCAGCTGGTCCCTGGTCAAGTCCCAGATGCTGCGCGCCCTCGACGGCTCCTACCGCCTCGCCGCGCTCGGCGGCGGGCGCACCGAGGTGACCTATCAGCTCACCGTCGACGTCAAGATCCCGATGCTCGGGATGATCAAGCGCAAGGCCGAGAAGGTCATCATCGACCGCGCACTGGCCGGGCTGAAGAAGCGCGTCGAGAGCGGCCACGACGGCCCGGAGACGCCCGCCGACGAGGCCAAGAAGCTCTGAGCGTGCGCATCGTCCTCGTCACGGGCGCCGGCGGCGCGGGCCGCACCACGCTCGCCGCCGCGACCGCCCTGGCCGGCGCCCGCAGGGGCGAGCGGGCCCTGCTGCTCACCACCGGGAGCAGCGCACCGGAAACGGTGCTGGGCACGCCCCTCGGCGCCGACGCCCCCACCCCGATAGCACCCGGGCTGCACGCCCGCCGTATCGACTCCGGCGACCGCTTCCGCCAGGAGTTCCTCGCCTTCCAGGAGCGCGCCGGCGCCGCCCTCGATCTGCTCGGCGCCGCCCCCCTCGACGAGGACGAACTCACCGAACTCCCCGGCTCCGAGGACTTCGCGCTGCTGCACGCCCTGCGTACCGCACACGCCTCGGACGACTGGGACCTGGTCGTCGTCGACATGCCCCCGGCCGCCGAGACCGTCCGGCTGCTCGCCCTGCCCGCCCAGGTGCGCCGCTATCTGCGCCGGCTGCTGCCGCCCGAGCGGCAGGCGGCCCGTGCGCTGCGGCCGGTGCTCGCCCAGCTGGCCGGTGTCCCGATGCCCGCCCAGAAGCTGTACGACGCCGCCGAGCGCTGGGAGACCGAACTCGCCGCCGTCCAGCGGACGATCGACGACCCCGGCACCTCCGTACGCCTGGTCACCGACGCCGGACCGGTCGCCGCCGCCACCCTGCGCAGCGTCCGCGCCGGGCTCGCGCTGCACGGCCGGCGCACCGACGGCGTGGTCGTCAACCGGCTGCTGCCCACCGGCTCCGCCGACCCGTTCCTCGCCGGGCTCTCCGGCAGCCAGCAGACCGCCCTCAAGGCGCTGCGCGAGGAATTCCCCGACGTCCCCGTCCACGAGGTGCCGCACCTGGGCCACGACCCCCAGGGCGTCGACGAACTCGACGAGTTGATCGGCCGGGCGGCCGGCGGAATCGACCCGGACCGGCCCGCCGACGGGCCGCACACCGACCCCTGGACCGTCGAGGACCGGCTGGCCACCGACGGCATCCTGGTCTGGCGGGTGCCGCTGCCCGGTGCCGAACGCCGGGGCCTCGGCCTGGTGCGCCGCGGCGACGAGATCGTGGTCAGCGTCGGCCGCTTCCGGCGGATCCGTACGCTCCCCTCCGCGCTGCGCCGCTGCACCGTCTCCGGCGCCGGACTGCGCGACGGCGCCCTGGAGATCCGCTGCACACCGGATCCGGACCTGTGGCCCAAGAGCGACTGAACGCGCTACCACCATTCGGGTAACGTCGAGGGTGGGCCGGCCCTCGACGGGCCCGTCCCGCACAGCTTCGCCGTACCGCCTCGCCGCAGGAGTCACGGAGTTCCCCATGAGTGATGCCACCGAGCGCCCCGCCGACCGCGGGGCCGAGCCCGATGCCGACGCCTGGGCGACCGCCTGCGGCGAGGACCTCGCGGCCGAGAAGGCCCGGCACCGCGCCGCCCACGGCCCGCAGCCGGGCAGCGCCGCCGAGGAGCTGCGCAAGCTCGCGGAGGCGGTGACCGACAAGCTCGCCGGTATCCAGCTGCCCGGCGCGCTCGGCGGGATCGCCGCACAGGGCGCCGTCAACCAGCTGTTCAAGCAGGCGAAGGCGGCCGTCGAGCCGGTCATCGAGCGCAACCCGGACATCTTCGACCACCTCGCCGCGGCCGGCTCCGAGCTGCTCGCCGCCTACCGCTCCGCCGTCGAGGGCAGCGAGCGCCGCTGGACCCGCGACGATCTCGACGACCGCCCCGGCGCCCGCCGCGAGTCCGATCCGCGCGACGACGACGGCCCCACCGGCACCGAACGGATCGACCTCGACTGACGCAGCAGGGTCTCAGGTGTACGGGGGGTGTCCCCGCCCCCGCCTCCTGAAGAACAGGGGCGGCACCCCCGCCTCCGGTACGGTGGGTCCCGGCGGGGTTCGAGCGAAAAACTGAGGGACACATGGGACTCACCATCGGCGTCGACATCGGCGGCACGAAGATCGCGGCCGGCGTGGTCGACGAAGAGGGCTCGATCCTTGAGACATGCAAGGTGCCGACCCCGCATGCCACCGATGCGCTGACCGAGGCCATCGCGGAGGCGGTGCGCACCGTGGGGGCGGGCCATCAGATCGAGGCCGTCGGCATCGGCGCCGCCGGTTATGTCGACGAGAAGCGGGCCACGGTCCTGTTCGCCCCGAACATCGACTGGCGCCATGAGCCGCTCAAGGACAAGGTCGAACAGCGCGTCGGCCTCCCCGTGGTGGTCGAGAACGACGCCAACGCCGCGGCCTGGGGCGAGTACAAGTTCGGCGCCGGCCAGGGCCACAGCGACGTCATCTGCATCACCCTCGGCACCGGCCTCGGCGGCGGCATCATCATCGGCAACAAGCTCCGCCGCGGCCGCTTCGGCGTCGCCGCCGAATTCGGGCACATCCGGGTCGTCCCCGACGGTCTGCTGTGCGGCTGCGGCAACCAGGGCTGCTGGGAGCAGTACGCCTCCGGCCGCGCCCTGCTGCGCTACGCCCGCCAGCGCGCCTTCGCCACCCCCGAGAACGCCCAGATCCTGCTGGCGCTCGGCGACGGCACCTCCGAGGGCATCCAGGGCCGGCATGTGAGCGAGGCGGCCCGCCAGGGCGACCCGGTCGCCATCGACTCGTTCCGCGAGCTGGCCCGCTGGGCCGGTGCCGGGCTCGCCGACCTCGCCTCGCTCTTCGACCCGTCCGCCTTCATCGTCGGCGGCGGCGTCTCCGACGAGGGCGAACTGGTCCTGGGACCGATCCGCAAGTCCTTCCGCCGCTGGCTGGTCGGCAACCAGTGGCGGCCGCACGCCCAGGTGCTCGCCGCCCAGCTCGGCGGCAAGGCCGGTCTGGTCGGCGCGGCCGACCTGGCACGCCAGGGCTGACGCCCCCCGGGCCGTTCCGCGCCCGCTCCTTCGTACGGCACCGTCCGTCGCGCCCTGTGGGGGTGCGGCGGACGGTGTTCTATCTTGGCCGCGTGACCCTCCCGGTGAGAGGACCTGCCGCCGTGATCTCGCTCCCCGCCTCCGCCACCGAGCCCGGCCCCGCCCCCGGGGAAACAGGACACGGCGGTGCGGCCGTGATCCGGGTGCTCAGCTACAACATCCGCTCGCTGCGCGACGACCGGGCGGCGCTGGCCCGGGTGATCCGCGCCTGCGCGCCCGATCTCGTACTGATCCAGGAGGCGCCGCGGTTCTTCCGCTGGCGCAAGGCCGCCGAGAAGCTGGCCCGCTCGGCCGGGCTGGTGTACGTCACCGGCGGCGGGACGACCGCGGGCCCGATGATCCTGTCCACCCTGCGCGCCCATGTGGAGCGTACGGAGGAGGTGCTGCTGCCCCGCACCCCCGGACTGCACCAGCGCGGTCTCGCCCTCGCCGTGGTCCGGATCGGCGGGGCCCGGCTCGGGGTGCTCAGCTGCCATCTCAGCCTCGCCGACCGGGAGCGCCACCAGCAGGCCGGGCTGCTGCTGGAGCGGCTGGCCGCGCTGGACGTGCCGTACGCCGTCGCCGGGGGCGATCTCAACGACCGTCCGGACGGCCGCACCTTCCGGCGGCTGGCGGGCGCGCTCACGGATGCCTGGGCGGCCAAGCCGTGGGGCGGGGAGTTCACCTCCACCCCGCACGACCCGCATCAGCGGATCGACGCGATCTTCACCACGGCGGGGGTGGAGGTGCTGGGCTGCGGAGTGCCGCACGGGCTGGCGGGGGTGCGGGAGGCCGACCTCCGGGCCGCGACGGATCATCTGCCGGTGCTGGCCGCCCTGCGGGTGCCGGCCACGAGCTGACTCACACCACCGCGCCGCTGCCCGGCAGGTCGTTGTCGTCCTCGTCGTCGTCCTTCATCCGGGCCACCAGGGTGGCGAAGCCGCCGAGGAAGCCGCCGATGCCCAGGACCGTGATCCACCACGTCACGGGCTGCTGGAGAAGCACCATGGTGACCAGCAGCAGCGGGCCGCCGATCACCGCGAGCCAGGCGAACTTGGTGGTGACATCGGCCTGCGGCAGCGGGGGCGGCTCGGGCGGGGTGAAGTGGCCCTCGTCGGTCTCGTCGAGGTCGTCGTCGGACGCTTCGGCCGGACTCCAGCTGCGGGGGCCGGCACCGACACCCGGCGCGAAGACCACGAAGCTGCCCGGACGGGCGGCGTCGCCTGGGCCGTCGCCCGCTCCCGTGCCGTCCTTCTCCGCCGTTTCGGTTTCGGACGGGGCGGCCGCCTCGGGCTTCGCCGGCTTCCCGGCCGTGCCGTCCTTCCCGGCCGCGCCGTCTCCGTCCCCGTCACCGTCGTCCACGGGGAACGACGGAGACTCGCCGTAGCCCGCCACGATCTCGGCCCAGGCGGCCTCTTCGTCCAGCGGGTCCCGGGGGTCGCGGGGGCTACGCTCCGCCACGGGCCGCCGTCCCCTCCTGCGCCGGGTCCGCCGCCGCCTCCGGCGCGAGCCGGGAGATGAAGGCGAAGGTGTCCCGGAAGATCCGCTCCGCGTCGTGGTCCAGCGTCGCGACGTGGTAGCTGTTCTCCAGCAGCGTCTGCCGCAGGTCCGTGGAGGAGACCCGGGCCAGGATCCGTTCGGAGTCCGCCGCCGGTACGACATGGTCCTGCGGGCTGGTCATCACCAGCAACGGCTGGGTGACGCCCGGGAGTTCGGAGTCCACCTGCTGGAAGAACCGGCGCAGCGAATGCGCGGCGTGCAGCGGCACCCGGTCGTAGCCGACCTCCTCGGCACCGGGCTTGGCGATATCGCTGACCACGCCCTTGGTGGTCCGGACGAGATACCGCAGCACCGGAAGCAGCGGCGCCGCCGCGTCATGGACCTTGTTGCCCGGGTTGACCACCGCCACCCCGCTGATCGCGTCGCCGTGCTTGGCGGCCAGCCGCAGCGCCAGCGCACCGCCCATCGACAGTCCGCAGACGAAGACCTTGCCGCAGCGCTCGGTCAGCGCGCGCAGTTCGCGGTCGACCTCGGCGTACCAGTCCTGCCAGGCGGTGATCTGCATGTCCTGCCAGCGGGTGCCGTGACCGGGCAGCAGCGGCAGGCTGACCGTGAGCCCCTGGTCGGCCAGGAATTCGGCCCAGGGGCGAACCGACTGGGGGGAGCCGGTGAAGCCGTGGCACACGAGGACGCCGACCTCTCCGCCGTCACGGCGGAACGGCTCGGCTCCGGGAAGGAGCGGCACCGGGGGACTCCGATCGATGAGGGGACCTGGCGAGTTACCCCAGCGTACGCAAAGTGACGGCAAGCGGATAGGTCCGACGGCGGCCACGGCGCGAGTGCGGCACCGGGGCAGGTTAAGGTCTTTGCGTCACACACAGGAGGCAGTCGGTTGATCTACGGCGCAATGAAGTTTTCCCTCGGCGGGTCGCTGAAGCTTGCCTTCAGGCCCTGGGTGGAAGGCATCGAGAACATTCCCGCCGAGGGTCCGGCGATCCTCGCGAGCAACCATCTGTCCTTCTCGGACTCCTTCTTCCTGCCCGCGGTGCTCGACCGCAAGGTCACCTTCATCGCCAAGTCCGAGTACTTCACCTCGCCGGGCGTGAAGGGCAAGCTGACCGCCGCGTTCTTCAAGGGCGTGGGCCAGCTGCCGGTCGACCGCTCGGGCGGCCGGGGCGCGGGCGAGGCGGCCATCAAGAGCGGCATCGAGGTGCTGGAGCGCGGCGAGCTGTTCGGCATCTACCCGGAGGGCACCCGCTCCCCGGACGGCCGGCTCTACCGCGGCAAGCCGGGCGGACTGGCGCGGGTGGCGCTGGCCACCGGGGCGCCGGTCATCCCCGTGGCGATGATCGACACCGAGAAGGTGCAGCCGCCGGGCAAGATCGTGCCGAAGATGATCCGGCCGGGCATCCGTATCGGCAAGCCGCTGGACTTCACCCGCTATCAGGGCATGGAGGGCGACCGCTTCATCCTGCGGTCGGTCACCGACGAGGTCATGTACGAGATCATGAAGCTGTCCGGCCAGGAGTACGTCGACATCTACGCGACCGCGGCCAAGCGGCAGATCGCCGAGGCGGCGAAGGCCGAGGCGAAGCAGCAGGCCGAGGCGGAGCAGGCCAGGAAGGCAGCCGCCGAATAGGCGGGCAGGGCCGAGGCCGGACGCGGGGGCGCCCGGCGAGGGGGGAAGGCCGGCAATGACGGAAGAGGAGATACCGACCGTGCGCGGCGGTCAGGCCGCCAAGGGCAGGAGCAGGCCGCCGAAGGCGCTGCGGATGTCCGTCGAGCTGCCGCTGTGGCGCGCGCTCACCGGCTACCGGATCCTGACCCTCGTCTACACCCTCGGCCTGGTCGCGCTCTCGTACCGCAAGTACGAGCATCCGCCGGCCGCCGCCGCCTACATGGGCGCGCTCACCCTCTGGATGGCGCTGACCTGGCGCCGGACGACCTCCGCCGAGCGCTGTACCCGGCACTTCCTGCTCGGCGACCTCGGCTTCGCGGTCGGCGGCATCCTGCTCACACCGCTGGTCGACACGCACGCCCGGATCATGGACGGTGCGCCGACGCTGCCCTCCATCTGGACGGCGGGCGCCGTGCTGGGCTTCGCGATCAAGGGCGGCTGGCGCTGGGCCGCGGTGGCCTCCAGCGCGGTGGCGGTGGCCAATCTCGTCGAGCGCCAGGAGCTGGCCCGCGACACCGTCCACAACGTGGTGCTGGTGTGGGTGGCCAGCGTGGCCATCGGCTATGTCGTCGAGGTGGCCCGCGCCAGTGAGCGCACCCTGGCCCGCGCGCTCCAGATAGAGGCCGCCACCCGGGAGCGGGAGCGGCTGGCCCGCGACATCCACGACAGTGTGCTCCAGGTGCTGGCGATGGTGCAGCGGCGCGGCGCCGCGATCGGCGGCGAGGCGGGCGAACTGGGCCGGATGGCCGGGGAGCAGGAGGTCGCGCTGCGGGCCCTGGTCGCCGGGGGGCTGGTGTCGCCGCCGCGCGGGCAGCGGCCGGACGGCGCGGCCGCCGTGGTGCCGCATCCGGCCGGCGAGCCCGAGCCGGACGAGGTGGTGGCCTCCGCCCTGTCCGCACCGGCACCGGAACCGGACGGCGACGGGCCGTGCGACGTACGGGCGTTGCTCGCGCCGTTCGCGGGCGCCGGGGTGACGTTCTCCGAGCCCGGTGCCCCGGTCACGCTGCCTGCTGCCGCGGCGGCCGAGCTCGCGGCCGCTGTCAGTGCCGCGTTGGACAATGTGCGGGTCCATGCGGGGGCGGCGGCCCGTGCGTGGATCCTGGTGGAGGACGAACCGCAGGCGGTGATCGTGACGGTCCGCGACGACGGCCCCGGCATTCCCGAGGGCCGGCTGGCGGACGCCGAGCGCGAGGGCCGGATGGGGGTGGCCCTGTCGATCCGCGGCCGGCTGCGGGATCTGGGCGGCACCGCGGAGTGGGTCTCGGTCCCCGGCCAGGGCACGGAAGTGGAGCTGACGGTCCCCAAGGGCACGGCGCCCGAGGGCGGAAGACGGGGGAAGGCGAGAGCGTGAGCGAGCACAGCACGAGGCGGGGCGGGGCCGCGCGGGACGGGGCACCGGCATGAGTGAGCAGACGGACCTGAAGGTCATGGTGGTCGACGACCACCCGATGTGGCGGGACGCGGTCGCGCGGGATCTGGCGGAGGCCGGGTTCGACGTGGTGGCGACGGCCGGTGACGGCCTCCAGGCGGTCCGCAGGGCGCAGGCCGCCTCGCCCGATGTGCTGGTCCTGGACCTCAATCTGCCGGGGCTGCCCGGCGTCCAGGTGTGCAAGGAACTGGTCGGCGCCAATCCGGCGCTGCGGGTGCTGGTGCTGTCCGCGAGCGGTGAGCACGCCGATGTCCTGGAAGCGGTCAAGTCCGGGGCGACCGGCTATCTGCTGAAGTCGGCCAGCACGGCGGAGCTGCTGGACGCGGTGCGGCGCACGGCCGCCGGAGACGCGGTCTTCACCCCGGGCCTGGCCGGTCTGGTGCTCGGCGAGTACCGCAGGCTGGCGACGGAACCGGCCCCGGCGGCGCCGGACGAGCCGGGCGCGCCGCAGCTGACGGACCGGGAGACCGAGGTGCTGCGGCTGGTCGCCAAGGGACTCTCGTACAAGCAGATCGCCGAACGGCTGGTCATCTCGCACCGCACGGTCCAGAACCACGTCCAGAACACTCTCGGCAAGCTCCAGTTGCACAACCGTGTGGAGCTGGTGCGGTACGCCATCGAGCGCGGTCTCGACGAGGGCTGACCGGCGCGTTCACCGGCCGCACCGGCCGCGCCCCGGTGCGGTCCGCTCGTACGGGTGAACGCCTCGCCCCAACTCCCGGATAAATCACCGACATCACCGTTTGCCCCATCCCGAAGTGACCCAGATCACCATTAGCGTGACCGGGGTCGGATCGAGAACGGCCGTGCCTGCGCGGCCACGGACGGGATGTAGGTGAAGCAGCGATGCGGGTCGGAGTACTGACCGGCGGCGGCGACTGCCCGGGTCTGAACGCGGTGATCAGGGGCCTCGTCCGCAAGGGCGCCCAGGAGTACGGATATGAGTTCGTCGGCTTCCGGGACGGCTGGCGCGGGCCGATGGAAGGCGACGCGGTGCCGCTGGACATCCCGGCGGTGCGCGGCATCCTGCCGCGCGGCGGCACCATCCTCGGCTCCTCGCGGACCAACCCCTTCAAGGAGAAGGACGGCGTCCGCCGGATCAAGGAGACGCTCGCCAAGCACGAGATCGAGGCGCTGATCGCGATCGGCGGCGAGGACACCCTCGGCGTCGCCGCCCGGCTCTCCGGCGAACACGCCGTCCCCTGCGTCGGCGTCCCCAAGACCATCGACAACGACCTGTCGGCCACGGACTACACCTTCGGTTTCGACACCGCCGTCGGCGTCGCCACCGAGGCCATCGACCGGCTGCACACCACCGCCGAATCCCATATGCGGGTCCTGGTCGTCGAGGTGATGGGCCGGCACGCCGGCTGGATCGCCCTGCACTCCGGGCTCGCCGGCGGGGCGAACGTCATCCTCATCCCGGAGCAGCGCTTCGACATCGAGCAGGTCTGCCGCTGGATCGAATCCCGCTTCACGGTCCGCTACGCCCCGATCGTGGTCGTCGCCGAGGGCGCCATGCCCAAGGACGGCCAGATGGTCCTCAAGGACGACTCCACCGACTCCTTCGGGCATGTCCGGCTGTCCGGCGTGGGGGAGTGGCTGGCCAAGGAGATCGAGTCGCGTACGGGCAAGGAGGCGCGCACCACGGTCCTCGGGCACACCCAGCGCGGCGGTACCCCCAGCGCCTTCGACCGCTGGCTGGCCACCCGCTTCGGGCTGCACGCCATCGACGCGGTGCGCGACGGCGACTTCGGGAAGATGGTCGCGCTGCGCGGCACGGCCATCGTCCGGGTGCCGATCGCGGAGGCCACCGCGAAGCTGAAGACCGTCGATCCGGCGCTCTACGCCGAGGCCGGGGTGTTCTTCGGCTGAGCCCGGCCGCTCACCGCTCCCGCCGCCCCGCGTCCCGGGCGGCACCGCCGGGCGAGGGGCCGTATATTCGCCATACGCGACATATCCGGCCTCTCGCTCACCGGCGGGAGATTTCCAACCGGCGGAAGGACCCGGGAGAGCTCGTGGAGATCGTCGCCTTCGGTGTGCAGACGGATGAGCAGCCGTTCCTGGAGAGCGCCTTCGCCGGCCGCCACCAGGTCCGCAGCCTGGATGTCTTCCTCAACCGCGACACCGCCCCCATCGCGCGCGGATACGAGATCGTCAGCTCCAGCGTCAACGCCGACCTGGGCGCGGAGGTCCTGCAGACCCTCGCGGCCGGCGGGACGAAGATGATCGCCCAGCGCTCCACCGGCTTCAACAACATCGATCTGCAGGCCGCCGCCGACCTCGGGATGAGCATCGGCCGGGTCGCCCACTACTCCCCGCACGCGGTCGCCGAATTCGCCTGGACCCTGGCGCTGGCCGTCAACCGGCGGATCGTCCGGGCCACCAACCGCACCCGGAACTTCGACTTCCGGCTGGACGGTTTGATGGGCCGCGATCTGCGCGGGCGTACGGCGGGCGTGCTCGGCACCGGCCGGATCGGCACCGCCTTCGCCCGGATCGCCCATGGCTTCGGCATGCAGCTGCTGGGCTGCGACCTCGCCGAGAATCCGCACTGCGCCGGGCTCGGTATGCGCTACGTCGACCGGGAGCGGCTGTTCGCCGAGGCGGATCTGGTCAGCCTGCACCTCCCGCTCACCGACGACACCCGGCATCTCGTCGACGCCGCCGCGCTGGCCGCGATGAAGGACGACGCGATCCTGGTCAACACCAGCCGCGGCGGGCTGGTCGACACCGCGGCCCTCGTCGACACACTCAAGGCCGGCCGGCTCACCGGCGTCGGCCTGGACGTCTACGAGGAGGAGGCCGCGTTCTTCTTCTTCGACAAGTCCCTGGACATCATCAGCGACGACACCCTCGCCCGCCTGATGACATTCGGGAACGTCCTGGTCTCCTCGCACCAGGCGTACTTCACCGAGGACGCGGTGGGCCAGATCATCGAGGCCACCGTGACCAACGTCGAGGACTATCTGGCTCACCGCACCAACGAGAACATGCTGGTCACACGAGGACAGCTGCCAGCAGCTGGGCGGTGACCGCGGCCCCGTCCAGGGTCAGCACCGACTCCGGGTGGAACTGCACCCCCGCAAAGCCCGGACCGCGCAGCGCATGCACCTCGCCGGTGGCCGCGTCCCGGCTCAACTCCACGCGGTGCATGGCCAGTTCGGCTGCGGTGGTGTCATCGCAGCGGGCCGTGAAGGTGTTGTAGAAGCCCACTGTCTCCTCGCGTCCGAAGAACTCGATCCGCTCCTGTGCGCCCTGGAAGGGCACCTCCTTGCGGACGATCTCCAACCCCAGCTCCGCGGCGAGGAGTTCATGGCCCAGGCACACCCCCAGCAGGCCGTCGCGGTGCCCGGCGACCAGCTCGGCGGTCAGCGACCGCAGAAAGCGCATCTTGGGGTCGGCGGCGTCCGACGGATCGCCCGGCCCCGGCCCCAGCACGATCGGGCCGCGGTGCGCACGGGCCGCCTCGCGCAGCCCCGGCTCGTCGAAGCGGCGCACGGTGACGGTCAGCCCCGAGGTGCGCAGCAGATGCGCCAGCATCGCGGTGAAGGTGTCCTCCCCGTCGATGACCAGGGCGTCTCCGCTCAGCTCGGCGATCGGCGCGGTGGTCTGCATCCGCAGCCAGAAGGGCGCCAGACCGGCCCGGCGGGCGTCCAGCGCGGCCCGCACCCGCGGGTCGTCGGCCAGCCGCGGCGGCCGCCCCCCGGCCGCCGGGCGCGCGGGCGCCGGCCGGACACCGAGCGCGCTCAGCACCCCCGCGGCCTTGGCATGGGTCTCGGCGACCTCGCTGTACGGGTCGGAGGCACGGACGAGGGTGGCGCCGACCGGCACCCGCAGCCGCCCCCCGGCGGAGATATCGGCGGTACGGATGAGGATCGGCGAATCCAGCGTCTGTGTGCCGCCGGCATCCCGCCCGATCAGTGCCATCGCCCCCGCGTAGTAGCCGCGCCCCCGGCCGTCGGCGTCCACCGGTTCGTGCCGCTCGATCACCCGGCAGGCGTTCTGCACCGGCGACCCGGTGACCGTCGCCGCGAACATCGTCTCCTTCAGCACCTCGCGCACATCGAGGGTGGACCGGCCGCGCAGCTCGTACTCGGTGTGCGCGAGATGCGCCATCTCCTTGAGCCGGGGCCCGACCACCACCCCGCCCTTGTCCCCGACGGTGCACATCATCTTCAGCTCCTCGTCCACCACCATGGACAGCTCCTCGGCCTCCTTGCGGTCGTCGAGAAACGCCAGCAGGCTTTCGGCGGTGGGCCCGCCCTGCGGGTAGCGGTAGGTGCCGCTGATCGGATTCATCACGACCGTCCCGCCGGACATCCGGACATGCACCTCCGGGCTGGCCCCGACCAGCGTGTGCACCCCGGGGCGGTGCACCACATACGTCCAGTACGCGCCGCGCTCACCCGCCAGCAGCCGCCGGAACAGCGCCAGCGCGTCGGCCGCCGAGAAGTCCGCGATCTCGCCCTCGAAGGTCCGGCGGATGACGAAGTTCGCGCCCTCGCCGGTGCCGATCTCGTCGCGCACCACCCGCCCGACGATCCCGGCGTAGGCGTCGTCGTCCACGTCGAACGCCCCGTCCGCCACCCGCACGTCATGGCCGGGCAGCGCCGCCAGCATCGCGTCCAGCGGCAGCTCGGCGGTCTCATCAGGGCGCAGCACGGCCAGCGGGGTGCCGTCGTCATGCGCCCGGAAGCCGCGCTCGCGGATCTGCCGGAACGGGATCAGCGCGAGCGCATCGGTCACCGGCGCGTCCGGCGCCCCCTCGCCCAGCGGGATGTCGGCCAGCCGCTCGACCTCCGTCACCTCGCCGGTCAGCACCTCGATGACGGGGGAGGCGGCGTCCCGCCCCGGGGTACGGCGGTGCAGCAGGGCGAACGGCGGGCAGGCGGGGTCGAGCAGCCGCTGGACGAGTGCGGCGGCGGTGCGGGCGGGGGGCTCGCGGTGCATGGCGGGGGTTCCTTCCAGGAGAGGAGGAACGGCCGCCGGAAAAGCGCGAAGGCCGCCCCTCGGGCGGCCTTCGCGGAGTGTGGGATGTGCGCGCGAATCAGTGGGCCGCCGGATGAGCGGTCCACCACCAGTTCCTGTTCACAGCAGGTCGCGTACACATGGTGGGCACCCTACCGGACCGTCCGGGTGCCCCGCGTCTCAAAGTCCGGATGCCGGAACGGACAGCTCCCCGGGACCCCGTAATGTGGGACTTGTGACCGTGAACGCTGAAACCCACGCCGGTGGCCACACCTGGCGAGACCTGCCCGCGGCGCAGCAGCCCGACTGGCCGGACCAAGAGGCTCTGCGCGATGTGATCGCGGAGCTCCAGTCCTATCCGCCGCTCGTCTTCGCGGGCGAGTGCGACCAGCTGCGCGAGCGCCTGGGAGCGGTCGCCCGTGGTGAGGCGTTCCTGCTTCAGGGCGGCGACTGCGCGGAGGCCTTCGACGCCGTATCCGCCGAGCACATCCGTAACAAGCTCAAGACGCTTCTCCAGATGGGCGCCGTCCTGACCTACGCCGGGTCCGTCCCGGTGGTCAAGGTCGGCCGGATCGCCGGCCAGTACAGCAAGCCGCGCTCCAAGCCCACCGAGACCCGCGACGGGGTGACCCTGCCGACCTACCGCGGCGACTCCGTCAACGGCTTCGAGTTCACCGAGGCGGCCCGGATCCCGGACCCGCAGCGGCTCAAGCGCATGTACCACGCCTCCGCGGCGACCCTGAACCTCGTCCGCGCCTTCACCACCGGCGGCTACGCCGACCTGCGGCAGGTGCACGCCTGGAACCAGGACTTCGTGAAGTCCTCGCCCGCCGGGCAGCGCTACGAGGCCCTGGCCCGCGAGATCGACCGTGCGATGAACTTCATGAACGCCTGCGGGGTCAACCCGGAGGAGTTCCGCACCGTCGAGTTCTACGCCTCCCACGAGGCGCTGGTCCTCGACTACGAGTCCTCGCTGACCCGGGTCGACTCGCGCACCGGCAACCTCTACGACGTCTCCGGCCACATGGTCTGGATCGGCGAGCGCACCCGTCAGCTGGACGGTGCGCACATCGAGTTCGCCTCGCGCATCCGCAACCCCATCGGCGTCAAGCTCGGCCCGACGACCACCGCGGAGGACGCGCTGACGCTCGTCGAGCGGCTCGACCCGGAGCGGGAGCCCGGCCGGCTGACCTTCATCAGCCGCATGGGAGCGGACAAGGTCCGCGACAAGCTCCCCGAGCTGGTCGAGAAGGTCACCGCCTCCGGTGCGAAGGTCGCCTGGATCTGTGACCCGATGCACGGCAACACCTTCGAGGCCGCCTCCGGTCACAAGACCCGGCGCTTCGACGATGTGCTGGACGAGGTCAAGGGCTTCTTCGAGGTCCACAAGCGCCTCGGCACGCACCCCGGCGGTATCCACGTCGAGCTCACCGGCGACGACGTCACCGAGTGCGTGGGCGGCGGCGACGAGATCTTCGTCGACGACCTCCACCAGCGCTACGAGACCGCCTGCGACCCGCGGCTCAACCGCAGCCAGTCGCTCGACCTGGCGTTCCTGGTGGCGGAGATGTACCGCGACCAGTGAGGCAAGCCGCCGCTGACCTGCACTGACGGTCAGGGACACACGGCGAGTGGGGCGCGGATCCTGTGATCCGCGCCCCACTGCGTTGTGAAGCCCCCGCCGGGCCAGGTAAGGTTAGGGTTACCTCACTGGAGATCACCCGGATCGGTGGGGCATCCCACCGGAGGTGAAACCGCGTGTACGTCTGCTCTTGCTTCGGGATCACCGAGCAGCAGGTCCGCGAGCACGCGGACACGGGCGCCTGCACGCCCCGCCAGATCGCCTCCGCCTGCAAGGCGGGCACCGACTGCGGCGGCTGTGTACGCCGCATCCAGTCCCTGCTCGGCCGGGGGGACTGCCCCCGGCGGGAGCTCATCGACAGCGGCGCGCCCGAGCCGCTGGGCGCGGAGGCGGACGCAGTGGCGCCCGCGGCGCTTTCGGGGGCCGCGTAGCCCGCAGGGGCGCGGGTGATCTCCCCGTGCCGGCCGGGCCGTCGCGGAGGGCGGTCATCCGGCCGCTCGCTCAGCTCGGCTGCTCGATGACCTGCGCGATATAGAGCGCTTCCCCGAGTTTCTCGATCAGTTCCAGCTGGGTGTCGAGATAGTCGATGTGATGCTCCTCGTCCGCGAGGATGTCTTCGAAGATATTCGCCGAGGTGATGTCGCCCTTGTTGCGCATGACCTCGATACCGCGCTTGAGCCGGTCGATGGCCTCGACCTCGATCTGCCGGTCGGCCTGGAACATCTCGGTGACGGTCTGGCCGACCCGCACATGGAACAGCCGCTGGTAATTCGGCAGACCGTCGAGGAAGAGAATCCGGTCGGTAAGGATCTCCGCGTGCTTCATCTCGTCGAAGGACTCGGAGCGGGTGTACTTCGCGAGCTTCGTCCAGCCGAAGTTCTCCTGCATCTTGGCGTGCAGGAAGTACTGGTTGATCGCGGTCAGCTCGGCGGTCAACTGCTCGTTGAGGAATTCGATGACCTCAGGGTCGCCCTGCATGGCTGCGGGCTCCTTCCGCGCGGGAACTGGGCAGATGCCGCGCATCCTCGCACCGCCCGGAGTGAGGCGTCCAGTAAGTGCATGCTTAGTACGAGTTGCCCGAATACCGCTGTACCTGGTCATCGGCACCCCTTCCGGTCTGACAACATGGAGGGCATGGGTCAGCCGGAAAGCCGCGAAGAGGAGCCTGTTGAGCTGCCTCCGGGGCAGCGGCTCCAGCGGGGCTGGCCGGTGACGCATTACGGGCCGGTGCCGAAGTTCCGCGCCGAACGCTGGGAGTTCCGGGCTTTCGGCGCCACCGCCGACGGTGCGAAACACTGCTGGTCGCACGAGGAATTCACGGCGCTGCCGTACAGCACGGTCGTCGCGGATATGCACTGCGTGACGAAATTCAGCATGCTGGGAGCCGAATGGGGTGGGGTGCGCACCCGCACGATCCTGGAGCTGGCGCCGCCGGCACCGGATGCCACTCATGTCATGGTGTGGGCCGAGTACGGCTTCAGCTCGAATCTGCGGATCGAGGATTTCGCCGCGGAGAAGTGCCTCTTCGCCACCCATCGCTCCGGTGAACTCCTCACCGCGGAGCACGGATTCCCGGCCCGTCTGATCGTGCCGCATCTGTACGCCTGGAAAGGGCCCAAGTGGGTCCGCGGTATCGAATACATGCGGGCCGACCGCCGCGGCTTCTGGGAGGAGCGCGGCTACCACAACCTGGGCGACCCGTGGCGGGAGCAGCGCTACTCGTACCAGGAAGAGCCCGGCGACGGCCCCGAGCTCTGACCCGTACTCCCCAGCGGCCGGGTTCCCGTGGGCCCCGTGATCAGTGGTGGTACCGGTGCGCCACCGCATGCCCCTTGCCGCGGCCGATCATCCACTTGTTGACCGGCGTGGTCACCACGAAGGCCAGCACCAGGGACGCGGCCAGCACGCCCCAGAACAGCGCGTCCGAGAGCTGGGCGTCCATGGCGCTCGGCCAGAGCACGATCACACCGTTGTCGATCAGCTCCATGACCGCGATGGAGAGCGTGTCGGCGGCCAGCGCGACCCGCAGCGCCGCCCCGAAGCCGACGCCCGCCGCCAGGACGCCGCGCACCGTCAGCGCATAGCCGAAGACGAAGGCCAGCACGATCGCCAGGACCGTCGTCGGGACGTTGTGCCAGCTCAGCGCCGTGCCGATCACCATGCCGAGGATCTCGCCGAGGGCACAGCCGGTCAGACAGTGCAGGGTCGCCCGCGCGGCCGGGGCCCAGCCGGCCCGGCCGGCGGCGGGGCGCGCGGCGGCCGGCGCACCGCCGCTGTGGCCCGGGCGACCGCCATGCTCCGGGGTGCCGCCCGGCGCACCGTGTGCGTCGGAGGCGGCTGCCCGGGGCCCCGGCCGTCTCATGGCCCGCGCAGCTCCTTGAGCCGGGCCACATCCGCGGCATGGCCCTCCTTGCCGCCCGGCGTCTCGACGACCAGCGGCACCCCGGCCGTCGCCGGATGGACAAACAGCTCGCCGAACGGCTCCGCACCGATGTGACCTGCGCCGATGTTCTCGTGCCTGTCCTTGTGGGCGCCGGCCACATCCTTGGAGTCATTGGCGTGGATCAGCTTCAGCCGGCCCTCGCCGGTCACCTCCACCAGCTCGTCCAACAGCGCCTTCATCCCGCCGGGCGCCGCCATGTCGTGCCCGGCGGCGAACGCATGGCAGGTGTCCAGGCAGATCCCCAGTTTGGGGTGCCGGTCCAGCGCGTCGAAATACGGACCGAGGTCCTCGGCCCGTGCACACAGCGACGCGCCCTGCCCGGCCGTCGGCTCCAGCAGCAGCCAGGGGTCGTCCGGCTCCGTCAGCTCATCGAGCAACGGCCGCATCCGCGCCCTGACCTGCGCCAACGCCTCCGCACGCGGCCGCCCGCCGGTCGCCGAGCCGGTGTGCACGACCACCCCGAGCGCACCGATCTCCCGGCCACGGCGCAGGGAGTGCCGCAGCGACGCCACGGACTTGTCGACGGTCGCCTCGGTGTGCGACCCGAAGTTGATCAGATACGGCGCATGGACATACGCCGGAATCCCCTGCTCGGCACAGGCGGCCCGGAACGCCTCGTCCTGCTCCGGGCTGCCGGGGACCGTCGCCCAGCCACGCGGATTGGCCACGAAGACCTGGACGACCTCATCGCCCATCTCACGGGCGTACGGGATACCGGTCTTCGCCAGACCGCCGGCCACCGGCACATGACCGCCGACCGGATTACGGACACGGGCGCGCTGCTCGGCGCCCTTGGGGGAGGGGGAGGTACTCACCCTCCCAGGGTGCCAGGTGCGCGACGGCCGCCGTCCGCCGGACGGCGGCCCCGCCGCATGGGAACGCTAGAGCGCGCCCTTGAGCTTGATGGTGATCGTGCCGCCCTTCGGCGCCTTCTTGCCGGCCTCCACGGACTGCGAGTCGACCTTGTCCTCCGGGAACAGCAGCGGCTTGTCCACCTCCACCTGGAAGCCCAGATCCGTCAGCTGCTTCTTGGCGTCCTCTTCGCTCTTGCCCGTGACATCCGGGACCGGGACCATCTCCGGGCCCTTGGACAGCGCCAGCGTGACCGTGTCGCCCTTGCCCAGCTGACGGCCCTCCACCGGCGACTGCCGGGCGACCGTGCCCTTGTCCTGCGTCGAGAAGACCGGCTCGTCGGCGAACCGCACCTTCAGGCCCGCCCCCCGCAGGGTCTCCACGGCGTCCGCGCGCTCGCTGCCGAGCACCCCCGGCACATCCACCGGGGTGCCCCGGCTGATGGTCAGCCCCACCGCCGTATCGGGCCGCCGCTTGCTGCCCGCGGCCGGGTCCGTACCGATCACCGAGCCCTTGGCGACCTCTTCGTTGAACTCCCGCTTCTCGGTGCCCGGGATCAGCCCGCGGTCCCGCAGCTTGCGCTTGGCGTCGGCGAGCGGGGTGCCCGACAGGTCCGGGACGGCGACGATCTCGGGGCCCCGGGAGACGGTGATCGTGACCGTGCCCGTACCCCGGATCCGCTTGCCGTTGGCCGGGTCCGTCTTCATGACATGGCCACGGTCCACATTCGAGCTGAAGCCGCGCACCACCTTCACGTCCAGACCCTCGTCATGCAGCGTCCGCTCGGCCTTGCCCTGCGGCATGTCCAGCACCGCCGGGACGGTGGTGAACTGGCCGGAGGTGATGTACCAGACGCCCGTACCGGCCCCGAGGAGCAGCAGCACCGCCGCGATGACGGTGGCGAGCTTGTGCCGCTGGAGCAGCCCGCCAGGGGGCGCCGCGGGCTCCCGCACCGGACGCAGCCGGGTCGTCTCCTCCGACGGCGGCACCTCCAGCCGGCTGGTGCGGTTCAGCTCCGCCTCGCCCGTCCCCGGCAGCGGCGGCTGCACGCCCTCGGGGCGGGGTATCACATCCGTACGCTCCGAACCGTCGCCCACCCCGCCGCCGAGGCCGCCCGCGGGCACCGCCCTGGCCTCCGGCGGCACGACATCCAGCTGGGCGTCGGTCAGCTGCGCGCGGGCCTCCTGCGCCCGGGACAGCAGCGCCACCGCGTCCTGCGGGCGCTGCTGCGGGTCACGGGCACAGGCCAGCGCGACCAGCGCGTCCAGCTGCGGCGCGAGACCGGGCACCAGCCCGGACGGCGGCAGCACGTCCTCGTGCAGGTGCTGGTAGAGGATCTGCGCCACGGAGCCGCCGTTGTGCGGCTTGCCGCCGGTGAGCATCTCGTAGAGCACCACACCACAGGCGTAGACATCGACCCGGGCGTCGGCGGTGCCGTGCTCCATCTGCTCGGGGGCGAGATAGGAGACGGTGCCCAGGACGGAGCCCGTCGAAGCGGTGGTGTGGGTGTCCACCGCACGCACCAGACCGAAGTCGGCGACCTTCACCCGGCCGTCGTCCCCGATCAGGACGTTCTCCGGCTTCATGTCACGGTGCACCAGACCGGCCCGGTGCGCGGCTCCCAGAGCCGCCAGAATCGGCTCCAGGACGTCCAGCGCGGCCCTCGGCTGCAGGGCGCCCCGCTCGCGCAGCACATCGCGCAGCGTGCAGCCCGCGACGTACTCCATCGCCAGATAGACGTACGTCCCGTCCGTGCCCTGGTCGAAGACGCCCACCACATTCGGATGCGACAGCCGCGCGACCGACTTCGCCTCACGGATGAAGCGGTCGACGAACGCGCCGTCCGTCGCCAGCGTCGGGTGCATCACCTTCAGCGCGAGCAGACGGTCCAGCCGGGTGTCCATGGCTTGGTAGACCGTGGCCATACCGCCCGCGGCGATGCGCGCCTGGACGCGGTAGCGGCCGTCGAGCAGCTGACCCACGAGGGGGTCCTGAAGGGTGGTATCCACGGCAGACGAGTCTATGGCCTATGGTCCGCCTCCCACGATTTCGGCCTCCCGCCGTGGGGGAGCAACGGCGGGAGACCCACACGGCGGGACGGACAAAAACGTGGGGCAAGGAGAAAACGTGGGAAGGCCCTCAAAAGGCCGGGCGCTCGGGGTCGAAGGCCGCCACGCCGTCCGTCGGTGAGGACGCCACCGCGAAGTGCCGCTGGGGGATGCGGCCCGCTCGGTGTGCCAGTCGGCCCGCTGTGACGGCGTGCCGCATGGCCGTTGCCATGCGTTCCGGTTCCTGGGCGCGGGTTACCGCGGAGGCCAGCATGACCGCTGCGCAGCCCAGTTCCATGGCCAGGGCGGCGTCGGAGGCGGTGCCGGCGCCCGCGTCGAGGATGACGGGGACGGTGGCCCGGTCGGTGATCAGCTGGAAGTTGTGGGGGTTGCGGATGCCCAGGCCGGAGCCGATGGGGGAGCCCAGGGGCATGATCGCGGCGCAGCCGACGTCCTCCAGTTTGCGGGCCAGCACCGGGTCGTCGTTCGTATAGGGCAGCACCGTGAAGCCGTCGTCCACGAGGGTCTCGGCGGCGTCGAGGAGCTCGATCGGGTCGGGCAGCAGGGTCCGCTCGTCGGCGACGACCTCCAGCTTGACCCAGTCCGTGCCGAGCGCCTCGCGGGCGAGCCGGGCGGTGAGCACCGCCTCGCCCGCGGTGAAGCAGCCCGCGGTGTTCGGCAGCACCCGGATCTTGTGGCGCTCCAGTACGGACAGCACCGAGCCGTGCACGGTCGGGTCCAGCCGCCGCATGGCGACCGTGGTCAGCTCCGTACCGGAGGCGAGCAGCGCCCGCTCCAGGACGTCGAGGCTGGGCGCACCACCGGTTCCCATGATCAGTCGGGACGCGAAGGTGGTGCCGGCGAGGGTGAACGGATCGTCGGTCATGTCTGCGGATCAGCCTCCCTGGACCGCGGTGAGCACCTCGACGCGGTCGCCGTCGCCGAGCGGGGTGGTGGGCCACTGGGTGCGCGGCACCACGGTTTCGTTGACCGCCGCGGCCACCCCGGCGGGCGCCTGGGACAGCGTCGCGACGAGCCGGTCGAGGGTGAGTCCGCCGGGGATCTCACGGGCCTCGCCGTTGACGGACACGGACACGGTGGACGCGCTCATGCACGGGCCTCGCTTCGTCGTGCGGGGGTGCCGTCGCCACCCGCGTACCTGTTCACCGTTCGCTGACTGCGCGCGTTCATACGGGCTGCTCCTCGGGGGCACGGGTGCGCGCCTGCCCCGGGGTGGCGGGGGAGAAGCGCGCGGGGGAGAAGGGGCGGGCCTCTTCGGGGAGGGTCCCGGTGGTCAGTACCTCGGCCATCGCGTCACCGGTGACCGGCGTCAGCAGCACGCCGTTGCGGAAGTGGCCGGTGGCCAGATGGAGGCCGGGCAGCCCGGTCGGCCCGAGCAGCGGCGCGTTGTCGGGGGAGGTGGGGCGCAGCCCGGCGCAGGTCTCGGCCAGCGGCAGCTCGGTGATGCCGGGGATCAGCTCATGGGCGTCCCGCAGCAGCTCGTAGACCCCGCCCGCGGTCACGGTGGTGTCCCAGCCCAGCTCCTCGCTGGTGGCGCCGACGACCAGTTCGCCGTTCTCCCGCGGCACCAGGTAGAGGGGGCCGCCGCGGACGACGGCCCGTACGGTGCGCGACAGGAAGGCGGGGCTGCCCGTGGGCACCTCCGGCAGCCGTAGCCGCAGTACTTGGCCCTTGACCGGCCGCACTGGCGGCAGCACCTCGTCGGGGACACCGGCGAGACGGCCGCTGTGGCTGCCCGTGGCCAGTACGACCTGGTCCGCCGACAGCCGGGTGCCGTCGGCGAGTTCGGCGCCCGTGGCGCGCCCGCCGTGGACCGTCAGCCGCGTCGCCGCGCTCCGGTGGAACGCCACTCCGGCGCGCTCACAGGCGGTCAGCAGGGCGCTCACCAGCCGCCGCGGATCGACCTGGTGGTCGCCGTCGACGCGCAGTCCGCCGCGCACGCCGGGGGCCAGCATCGGCTCCAGGCGGCGGCACTCGCGGCCGGTGAGCCACTGGGAGTCCAGCCCGGAGCGGGTCTGCAGGGCGTGCAGCTCGCGCAGATGGGCGCGGTCGTCGGCGTCCAGCGCGACGGCCAGGGTGCCGCACCGCCGGTAGCCGATCCGCTGCCCGGCGGCCTCCTCCAGCTCTTCGGTGAACCGGGGGTAGCGCTGCGCCGAGGCGAGATTGAGGCCCAGCAGGGTCTGCTCGCCGTAGTGGAGCTCGGTGACCGCGGCCAGCATCCCGGCCGCGACCAGGGCCGCGCCGCCACCGGGCGCGGGGTCGGCCAGTGCGACGGTCAGCCCGCGGCCGGCCGCCCGCCAGGCGGTGACCAGGCCGATGATGCCGCCCCCGAGGACGAGCACATCGGCACCCGGCGCGGGCGGCGGTCCCGTATGGGTGGCAGGTGGATGCATGGGCTTCCAGCCCCTCCCTTCGCCGGCATGACCCGGATCAGGTTCGTACGGTCGGAGGCCGGCCAGCCTCCCTCTCAGCCCGGTACGTCCGGGCTCCCGCGAGTGCGTGTATCCGTCAGCCTAATACGGGGCCGCGAGGCGTCGTAAGGCGCTGCCCGGGGCCCCGTCCGGGGAGGGCCGGCGGTGACGGTGTGTCAGAGATCTCCTTGCGTGCTGCTGCGAGCGGTGTCACGGACCGTCCTAGAGTGATCGGGTGAGCGAGCAGAGCAAGTCCTCCCAGGCCCCTGACCGCACGCCGCGCGTCGTGATCATCGGCGCGGGAATCGCGGGTGTGCAGACCGCGGTCGCCCTGCGCGAACAGGGCTGGCGCGGCGCGATCACGCTCCTCGGTGACGAGCCCCACCAGCCCTACGACCGGCCGCCGCTGTCCAAGGCGGTCCTGCTGGGCAAGGCCGAGGGCTCCACCTTCGACATCGACTTCGCCGCGCTCGACATCGAGCTCCGTCTGGGCCGCCCGGTCACCGCCCTGGTACCGGACGGCCGCCTCGTCGAGACGGCCGACGGCCCGGTCTCCTACGACTACGCGGTCCTCGCCACCGGTGCCGACCCGATCATGCTGCCCGGCAGTGAGGGCATGCCCGGCGTCCACCTGCTGCGCACCCTCGACGACGCCGAGCGGCTGCGCCCGGTGCTCGCCGCCCAGCACGAGATCGTGGTCGTCGGGGCCGGCTGGATCGGCGCCGAGTTCGCGACCGCGGCGCGGGAGGCGGGCTGCGCGGTCACCGTCGTCGAGGCCGCCGACCGCCCGCTGGCCGGTGCGCTGCCCGCCGAGGTGGCCGCCCATATGACCGGCTGGTACACGGACGCGGGCGCCGAGCTGCGCACCGGCGCCCGGGTCGCCTCCGTCACCGCGGGCGCGGTCACCCTCGCGGACGGCACCACCCTGCCCGCCGACGCGGTGGTCATCGGCATCGGCGCCCGCCCCGCGACCGCCTGGCTGGCCGGCTCGGGCGTCGAGATTTCCCCGCAGGACGGCGCCGTCCTCGCCGACGACCGGCTGCGCACCTCCGTGCCCGATGTCTACGCGGTCGGCGACTGCGCCTCCTTCCCCTCGGCCCGCTACGGCACCCGCCTGCTGATCCACCACTGGGACAACGCCCTCCAGGGCCCCCGTACGGTCGCCGAGAACATCGCCCGCGGCGACGCCGAAGGGCTGGTCTACGACCCCGTCCCGTACTTCTGGTCGGAGCAGTTCGGCCGCTTCGTGCAGTACGCGGGCCATCACGGGGACGCCGACGAGCTGGTCTGGCGCGGTGACCCGGCGGGGGCCGCCTGGTCGGTGATCTGGCTGCGGGACGGGCGGCTCGTCGCGCTGCTGGCCGTGGGGCGGCCACGGGACCTCGCCCAGGGGCGCAAGCTGATCGAGCGGGGCGTCGTACTGGACCGCGAGCGGGCCGCGAACGCGTCCGTACCGCTGAAGTCCGCGGCCGTGTAGCGCGCCGGGGCCGCCGGATGCCGGGCGGGCGCCGTCACCCTCCGGTGTGCAGGAAGGCCCTGATGGCGATGCCCGGCTACCGGCTGTCAGTGCGAGGTGGCAGGCTTGTCCTGTGACCGAGATTGACGCAAACATCGATGGACTCGTCCCCGCCTGGCTCACCCTCCCCGACATCGCCGAACAGCTCGGCGTCGAGGTGACGCGCGTCCGGCAGCTGGTCAAGGAGGGCCAGCTGATCGCGGTGCGCCGCGGCGAGAACAGGGCGCTGCATGTGCCCGCCGATTTCATCAAGGACGACAAGGTGGTCAAGGGCCTCGTCGGCACCCTCACCCTCCTCAAGGACGACGGCTTCACCGACGAGGAGATGCTGGAGTGGCTGTTCACCCCGGATGAGACCCTGCCCGGCACGCCTGCCCAGGCGCTGCGCGAGAATCGCGGCACGGAGGTGAAGCGCCGGGCCCAGGCGCTCGCCGTCTGACCCGCCCGGCGCGGCGCGCCCCCGTGAGGCAGCCGCACCCGCATCCGTAACCGCACCCGAGGGGCGTACGTGCCGGAAGGCCCGGCCGTACGCCCCCGACCTGGGGGAAAGCCGCCCGATGAGCACCGCACGACAGGCCCTGTCCGACGCCCGGCTCTATCTCTGCACGGATGCCCGTAAGCGCCAGGGCGATCTCCCGCAGTTCCTGGACGCGGTGCTCGCCTCGGGCGTGGACATCGTCCAGCTGCGCGACAAGGGCATGGAGGCCGGTGAGGAGCTCCGGCATCTGGAGGTCTTCGCGGACGCCTGCCGACGGCACGGCAAGCTGCTGGCGGTCAACGACCGGGCGGATGTCGCCCACGCGGCCGGCAGCGACGTGCTGCACCTGGGCCAGGGCGATCTGCCGGTCCCGGCCGCCCGCGCGATCCTCGGCCAGGAGGTCCTGATAGGCCGCTCCACCCATGCCGAGCCCGAGGTGGACGCCGCGCTCACCGAACCCGGTGTGGACTACTTCTGCACGGGCCCGTGCTGGCCCACGCCCACCAAGCCGGGCCGCCACGCCCCCGGTCTCGACCTGGTCCGCTACACCGCCGCCCGCGCCCCCGAGCGCCCCTGGTTCGCGATCGGCGGGATCGACGCCGGAAATCTGGACGAGGTGCTGCGGGCCGGCGCCCGACGGGTCGTCGTCGTCCGCGCGCTCACCGAGGCGGACGACCCCGGAGCAGCGGCCGCCGCCCTGGCCAAGCGCCTCCGGAGCCAGGACGCCTAAGGGCTGTCCGGCGTGAGCGGGATCACTTCGCGGCGACGGCTTGCGGACGGGCGAAGGTTTTCCGTCGGCGGGGCGGCCGGAAGATGTCCAACCGGTGGACACGAACCCGACCAACCAGGCATTACGCCGAAGACGGTTGGTGTGCGCCCCGCTGCTGGTTAACCTGCCGGTATGGCCCTAGGTACAGCTTCCACCAGGACTGATCGTGCGCACACGGTGCGCGAACTGCTCGCCTCCGGCAAGCAGTCCTATTCGTTCGAGTTCGCCGCTCCGAAGACCGAGAAGGGTGAGCGGACCCTGTGGAACGCCATTCGCCGGATCGAGGCCGTCGCCCCGACCTTTGTCTCCGTGACGTACGGCGCAGGCGGCACCTCCCGTGACGGCACGGTGCGCGCCACCGAGCGCATCGCCACCGACACCACCCTGACCCCGGTCGCCCATCTGACCGCGGTCAACCACTCCACGGCGGATCTGCGCAACATCATCGGCCAGTACGCCGACGCCGGGATCCGCAATATGCTCGCGCTGCGCGGCGATCCGCCCGGCGACCCGATGGGCGAGTGGGTCAAGCACCCGGACGGCATCGGCTACGCCGCCGATCTGGTCCGGCTGATCAAGGAGTCCGGCGACTTCTGCGTCGGCGTCGCCGCCTTCCCCGAGATGCATCCGCGCTCGACGGACTGGGACACCGATGTGGCACACTTCGTCGCCAAGTGCCGGGCCGGTGCGGACTTCGCCATCACCCAGATGTTCTTCTATCCGGAGGACTACTTCCGGCTCCGGGACCGGGTCACGGCGGCGGGTTGCTCCACGCCGATCATTCCGGAGATCATGCCGGTGACGAACGTGCGCCAGATCGAACGGTTCGCTCAGCTCAGCAACGCGGCGTTCCCGCCCGAGCTGGCGGAGCGCATCCTGGCCGTCAAGGACGACCCCGCGGCGGTACGCTCCATTGGGATCGAGTACGCAACGGAACTGTGCGCACGCTTGATGGCCGAGGATGTTCCCGGGTTGCACTTCATTACCCTGAACCACTCCACGGCGACCCTGGAAATCTACGAAAATCTGGGGCTGCATCAGCAGTCCTGATCACGGCTGGCCGGCAGGCGGCGGAAGAGGGGCGTATATGGGCTGGACGATCCTCTACATCGCATTCGGTCTGGTCGCCCTGTGGCTGCTCGGTGAGGTACTGCTCCAGTACAAGGCGCGGCTGCGCTGGCGGCTGCTCGCCTTCACCGGCTTCCTCGGTGTGGTCATCGGCGTGATCATCCCCTCGGTGATCGTGATAGGGCTGGGCCTGATCGCCTTCGCCATCGGGCAGACGCAGGTCACGCTCTCCTTCCGCCGCGGCTTCACCACCGGCTGGGCGCTGGGCGGCAAGCCCGGCGAGAGCCGGCGCCGCCGGGGCCGCCCGTCGGGCCCGCCGCCCGCCGAACCGACCCTGCAGGTCTCCGGCGTGGAGGCGGTACCGCCCTCCGACGGCGCCGGCCCGGCCGCCGACGGGGGCCCGGACACCTTCGAGAGCACCGGCGGCTTCATGAGCCGGGACGCTTTCGCCGCGCAGGAAACCATGGTCGGTGGGAACGCTTTCGCCGCGCAGGAAACCATGGTTGGCCAGAACGCCTTCACCGCGCAGGAGACCTTCAGCGGGCAGGGCTCCTACGGTGGGCCGGGCTACGACTACAACGCCGACGACGGCTACGGGCGCCAGGACCCCTATCCGCCGCAGCAGGACCAGGACGCCTACGCCACCCAGCCGTTCGCCGTTCAGGACGACTACGGACGGGCCGACGGCGCCGCCGTCTACGCCCCGCAGCCGATGCCCGACGAGACCGGCCAGTACGGCATCTACAGCTCCGATGCCCGCGGCCGCCAGACCGGCTATGACTACGACGCCTACAACGGCGCCGCCGGTAACGGGAACAGCGACGGCAGCGGCAACGGCTATGCGTACGACGGGAGTTACGGGCAGGGCCCTGCCGCCCAGGATGCCTATGCCGCCGACCCCTACGCGGCGTACGGCGACAACCCGGGCCAGGGCGGGCAGCTGCCCTACCCCGACCCGTACCTCGGCACCCAGCAGTACGCCGCGCCCTACGACCCGTACGAGCAGCCCGACCCGTACGCCCAACCCCCCTACGCCGCGCAGCAGTACGACAGCCAGGGGCAGCCGCTCGGCCAGTACGGCCAGGGCCAGTACCCGGGCCAGGGCTACGGGGAGACCCCGCCCGGCGGCGTCTGGGTCCCCCAGCAGCGCGACGCCGAACTCCCGCCCGAGCAGCAGCCCTATCCGCCGTACCAGCAGCCGGGGTACGACGGGCAGCAGTATCGCTACTGAGTCAGCCGTGGCTCAGGTGGAGCCCTGCCAGTCGTCGCCGTTCACGATCAGGCCCGCGACGATCGCGCCGGACATGCCGGCGTGGGCCGGGCCGCCGCCCGGGTGGGACCAGCCGCCGACCGCGTAGAGCCCCGGTATCCGGGTGCGGTTGGCGGGCCGCAGGAACCGGCCCTCCTGGCCTGCCAGCGCCGGTCCCGGCACCAGTGCGTCGTCCGCCGGCGGCAGCACCTCGCGCCACAGCACCCGCTCCCGCAGCCCGGGAACCGCGGCCTCGGCCCTCTCGGTCATCCGCTCCGCGGCGGCTGCCACGGCCGCTCCGTCCTGCCAGTCGACCGCGCCGGGCGGAGCCACCGTCGCGGTCAGGGTCACCGCCTCATGGGCGTCGTCCGGCCGGGTGGCCGGGTCGTCCGGGCGCAGTACCGTCACCGTGGGCCGGTCGCAGGGGGTTCGTGGCCCGGACCCGTCGCCGAACACGCCCGCCAGCTCGGCCGCGCGGTCCGGGGCATGGACCACGGTCCGATGCGCGGCGTCCCCGGGGCGCGGGCCGCGCAGCGCGAGGCAGACCGTGAGCCGTCCGGTGGCGCGGTCGTCCGGCCCGGGGGCGGGGCGGACGTCGTCCGCTCCCCAGGGCTCCCGCCCGCGGCAGAGCTCCACGAGCCGCACCGGATCGACGCCCGCGACCACGAACTCGGCCTCGGACACCCGGCCGTCGGCCAGCTCCACGCCCGCCGCCCGGCCGTCCTTCTCCACGATCCCGGTCACCGCCGTGCCGAAACTGAACTCCACCTTGCGCTCCACACAGCGCTCGTACAGCGCGTCGGCCAGCGCCCGCATCCCGCCGCGCGGATACCAACTCCCGAAGGTCTGCTCCATATACGGCAGCACGACGGCGCTCGCCGGGGCGCTGCGCGGATCGAAGCCGTACGCCAGCGCATGGCTCTCCAGCAGCGCGATCAGCCGGGGATCGGCCAGCTCACGGCGGGCCACCTCGGCGAGGGTGGCGGTCGTGGGGCCCTTGCCCCGGCCGAACAGGCCGCGCCTGCGCACCGCCGGATACGGATCGCGCCCCAGCACCTGCCAGTCCGGCCACAGCGGCTCCTCCAGGAGCGGCCTGCGAGTGGCGTCCCAGGCCTCGCGGGCGCGGACCAGCAGCTCGCTCCAGCGCTCCCCGGAGCCCGCGCCCAGCGCCTCGTCCAGGGCGGCCAGCACACCGGCCCGTGAGGCGTTCGGCAGCGAGACGGCCGTGCCGTCGGCGAAGACATGGCGGGCCGCGGGGTCGACCTGGGACAGCTCGATGCGGCTCTCCAGCGGCTCCCGCCCCGTCTTGAGGAACAGATCGCGGTAGACGGCCGGCAGATGCAGCAGTCCGGGCCCCGTGTCGAAGGCGAAGCCGTCCCGTGCCAGCTGCCGCAGCGCGCCGCCATGCGTCGCGCCGCGCTCGAACACCGCCACCCGGTGGCCCGCGACGGCCAGCCGGGCAGCGGCCGCCATCGCGCCCATCCCGGCGCCGATCACCGCAATCCGTGCCATGCCTGCGACTTTATCCGGACCCACTGACAACGCCCGCACGGCCGCCGGAGGACCGGTCCCGGCAGCGCCCTCGGTGACCGCCGGGAGCCCGCCGTCAGGTCACCGGAGGCGCCGCACCGCGCGCCGCCGCAGGCCGCTTCTCCGCGCGCCGCTGCCGCCGCCGCTGGAGGAATCCGCGGATCCGCGACCACAGGAAGATCACCACCGCGATCCCCGCGGCCAGCAGCGTCCCCGCGATGACCGCCGCGGCCACCGGATGGAACACGGCGAAGGCGATGAGCCCCGCGACGCCCAGATCCTCGGCCAGGCTCAGCACGATGTTGCTGGCCGGCTCCGGCGAGGTGTTGACCGCGATCCGCGTGCCCGCCTTGACCAGATGGCTCAGCAGCGCCGTGGAGCCGCCCACGGCGCCCGCCGCCAGCTCGGGCAGCGAACCGTTGTGGCCGGCCAGCAGCGCCGCCACCACGCCGCCGGCGACCGGCCGGATCACCGTGTGCGCGGCGTCCCAGACCGAGTCCACGTACGGGACCTTGTCGGCGACGGCCTCGGCCACGAACAGCACCCCGGCCACGATCAGCACATCCGGGCGCTGCAGCGCCGCGGGCACCTCATCGGTCACGCCGGTCGCGCCGAGCAGACCGAAGAGCAGGACGACGGCGTAGGCGTTGATCCCGCTCGCCCAGCCACTGGTGAACACCAAGGGAAGTACGGACACGCGCAGATCGTAGGCCCCCACTGGGGGCCGGTGCTCAGCTTTGAGTATCCGTACTCAGACGCCGAGATGAGTAGGTACGCGGATGGGCCGGAGCCCGCCCGGACGGAAAAGTAGGGGTCACGGAAGGGAAGCGGCGCCGCACCGCCGACACGGGGCGGCGGAGCGGCGCGGCTCCCGGACGTGACGGGGGAACACGGGGGAGTACGGGGGAAGCGCCGTCCTGGTCGGATCGATGGGGGAACGATCCGTGCCAGGGCGGCGCACTTTTTTGCGCGGGACCACGGGGGAAGAAAGGGTGCGCGCCGTTCCTGACCACTACGGCGTGCACCCTCTTTCCGGTTCCGGGTCCCCTCCCGTCACTGTGTGGGCCGGCCGCTGATCCGCCCCTGGAGCAGCCGCGACAGCGCCGCGTGCACCTCGTCGATCGACCGGTCCGGCTGGTACGACTGCCAGTCCAGGGCGGCCACCAGGACCATCCCGAACAACGCCGAGGCGGTCAGCGGGATATCGATCTCCTCGCTCAGCTCCTCACGGGCGACCGCCTCCCGCAGCACGTCCTCCACTACCGTGATGGCCCGCTCCCGCACCACCATCAGGGTCGACTGCCAGGCCCGGTTGGTGCGCCACAGCTCGGCGACGTAGAGCTGGGTGAGCGCCGGGTAACGGGAGATGAAGTCCAGCCCGGCCCGGATCATCGCGTCCAGCGCGTCGATCCGGCTGCCGCCCCGGTCGGCCACCTCCTCCGCGGCCGCCTGAAGGGACGTGGCCAGCATCTCGATGCCGTGCCGCAGCAGCTCTTCGAAGAGCACGTTCTTGCTCGCGAAGTTGTAGTAGACGGTGCCCTTCGCGACACCCGCCCGCTCGGCGATCTCGTCCACCGTGGTGGAGGAGAAGCCCTGTTCGGCGATGAGCGTGACCGCGGCCTCGAAGAGCTTGCGCCGGGTGGCGTCGCGGCGTGTATTGGAGCTGTCCATGGGGGCGATTGTGCCGCCCCGGACGGGTGCCCGCTCACAGGCTCAGCTCCGGATGCAGGTCCTTCATCCGCGCCACCTGGCGGCCCGCCGCCCCGTGCGCGCACCCCACCCCTCGTTCCGCAAGGGGACGTGCGGAACCCGCTCCCGCGAACCCACCGGCAAGGCCGCCCCCTTTCTGACGAAAGTGCAGGTCAACGCCGATTGTCAGTGGTGTACGTCACGATGGGCTCATCCGGTCCGAATCGGCATTCGGGCCCGAACCGTCATGCGACGACAGGAGGTTCGTCATGGCAGCTCGTCCCGACAGGGGCAGCTCCGCTGCGTACGGTCCCCCGAGCGATGTCCACCCCGTCCTGCGGCGGGCGGCCGCACCACCCGCCGCACTCGCCCTGCTCGCCCAGGCCCAGCAGGGCCTCGATGAGGCACAGACCCTCGAAACCCCCAACGAGCGTTTCGCCACGGCCCATCTGGCCGCGCTGCGCACCGCCGCCGCCGTCCTCGCCGTCCGCGGCCGGCCGGAGACCACCGTGCGCCGCAGGCAGCGTATTCGCAGCGCCTGGGAAGTGCTGCCCGAGGTCGCACCCGAACTGGCAGAGTGGAGCGCCCTGTTCGCCGCCGGCGCCGCCCGTCGCGCGAAGGCCGAGGCCGGTATAGCCGGCGCGGCCGGCCGCCGTGACGCCGACGATCTCCTGCGTGACGCCGCCCTGTTCCTGCGCCTGGTGGAGCGGATGCTGCTCCTCCAGCCCTCGCTACCGCCCCAGCGGGCCGGGTGAGCAGCGACTGAGGCCGGGGGCTGAGGCCGGGGCTGAGGGGCCGGAGGAGGCGGAGGAGGGGGAGCGGGGTGGGGTGGGGCGGGGGCCCCGGGGGGAAGGAGGGAAGGGAAAGCAGCGGCACTCGCCCCCCCACGGCTCCGCCACCGCCCCTCCCTGCCCCGCCCCACTGCCACCGCCCCGCCCCACCGCCACATCGGCCCCGCCCCCTCCGCAGGCGGCGGACGGAGTGGGACGGCGTGGGACGGAATAGGGTGGAGGGCGCCTAGACGTTCATGCCCCCGCCGAGGAGCCACCCGCCGTGTCTGACCCGCTGCGCCCGCGCGCATCCCTTCGTACCGCCGTGGTCTGGGAGGTCCTCAAGGACGCCCTGGAGCGCCGGGTCAAGGCCACCGGCCGCGACGCCCTGGACGTCCTCGACACCGGCGGCGGCACCGGCAACTTCGCCGTACCGGTCGCCCGCCTCGGCCATCGCGTCACGGTCGTCGACCCCAGCCCCAACGCCCTCTTCGCCCTGGAACGCCGCGCCGCGGAGGCAGGCGTCGCCGACCGGGTACGCGCGGTCCAGGGCGACGCCCACGGCCTGTTCGACGTCGTCGAGCGCGGCGGCTATGACGCTGTGCTCTGCCACGGCGTGCTGGAGTACGTAGACGACCCGGCCGAGGGCGTCCGCAACGCCGTCGACGCGCTGCGCCCGGCCGGCACCCTCAGCCTGCTCGCGGCAGGTCTGGGCGGCGCCGTCCTCGCACGCGCCCTGGCGGGCCACTTCAACGAGGCCCGCCAGGCCCTCACCGACCCGGCCGGACGCTGGGGCGAGGGTGACCCGGTGCCGCGCCGCTTCACCGCCGACCAGCTCACCGAGCTGGTGTCCGCCACCGGCCTGGAGGTCGGCGCGGTACACGGCGTACGGGTCTTCGCCGACCTGGTCCCCGGGGTGCTGGTCGACACCGAGCCGGGCGCCATGGAGGCCCTGCTGAAGCTTGAGGCGGCCGCCGCCGAGCAGCCCGCCTTCCACTCCGTGGCCACCCAGCTGCATGTCCTCGCGGAGCGCGACTGACCCACGCGGCTCACATGACTACCGCGTGCAGTCGGCCACAGACCACCCGATCAGCCCCTTCGCCCCGTATGATCGGGGTACGACGTTCCGGCATGACGGATAGGCGGGTGGGGAATGCAGGCAGCATCACCACCGGTCGCCGTGGCGGCCCGGACAGTGAACTGGCGTCGAGGGGCGGGTTTCACGGGGGCGATTCCCTGCCTATCCTGAAAGGGTCGCACCCGGTCGCCCCCCGCGACCGACGAGTAGGAGGACTCCGTGCCGCTCTCGGAGCACGAGCAGCGCATGCTCGAGCAAATGGAGCGAGCGCTGTACGCCGAAGATCCCAAGTTCGCGACAGCGCTTGAGGGAAGCGGGCTGCGTACGTACACCCGGCGACGGGTCTACCAAGCGGTCGCGGGCTTCCTGGTGGGTATCGCCCTGCTCATGGCCGGCATGGTCGCGCAGCAGATCTGGATCAGTGTGGTGGGCTTCCTCGTCATGCTCGGCTGCGCCGTGCTGGCGGTCACCGGCTGGCGCAAGGCTCCCAAGCCGGGAGAGCAGCAGTCCGGTGCCGGTTCCGGAGGCGGTGTGGGTGCCCCGGCGCGTCGTCAGGCCAGGCAGCGGCGCTCGATGATGAACCGTATCGAGGACCGCTGGCAGCGACGCAGGGACGAACAACAGGGCCACTGAGCCCCTGCCCCTGAACGACGACGGAGCGCCACTGAGCGACGACGGAGCCCGGTTTTCGCCGCCGCTGTTCGCTGTCTCCGGCCCGCAGTTCGTCCTCCGGCGGGTCCGTTGGATCTCGTTTGATTTCCGCCCCTCGGTACGTCATCGCGTTCTCCGGTGGCGCCGGAAGACCTCATGTGCTGGGGCCGCCCGATCCTTTCGGGCGGCCCCAGCACTTTTTGGCGTGCCGTCTTTTGGCGTGTGGTCAGGCCCGTCGCGGGCCCGGCCGGAGGGCGGCCAGTGCGCGCCGGGCCGCGGCCACCGGGCGGCTGGTGCGGCACCGGAGCAGCAGTGCCGAGCAGCGGGCCGACCAGGCCCAGCGGAGCCGTGCCGCGGAGCGCGGGGCGAGCTGGGCACGTATCCGCAGACCACGGCTTGCGCCCGCGCGCAACCCGGCCCGTACCTGCTGTACGTCCGGGGCGAGGCCGGACACCGGCTGGGGGTGCGGGGCGTACAGCACCTGCTCGACCGCCGCCGCGACGCGGCGGGCGGCCGCGGCGGGCTCCGGTTGCAGATCTCCGAGGCGGATGATGCGCGCGGCGGCCTTGCGCGGGGTCAGCGACTCGTCCGGGAGGATCCCGAAGTCCCAGGCGGTGTCCAGCAGCTCCCGCCAGGCGGCGAGGGTGCCCGCCGTGGGGTCGTCGCCGTCCGGGTCCGCCAGGCGTATGGCGCGTATGCGTCTGCGCCACAGGAGTGGGCCCACGGGCAGCAGCAGCACGAGCGGCACGGCTGGCGCCATGGCGACGATCGTCCACGGGAACGAGCCGTCGTCCGGTGGGCGGGCGCCGGACTCCTCGTGCGGGGAGACACAGGCCGAACCGGAGCCGGACCGCCGCTCGTCGGGGCCACAGGACGGCGCCGCCGACGGGCCGTCCGAGGGGGCCGTGGACCGGGAGGGCTCGGGGGCCGCCGGGCTGCCCGGGTCGCGGGTGTCCGGGGTGTCGGGGTACGCGTAGTCCGGGATGCTGCCGCGGCTCGGGGTGGGTTCGAAGCGGGTCCAGCCGATGCCCTGGAAGTACAGCTCAGGCCAGGCGTGTGCGTCCCTGAGATTCACCGACGTCGTGCCGTCGGCCTTCTTGGTGCCGGGGGTGAACCCGACCGCCACCCGGGCCGGGATTCCCAGCGTCCGGGCCATCGCCGCCATCGAGAACGAGAAGTGGACGCAGAAGCCCTCCTTCTGCCGCAGGAACCGCGCGATGGCCTCGGAACCGCTGCCGGCCCGGACCGCCGTGTTGTAGCTGAAGCCGCCGTTGAGCGCGAACCAGTCCTGCAGTTTGACGGCCTTGGCGTAGGTGGTCGGGGCGCCGCGAGTGACCCGGAGCGCGGTGCTCCGTACCACCGGGGGCAGTGAGCGGGGGACCTTGGTGTACTCGCGCAGCAGATCGGCGGGGGGCGCCGGGGCGGCGGCCAGCTGCCGGGAGGTGGGCCGCACCTGCAGGCTCTCTACCTGGTACTGGAGGCCGTGGGTGTTCTGTCCGCGGTCCCCGACGAGCGTGCGGCCCTCGGGCTCGAAGCGCCAGCGCCCGGAGATGTCGACCTTGGACGCCGGGTAGGGGAGCGGCAGCCAGTTCTGGGCGTACCACTCGGCGGTCGAGACCGAGGTGTTGACCCGGGTGAGGTCGACCGCGGGGCTGAGGCCGGGTGGGTCGGGCAGCCGCTCGGGGACGTCCGTGACCGTGCGCTCGGACGGCTTCCAGGTCGTGCCGTCGAACTGGTCGAGGGCGACGATCCGCAGATACAGGTCGCGGGTGTCGGTGGCGGTCGTGCGGTAGTTGAGGACCTCCCGGTCCTCGGGCTGGTTGAGGCTGTCCTGGAGCGACACCAGGGGGTTCACCGCGGAGATCGTGCCGCCTCCGCCACCGGGCCCCGAACCGCTGCCGGAAGTACCGAACAGCCCGCCGCCGAGGGAGGGCAGCAGGGCGGGCACCACCAGGGCGATCCCGAGGACCAGCGCGCCGATCCGGCGGCCCGTACGGACCGGGGCCAGGGCAGGGCCGCCGAGGGCGGCGAATCCGCCGGCGCGGTCCGGCCGGTCCGCCCCGGTGTCCCCGCGGAACACCCGGCCCCACTGGGAGAGCCGGTCCCGGCCCTCGGCCAGCAGGAGCAGCAGATAGCCGGCCGCCGCGATCAGGAACCGCAGCCAGCCCGCGCCGCCCTGGGACAGCCCCGCCGCCACCGAGTAGAGCGCGAGCAGCGGCAGACCGGCGGGGGCGGCGCTGCGGTACGTCACCGCCAGCGCGTCCACGATCAGGCCGATCACCAGCACACCGGCGATCAGCAGCAGCCGGATGCCGGGGGTGACGGGGGCGGGGGTGGCGTACCGGCCCACGTCCCGTACACCGGTCTCCACCAGCCTGCCGAATTCCGAGAGGGCGTCCGGGCCCGGCAGCAGGCCGAGGATCGCCTCGGCCGGGGTGAAGAGCAGGGTCAGCAGCATCACGCCGACCAGGAGCTGGACGCCGATGATCAGCGGTCCGGCCAGCGGAACCCGGCGGGCGGCCGCGCCCACTCCCGTCACGAGGGCGAGCAGGACCGCCGCCTGGATCAGCCAGCTGATCGGCTCCACCAGCGGCAGCAGCGCACCGGCGGCACACAGCGTGGCCACCGCCGCACACACCGCCAGCCGCGCCCGGCCGCTCATGACCGCCCTCCCGCCACCGGCTCCGGGGCGCCCGTACGGTCCGCCGCCGCGCGCCACAGGGCGGCGAGGGTGTCCCCGGGCAGCACCGGGAGCGCCGTCCAGCCGGCCTGCCGCAGCAGCCGCAGGCGTTCGGCCACCGGGACCTGGCCGTCGGAGAATCTGATGCCGCCGGGGCCCTGCGTCCAGGCGTCGCCGTCCAGGACGAAGGCGACGGCCGCGCCGCTGCGCTGCCGCATCCGCCCGGCGACCGCCGCCTGCTCCTCGTCCAGATCGCCGAAGAAGCCGACCAGCAGTCCTTCGTTGCCGCCGCGCAGGACGTCGTACGCCGCCGACAGGCCCCGCTCCGCGGAGTGCTCCACGACGGCGAGGGTGTCCAGCAGCAGCCCGGCGGCGTCGGCGGAGTCGGTGCCGCCGGCGAAGCTGCCGGCACCGTCGGGGCGCGGCACCGAGCTGCCGGTGTCGGTCAGCAGCCGCACCGAGAAGCCGCGCTCCAGCAGATGCACCGCGGTGGAGGCGGCGCCCGCCACCGCCCATTCGAAGGCCGAGTCGGGGCCGGCGCCCGGGTGGGCGGTCTCGCGGGTGTCGAGCAGGACCGTGCAGCGCGCCTTCTGCGGCTGCTCCTCCCTGCGGACCATCAGTTCGCCATGGCGCGCGGTGGAGCGCCAGTGGACGCGGCGCAGATCGTCGCCGTGCCGGTAGCCGCGCGGAATGACGTCGTCCTCCCCGGCCAGTGCCGGTGAGTGCTGCCGCCCCTCGCCGTACCCGGCGGCCTCGCCCATCTGCCGTACGGCCGGGAGCGGTTCGACCCGCGGCACGACCGTCAGGGTGTCGGAGGCAGTGAACGAGCGGGTCAGCTCGCACATTCCGAACGGGTCCGAGAGCCGCAGCTCAAGCGGCCCCAGCGGATAGCGTCCGCGCAGGTCGGAGCGGACCCGGTAGGAGACCTCGCGGCGGCCGCCGGCCTCGACCCGGTCCAGGATGAAGCGCGGCCGGGGACCGAGCACGTACGGCACCCGGTCCTGGAGCATCAGCACACCCGTCGGCAGCCGGGAGATGTTCTCCATCCGCAGCCGCACCCGGGATTCGGTGGTGGCGGGCACCCGGGCGGGGGCGAGCGTACGGGTGCCCGCGACGCGGTAGCGGGTGCGGTGCAGCACCGCGACGCACACCAGCGGGAGGGCGGCGAGCAGCAGACCGACCCGCAGCAGATCCGCCTGCCCCAGGAGGTAGGAGCACACCGCGGCGGCCACCCCGGCAGCCAGGAACGACCTGCCCCGGGTCGTCAGCCCCCCGAGAGCGGCCCGCAGCCCGTCCCGCTCCGGAGCGCCCTCGCTCCCCCCACCGGACATCACAACCCCCGTACGCCGGGCGGCCGCTGGCCGGGCGTCCGCCACGGCTGTGCGGACGGTTCGGGGACCGGGACGCGCTGGAGGATCTCCAGCACGATCTGCTCGGCCGTACGGCGGTTCAACTGGGCCTGGGCCGTGGGCAGCAGCCGGTGTGCGAGCACCGGCACGGCCAGCGACTGGACATCGTCCGGGAGGGTGTACTCCCGCCCCTGGAGCGCGGCCGCGGCCTTGGCGGCGCGCAGCAGATGCAGGGTCGCCCGCGGTGAGGCGCCGAGCCGCAGCTCGGGGTGGCTGCGGGTGGCCACCACCAGATCGACGGTGTATCTGCGCACCGTGTCGGCGACATGGACCGTCCGCACCGCGTCGATCAGCTTCACGATGTCGTGGGCGTGCGCGACCGGCTGGAGGTCGTCGAGGGGCGAGGCGCCGCCGTGCACATCCAGCATCTGCAGCTCGGCCGCCGGGCTGGGGTAGCCGATCGACACCCGCGCCATGAAACGGTCCCGCTGCGCCTCGGGGAGCGGGTAGGTGCCCTCCATCTCCACCGGGTTCTGGGTGGCGACCACCATGAAGGGCTCGGGCAGCTCGTAGGTCTGCCCGTCCATCGTCACCTGGCGCTCCTCCATGGACTCCAGGAGCGCCGACTGGGTCTTGGGCGAGGCGCGGTTGATCTCGTCGCCGATCACGATCTGGGAGAAGATCGCGCCGGGCTTGAACTCGAAGTCCCGCCGCTGCTGGTCGAAGATGCTGACGCCGGTGATGTCGGAGGGCAGCAGATCGGGCGTGAACTGGATGCGCCGCACCGAGCAGTCGATGGAGCGGGCCAGCGCCTTGGCGAGCATGGTCTTGCCGACGCCGGGCACATCCTCGATGAGCAGATGTCCCTCGGCCAGCAGCACGGTCAGCGCGAGCCGTACGACCTCCGGCTTGCCCTCGATCACTTCCTCCACCGACCGGTGAATCCGCTCCGCGGTGGCGATCAGATCTCCCCCTGCGCTCGGCTCCTCCCCCACCCTCGGTTCCGCTCGGGCGGGGGGACCCCCATGCGCCGGGGGAGCCCCAAGGCTCGCTCGTTCGTCATACGCCGTCACTCGGCCCTCCTCGGCCCCGTATCACGGGCCGATGCCCCCTCTGCGGACCCGGCCCACCCCGAACATGCGCGTCGCACCCGGCCGGGGCCGGGACGACGGCATCTACGCATTCTTGCTGCCCGCGCGGCTTCGCGTCATGACCTGTGGATAACTCACAAGGTTATTGCCCGGCCTTCCCGGCGAACCCGGCGTTCCGGGCACGCCCGGAGACCGGGCAGACGGGGCGGGGTCAGCGCTGCGGGTCGATCTCCCGCAGCAGACCGGTCGTCACGTCGAAGACGAAGCCGCGGACATCGTCGGTGTGCAGGAGGAAGGGAGAGGTGCGCACCCGCTGCATGGACTGCCGGACGTCCTCGTCGAGGTCCTTGAACGCCTCGACCGCCCAGGTGGGACGCTGTCCGACCTCGGCCGCCAGGTCGTGGCGGAAGTCCTCGGTCAGGCTGAGCAGACCGCACCCGGTGTGGTGGATGAGGACGACGGAGCGGGTGCCGAGGGCGCGCTGGCTGATCGTCAGGGACCGGATGATGTCGTCGGTGACGACGCCGCCGGCGTTGCGGATGGTGTGGCAGTCGCCGAGTTCGAGGCCGAGGGCGGCATGCAGATCGATCCGGGCGTCCATACAGGACACGACGGCGACCTTGCGGACCGGCCGGGCATCCATCCCGGGGTCTCGGAAGTCGGCGGCGTAGCGCTTGTTCGCCTCGACAAGACTGTCGGTGACCGTGTCACCGGTACGGACGGTGGCTCCGTCGGCGGAGGGGGGCAGCGGCTGCGACGCAGGTATGGACATGGTTTCACCGTAATCGGCGCCGGTCGTTTCGGCTGCATGAGAGGTCGGGCATAGGGGTCATCGTCACTCCTTGTGAGGTAACCCACAGGTCCGTCCGTCCCGCCGCCGTCCGGGTGAGAAGCCCGCGGCGACGGCGGCGGGAAAGCCGCCGCAGGACGCGCGGAACCAGTTGATTGACCGGGGCAGCCGGTGGACTAAAGTGGCGCGAAGTGGGAGGCGTGACGCTCTCCTTGGATACCGGATTCCTCGCGTGCGCGCACCGTACGTACGGCTCGGCCTCCTCCCGCTCCCATGGTCTTCCGACGTCACTTCCCCGTCGCCGGAGGGCCACTTCCCCTTCAGAGCGGGCGGGGACCAAGCGGTACGTGCGGCATCCCCCAGCCAGCGGCCGGGGCCCCACC
The DNA here is from genome assembly GCF_027497495.1 of Streptomyces tubercidicus. GTDB lineage: Bacteria > Actinomycetota > Actinomycetes > Streptomycetales > Streptomycetaceae > Streptomyces > Streptomyces tubercidicus. Next base: position 6,091,597 of record NZ_CP114205.1, read on the forward strand.
TGCCGCCCAGCCCATCGGAAGGCACATGAGCGAGCGTAGCGAGCGAATCAGGAAGAGGTGCGCGCTCTGCTTCGGCAGGCGGGCCGAGCGCGGCGAGGCCGTCGCATGAGCAGCAACACTCGCCACGTACCCGTCATGCTCCAGCGGTGTCTGGACCTGCTCGCCCCCGCGCTCGCCGAGCCCGGTGCGGTCGTCGTCGACTGCACGCTCGGCCTCGGAGGGCACAGCGAGGCACTGCTGTCCACCTTCCCGGCGGCCCGGCTGATCGCCCTCGACCGTGACCCGTCCGCCCTGAAGCTGGCGGGCGAACGGCTCGCCCCGTACGGAGACCGCGCCACCCTGGTGCACGCCGTCTACGACGAGCTCCCCGAGGTCCTCGACCGGCTCGGGACCCCCCGCGTCCAGGGTGTGCTGTTCGACCTCGGTGTCTCCTCCATGCAGCTCGACGAGGCCGACCGCGGTTTCGCGTACGCGCAGGACGCCCCGCTGGACATGCGGATGGACCAGTCGACCGGTATCAGCGCCGCGGATGTCCTCAATACGTACGCGCCCGGTGAGCTGGTCCGGATCCTGCGCTCCTACGGGGAGGAGAAGCAGGCCAAGCGGATCGTCGAGGCCGTCGTCCGGGAGCGCGCCAAGGAGCCGTTCACCAACAGCGCGCGGCTGGTCGAGCTGATCCGTGACGCGCTGCCGCAGGCCGCCAAGCGCACCGGCGGCAACCCCGCCAAGCGCACCTTCCAGGCGCTGCGCATCGAGGTCAACGGGGAGCTGACGAGCGTGGAGCGGGCCATCCCGGCGGCCGTGCAGGCGCTGGCGGTCGGCGGCCGGATCGCCGTACTCGCCTATCACTCCCTGGAGGACCGCCTGGTCAAGCAGGTCTTCGCGGCCGGCGCGGCCAATACGGCGCCCCCCGGCCTGCCGGTGGTCCCCGAGCGCTACCAGCCCCGGCTCAAGCTACTGACCCGCGGCGCCGAACTCCCCACGGAGGAGGAGATCGCCGAGAACCGCCGGGCCGCCCCCGCCCGGCTGCGCGGCGCGGAGCGCATCCGCGAGAACGTCGAGGACACCGCATGAAAGGCCAGGGGCCGCGCGGCAGACAGAAACGCCTCGCCGCGCTGTTCCCCTCCGGCGCCGGTGCCCGCGGCACCGCGGCGCGCACACCCTTCGTGCTGCTCATCGTCGTCCTCCTCGGCTCCGGCCTGATCACCCTGCTGCTGCTCAACTCCGCCCTCAACCAAGGGTCGTTCGAGCTCAGCAAACTGGAGAAGCAGACCGACGAGCTGACGGATGAGCAGCAGGCGCTGCAGCAGGAGGTGGACGCCTACTCCGCCCCGGGCGCGCTGGAGCGGCGCGCCCGGAAGCTGGGGATGGTGCCCGGCGGCACCCCGGTGTTCCTGCTCCCGGACGGCACGGTCCGCGGCCGCCCGAGCGTCGCCGGGCCGGAGGGGGCGCCGCTGAGCAGCTCCGCCACACCGTCGCCGGCGGGCGCGGCCGCCCGTACCGCACTGCCCCGCCCGGCGGCGCCACCGGTCCCGGCGCTGGCCGGTGTACTGGGCCCGGACAGCGCACCGGGCACGGCGGCCAAACCGGCCGCCCAGGCCCCCCTGAACTCGTCCGCCTCGCGCGCCTCCACCGCACCCGCGCCCGGCACCGCGGCCGGCCCCTCCCCGACGACCTCCGGCAGGTGAACGCGGTATGACCGAGCCCAGGGACCCCCGCCGGGTGCCGCGCCCCGCCCAGCGCGGCGGCCGGGCAGGCGGCGGGGCCGGCCGTCCGCCCGCCGCCAAGCGCCCCGCACCCCGGCCCGGCTCCCGGCCAGGACCGCCCCGGCAGGGCACCCGCCCCGTACGCCCCCGCTCCGGGCCCCCGGCACTGCGGCTCGGCAGTCCGCGGCCGCGGCTGCGGCTGGTCTCCCTCGGGCTGACGCTGATCATGCTGATCTTCGTCGTACGGCTCTTCCAGGTGCAGGCCGTGGACGCCGGGGCGTTCGCCGCCAAGGCCAACGAGAACCGCTATGTACCGGTCAAGCTGGCCGCCGAGCGCGGTGCGATCACCGACCGCAACGGCGTGGACCTGGCCACCACCGTCGACGCGTACGACATCACCGCCGACCCAAGCCTGCTGGCGCGCGACAAGACCAGGATCGACGACGCCCCACAGCGGGCCGCCGCGCTGCTCGCCCCGATTCTCGGCGCGGACAAGGCCACCCTGGCCAAGAAGCTCGACCGCCCCGAGGCGCGCTACGCCCTGCTCGCCCGGCAGCAGTCCCCGCAGGTCTGGAAGAAGATCAAGGACCTGCGCACCACCCTCGACGACCGGGCGGCCGCCGCCCCCAAGAACGCGCCCCGCCCCAACGTCCTTGTCGGGATCTTCGCCGACAAACACAGCAAGCGCCTCTACCCCAACAAGAACCTCGCCGCCGGTGTGCTCGGCTTCGTCAACGGCGCCGGCAAAGGCGGCGGCGGGCTGGAGGCGCGCCTGGACAAGCAGCTGGCAGGCAAGGACGGCAAGCTCGTCTACGCCCAGTCCGGCGGCCGCCGGGTGCCCACCGCCGACACCCAGGAGCACCCCGCCGTCCCCGGCAGTGACGTGGAGCTGACCCTCGACCGCGACATCCAGTGGGCGGCCCAGCAGGCCATCACCGACCAGGTCGCCAAATCCGGGGCCGACCGCGGCTATGTCGTCGTCCAGGACACCCGTACCGGGGAGATCCTGGCGCTCGCCAATGCGCCCGGGTTCGACCCCAATGACGTGTCGAAGGCCGATCCGGAAGCACTGGGCAACGCCGCGCTGTCCGACGCCTTCGAGCCGGGGTCGACCAGCAAGGTGATGTCGATGGCCGCCGTCCTGGAGGAGGGCGCCGCCACCCCGGCCACCCGGGTCACCGTGCCCAACCGGCTGCACCGGGGCGACCGGCTCTTCGCCGACGACGTCGACCACGAGACCTGGCATCTGACGCTCAACGGTGTGCTCGCCAAGTCCAGCAACATCGGCACGATCCTCGCGACCGGCCAGCTCGGCAGGACCCAGCCCCAGGCCAACCAGGTCCTCTACTCCTATCTGCGCAAGTTCGGGATCGGCCGGCCGACCGGGCTCGGCTTCCCCGGGGAGACCGACGGCATCCTGGCCAAGCCGCAGGACTGGAACACCTCGCAGCAGTTCACCATCCCGTTCGGCCAGGGGCTGTCCCTCAACGCCGTACAGGCCGCCTCCGTCTACTCCACGATCGCCAACGGGGGCCGGCGCATCGCCCCCACACTGGTCCGCGGCAGCACCGGGCCCGACGGCCACTACGTACGGGCGCCACAGCCCGCCAAGACCAGGGTGGTCAGCCCGAAGACCGCGGCCACCCTGGCCACCATGCTCGAATCCGTGGTGGACGACGAGGAGGGCACCGGGGCGAAGGCGAAGATCGACGGCTACCGCGTCGGCGGCAAGACCGGCACGTCCAACCGGGTGGACCCCAGGACCGGCCGCTACCACGGCTACACCGCCTCCTTCGCCGGCTTCGCCCCCGCCGACAAACCCCGCATCACGGTCTACTGCGCCGTCCAGAACCCGACGACGGGCAGCTACTTCGGCGGCCAGGTCTGCGGCCCGATCTACCAGCAGGTCATGGCCTTCGCGCTGAAAACCCTCCAGGTCCCGCCGACCGGCGCCAAGCCCCCACGGCTGCCGGTCACCTTCACGCCAGGCCAATGAAATCGAGGCAATTCCGCCGTGACGACCATCACCCCCGACGGCACCCCCGACGGCACCCCCGTTCCCGGAAACTGCTCCTCCCCACGGCCCTCACTTCGCCCCGGGCCGGTGGTGCCCGGTACGCTCACCGCCGTGTCACACGCTGATCAGTCCCCGAAAGCCCAGCACGCCGAGAAGGGCGGGTCCGGTACGTATCCGGGCGCCCCGCGCCCTGAACGGGTCCGCCCCACCCCCCTGGCGGACCTCGCCGAGCAGCTGGGAAGCCCGGCCCCGGAAGCCGGCCGTCCCGGAGCCGCCGATGCCGCGCAGCCCGTGATGGTCACCGGCATCACCCATGACTCCCGGGCGGTCCGCCCCGGTGACGTCTACGCGGCGCTGCCCGGCGCCCGGCTGCACGGTGCCGACTTCGTCGCCCAGGCCGCCGACCTGGGCGCCGCGGCGGTGCTGACCGACCCGTCGGGCGCCGAGCGTGCCGCCGCGACCGGCCTGCCGGTCCTGGTCGTCGACAACCCGCGCGCACGGATGGGCGCGCTGGCCGTCTCCATCTACGGCGCGCCGGGGGAGGACCTCCTCCAGATCGGCATCACCGGCACCTCCGGCAAGACCACCACCGCCTACCTCATCGAGGGCGGGCTGCGGGCAGCCGCCGCGCAGCGCCCCGAAGAGGGGGGCCTGCGCGAAGCGCAGACCGATCAGGGCGGTGGCGGGCGACGGGCGGGCCTCACCGGCCTGATCGGCACCGTCGAGACCCGTATCGGCGACGAGCGCATCAAGTCCGAGCGCACCACCCCCGAGGCCACCGACCTCCAGGCGCTGTTCGCGGTGATGCGCGAGCGAGGCGTCCGCGCGGTCGCCATGGAGGTCTCCAGCCACGCCCTGGTCCTCGGCCGGGTCGACGGCTGCGTCTTCGACGTCGCGATCTTCAACAACCTCAGCCCGGAGCACATGGAGTTCCACTCCGGCATGGAGGACTACTTCCAGGCCAAGGCCCAGCTCTTCACCAAGGCCCGCAGCCGCGCCGGTGTCGTCAACCTCGACGACGAGTACGGCAGGCGGCTGGCCGAGGGCGAGTCCGAGGTCCCGGTCACCACCTTCTCCGCGGAGGGCCACCCCGACGCCGACTGGCGGGCCTCCGACGTCGAGGTCGGCACCCTCGGCTCGACCTTCACCGTGCACGGCCCGGACGGCGTCACCCTGCGCGCCGCCTCCCCGATCGCCGGCCCGTTCAACGTCGCCAACGCGCTCGCCGCGATCGTCTCGCTGGTCGTCGCCGGTATCGACCCGCAGACCGCGGCCGACGGGGTCGCCGCGGTGCCCGGTGTCCCCGGCCGCCTGGAGCGCATCGACGCCGGACAGCCGTATCTGGCGGTGGTCGACTACGCGCACAAGACGGACGCTGTCGAATCGGTTCTGCGCGCGCTGCGCAAGGTCACCGAGGGCAAGCTGCACGCCGTCCTCGGCTGCGGCGGCGACCGTGACCCGCACAAGCGCGCCCCGATGGGTGCCGCGGTGGCCCGGCTCGCCGACACGGCCGTACTGACCTCCGACAACCCGCGCGGCGAGGACCCCCTCGCGATCCTCGCCACCATGCTCGCGGGCGCCGCGGAGGTCCCCATTCATGAACGCGGCACGGTGCTCGTCGAAGAAGAGCGCGCCGCCGCCATCGCCGCCGCCGTCGCCCGCGCCGAGCCCGGGGACACCGTGATCGTCGCGGGCAAGGGCCACGAGCAGGGCCAGGACATCGCCGGAGTGGTCCGCCCCTTCGACGACCGCCAGGTGCTGCGCGGTGCCATCGAGGACTCGTTGAAGTCACCGCAGTCGCAGCAGTCACCGCAGCCGAACCACCAGGGATGACACACCGCCATGCGCGCACAACCCCGTTACCGTCACCGCCCGCCCTGTGCCGGGGGTGACCTGTGATCTCCCTGTCGCTCGCCGAGATCGCGAGCATCGTCGGAGGGCAGCAGCACGACATACCGGACGACGGCCGCCGGGTGACCGGACCGGTCGTGGCGGACTCCCGGGCGGTGGGCCCCGGCGCGCTGTTCGTGGCCTTCGCCGGTGATCGCGTCGACGGCCACGACTTCGCCAAGGGCGCCGTGGAGGCCGGTGCGGTGGCCGTTCTGGCCGCCCGCCCGCTCGGCGTCCCCGCGATCGTCGTCGACGACGTGGTCGCCGCCCTCGGTGCGCTCGCCCGCGCCGTGGTCGCCCGTCTGGGCACCACCGTCGTGGGCCTCACCGGCTCGGCCGGCAAGACCAGCACCAAGGACCTGATCGCCCAGCTGCTGCAGCGCCACGGCCCGACGGTCTGGCCCGAGGGAAACCTCAACAACGAGATCGGGCTGCCGCTGACCGCCCTGAGGGCCGATGAGACCACCCGCCATCTCGTCCTGGAGATGGGCGCCCGCGGCGTCGGCCACATCCGCTACCTCGCCGGGCTGACCCCGCCGAGGATCGGTGTGGTGCTGAACGTCGGCAGCGCGCACATCGGCGAGTTCGGCGGCCGTGAGCAGATCGCCCTGGCCAAGGGTGAACTCGTCGAGGCGCTGCCCCCGGCCGAGGACGGCGGGATCGCGGTGCTCAACGCCGATGACCCGTACGTCCGCAGCATGGTTCCGCGCACCCGGGCCCGCACGATCCTGTTCGGTGAGGCCGAGGAGGCCGCCGTACGTGCCGAGAATGTCCGGCTCACGGATCTTGGTCAGCCCGCCTTTACGCTTCGCACACCCTCCGGGTGCAGCGATGTGACCATGCGGCTGTACGGTGAGCACCACGTGTCGAACGCGCTCGCCGCGGCCGCCGTAGCCCATGAGTTGGGCATGCCCGCAGACGAGATCGCCACCGCGCTCTCCGAAGCCGGCACGCTCTCCCGCTGGCGTATGGAGGTCACCGAGCGCGCGGACGGCGTGCGGATCGTCAACGACGCCTACAACGCGAATCCCGAGTCCATGCGAGCGGCGCTGCGTGCGCTGGTCGCGATGGGCGCAGCCGGCAAGGCGACGGGCGCTCGTACGTGGGCGGTGCTCGGTGAGATGGCTGAGCTCGGCGAGGAGTCACTCGCCGAACACGACGCGGTCGGACGGCTGGCCGTCCGGCTCAACGTCAGCAAGCTCGTGGCAGTCGGCGGCAGGGAAGCGGCCTGGCTCGACATGGGCGCCAAGAACGAGGGTTCGTGGGGTGAGGAGTCGGTGCACGTGTCCGACACGCGGGCAGCGGTCGACCTGTTGCGCAGCGAGCTGCGGCCGGGAGATGTCGTGCTGGTGAAGGCGTCCAGGTCGGTGGGGCTGGAGCGGGTCGCCGCAGCTTTGCTGGATGACGGCATGCCAGGCGCCGCGGGCGCCGAGGGCGGAGCCGCGTCCCGATGAACTCGATGAAGCAGATCCTCTTCTCCGGAATGATCGGGCTCTTCCTGACCTTGATCGGCACCCCGCTGCTGATCAAGCTGCTGGCCAAGAAGGGGTACGGGCAGTTCATCCGCGATGACGGCCCGCGGACCCACGGCAGCAAGAAGGGCACGCCCACCATGGGCGGTATCTCCTTCATCCTGGCCACGATCATCGCCTACGCCGTGACGAAGGTGATCACCTCCAGCGATCCGACCTTCTCGGGCGTACTGGTGCTGTTCCTGTTCGCGGGCATGGGCCTGGTCGGCTTTCTCGACGACTACATCAAGATCGTCAAGCAGCGTTCGCTGGGCCTGCGGGCCAAGGCGAAGATGGCCGGCCAGCTGATCGTCGGTATCGCCTTCGCGGTGCTCTCGCTGCAGTTCGCCGATCTGCGCGGGCAGACCCCGGCGTCCGACCGGCTCTCCTTCACCCAGGACTTCGGCTGGCAGATCGGCCCGGTGATCTTCGTGATCTGGGCGCTGTTCATGATCCTGGCGATGTCCAACGGCGTGAACCTCACCGACGGCCTCGACGGCCTCGCCACCGGCGCCTCGGTGATGGTCTTCGGCGCGTACACCTTCATCGGCATCTGGCAGCACCAGGAGTCGTGCGCCAACCAGATCACCGCCGGGCCGGGCTGTTACGAGGTCCGCGATCCGCTCGACCTCGCGGTGGTGGCCTCCGCGCTGATGGGCGCCTGCTTCGGCTTCCTGTGGTGGAACACCTCGCCCGCCAAGATCTTCATGGGTGACACCGGCTCGCTGGCCCTGGGCGGTGCGCTCGCCGGTCTGGCCATCTGCTCCCGTACGGAGCTGCTGCTGGCCATCCTCGGCGGTCTCTTCGTCCTGATCACGATGTCCGTGGTGATCCAGGTCGGCTCGTTCCGGCTGACCGGCAAGCGGGTCTTCCGGATGGCGCCACTCCAGCACCACTTCGAACTCAAGGGGTGGTCCGAAGTCCTTGTGGTGGTGCGGTTCTGGATCATCCAGGGCATGTGCGTCATCGTGGGACTCGGCATCTTCTACGGCGGCTGGCAGGCAGCAAAGTGACCACCCAGGGCCCGGCGGACTTCGCCGGTCAGCACCTCACCGTCGCCGGCCTGGGCGTGAGCGGCATCAGTGCCGCCCGCGCGCTGGCCGGCCTCGGCGCCCATGTCACCGTCGTGGACGGCGGCGACGGCGACAAGCAGCGCGCCGCGGCGCGGGAACTGACGGCGGAGGGGATCACCGTCCGCCTCGGCGACGGCGACACCCTCCCCGAGGGGACAGAGCTCGTCGTCACCTCGCCCGGCTGGAAGCCGGACAGCCCGCTGTTCGCGGCGGCCGCGGCGGCGGGCGTCGATGTCGTCGGCGATGTGGAGATCGCCTGGCGGCTGCGCGGACCCGGCGCCGCGGCCTGGCTCGGGATCACCGGCACCAACGGCAAGACCACCACCGTGCGGATGCTGGCCTCGATCCTGGCCGCCGAGGGACTGCGCACCCTGGCCGTCGGCAACATCGGCACCCCGATCATCGATGTCGTCCTGGGGCAGGGCAAGGACGGCGAGCCCCCCTACGACGTGCTCGCCGTCGAGCTCTCCAGCTACCAGCTGCACTGGGCGCCCTCCGTACGGGCGCACTCCGCGGCCGTCCTCAACCTCGCCCCCGACCACCTCGACTGGCACGGCTCCATGGAGGCGTACGCCGCCGACAAGGGCCGGATCTACGAGGGCAACACCGTCGCCTGCGTCTACAACGCGGCCGACAAGGCCACCGAGGACCTGGTGCGCGAGGCGGACGTCGAGGAGGGCTGCCGCGCCATCGGCTTCACCCTCGGCACCCCCGGCCCCTCCCAACTCGGCGTCGTCGACGGCATCCTCGTCGACCGCGCCTTCGTGGAGAACCGGCAGAAGCAGGCCCAGGAGCTCGCCGAGGTCTCCGATATCGCCCCCGGCTCCGGGACCCCCGCCCCGCACAACATCGCCAACGCCCTCGCGGCGGCGGCGCTGGCCCGTGCCTTCGGCGTCCGCCCGGCAGCCGTACGCGACGGACTGCGCGCCTTCCACCCGGACGCGCACCGCATCCAGATCGTCGCGGAGCGCGACGGCGTCACCTATATCGACGACTCCAAGGCCACCAACACCCACGCCGCCGAGGCGTCGTTGGCGGCCTACGAGCACATCGTGTGGATCGCCGGCGGCCTCGCCAAGGGCGCGACCTTCGACGAGCTGGTGCAGAAGTCGGCGGCCCGGCTCCGCGGGGCGGTGCTGATCGGCGCCGATCGGGCGCTGATCCGGGAAGCCCTGGCGCGACACGCCCCCGATGTGCCGGTGGTCGACCTCGACCGGACCGACACTGGGGCGATGTCCGAGGCGGTCCGGGAAGCGGCCCGGCTGGCCGAGCCCGGCGACACCGTCCTGCTGGCCCCGGCCTGTGCCTCGATGGACATGTTCGTCAATTACAACAAGCGGGGCGATGCCTTCGCCGAAGCGGTCGGTGACCTGACCGCACGGGATCACTAGACCGTTTCTCCCCGCTGTCGCCGAGCGCCGGCGGCGAGCGCACCTGTGGAGGGGACGAGGATGACGGCCCGATCGGCGAAGCCGGCCACGCCGCGTCCGGCGCGCCGGCCCTCCACGGCGCGCAGACCGCGCGGGGGCCGCACCCCGGGCGGCCCCCGGGGGCTCCACATCCGGCTGAGACGGGCCTGGGACCGCCCGCTGACCGCGTACTACCTGATCCTCGGCGGCAGCCTGCTGATCACCGTCCTGGGGCTGGTGATGGTCTACTCGGCGTCCCAGATCAAGGCGCTGCAGTCCGGTCTCGCCCCGACGTTCTTCTTCCGCAAGCAGCTGCTGGCCGCCGTCCTCGGCGGCGGGCTGCTGCTGGCCGCCTCCCGGATGACGGTACGGCTGCACCGCGGGCTGGCCTATCCGCTGCTCGCCGTCTCGGTCTTCCTGATGTGCCTGGTGCAGATTCCGGGCATAGGGGTCGCGGTCAACGGAAACCAGAACTGGATCAGCCTCGGCGGACCTTTCCAGATGCAACCGAGCGAGTTCGCCAAGCTCGCGCTGGTGCTGTGGGGCGCCGATCTGCTGGCCCGCAAACAGGACAAAAGGCTGCTGGTGCAGTGGAAGCATCTGCTGGTGCCGCTGATCCCGGTGGCGTTCCTGCTGCTCGGGCTGATCATGCTCGGCGGTGACATGGGGACCGCGATCATTCTCACGGCGATCCTCTTCGGCCTGCTGTGGCTGGCCGGGGCGCCGACCAGGCTGTTCGTGGGGGTGCTGGGCGCCGCCACCCTGATCGGGGCGCTGCTGATCAAGACCAGCGCCAACCGGATGTCCCGGCTGGCCTGCATCGGAGCGACCGATCCGGGGCCCGGTGATCAGTGCTGGCAGGCCGTGCACGGCATCTATGCCCTGGCGTCCGGCGGATTCTTCGGTTCCGGCCTGGGCGCGAGTATGGAAAAATGGGGTGAACTCCCGGAACCGCACACCGACTTCATCTTCGCCATCACCGGGGAGGAACTGGGTCTGGCGGGGACGCTGTCGGTCCTCGCCCTCTTCGCGGCTCTAGGCTATGCGGGTATCCGCGTGGCCGGACGCACGGAGGACCCCTTCGTACGGTACGCAGCGGGAGGCGTGACCACCTGGATCACGGCCCAGGCCGTGATCAACATCGGTGCGGTGCTCGGCCTGTTGCCGATCGCCGGAGTCCCGCTCCCGCTGTTCTCCTACGGAGGCTCCGCCCTGCTGCCGACGATGTTCGCCATCGGACTCTTGATCGCCTTCGCGCGTGACGAGCCCGCTGCACGGGCGGCGTTGGCCATGCGGCAGCCGGTCTTCGGCAGGAGGCAGGCTGGGGTGAGATGGAAGACGATGAGACGGCGCGTCAAGAAGCGGCCGTCCGGAGAGCGGTGAATTTCGGTGCATGTCGTACTCGCCGGTGGGGGGACCGCCGGCCACATCGAGCCCGCGCTCGCCCTCGCGGACGCACTGCGGAGGCAGGACCCCACCGTGGGGATCACGGCACTCGGTACGGAAAAGGGCCTGGAGACCCGGCTCGTCCCCGAGCGCGGCTATGAGCTGGGACTCATCCCGGCCGTACCGCTGCCGCGCAAGCCCACCCCCGAACTGATCACCGTCCCCGGGCGGCTGCGCGGCACGATCAAGGCCGCCGAGCAGATCCTGGAGCGCACGAAGGCGGACTGTGTCGTCGGCTTCGGCGGCTATGTGGCGCTGCCCGGCTATCTGGCCGCCAAGCGGCTGGGGGTGCCGATCATCGTCCATGAGGCCAATGCCCGCCCCGGCCTGGCCAACAAGATCGGCTCGCGGTACGCCAAGTTCGTCGCGGTCAGCACCCCGGACAGCAAGCTGCGCGGTGCCCGCTACGTCGGCATCCCGCTGCGCCGCACCATCGCCACCCTGGACCGCGCCGCGGTCCGCCCCGAGGCGCGGGCCGCCTTCGGTCTCGACCCCAACCTCCCGACCCTGCTGGTGTCCGGTGGTTCCCAGGGCGCCCGTCGGCTGAACGAGGTCACCCAGGCCGCCGTTCCGGCCCTGCAGCGCGCCGGGATCCAGGTGCTGCACGCGGTCGGCCCGAAGAACGAACTGCCGCACGCGAACAACATGCCCGGGATGCCCCCCTATGTCCCGGTACCGTACGTGGACCGGATGGATCTCGCGTACGCCGCGGCCGACATGATGCTCTGCCGCGCGGGCGCGATGACCGTCGCCGAGTTGTCCGCCGTCGGGCTGCCGGCCGCGTTCGTCCCGCTGCCCATCGGCAACGGCGAGCAGCGGCTCAACGCCCAGCCGCTGGTCAACGCCGGCGGGGGCCTGCTGGTCGACGACGCCCAGCTGACCCCGGACTGGGTGCAGAACAGCGTGCTCCCGGTCCTGGCCGATCCGCACCGGCTGTACGAGATGTCGCGCGCGGCCTCCGAGTTCGGCCGCCGGGACGCCGATGAGCTGTTGGTCGGCATGGTGTACGAGGCGATCGCGCAGCACAACAAGTAGCGCACGAGAGAAGGCAGGGAGCGTGGCCGGACCGGCAACCGCCCGTCGAGGCGAGAAGAAGTCACCGTCCGGCCCGCCCTCCGCCGCGGCGCCCCCGGGGCGAAGATTCCGGTGGCAGCGCCTTCCCTTTCGCGCGCCGAGCCGCCGCGGTCTGATCATCATCCTGGTCGTCGCGGTGCTGCTCGGCGCGTTCGGCGTCTGGGCCCTCTACGCCTCGAACTGGCTCCGGGTGGAGCGCGTCAGCACCACCGGCACCAAGGTGCTGACACCGCACGAGGTCGTCGCCGCGGCGGACGCCCCGATGAACGCGCCGCTGGCCTCCGTGGATACGGACGCGCTGGACCGCCGGCTGCGCGCACGGCTGCCGCGCATCAAGACCGTGGACGTCGAGCGGTCCTGGCCGAACACAATCAGCCTGAAGGTGACCGAAAGGGTGCCGGAACTGCTGCTGCGATCGGGCGGAAAGTTTGTCGAAGTGGACGCCGAGGGCGTCCGGTTCGCCACCGTCCGCACGGCCCCCCGGGGCGTTCCGCTTCTGGAAATGGCCGTATCCGACTCCCCGAGTCTGCACCGGTTCGGAATCGACCGGTTGCGGCGCGCCGCGGTCAAGGTCGCCCAGGACCTGCCCACCGTCGTACGCAAGGACGTACGGAAGGTCCGCGTTCGGTCCTACGACGCCATCACCCTCGAACTGACCGGCGACCGCACGGTCGCGTGGGGCAGCCGCGAACAGGGCGCCGAGAAGGCAAAGGTGCTGACCGCGCTGCTGAAAGCGGCACATGACGGGCGCCACTTCGACATCTCGGTGCCCAGTGCCCCTGCCGTATCAGGGAGTTGACGTCCGCAGCCGCAGGCCAGCACCCTGGATGGCTACGACTATGGGTGATCACATAGGGTGAAAAGAAAAACGGGAGGTTCGGCGTGTTCGTTGAACGGGCGCGCCTTGTCGACTTAGTGTCTCGTTCCAAAGGGACGATGGAAGCAAGGAACACAGGCACAGGTAACCCTAAACTTCAACGTTAGGGTTCGGGTCGGCAATACGAACCGTCCCATCGGCATCAGTCGGCGTCCACACGCAGTGCGGCGACGACACGTAACTCGAGGCGAGAGGCCTTCGACGTGGCAGCACCGCAGAACTACCTCGCAGTCATCAAGGTCGTCGGCATCGGCGGCGGTGGCGTGAACGCCATCAACCGGATGATCGAGGTCGGGCTCAAGGGCGTCGAGTTCATCGCGATCAACACCGATGCGCAGGCGCTGCTGATGAGCGACGCCGACGTCAAGCTTGACGTCGGCCGCGAAATGACCCGCGGACTCGGCGCCGGCGCCAACCCGGATGTGGGTCGCAAGGCGGCCGAGGACCACCGCGAAGAGATCGAGGAGGTCCTCAAGGGGGCCGACATGGTCTTCGTGACCGCGGGTGAGGGCGGCGGCACCGGCACCGGCGGCGCACCCGTCGTCGCCAACATCGCGCGCTCGCTGGGCGCCCTGACGATCGGTGTGGTCACCCGGCCGTTCACCTTCGAGGGCCGCCGTCGCGCCAACCAGGCCGAGGACGGCATCGCCCAGCTGCGCGAAGAGGTCGACACCCTCATCGTGATCCCCAATGACCGACTGCTGTCCATCTCGGACCGCCAGGTGAGCGTGCTCGACGCGTTCAAGTCCGCGGACCAGGTGCTGCTGTCGGGTGTTCAGGGCATCACCGATCTGATCACCACCCCGGGTCTGATCAACCTCGACTTCGCCGACGTCAAGTCCGTGATGTCGGAGGCCGGCTCGGCCCTCATGGGGATCGGCTCGGCGCGTGGCGACGACCGCGCGGTGGCCGCCGCGGAGATGGCGATCTCCTCGCCGCTCCTGGAGGCGTCCATCGACGGCGCCCGCGGTGTGCTGCTGTCCATCTCCGGCGGCTCCGACCTCGGTCTCTTCGAGATCAACGAGGCCGCCCAGCTGGTCAGCGAGGCGGCACACCCGGAAGCCAACATCATCTTCGGTGCGGTCATCGACGACGCACTGGGCGACGAGGTCCGGGTGACGGTCATCGCCGCGGGATTCGACGGCGGTCAGCCGCCGGCCCGCCGGGATGCGCAGTCCTCCGCGCTGTCGGCCCCGAAGCGCGAGGAGCCCGCCCCGGCTCCGAGCCGTCCGGCCACTCCGCCCGAGCCGCGTTCGTCGTCCTTCGGCGGACTGGGTTCGGTGCCCGTACGGGACGAGGAGCCGGCACCCGCCGAGTCCTCCTCCTCGCTGGGCGAGATCCCGTCGACCCCGGCGAACGCTCCGCAGGTTCCCCCGGCCCGTCCGTACTCGGACTCCGCGGCCGAGGAACTGGACGTCCCCGACTTCCTGAAGTGACCGAAGCACTGAAGTGATAGGGCAACAGCACCACGAGAGCGGCGCGCACTTCGCCTTCACCGACAGGTGGGGCGGGGTGAGCGCCGCTCCGTACGATCAGCTCAATCTGGGCGGTGCGGTCGGCGACGACCCGCAAGCCGTACGCGCCAACCGTGCCCGCGCCGCCGTGGAACTGGGCCTCGACCCGGCCGCGGTGGTCTGGATGAACCAGGTGCACGGCCGGGATGTCGCGGTGGTCGACCGGCCCAGGCACGGCGACGACCTCCCCGGGGTGGACGCGGTGGTGACGGATCGCCGGGGCCTCGCGCTCGCGGTCCTGACCGCTGACTGCACCCCGGTCCTGCTCGCCGACCCGGTCGCCGGGATCGCGGGGGCCGCGCACGCCGGCCGGCCCGGACTGGTCGCCGGGGTCGTTCCGGCGGTGGTCGAGGCGATGGTGAAGCGGGGCGCGGAGCCGGCGCGGATCATCGCGTACACCGGACCGGCGATCTGCGGGCGCTGTTACGAGGTGCCCGAGGGGATGCGCTCCGACGTCGCCGCGGTGGTGCCGGAGGCCCGCGCGACGACCAGTTGGGGCACTCCCGCGGTGGATGTCACCGCGGGGGTACGCGCCCAACTCGCCGCGGAGGGCGTGCTGGTGCGTGAAGATTCCCACATCTGCACTCGCGAATCCGCGGACCACTTCTCTTATCGGCGCGACCGTACGACGGGGCGGCTCGCGAGCTACGTATGGCTCGGGGACACCCCCGGCCCGGGGCTGGGGGAGGCCACGCCGTGACGGAGGACCGGAAGACGCAACTGGCGCAGAACCTGGCACAGGTGGAGGAACGTATCTCCGCCGCCTGCGCCAAGGCCGGTCGGCCGCGTGACGAGGTGACCCTCATCGTCGTCACCAAGACCTACCCCGCGAGTGATGTCCGGCTGCTCGCGGAGCTGGGGGTGCGGCAGGTCGCGGAGAACCGCGACCAGGAGGCGGCGCCCAAGGCAGCTGAATGTGCTGATTTGCCGCTTACTTGGCACTTCGTGGGTCAGCTGCAGACGAACAAGGTGCGCTCCGCGGCCGGTTATGCCGGAATTGTTCAGTCGGTCGACCGGTCCCGTCTCGTCACCGCACTCGCCAAGGAGGCGGTACGCGCCGAGCGTGAACTGGGCTGCCTGATCCAGGTGGCACTTGACGCGGAGTCGGGTGTGCGGGGAGAGCGGGGAGGTGTGGCGCCGGACGGTGTCGCGCCGCTGGCCGAGCAGATCGCTGGGGCCCAAGGGCTGCGACTGGACGGTGTGATGACCGTCGCACCGCTGGCCGGGCCCTATGCGGGGCGTGAACTCGCCGCTTTTGAACGGCTCATGGAAATCTCATCCGACCTGCGCGGGAATCATCCTGCTGCCAACATGGTGTCAGCAGGCATGAGCGCGGACCTCGAAGAGGCCGTGGCGGCCGGGGCGACACATGTGCGCGTCGGCACTGCGGTACTCGGAGTCCGACCACGGCTCCGGTAACGTCGCCAAGCAAGTCGGACCACAGCACAAAATATGGTCATTCCCGCAAAAGCGGGGCAGGCCGAGTGGATCCAAGGCCCCTGGTGACGGAGCCGATCCACCACAGAGCGGAGGACGCAGAGAATGGCCGGCGCGATGCGCAAGATGGCGGTCTACCTCGGCCTCGTGGAGGACGATGGGTACGACGGCCGGGGGTTCGACCCCGATGACGAGTTCGAGCCCGAGCTTGACCCGGAGCCCGACCGGGGGCGGCGTCAACAACACTCAGTGCAGGCCGACATTCCCCCCGAAAGGGAGGAACCCGTCCGTGCCGTGACGCCTCCGGCCCAACGTGAACCGGCCCCGCTTGCCGCGGAAAACGGACGACCCGCGCGAATCGCCCCCGTGGCATCCATCACACCCGACCGTCCGAATCTGGAGAAGAACGCACCGGTGATCATGCCCAAGGTTGTGTCCGAGCGGGAGCCCTACCGCATCACCACACTCCACCCCCGGACCTACAACGAGGCCCGTACCATCGGGGAACACTTCCGTGAGGGCACTCCGGTGATCATGAATCTGACGGAGATGGATGACACCGATGCGAAGCGACTTGTCGACTTTGCGGCCGGTTTGGTGTTTGGTCTTCACGGCAGCATCGAACGGGTGACGCAGAAGGTGTTCCTGTTGTCGCCTGCTAACGTCGATGTCACGGCGGAGGACAAGGCCCGTATCGCAGAGGGCGGGTTCTTCAACCAGAGCTGAGACGCAACACCGGGCACACCGGGCCGTGAGGCCAACACAGGAGCAAGGCAAGGGGAGAGGGACAGCGCGAGATGAGTGTCTTTGGTCAGGTGATCTACATCGCGCTGTACTGCTTCCTGATCGTGTTGATCTTCCGGCTGGTGATGGACTATGTCTTCCAGTTCGCCCGTTCATGGCAACCCGGCAAGGCGATGGTGGTCATTCTTGAGGCCGCCTACACTGTCACTGATCCGCCACTCAAGCTTCTGCGGCGGGTAATCCCGCCGCTGCGTCTCGGGGGCGTGGCGCTCGATCTGTCCTTCTTCGTATTGATGATCATCGTTTTCATCCTGATCACCGTCGTGAGGTCGGTGTTGTTGGTGTGAACGATACGGTCTTGCCGATTGCCGACGACTACGTTGAGGTGAAGTAGAGATGCCGTTGACCCCCGAGGACGTGCGGAACAAGCAGTTCACGACCGTCCGCCTCCGAGAAGGCTATGACGAGGACGAGGTCGATGCCTTCCTCGATGAGGTCGAAGCCGAACTGACCCGGCTCCTGCGGGAGAACGAGGACCTTCGCGCCAAGCTGGCCGCTGCCACCCGCGCCGCCGCGCAGAACCAGCAGCAGCAGGGCATGCGTAAGGGACCGGACCAGCAGCAGGAGCAGCAGCAGAGGCCCGGGGCACCGGTGCCCGCTGCCATATCCGGTCCGCAGCCGGTGCCGCCGCAGCAGCAGGGGATGGGTGGACCTCCCCAACTGCCCGGTGGAGCACCTCAGCTGCCTCCTGGTCCCGGTGGTCACGGCCCGCAGGGTCACGGCCCCGGCCCGATGGGCCCCGGTGGTCCCATGGGCGGCCCGATGGGCGGCCCCGGTGGACCGCAGCTGCCCGGCCCCGGTGGCCAGCAGGGCGGCCCGGGTGGTGACAGCGCGGCGCGCGTGCTGTCGCTGGCACAGCAGACCGCCGACCAGGCGATCGCGGAGGCCCGTTCCGAGGCCAACAAGATCGTCGGCGAGGCGCGGAGCCGTGCCGAGGGCCTGGAGCGGGACGCCCGTGCCAAGGCCGATGCGCTGGAGCGGGACGCGCAGGAGAAGCACCGCGTGGCGATGGGCTCGCTGGAGTCGGCCCGCGCGACGCTGGAGCGCAAGGTCGAGGACCTGCGCGGCTTCGAGCGCGAGTACCGCACGCGGCTGAAGTCCTACCTGGAGAGCCAGCTGCGTCAGCTGGAGAACCAGGCGGACGACTCGCTGGCCCCGCCGCGGACCCCGGCGACCGCTTCGCTGCCGCCGTCGCCCTCGATGGCGTCGGCCGGTGCGGGCACCATGGGCGGCAACCACACCATGGGTGGCGGCCAGTCGATGGGTGGCGGTAACCACTCCATGGCCGGTCAGTCCAGCGGCGGTCCGTCCTACGGCGGTCAGCAGCAGATGTCGCCGGCGATGACCCAGCCGATGGCTCCGGTGCGTCCGCAGAGCCCGCAGCCGATGCAGCAGACGCCGTCGCCGATGCGCGGCTTCCTGATCGACGAGGACGACAACTGACGTCCGCGTAGCGCGCACAGTCGGCAATCAGGGCCGGGCCCCGAAGGAACATTCCTTCGGGGCCCGGCCCTTTTGTGTGGACTTGTCCGCGAGGTGCGACCCGGTTCGGGGCTCCTGGGACGGCGGAGCCCCCCGGCGCACAGTGCGCCGGGGGGCTCGTTGTGTCGCGGTGCGCGCCGCGTTCGCGGTTACGCCTTGCGGAGGCGGAAGGTGAGGGCCAGGCTCTCGTCGGTGAACGCGGGGCCGTAGGCGCCGTCCGCCTCGCCGGGGGCGAAGTCGGTGGCGAGCACCTCGTCGGAGATCAGGCCGGCGTGGTCGGCCAGCGCGGTGCGGACCTCCTCGTCGGTGGACTCCCAGCGCAGCGCGATCCGGTCGGCGACGTCGAGGCCGCTGTTCTTACGGGCCTCCTGGATCAGCCGGATCGCGTCGCGGGCCAGACCCGCCCGGCGCAGCTCCGGGGTGATCTCCAGGTCGAGGGCGACCGTGGCGCCCGCGTCGGAGGCCACCGACCAGCCCTCGCGCGGGGTTTCGGTGATGATCACCTCGTCGGGGGCGAGCGAGACGGTCTCGCCGTCCACCTCGACGCTCGCCGTGCCCTCGCGCAGGGCGAGGGAGAGGGCGGCGGCGTCGGCCGCGGCGACGGCCTTGGCGACCGCCTGGACGCCCTTGCCGAACCGCTTGCCCAGGGCACGGAAGTTCGCCTTGGCGGTGGTGTCGACCAGGGATCCGCCGACCTCCGCCAGCGAGGCCAGCGAGCTCACATTGAGCTCCTCGGCGATCTGCGCGCGCAGGTCCTCGGTCAGGTCGGCGAAGCCGTGGGCCGCGACCAGTGCGCGGGACAGCGGCTGGCGGGTCTTCACCCCCGACTCGGCGCGGGTCGCCCGGCCCAGCTCGACCAGCCGGCGCACCAGTTGCATCCGGCCGGACAGCGCCGGGTCGATCAGCGTCCGGTCCGCGACCGGCCAGTGGGAGAGGTGGACGGAGTCCGGGGCATCCGGGGTGACCGGGACGACCAGGTCCTGCCAGACCCGTTCGGTGATGAACGGGGTGAGCGGCGCCATGAGGCGGGTGACGGTCTCGATGACCTCGTGGAGCGTGCGCAGCGCGGCCGCGTCGCCCTGCCAGAAGCGGCGGCGGGAGCGGCGGACGTACCAGTTGGAGAGGTCGTCGACGAAGGAGGAGAGGGCCTTGCCGGCGCGCTGGGTGTCGAAGGACTCCAGCGCCTCGGTGACCTGCTCGACCAGGGTGTTGAGCTCACCGAGCAGCCAGCGGTCCAGCAGCGGGCGGTCGGCGGGGGCCGGGTCCGCCGCGGAGGGCGCCCAGCCGGACGTACGGGCGTAGAGCGCCTGGAAGGCGACGGTGTTCCAGTACGTCAGCAGCGTCTTGCGGACGACTTCCTGGATGGTGGAGTGGCCCACCCGGCGGGCGGCCCAGGGGGAGCCGCCGGCGGCCATGAACCAGCGGACCGCGTCGGCGCCGTGCTGGTCCATGAGCGGGATCGGCTGGAGGGTGTTGCCCAGGTGCTTGGACATCTTCCGGCCGTCCTCGGCGAGGATGTGGCCGAGGCAGACCACGTTCTCGTACGAGGACTTGTCGAAGACGAGGGTGCCGACGGCCATCAGCGTGTAGAACCAGCCACGGGTCTGGTCGATGGCCTCGGAGATGAACTGCGCCGGGTAGCGCTTCTCGAACAGCTCCTTGTTGCGGTACGGGTAGCCCCACTGCGCGAACGGCATCGAGCCGGAGTCGTACCAGGCGTCGATGACCTCGGGGACGCGGGTGGCGGTGAGCGCGCAGCCCTCGTGGGAGCAGGTGAAGGTGACCGCGTCGATGTACGGGCGGTGCGGGTCCAGGTCGGACTGGTCGGTGCCGGTCAGCTCGGTCAGCTCGGTGAGCGAGCCGACGCAGGTGAGGTGGTCCTCCTCGCAGCGCCAGATGGGCAGCGGGGTGCCCCAGTAGCGGTTGCGGGACAGCGCCCAGTCGATGTTGTTGTTGAGCCAGTCGCCGAAGCGGCCGTGCTTGACCGACTCCGGGAACCAGTTGGTGTGCTCGTTCTCCCGCAGCAGGGCGTCCTTGATCGCGGTGGTGCGGATGTACCACGACGGCTGGGCGTAGTAGAGCAGCGCGGTGTGGCAGCGCCAGCAGTGCGGGTAGCTGTGCTCGTAGGCCAGGTGCCGGAAGAGCAGACCCCGGGAGTCCAGGTCGGCGACCAGTGCCTCGTCGGCCTTCTTGAAGAACTGGCCGCCCACCAGGGCCAGTTGCTCCTCGAAGGTGCCGTCCGGGCGGACCGGGTTGATCACCGGCAGGCCGTACGCCTTGCAGGTCTTGAGGTCGTCCTCACCGAAGGCCGGAGCCTGGTGGACCAGGCCGGTGCCGTCGTCGGTGGTGACGTACTCGGCGTTGACGACGATGTTGGCGCCGTCGAGTTCGACGAGGCCGAAGGGGCGCTCGTAGGCCCAGCGCTCCATCTCGCGGCCGGTGAACGACTCGCCGGTGGCGGTCCAGCCCTCGCCCAGTGCCTTCTCCAGCAGCGGCTCGGCGACGACCAGCTGCTCATTGCCGTCGGTGGCGACGACATAGGTGACGTCGGGGTGCGCGGCGACGGCCGTGTTGGACACCAGGGTCCAGGGGGTGGTCGTCCAGATGAGCAGCGCGGCCCGGCCGGCCAGCGGGCCGGAGGTCAGCGGCAGGCGGACGAAGACCGAGGGGTCGACGACGTTCTCGTAGCCCTGGGCCAGCTCGTGGTCCGACAGGCCGGTGCCGCAGCGGGGGCACCAGGGGGCGACGCGGTGGTCCTGGACCAGCAGGCCCTTGGTGAAGATCTCCTTCAGCGACCACCACACCGACTCGATGTAGTCGGGGTCCATCGTGCGGTACGGGGCGTCCAGGTCGGTCCAGTAGCCCATGCGGGTCGTGAGCTCGGCGAAGGCGTCGGTGTGGCGGGTCACCGACTCCCGGCACTTGGCGTTGAACTCGGCGATGCCGTACGCCTCGATGTCCTTCTTGCCGTTGAAGCCCAGCTCCTTCTCCACGGCCAGCTCGACCGGGAGGCCGTGGCAGTCCCAGCCGGCCTTGCGGTCGACGTGGTAGCCCTGCATCGTGCGGAACCGGGGGAAGACGTCCTTGAAGACGCGCGCCTCGATGTGATGCGCGCCGGGCATGCCGTTGGCGGTCGGGGGGCCCTCGTAGAAGACCCACTCGGGCCGGCCCTCGGACTGCTGGAGGGTACGGGCGAAGACCTTCTGCTCCTGCCAGAAATCGAGCACGGCGTGCTCAAGGGCGGGCAGGTCTACCTGGGCGGGTACCTGGCGATACTGGGGCTGCGGACTCATCGGGGGCTTCCTCCGGCGGGACACCTGCTGCGTTCTCCGTCCGGAGGGACGAGAGCCTGGGCTCCCGCGGTACCACCCTCCTTGGCGGTGCGCTGCCGCACCGCCCCCTCATTGGGGTCGCGCTGCCGGTTCTACTCGCCTTGGGGGCCGAGGCCCGTGGGCGGCGCCCACTGTCCCATGCCCGTGGGCGGAGCCCACTGTCCAACGCCTTCTTCCGGCGGCTCCGGGGTGATTTTCGCGTCGTGCACACCCCCGGGCTCCCACCGTCCCCGGGTCGCTGCTGGCTGCGTTCGGCGCTACTCGTCCCATCAATGCCTGTCGCTGGGGCCAGTGTACGGGGCGGCGCCGACAGCGGCCGACCGGATTTCCGCGGCGGGGACGGGACCCGGCGCAGAGCGTCGTACGGGGTGGTCCGGGCGGTCGCCGCGCCGTGCGCCTGCCCCGCGTGATGACCCGAATGCCGCTGTCCGGCTGCCCCTCCCACGGGCGGATTCGTCCGGTGGGGGAGCGGGCACAACCCAGGCGAACCGCACTTCCGGGCCGGGCGCCGGGGTCCGAAGGGCGGTGCGTCCCGTTGCCGAGTGGCGTTGGGCGATTTATCGTTCCCGTCACGATTCGCGAACAAAGTCACATATGTGAAGGGGTCGCGGCCATGGTGGCGAAAAAGACCGCCGCGGAGAAGAGCACGACGCCCGCCGACGAGGCCGTCGCGAAGCAGTCTGCAGCGAAGAAGTCAGCTCCGAAGAAGGCCGCGGCCAAGAAGACGGCCGCGGGCACGGCCACGCCGAAGAAGGCGACGGCCCGGAAGGCGGCACCGCAACGGGCCGCCGCGAAGAAGACGGCGGCGAAGAAGACGGTGGTGAAGAAGACGGCGGCGAAGAAGGCCGCGAAGAAGGCTCCGGCCGAAAAGGCCGCGGTGCCCGCTAAGAAGACGGGAGCCAAGACGGTGGTGGCGAAGAAGACCCCGGCCACATCGGCCACGGCGCACGGCAAGGACTCCGCGGTGCCGATGGCCCGGGTGGCCGCGGCGCCGGGCGAGCTCGCCGTACGGCCCGGTGAGGATCCCTGGACGCCGGAGGAGGTCGCCGAGGCCCGGACCGAGCTGATGGAGGAGACCGCGCGGCTGCGGATGGAGATCGTCTCGGCCGAGGACGCCATCGCCGGGCTGATGCGGGACTCCGGGGACGGCGCGGGCGACGACGAGGCCGACACCGGCAGCAAGAACATCACCCGCGAACACGAGCTGGCGCTCGCCTCCAATGCCCGCGAGATGCTGCACCAGACCGAACGGGCCCTCGGCCGGCTGGACGCGGGCACCTACGGGCTGTGCGAGAACTGCGGCAACCCCATCGGCAAGGCGCGGATGCAGGCCTTCCCGCGCGCCACGCTCTGCGTGGAGTGCAAACAGCAGCAGGAGCGCCGCTGAGGCGGCGGGCGGTGGCGCGGACGGTACCCGTATCGCTCGCGCCCGTACGCCTGTGCCGTACTCTCGTGGTTCAGCCGGGCACGGCCCGGCCGGGGACACAACGGGCTGAGGGACTCACACGTGGCAGAGGCGGAACGCATCACCGGTACGCCGGAACCCGGACCGGGTACCGGAGCGGATCCCGCGACGGGGTCCGAAGGGGGAGGTCCGGTGCGGCCGGAGCAGGGCAAGGGCCGCGGGAAGCGGCGGATCGCCGCGCTGCTCGTGGTCGCGCTGTTCGTCTACCTGCTCGACCTGGGCAGCAAGCTCCTCGTGGTCGCGAAGCTGGAGCACCATGCGCCCATCGAGGTGATCGGGACGCTGCTGCGGTTCACGGTGATCCGTAACCGCGGCGCCGCGTTCGGCATGGGCGAGGCGCTGACGATCTTCCTCACCATCATCGCGGCGGCCGTGATCCTGGTCATCTTCCGGATCGCCCGCAAGCTCTACAGCCTGCCCTGGGCGATCGCGCTCGGGCTGCTGCTCGGTGGCGCCTTCGGCAATCTCACCGACCGGATCTTCCGCGCGCCGGGCGTCTTCGAGGGCGCGGTGGTCGACTTCATCGCCCCGGCGCACTTCGCGGTCTTCAACCTCGCCGACTCCGCGATCGTCTGCGGCGGGGTGCTGATCGTGATCCTGTCCTTCCGGGGGCTGGACCCCGACGGGACCGTGCACAAGGACTGATCCGGGCCGTCCGTCCGCCCGGCCCCGGCCGCCGGGCAGGACACCATGGTGGGACTGCCATACTCGTGGGGTGAGCACCATTCCCGAGATCCGCACCCTGCCCGTACCGGACGGCCTGGAGGGCGAGCGCGTCGACGCCGCGCTGGCCCGGATGTTCGGCTTCTCCCGTACGAAGGCGGCCGAACTCGCCGGCGCCGGAAAGGTCCGGGTCGACGGATCCGAGGTGATGAAGTCGGAGCGGGTGCACGGCGGCGCGTGGCTGGAGGTCGAGATGCCGCAGGCCGCGCCGCCCGTCGAGATCGTCGCCGAGCCCGTCGAGGGCATGGAGATCGTGCATGACGACGACGACATCGTCGTGATCATGAAGCCGGTCGGGGTGGCCGCGCACCCGAGCCCCGGCTGGACCGGAACGACCGTCATCGGCGGGCTGGCCGCGGCCGGCTACCGCATCTCCACCTCCGGCGCCGCCGAGCGCCAGGGCATCGTGCACCGCCTCGACGTCGGCACCTCCGGCCTGATGGTGGTCGCCAAGTCCGAGCGCGCCTACACCCTGCTCAAGCAGCAGTTCCGCGAGCGGACGGTCGACAAGCGCTACCACTCCCTGGTCCAGGGCCACCCGGACCCGATGAGCGGCACCATCGACGCCCCCATCGGCCGCCACCCCCAGCACGACTACAAGTGGGCGGTCACCGCCGAGGGCAAGCCGTCGGTCACGCACTACGACCTGATCGAGGCGTTCCGCGCGGCCAGCCTGCTCGACATCAAGCTGGAGACCGGCCGCACCCACCAGATCCGGGTGCACATGGCCGCGCACCGCCACCCCTGCGTCGGCGATCTGACCTATGGCGCGGACCCCACGCTCGCCAAGCGGCTGGGCGTCGGACGGCAGTGGCTGCACGCGGTCCGGCTGGGCTTCGAGCACCCCTCGGACGGCCGCTGGGTCGAGTTCGAGAGCGGCTACCCCGACGATCTGCAGCGCGCCCTGGACACCGTCCGGGACGAGAGCAGCTGACGCGGCGGCGTCCGGGGCGCCGCCACGGCGGGCCGCCGGACGCTTCGTGGCAGGCTGGGGGCGGACAATGACCGGATCCGACCCCGGAGCGTAGCGAGTGGACCAGCTGGCTCTGATGTTCATCCTGCTGCTCGGGGCCGTGGTCATGGTTCCGGTCGGCGACCGGCTGGGGCTCCCGTCGCCGGTCCTGATGACCCTCGCCGGTGCCGTGCTGGCGCTGCTGCCGTTCGTGCCCAACGTCGAGGTGCCGCCGGAGTTCATCCTGCCGGTGGTGCTGCCGCCGCTGCTCTACGCGGCCGTCCAGCGCACCTCCTGGCGGCAGTTCACCGCCAATCTCCGGCCCATCTTCCTGCTCGCCGTGGCGCTGGTCTTCGCCACCACCGCCGCGGTCGCCGCGGTCGCCCAGGCGGTGGTGCCCGGGATGCCGGTGGCCGCCGCGGTCGTGCTCGGGGCGCTGGTCGCCCCGCCCGACCCGGTCGCCGCGACCGCCGTCGCCGGCAAGCTGGGACTGCCCCGCCGGCTGGTCTCCATCCTGGAGGGCGAGGGGCTGTTCAACGACGTCACCGCGATCGTGCTCTACCACGTCGCGCTCGCCGCGGCGATCAGCGGCACCTTCTCGCTGCCCGCCGCGGTCGGCTCGCTGGTGCTGTCCGCGGTCGTGGCCATAGCGGTCGGTCTGCTGCTCGGCTGGGTCACCAACAAGCTGATGGGGCTGCTGGGTGACCCGACGTTGCAGATCGGGCTGACGCTGCTGGTGCCGTTCGTCGCCTACGTCCTGGCCGAGGAGTTCCGCGGGTCCGGTGTGCTCGCGGTGCTGACCTGCGCGCTGTTCCTGGCCGAGTACGCGGTCGACGCCGACGATGTGATGGGCCGGCTGGCCGGCTACACCTTCTGGGAGGTCGTCGACACCCTCGTCACCGGCGTCGCCTTCGGGCTGATCGGGCTGGAGCTGCACAACATCTTCGGGGCCGCCTCGCACCGCTGGGGCGAGCTGCTCACCGCCGGTGCCGCGGTCGTCGGGGTGGTCGTCGGCGTCCGGCTGCTGTGGCTGCTGCCCGCCGCCTGGCTGGCCAAGCGGATGCACAAGCGGCGCGACTACGACGAGGAGATCCCGATGAGCTGGCGGGAGACGCTCATCATGTGGTGGTCGGGGATGCGCGGGGTGGCCTCGGTGGCGCTGGCGCTGGCCATTCCGTACGGCATCGACGGCGGCGACGGCTTCCCCGCCCGCGACGACATCCTCTTCATCGCCTTCGCGGTGGTGCTCAGCACCCTGCTCGTGCAGGGCCTCACGCTGCCCTGGCTGGTGCGCAGGCTGCGGGTGCGGGCCGACACCGATGCCGTCGACGCGCTGGAGCGGGAGCTGGCGCTCCGGGTGATCAAGGCGTCCAGGCGGCGGCTGAAGGAGATCCTGGAGGTCGAGGAGCTGCCCGACGAGGTCAGCGACCAGCTGGCGCGCCGGGCGTACGACATGGGCGCCCGGATCGCGCCGGACATCGTCGACGACGAGCGGCGCGAGCTGTTCGAGAAGCGCATCCACCGGATGAAGAAGGTGCACCGCATCCAGGGCGAGATGCTCTCGGCCGCCCGGCACGAGGTGCTGGCCGCCCGCAGCGAGCCGGGCGCGGACCCGGAGATCGTCGACCGGGTGCTGCGGCATCTGGACATGCGCAGTCTGCGGCAGACGCCCTGACGCCGGGCGCGCGCTGACACCGGGGCGCGCCCGGACGGTGGTGTGACCCTCAGCCCTTCGACAGCCGTGGGGCGTCCGGCTCCTCGCCGTGGCGCGCCTCCGGGACCCCGAGCGGGGCCGGGGCGGTGCTGATCCGCGGCAGCGCGTAGGCGTGCTCGGTGCGCAGCCACTCCAGCATCCGCTCGCGGACCTCGCAGCGCACCGTCCAGAGGGTGTCCGCGTCCCGGGCGGTGACCAGCGCCCGCACCACGATCGTGGACGGGGTGGTGTCCGTGACCACCAGGCTCCAGGACCTGCCGTCCCAGTCCGGGCAGTCCTGGAGGATTTCCAGCAGCTGCTGGCGCATCTTCTCCACCGGCGCGCTGTGGTCGAGATGGAACAGCACCGTGCCGGTCATCTGCGCCCCGCCGCGCGACCAGTTCTCGAACGGCTTGCCGGTGAAGTACGACACCGGCATGGTGATCCGGCGCTCGTCCCAGGTCCGTACGGTCAGCGAGGTCAGGGTGATCTCCTCGACGGTGCCCCACTCGCCGTCCACGACGACGGTGTCCCCTATCCGCACCATGTCACCGAAGGCGATCTGCAGGCCCGCGAAGAGATTGCCGAGGGTGGACTGGGCGGCGATACCGGCGACGATGCCGAGCAGCCCGGCGGACGCCAGCATGGACGTGCCGACCGCCCGCATCGCCGGGAACGTCAGCAGCATCGAGGCGGCGGCGACGACGATCACCACGGCCGTCACCACCCGCTGGATCAGCGTCACCTGGGTGCGCACCCGCCGCACCCGCGCCGCGTCCCGGCCGCTGGCCGCATAGCGCGAGTACGACGATTCGACGATCGCCGCCGCGGCCCGGACCACGAGCCAGGCGGTGGCCGCGATCAGGACCAGGGTCAGCGCCCGGCCGATGCCCGCCTCATGGTCCGCGGCGAACTTCAGCCCCGACTCGTCGTACGAACCGCGCAACAGGGCGGTGCACAGCGCCACTTGCAGCGGTATGCGGCAGCGCCGCAGCAGGCCCCACAAGGGGGTCTCCGGGTGGGCGCCGTCGATCCGGCGCAGGGCGCGGTCGGTGAGCCAGACCAGGATGAGGGTGAGGACGATCGAGCCGCCGATGACGACGACCGGACGCAGCACGGCCTCCAGGGACACGGTGTTCCTCCTCGCTGTGGTGCGTGCGGTGTGCTCCTGCCGGTCCTCCCGACGGTAGCTGGCACGATGGGGGCAGTGCGATCCAACTCCAGGGAAGTGATGTCAGTGCCGGCCTCCTCCGAGTCTTCGACCAGCGGGCTTGCGACGATTGTCCTGTTTCATTCGGTGTGCGGGCTGCGCCCCGCGGTGCATGCCGCGGCGGACCGGCTGCGAACCGCGGGACATGAGGTGATCGTCCCCGATCTGTTCGACGGCCGGACCGCGGAGTCGGTACCGGACGGCATCCTCATCAAGGACGAGATCGGCAAGGAGGAGCTGCTCAAGCGGGCCATCACGGCCGTGGCGCCGTACTCCGACCGCGGGCTGGTCTACGCCGGTTTCTCGTTCGGCGGCTCGGTCGCCCAGAACCTCGCGCTGGGCGACGAGAAGACCCGTGGGCTGCTTCTGCTGCACGGCACCTCGGACATCGCGGAGGACACCGTCGCCGACGAGCTGCCGGTGCAGCTGCATGTCGCCGACCCGGACCCGTACGAGCCGCACGACTGGCTGAACGCCTGGTATCTCCAGATGCGCCGGGCCGGCGCGGACGTAGAGGTCTTCCGCTACGCCGGCGCCGGCCATCTCTTCACCGATCCCGAACTGCCCGACTACGACGCGGAGGCCGCCGAGCGCGCCTGGAAGGTGGCGCTGGGCTTCCTCGCCGGGCTGTGAAGGAAGCAGCGGGCGGGTGCTAGCCGACCGGCTGGTCCGCCTGCTCGATCTGCTGGGAGCCGGACCGGGTGCGGTACGAGCGCAGATGCGCGCTGGTGGCCTGCGGGTCGGTCTTGTCGGAGATCCCGAAGTAGTCCATCTGCGTGCGCTCGGCATTGACGTCCAGGACGCTGTAGCCGTGCGAGTCCATGTCCAGCCACTTCACATGCCGGTTGGCGGCCTTGAGGGCGGCGACCCCGGCCATGGAGATCGTGTGCGGGGCGACATGCAGGAAGTCGTCGACGTTGTCGGAGGTGACGGAGGTGACCACGAACTCCGTCGCCACCGGCTGGTCGGCGGGGTAGGTCGCCGCCTGGAGCGGCACCTCGTTGGCCCAGGCCATATGGATGTCGCCGGTCAGGAAGACGGTGTTGTCGATGCCGCGGTCGCTGAGGTGGCTCAGCAGTTCGCGCCGGTCATCGGTGTAGCCGTCCCACTGGTCGGTGTTGATCGCCAGGCCCTCCTTGGGTATCCCGAGGATCTCGGCGAGCGGGCCGAGCAGCTTGGCGGGGATGGAGCCGAAGGCCACCTGGGAGATCATCACCGAGGTGCCGACCAGTCGCCAGGCGGTGTCCGAGCGCTCCAGGCCGCTCTTCAGCCAGTCCAGCTGGGCCCGCCCGGTGAGCGTACGGCTCGGGTCGTCGACCGCGCCGCTGCCCACCTTGGCCTGCTCGTCGCGGAACGACCGCAGATCCAGCAGGTGCAGATCGGCGAGGTTGCCGAAGCGCAGCCGGCGGTAGGTGGTGCCGGCGATCGAGGGGCGCACCGGCATCCACTCGAAGTACGCCTGCTTCGCGGCGGCCATCCGCGCGGACCAGGGTCCCTCGCTGTCCGGCGTGTGGTTGGTCGCCCCGCCCTTCCAGGCGTTGTCGGCGAACTCGTGGTCGTCCCAGATGGCGATGACCGGGTGCGTGGCGTGCATGGCCAGCGCGTCCGGGTCGGTCTTGTGGATGCCGTGCCGGATGCGGTAGTCGGCGAGCGTCAGCAGCTCGTGGGCGGGGGAGTGCGGGCGGACGACGTACTTGAACTCCGGGTACTCGCCGGACTTGTATTCGTAGAGGTAGTCGCCGAGATGCAGCACCGCGTCCAGGTCGGTGCGGGCGGCCAGATGCCGGTACGGGGAGAAGTAGCCGGACTCCCAGTTGGCGCAGGAGACCACGCCGAAGCGGACGTTGCCGGCGGTGGAGTCGTGCGCGGGGGCGGTGCGGGTGCGGCCGACGGGGGAGTGCTGCCCGTCGACGGTGAAGCGGTAGTAGTAGTGGGTGGCCGGCCGCAGGCCGCGGACGTCCGCCTTGACGGTGTGGTCGGTGGCCGTGGAGGCGGTCAGGCTGCCCCGGGCGACGACGGAGGCGAAGTTCTTGTCGGTCGCCACCTGCCAGCTCACCTTGGCGGCCGGTCCCCGGCCGGAGCCCGGGGTGGCCGCCGGGGTCGGGGTGACCCGGGTCCACAGCAGGATGCCGTCCGGGAGCGGATCACCGGAGGCGACTCCGTGCTGGAAGTACTGGGCGCCGGGGGCCTCTTGGGCGTGCGCCGTGGCGGCGCCGGCGAACGGCAGAAGAGCGGCGGTGGCGGCTACGGCCGTGACGGCAGTGCGGCGCGAGATCTGGTCATGATCGGTCACGGCCGCTCACCCTACTGGCCGGTAGGCGGCGCCGGGAGGGCGAATTCAGGGGAACTCCAAGAATTCGCCCTCCCGTTGTCCGAAAGGTACTCAGCGGGAGGCCGTGGGGTCCTTTTCGCCCTCGCGGATGCCGTTCTGGCCCTTTTCGCCCGCGCTGCCACCCTTGCCCGGGTCCGGCTTCCCGGAGCCCTTCGCCGGGCCGAACTCCTTGTCGATCATCTTCCGGAAGTTGGCCTGCGCGAGCTGGTTGTACTGCGCCTGCGTCATCTGCTGCTGCGGGACCTGGGGGATCGTCAGCTTCTTGTCGTCGTGCATGAAGGTGGGCGTGCCCCTGACGCCCTTACGGCCGAACAGTGCGCCCATGTCCAGCGCCCAGCGGTCGTAGGTGCCCTTCGTCACCGCGGTCTCGAACGCCTTGTTGCCCTTCAGCTCCGGCACCGTGGCGGCGACCTTGAGCAGCTCGGCGTCCTTGCCGTAGGTGTCCACCTGCTCTTCGGGGTGGTACTTGGCGGAGTACAGCGCCGCCTTGTACTTCAGGAACGCCTCCGGGCTGATGTTCAGCGCCGCACCGAGCGCGCTCAGCGCGTTCTTCGAGCCCTCGCCGCCGGCCGGGGTGTCGTCGATGAAGGTGTACAGGGAGAAGCGGACCCGGTAGCGGCCGTCCTTGATGTCCTTGGCCAGCGCCTCGCCGGTGCTCTGCTCGAAGGACGCGCAGGCCGGGCAGCGGATGTCCTCGAAGACCTCCAGGGTCTCCTTGGCGTTCTTGTCACCTATCAGGATCTCGGTGCCGTTCTTGCCCTGGGTGTGGGCGGGGGCGACGGGCTTGGCGTCCTTGGCGGCCTCCCAGCCGGTGGGCTCGTTGGCCTTCAGCACCATGAAGCCGATGCCGCCGGCCACCGCCAGGACGCCGACCACGGCCCCGGCCACGACGATCTGACGGCGCAGCCTCTCCTTCTTCTGCTGGCGCTCGCGCTCGGCCCGGATGCGCTCGCGGGCGGCGGCCTTGTTGGCCTGGGTGTTGCGGTTGCTCATGGGGGGTTTCCGTCCCTCAAAGATGTGGTTGCTGCTGCGGACTGGTCAGACGGTGGCCGCGGCGGGCGGGCCGCGGCGCAGTACGCAGTGCACCAGGAGGGGGAGCGGGCGGGCCGGCGGCAGTGGGTGCAGTGGGCGGATGCGCCGACGGGGCGGGGGACCGGCGGTGGTGGCCACCGCGACGGCGGTCAGCAGCGGGCGGAAGGCGCGGGCGGCGGTGGCGCGCAGCAGGGCGTCCAGGGCGGCATCGCCGCGGTGCAGCCAGCCGGCGGCGAGCAGGCCGACGGCGACATGGGCGGCGAGCAGCAGCCAGGGGGCGGCCGGTGACACCGGCGGCAGCGGTGTGCCCGTATGGGCGGCGATCCTGGCGAGCGGCGTGCCCAACTCGCCGCCCCCGCACAGCAGATGGACGCCGACCGAGCGCAGCGGGCCGGTGACCGGGCCGCCGGCTCCGCCGTAACAGGTGTGCTGTCCGGCGGTGAAGGCCGTGTCGGCGGCCAGTTCCAGTGGCACCAGCAGCGCGGCGATCCGGCCGTAGCCGCGCTCCCGTCCGGTCAGCGCATAGGCCGCGGCGAAGACACCGGCGCAGATCGCGGCGACCGACGCGGGCGGCAACGGGGCGCGGGAGAGCAGGACATGGGAGGTCGCCGACAAGGTGGTGCACAGCGCGGTGAACAACGCCGCCCGTACCGCCCTGAGCTGGCCCCCCGGCGCGGCCGCCGGCCGGGGCCCGGAATGCCCTCCCGTCGCCTGCATGGTCGGGAGTCTGCCATGTGCGCGGCGCCCTGACGGGTCAAGATTTGGCATCGGCCGGCGCGCACGGAGCAC
This sequence comes from Streptomyces tubercidicus, assembly GCF_027497495.1. Classification (GTDB taxonomy): domain Bacteria; phylum Actinomycetota; class Actinomycetes; order Streptomycetales; family Streptomycetaceae; genus Streptomyces; species Streptomyces tubercidicus. The sequence continues at coordinate 6,123,365 of NZ_CP114205.1, forward strand.
GCCGGCCGGGGAGGTCGGGACGGGCCGGCCGCGGCGGCCGGCCCGCCCTTACGTCACTTCTTGAGTCCCTTGTCCACCATGGACTTGAACTGGGCCACTGTGGAGGGTGCCGCCGTGCCCTGCGGCGTTTCCGTGCCCAGCACCTTGCCGTTGAGCTTGATCGTCGGGGTGCTCTTGACGTCCTTGACGGAGTCGAACGCCTTGGACACCTCCAGCGCCCAGCGGTCGTACGTACCGTCCTTGACGGCCTTCTGGAAGGCGGCGTTGCCCTTCAGCGCCGGGACGGTGTCGGCGACCTTGATGAGGTAGCTGTCGTCGGCGAACTTGTCCGGGCCGGCCTCGTCGGGGTGGAACTCCTTCGAGTACAGCGCGTACTTGTACTTCAGGAAGGCGTCCGGGCTGACGTTGAGGGACGCGCCCAGCGCACTCAGTGCGTTCTTGGAGCCGGTGCCCTGGAAATTCCGGTCGAGGAACGTGCCCAGGTGGTAGCTCGCCTTGTACTTGCCGTCCTTGATGTCCTTCTCGATGGTGGCACCGGCGGTCTGCTCGAAGGCGGCGCAGCCGGGGCAGCGCGGGTCCTCGAAGAGGTCCAGGGTGTTCTTGGCGCCGGGCTTGCCGACGGTGATCGTGGTGCCGTTGGTGCCGCTGGTGTTGGCGGGCTTGACCAGCGGGGCGTTCGTGTCGTCGCCGGAGGTGGCGACCGCCACCCCGATGCCGCCGGCTATCGCCAGGACGGCGACGATCGCGCCGCCGACGACCAGCTGGCGGCGGAGCCGGTCCTTCTTCGCCTGCCGTTCGCGCTCGGCGCGCAGCCGCTCGCGGGCTGCCTGCTTGTTGGCCTGGTTGTTGCGGTTGCTCATGGTGGTTCCTGCTCTGTGCGAATCCGTGGACGGGTGTCGGTGCGGTGGCCTATGCGGCGAGCGCGCAGGGCGGCCCACGGCGCACGACGCAGTGCACGAGCAGGGGGACGGCGCGGGCGGACGGCCCGGACCGTACGGGAGCGGGCGCCGGGCGGTGCGGGGCGGCGATGGCGCCGATGACCGCGACGGCGAGGAGCAGCGGGCGGAAGGCGAAGCAGGCCACCGCGCCGAGCAGCCGGCCCAGCGCGGCCTCACCGCGGCGCAGCCAGCCCGCGGCCAGCAGCCCGATCAGCAGATGCGCCGCGAGCAGCACCAGCCAGCTGCTCACCGGCCCGGCCTGGTCCGCGGGCAGCTGGGCCAGCGGGGTGCCGACCTGGCCGCCGCCGCACAGCAGATCCACGCCCAGCGAGCGCAGCGGGCCGGCGACCGGGCCGCCGGCCGCCCCGTAACAGGCGTGCTGACCGAGGCTGAAGACCAGATCGGCGGTGAGCTCCAGGGGGACCAGCAGCGCCGCGATGTGCCCGTAGCCGCGCTCCCGGCCGGCCAGCGCATAGGCGAGGACGAACACGGCCGTGCTGAGCGCGGCGACGGTGGTCAGCGGCAGCGGCATACGGGACAGCAGCACATGGGACGCCGCGGACAGCGAAACGCACAGCGCCGTGAAGAGCGCCGCGCGCAGTGCCCGCAGGTGAGGTGCCGAAATGTCCATCGCAGCCGAGTGTGCCATGGCCGGGGATAAGCGGCGGCTAAGGGGGCCCGAAGCCGTACGCACCGGACGATACGGCGCGTACGGCATGTTCCGGGCCGTAGGGCCTACAGGCCGGGGATCCGGCCGTTGCGGAAGAGGTCCACGAAGATCTGGTGGTCGGCACGGGCGCGGGCGCCGTAGGAGTGCGCGAAGTCCACCAGCAGCGCGGCGAAGCCCTCCTCGTCGGCCGCGATGGCCGCGTCGATGGCGCGCTCCGTGGAGAACGGGACCAGGGAGTGGCCGCTCTCGTCGTCCGCGGCGGCGTGCATGGTCGCGGTGGCCCGGCCCAGGTCGGCCACCACCGCCGCGATCTCCTCCGGTTCGTCGATGTCCGACCAGTCCAGGTCGACCGCGTACGGCGAGATCTCGGCGACCAGCTGGCCCGCGCCGTCGAGCTCGGTCCAGCCCAGCCACGGGTCGGCGTGGTCCTGCAGGGCGCGCTGCGAGATCACCGTGCGGTGGCCCTCGTGCTGGAAGTAGCCGCGGACCGCCGGGTCGGTGATGTGCCGGGAGACGGCCGGGGTCTGCGCCTGCTTCATGTAGATCACGACATCGTTCTCCAGGGCGTCGCTGTTGCCCTCCAGAAGGATGTTGTACGAGGGCAGACCGGCCGAGCCGATGCCGATGCCGCGGCGGCCCACCACGTCCTTGACGCGGTAGGAGTCCGGGCGGTTCAGGCTCGACTCCGGCAGCGTCTCCAGATAGCCGTCGAAGGCGGCGAGGACCTTGTAGCGGGTCGCCGCGTCCAGCTCGACGCTGCCGCCGCCCGGCGCGAAGCGCCGCTCGAAGTCGCGGATCTCCGTCATCGAGTCCAGCAGCCCGAACCGGGTCAGCGAGCGGGCGTCGCGCAGCGCGCCCAGCAGCGGGCCCTCGGCGGTGTCCAGGGTGAAGGGCGGCAGCTCGTCCTTGTCGGAGCGCTTCGTCCCGGAGGCCAGGGCGTGGATGCGCTCGCGGTAGGCGGCCGCGTAGGTGCGCACCAGGTCGGTGATCTGCTTGTCGCCGAGCGCCTTGGCGTAGCCGATCAGCGCGACCGAGGCGGCGAACCGCTTGAGGTCCCAGGTGAACGGGCCGACGTAGGCCTCGTCGAAGTCGTTGACGTTGAAGATCAGCCGGCCCGTGGCGTCCATGTACGTGCCGAAGTTCTCGGCGTGCAGATCGCCGTGGATCCACACCCGGGCGGTGCGCTCGTCGAGATACGGGCCGCTGTCCTTGCCGCCGCCGTCCTGTGCGGCGTACTCCTCCAGGTCCCGGTAGAACAGGCCGGCCGTCCCCCGGTAGAAGGCGAACGCGGAAGCGGCCATCTTCCGGAATTTCACACGGAAGGCTGCGGGGTCGGCGGCGAGCAGCTCCCCGAAGGCGGTGTCGAAGACGGCGAGGATCTCCTCGCCGCGCTGCGCGGCGTCCTGCGCCGGGGCGTACTGGGACGGCATCGCTGGGTGCCTCCTGAGGTGCGGAACGGTACGGGATCCGTGGCGGATCCCCCGGCGGTGGCCGGAAGAGCATCTGCCACGGACAACGCGTGAGGCTACTCGTCGGTGCCCGCCGATCGGCAGTTCGGTGCCCGTCGATTGTCAGTGGGGAGCCGTAGACTTCGAGACCACCATCCGCCCTCCCGGTCATGCCGGGCAGGTGCCCCCGCCGACCGTTTTCCGGAGGTCCTCCGCCGTGGCAGCCCCGTCCAGGCCCCCCTTCACGCACCTGCATGTCCACACCCAGTACTCACTGCTGGACGGTGCGGCGCGGCTGACGGACATGTTCCAGGCGTGCAAGGAGATGGACATGACGCATATCGCCATGTCCGATCACGGCAACCTCCATGGCGCCTACGACTTCTTCCACTCGGCGCAGAAGGCCGGGGTGACGCCGATCATCGGCATCGAGGCCTATGTGGCGCCGGAGTCGCGGCGCAACAAGCGCAAGATCCAGTGGGGCCAGCCGCACCAGAAGCGCGATGACGTCTCCGGTTCCGGTGGTTATACCCACAAGACGATCTGGGCGGCCAACAAGACCGGCCTGCACAACCTCTTCCGGCTGTCCTCGGACGCGTACGCCGAGGGCTGGCTGACGAAGTGGCCGCGGATGGACAAGGAGACCATCTCCCAGTGGTCCGAGGGCCTGATCGCCTCCACCGGCTGCCCCTCGGGTGAGCTGCAGACCCGGCTGCGGCTCGGCCAGTTCGACGAGGCGCTGAAGTCCGCGTCCGAGTATCAGGACATCTTCGGCAAGGACCGGTATTTCCTGGAGCTGATGGACCACGGCATCGAGATCGAACGCCGGGTCCGCGACGGCCTGCTGGAGATCGGCAAGAAGCTCGGCATCCCGCCGCTGGTCACCAACGACTCGCACTACACCTACGCCCACGAGTCCACGGCGCACGACGCCCTGCTGTGCATCCAGACCGGCAAGAACCTCTCCGACCCGGACCGTTTCCGCTTCGACGGCACCGGCTACTACCTCAAGTCCACGGACGAGATGTACGCCATCGACTCCTCGGACGCCTGGCAGGAGGGCTGCGCCAACACCTTCCTGGTCGCCGAGCAGATCGACACCAGCGGGATGTTCGAGAAGCGCGACCTGATGCCGAAGTTCGACATCCCGGAGGGCTTCACCGAGGTCACCTGGTTCCAGGAGGAGGTCCGGGTCGGCATGCAGCGCCGCTTCCCGGGCGGGGTCCCCGAGGACCGGCAGAAGCAGGCCGAGTACGAGATGGACATCATCATCCAGATGGGGTTCCCGGGCTACTTCCTCGTCGTCGCCGACTTCATCATGTGGGCCAAGAACAACGGCATCGCGGTCGGCCCCGGCCGTGGCTCCGCGGCCGGTTCGATCGTGGCGTACGCCATGGGCATCACCGACCTCGACCCGATCACGCACGGGCTGATCTTCGAGCGGTTCCTCAACCCCGAGCGTGTCTCCATGCCCGATGTCGACATCGACTTCGACGAGCGCAGGCGCGTCGAAGTCATCCGGTATGTCACGGAAAAGTACGGCGCCGACAAGGTCGCCATGATCGGCACCTACGGCAAGATCAAGGCCAAGAACGCCATCAAGGACTCGGCGCGCGTCCTGGGTTACCCGTACGCGATGGGTGACCGCCTCACCAAGGCCATGCCCGCCGACGTCCTCGGCAAGGGCATCGACCTCAGCGGCATCACCGACCCCAAGCACCCGCGCTACAGCGAGGCGGGCGAGATCCGGGGGATGTACGAGAACGAACCGGACGTGAAGAAGGTCATCGACACCGCCAAGGGCGTCGAGGGCCTGGTCCGGCAGATGGGTGTGCACGCGGCCGGCGTGATCATGTCCAGTGAGCCGATCGTCGACCACGCCCCGGTCTGGGTCCGGCACACCGACAACGTCACCATCACGCAGTGGGACTACCCCCAGTGCGAGTCGCTCGGCCTGCTGAAGATGGACTTCCTGGGCCTGCGCAACCTCACCATCATGGACGACGCCGTCAAGATGGTGCGGAAGAACAAGGGTGTCGAGCTGGAGATGCTCTCCATCCCGCTGGACGACCCCAAGACCTACGAGATGCTCTGCCGCGGTGACACGCTCGGCGTCTTCCAGTTCGACGGCGGCCCGATGCGCTCGCTGCTGCGGCTGATGAAGCCCGACAACTTCGAGGACATTTCCGCCGTCTCGGCCCTGTACCGCCCGGGTCCGATGGGCATGGACTCGCACACCAACTACGCGCTGCGCAAGAACGGCCTCCAGGAGATCACCCCGATCCACCCGGAGCTGGAGGAGCCGCTCAAGGAGGTCCTGGGTCTCACCTACGGCCTGATCGTCTACCAGGAGCAGGTGCAGAAGGCCGCCCAGATCATCGCCGGGTACTCCCTCGGCGAGGCCGACATCCTCCGCCGCGTCATGGGCAAGAAGAAGCCCGAGGAGCTGGCGAAGAACTTCGTGCTCTTCCAGGAGGGCGCCCGCAAGAACGGCTTCTCCGACCAGGCCATCCAGGCGCTGTGGGACGTCCTGGTCCCGTTCGCCGGCTACGCCTTCAACAAGGCGCACTCCTCCGCGTACGGCCTGGTCACCTACTGGACCGCCTACCTCAAGGCCAACTACCCGGCCGAGTACATGTCCGCGCTGCTGACCTCGGTGCGCGACGACAAGGACAAGTCGGCGGTCTATCTGAACGAGTGCCGGCGCATGGGCATCAAGGTGCTGCCGCCCAACGTCAACGAGTCGGAGGCGAACTTCGCCGCCCAGGGTGACGATGTGATCCTCTTCGGCCTCACCGCGGTCCGTAACGTCGGCCAGAACGTCGTCGATTCGATCATCCGCTGCCGCAAGGCGAAGGGGAAGTACCTCACCTTCCCCGACTACCTCGACAAGGTCGACGCGGTCGTCTGCAACAAGCGCACCACCGAATCACTGATCAAGGCCGGTGCCTTCGACGAGATGGGCCACACCCGCAAGGGGCTGACGGCTCACTACGAGCCGATGATCGACAACGTCGTCCAGGTCAAGCGCAAGGAGGCCGAGGGGCAGTTCGACCTCTTCGGCGGCATGGGCGACGACAGCGCCGACGAGGGGCCGGGCTTCGGGCTGGACATCGAGTTCTCGGACGTCGAGTGGGACAAGACCTACCTCCTCGCCCAGGAGCGCGAGATGCTCGGTCTCTACGTCTCCGACCACCCGCTCTTCGGGCTGGAACACGTACTGTCCGACAAGGCCGACGCCGCCATCGCCCAGCTGACCGGCGGCGACTACTCGGACGGCTCGATCGTCACCATCGGCGGCATCATCTCCGGCCTCCAGCGCAAGATGACCAAACAGGGCAACGCCTGGGCGATCGCCACCGTCGAGGACCTGGCCGGCTCCATCGACTGCATGTTCTTCCCGGCCACCTACCAGCTGGTGTCCACCCAACTCGTCGAGGACACCGTGGTCTTCGTCAAGGGCCGGCTCGACAAGCGGGAGGACATCCCGCGGCTGGTGGCCATGGAGATGATGGTTCCCGACCTCTCGGAGGCCGGGACCAACGCCCCCGTGACGATCACCATTCCGACCGTCAAGGTCACTCCGCCGATGGTCGAGAAGCTCGGCGAGGTGCTCAGCAGCCACCGCGGCTCCACGGAGGTGCGGATCAAGCTCCTGGGGGCGCGCAAGACGACCGTGCTCCGGCTGGACCGGCACCGGGTCACCCCCGACCCGTCGCTGTTCGGCGATCTGAAGGTGCTGCTCGGCCCGTCCTGTCTGGCGGGCTGAGCCGCCCGGCCCCGTGCGGGCCGCTGTTACCCCGAGGGGCGCGCCCGTTGTGGACGCGCCCCTCAACTTCTGTGTGGCGTGGGTCAGTTGTGGCCGAAGCGCCGCTGGTGCTTACGTGCCACATCCGCCGGGCTGCCCTGCGCCTGCGACCGCGCCTGGGACTGTGCCTCCAGGCTCGCCTTCTGGGCCTCCTGCTGGCCGCGCTCGGCCGGGGAGCCCTTCTGCTGCTGACTGCGGTCCTGCTTCTTGTCCTTGGCCATGATCTTTGCCTCCTGAGGGGGGAATCCGGGATCTGGGCCGGAACCAGACTTACATGGCGGACAGACCGCTGCATTTCGGGCAATTACCGTGCGTTATATGGTTGATCACGCACCGTGCACAAAGCCCCCGCCGAATCCGCCACGCCGATGATCGAGTTCGGGCAGATAACGCCCGTACGGTCGGGCAGACTCGAAGGAAAGCCGAAGCACACTCGTGCCATGGGCCGAGCCGGGGGGCGACCGGACTTTCAGCACCTCAGGGAAGAGGGTGGAACGTGGATCGCTGCGTCGTCCTGGTGGACGCCGGGTATTTGCTCGGTGCCGCCGCGAGTCTGCTCGCCGGAGAGCCCGCACGTTCCCGGATCACCGTCGACCATGCCGCCCTCATCCAGGGGCTGCGGCAGCGCGCCGAGGCGGACACCGAGCGCCCGCTGCTGCGGATTTACTGGTTCGACGGCGCCCCCGACCGCGTCCCGCAACCCGAGCACCGCAGGCTCCGGGTGATGCCCCGGGTCACCGTCCGGCTGGGTGCCCTGACCCGCAGCGACGGCCGCTGGGCGCAGAAGGGCGTGGACGCCGCGATGCACGCCGAGCTGACCGAACTCGCCCGTAACCGCGCCTGCTCCGACATCGTGCTGGTCACCGGCGACGGCGATCTGCTGCCCGGACTGATGTCGGCGAAGGAGCACGGCGTCGCCGTCCACCTCTGGGCCGTGCAGGCCGCGGACGGCGACTACAACCAGTCCGAGGACCTGGTCGCCGAGGCCGATGAACGGCGGGTGCTGGACCGGACCTGGATCACCCGCGCGGTACGCGCCAAGGAACTCGGCGGCCCCTGTGCCCCGCCGCCGGCACCCCGCCCCGAGATCGCCGCGATCCTCTCCGCGCCGCTGCCCGAGTCCGCGGCCGCGGCGGCCGCCGCGGCGGGCACGGAACCCGCCGAGCACACCCATGAGCACAACGGCGCCAACGGCGTCTCCCGCCCGGCCGCCGGTGCCGGAAGCGGCCCGGCCGCCACGGGCGAGCCCGGCGCCGCCGGTTCCAAGGTCGTGCCCACCCCCAAGGACCTGGCCGGTCTCGGCCGGGCGCACGCCGCGGGCCAGCAGCCCCCCGGCGCGGGCGGCCCGCAGCCCGCGGCGGGCGCCACCCTGCGCTGGTCGTCCGACAAGGGCTGGGTCGAACGCGGCGGCCCGGCAGGTGAGCCGGACGCCGCCGCACTGCCCACCCTCGCCCAGCTCACCAGCGCCGAGCAGCGCTGGGCCGACCGCGAGGAGGACATCACCGCCGTCAGCGGCGACCCCTTCGAGGTCGGCCAGGTCTTCGCCCGCCGCTGGACCGACCGGCTCTCCGACACCGCGCACCTCCAGCAGCTGTCCACGGAGTACCCGCGCATCCCGCACCGGATCGACGGTGAACTGCTGCGCTACGCTGCCCGGTTCGGACTGCTCGCCCACAAGGACGACCAGATCGACGAACACGACCGCTACGCGATCCGGGCCGGTTTCTGGCGCGAGGTCGATCTGCGGACGGCCGCCGAGCACGCGCCCGCCGGGGACTGACGGCCCGCACGGGCCCGGACGGCGACGGGCCCGGCTCGCCCGCCGGTGCCCCGCGGCCCGGAGGCGGGCCGGGGACGCGTACCCTCATAGCTCGTGAGGACGGGTGCAAAACAGGTGGAGCGCGGGGTGCCGGTGTGCGCCGTGCGGGACCTGGTCAAGACGTACCCCGCGATGCGCGGGCGCCGCGGGGCGGCACAGGCGCCCGCCGTACGCGCCAGCGACGGCATCACGCTGGAGGTGCACCGCGGCGAGATCTTCGGGCTGCTCGGCCCCAACGGCGCCGGGAAGTCCACCCTGGTACGCCAGCTCACCGGACTGCTGCGCCCCGACTCCGGCGCCATCTCCGTACTGGGCCACGATCTGGTGCGCCACCCGGAGCGGGCCGCCCGGCTGCTCGGCTACCTGGGACAGGAGTCCACCGCGCTGGACGAGATGACCGTCGCGCTGGCCGTGGAGACCACCGGCCGACTGCGCGGCCTCGGGGCCCGCGAGGCGCGCGCCGAGCGGGACGCGGTGATCGACGAGCTGGGTCTCGCGGACCTCACCGGCCGGGCGCTGAAGAAGCTGTCCGGCGGGCAGCGCCGGCTGGCCTGCTTCGCCACCGCGCTGATCGGCGAGCGGCCGCTGCTGGTGCTGGACGAGCCGACCACCGGCATGGACCCGGTGGCGCGGCGCGCCGTATGGGCCGCGGTGGACCGGCGGCGGGCCGAGCGCGGGGTCACGGTGGTGCTGGTGACGCATAACGTCCTGGAGGCCGAGAGCGTGCTCGACCGGGTCGCGGTGATCGACCGCGGCCGGGTCATCGCCTGTGACACGCCCGGCGGGCTGAAGGAAATGGTGAGCGACGAGGTGCGGCTGGAGCTGGTGTGGCGCGACCGCCCGCCGCTGGACGTGCCCGAGGTCGCCGCCCTCGAAGCCGACGCGCACGCCTCCGGCCGCCGCTGGACCCTCCGGCTGCCCGCCGACCGGGCCCGCTCCGCCGTCGCCGCCGTCACCGCGGGCCCCGCCTTCGCCGCGCTCGACGACTTCACCCTCGCCACGCCGAGCCTGGAAGATGTGTACCTGGCCCTCGGCGGCCGGGCCGAGGGACTGGTCAAGGCGTGAACGGTGAGGGGTCCGGCAGACGTATGCATGACCACGGGGCAGCGAGGAAGGCGTGATGACAGCGTGAGTGTGGTTCCCGTGCAGGCGGTGGCCCAAGCGGCCCCGGCCGGCGCGGTACGCGACGAGCAGGCCGCCCCGCTGGCGCCGCCCGCCCGTCTGGTGCCCGCGCTGGTCGCCGTCTACCGTGCCCAGCTCTCCCGGGCCCGGGTCGCGCGGATCCCGCTGCTGTTCGTCGCGACCTTCCAGTCCATCGGGATCATGGTGCTGCTGCGCGGTGTGGTCGACGGCGGCCAACCGGCGCGGGCGGTGGTGTCCGGCTCCAGCGTGCTGGTCGTCGCCTTCGTGGCGCTCAACCTCCTCGCCCAGTACTTCGGCCAGCTGCGGGCCAACGGCGGGCTCGACCACTACGCGACGCTGCCGGTGCCGCCGGCCGCCGTGGTGCTCGGCGCCGCCGCCGCATACGCCTCGTTCACCGTGCCGGGGACGGTGGTCACCGCGGTCACCGGCTGTGTGCTCTTCCAGTTGCCGATGGCGCATCTGTGGGTGCTGGCCGCGGTGCTCCCGCTCGCCGGGGCGGCACTGGCCGGTCTCGGAGCGGCCCTCGGTCTGCTCGCCCCGCGCCAGGAATTCGCCACGCTCTGCGGTCAGTTGGGCATGTCGGCGGCGCTGCTGCTGGGCGTGCTGCCGGCCGAACGGATGCCCGCGGTGATCGGCTGGGCCCGTGATCTGCTGCCCTCGACCTATGGCGTGGAGGCGCTGGCCCGCAGCTTCGACCCGCACCCGGACTGGCTCGTGGTCGGCGCCGACCTGGGCGTCTGCGCGGCCGTCGGGGTGCTGTCGCTGGCCGTCGCCACCTGGGCCTACCGCCGGGCGGCGACCCGGTGAGCGCCGCCACCCCGCCGAACGGGCGTCCTGCTTCCGGTCCCACGGGCCCCACCTGGCACGATGACGGGGTGACCGCACCGCTGACGCCCCGCGACAACCAACCGCCCGAAGAGCCCCGGCACCCCGAGGCCGCGCCCGCCGCCGAGCACGGTGGGCCCGTCGGCCCGGAGATGGCCCGTGAGCTGCGCGAGGGTGCGCTGATCGCGTTCCTGGTCGCGCTGACGGGAGTGCTGCTCGGCCTGCTGTGGAACTGGCTCGCCCCGCATGTCCCGCTGGTCGCGGACACCCGCAACGTCTACCTCAAGAACACCGAGGGCGAGGAGTCGATCGGCGCGGACGGCACCTTCCTCCTGCTGGCCTTCGCCTTCGGTGTGCTCACCACCGCGGTGGTCTTCCTCTTCCGCCGGCGGGGCGGGATTCCGCTGGTCGTGGCGCTGGTCGTGGGCGGGCTGCTCGGCGCGACGGTGGGCTGGCTGACGGGGATGTGGCTGGGCCCCACCCCGGACATGGCCGCACACGCCAAGGAGGTCGGCCCCGGGGTGGTCTTCGACGGCCCGCTGCGGCTCCAGGCCAAGGGCGCGCTGCTGGCCTGGCCGATCGGGGCGATGTTCACCCAGCTGGTGCTCTCCGCGCTGTTCGGGCCGCCGGACCCGATGCCGGAGGTCCCGTACTGGCTCCAGGGGCAGCACGGGCCGCAGCAGCACCCCGGGCAGCACGGCCCGCAGGACCAGCACGAACACCAGGCACCGCAGCAGGAACAGCAGGCACCGCAGCAGGAGGTCCCGGACCGGCTCCGGAAGGACCACGACCGGCGGCCGCCCACCGAGGGCTGAGCCACAACGGATCTCGCGGGGCGGCCGGCCCACCGGCCGCCCCGTCGTGTGTTCAGCCGCGGGCGATCGGCGCGAGGTGCGCCCCCGTGAGCGCCACCAGATCCTCCGGCGACAGCTCGACCTCCAGCCCGCGCCGCCCCGCCGAGACACAGACCGTCGGCCGGCCCTCGGCGGAGGCGTCCACGACCGTGCGCAGCCGCTTGCGCTGCCCCAGCGGGGAGATCCCGCCCCGGACGTAGCCCGTGCTGCGCTCGGCCGCCGCCGGGTCGGCCATGGTGGCCCGCTTGCCGCCCACCGCGGCCGCCAGCGCCTTGAGGTCCAGGGACCCCGACACCGGGACCACGGCGACCGTCAGGGTGCCGTCGACCTCTGCCAGCAGGGTCTTGAACACCTGGTCGGGCGCGACACCGAGCGCCTCGGCGGCCTCCTCGCCGTACGACGGTGCGGCCGGGTCGTGCTCGTAGGAGTGCGTGGTGAACGGGACACCGGCCGCGGTGAGGGCGACCGTCGCCGGGGTGCCGACGGATTTCTTGGACTTCTTCGCCAACGTCTTCGTGCCTCGCGTCAGGGGCCCGGAAGCCGGGGGCCAGTGGCTCAGCCGGGGCCGGTGGGTCAGTTGGGGCTGGTCGGCTGCCGGGTCAGGTCCACCGCCGGCAGCGACGGGAGCTTACCGAGCACCGCCGACTCCTGGCGAAGCAGTTTCAGCTCCTGCGCCAGCCGGGCCGCGGTGTCCGGGGCCTCCAGCAGCCGCTGCTTGGCGGGAACGTCCAGCACGGCCGCCGCGGCGACCAGGTACGACAGCACGGACGGGTCGGCCGGCAGATCCTGCCCGCTCGACAGGGTCCGCTCATTCGCCCAGGCCAGCCGCTTCTGATAGGTACGGAACGCCCGGACGACCCCGGAGGCGAGCGCACCCGCGCCCTCTCCGTCGTCGTCCGCCAGCTCCTCCAGCTCACCGGTCAGATACGGCCCCGAGGCATCCACCGACAGCAGCCGGAAGCGGGTGGTGCCGGTGGCCAGCACCTCATAGCCGGTGTCGTCGTCGGACGACTTCTCCCGGATGGTGGCCGCGTCGGCGATACAGCCCACGGTGTGGAACGCCTGCATCGGGTCGTCGCCGAAACCCGCCGTGGGACCGTCCGCGGCGGGCACCGTGTTGTCCGGCATGCCCTGCGCGGTGGCGGCGACCTCCCGGCCGTCCCGGATCGCGATCACCGCGAACCGGCGGTCGTCCTCGGCCACCGCGCTCAGATCGCGCATCATGGCCCGGTACCGCGCCTCGAACACGTTCAGCGGGAGCACGAGCCCCGGGAACAGCACCGAGTTCAGTGGGAAGAGCGGTAGGCGCAGGGAGGTCACAGCCCGTAAGCCTAGACGCTGCGCTTGGCTGTGTTCCCACGTGGTCGGGAATCTCCGTCGTGGTGGTTGCGATTCCGTCGCGCGGGTTCTCGGGTGTTTTCGGCTGTCTCGCCGTTGTGCCTGCGGCGGGCGGGGTCCGCTGCGCGGGGCTGTCGGGTGCGGTGACGGGCCTCCGCGGGTGGGGTGCCGGACTGCTTCGCTTTACGTCCGGCACCCCACCCGCTCCGGCCCGTCCCCTCCCGTTGGTGGATGGGGAAAAGGCCGGTGGGGGTGCATGTTGGTGGTTCGGTGCGCCTTGTCGGTCGTAGTGGACTGGCTATTGCCGTCGGAGGAGCCGGGACGCGCCGGCTGCGACCGTTGTGGCCAGTACCCAGCCCGCCAGGATGAGGATGGCGGCTGCCCACTGGGCGCCGCCGCCCGGTTTCCAGGCGGCGCTCTGGTTGAGGTCTATGACCGGGAGGAGCAGGTCCAGGGCGTAGAGGTAGGGGTTCCAGGGGGGTGCTTCGCCTGTTTTGAGGGGTGGGGGCGGGGACATCGAGAAGTAGATGGTGCCTATGGCCCACAGGATGGCCATCCAGACCGCGGCTCGTCCTGGGCGGTAGCCGTAGGCGACTGTCCAGTCCTGGAGGAAGCCCCAGGTCTTTGCCGCCAGGGGCAGCGTTTCGCGGCGGCGCCGCTGTTTGGCCAGCAGCACCTCGCGGGCGTCGGAGTCCTCGCCGGTGGTGCGCAGCGAGGCGGCGAGCATCTCGTACGGCTCGGGGGCGTACTCGGGGGTCGCCGCGGCCACCCACTGGAGCCGTAACGAGAGCGGGAAGTGGCCGCGCGGGATCAGCGTCTCGTAGGCGAAGCCGGCCATCCACAGTCCGCCGAGGCCCGGCCAGCTCGCCGACTTGTCGACGAGGTTGACCACCCGGGCGCCGGAGAGGATGACCCGGCCGCGCTGTGGCCGCTCGCCGAGGAACCGCAGCTCGGGCGTCTGGATGCGGCGCAGCGACAGCTCCTGGTCGGACTCCATGATGAAACGGGCGTGCTCGAAGTCGAGCGCGTCCCCGAACCGCCCGTCGTCCAGCCGCATCCCGCCCTCGCACTCGAAGCGCTGCACCCGGGTGCCGCGCGACGGGGTGTAGGCGGTGCCGTACGGGGGAGTGGCGCCGCTGGAGAACGGGGAGTTGGGCAGCCCGGCGGCGGTCAGATACAGCGTGCGCTCGACGGTCAGCTGCGGGGCGTTCAGGGCCCGGCGGCCGAACGGGTTGCTCAGCCGGCTGCCGCGCAGGCTCAGGGACACGCCGATGGTGGCGCCGCGCAGCGACAGCTCGCCGTAGGACTCCAGCATCTCGGCCTGGAGGTCCTGGGTGACGGTCAGCCCGTCCGCCATGATCGACCGGCCCTGCCGGTCCTTGTGCACCACGGTCTGATTGAGCATCAGGTCCGTGCCGATCTGGGCGTCGGTGAGCCGGATGCCGGACTGCACCACACAGCGCGGCAGATGCAGATCGCCCTCGGTCTGTACCCGGGCCGCCTCCACCCGGGGTATCGCGCAGTTCACCAGCCGCAGGGTGGTGAACCGGCTCTCGGGGAGTACCAGCTCGGCCTCGAAGCGGCAGTCGCGCAGCTCCACGAATGGCTTGATCGCGCCGCCCGCGACGTCGAGAGTGTCCGTGATGTACGCACCGGTGAGCTTGAGCGCGGTGACCCGGCCGGGCTGCGGGGGCGGCCCGTCGAGCAGCAGCAGCGCCACGACCCGGCCGCGCACCCGGCGCTCGGGGCCCCACAGGTGCTGTCCGTGCGGATCGTCCCTGGCCGGATCGCCGATGTGCAGATCGCAGGTGCTGCCGTTGCGGAATGCCTGCCACATGCTCCATTCCGCTGACGTCAGCTGCAGGTCGGCGGGCGCGTCGCCGTCCCCGGGCTCGGTCACTGTGGGTCCCCCTTGCTCTCCCGTGGTGTGTCGCAACCTGTTCGGACGCACCGCGTGCACCGGTCGTATCGCGTCCCGCAGGTCTCCCCGTACGCCGTTGTTGAGGCCCTTGCCCGCCCCGTGACTGCTTGAACACGCATGGTCAGGGCCAACTCCGGTCAACTTCGGACGGCCGGGTCACGGTGCGTCCGAGGCGTACTCCGCTGTGTATCACTGAGTGATACGGCCGCTCGGGCGCCGGAGCGGGTCTGAGACACTGGGGGAGTGATCTCCCGAATCGATCTGCGCGGTGACGCCCTTCCCGAGGGCGGCGCCCTGCGCGACCTGCTGCCCCGTGCCGAGTTCGACGTGGAAGCCGCCCTGGAGCAGGTGCGGCCCATCTGCGAGGACGTGCGCCATCGCGGCACCGCGGCGCTGATCGATTATGCGCGGCGGTTCGACGGCGTCGAGATCGAGCAGGTGCGGGTGCCCGCCGAGGCCCTGCGGGCGGCGCTCGACGGGCTGGACCCGGCTGTCCGGGCCGCCCTGGAGGAGTCCATCCGGCGCGCCCGGATCGTCCACCGCGAACAGCGCCGCACGGACGTCACCACCAAGGTCGTCCCCGGCGGCACGGTCACCGAACGCTGGGTGCCGGTCGAGCGGGTCGGGCTCTATGTCCCCGGCGGCCTCGCGGTCTACCCGTCCTCGGTGGTCATGAACGTGGTCCCGGCGCAGGAAGCCGGCGTCGAGGGCATCGCCGTGACCTCCCCGCCGCAGAAGGAGTTCGGCGGCCGGCCGCACCCGACCATCCTCGCCGCCTGCGCCTTGCTCGGGGTCGATGAGGTCTACGCGGCCGGCGGCGCCCAGGCCATCGCGATGTTCGCGTACGGCACCGAGGAGTGTCTGCCGGTCAACCTCGTCACGGGCCCCGGCAATATCTTCGTCGCCTCCGCCAAGCGCCTGCTCAAGGGCCGGATCGGTATCGACGCCGAGGCCGGCCCGACCGAGATCGCGGTCCTCGCGGACGCCACCGCCGACCCCGAGCACGTCGCCGCCGACCTGATCAGCCAGGCCGAGCACGACACCCTCGCCGCCGCCGTCCTGGTCACCGACTCCGCCGAGCTCGCCGACGCCGTCGACGAGGCGCTCAAGCGGCAGGTCGCGGCCACCAAGCACATCGAGCGGATCACCGAGGCGCTGGCCGGCCGGCAGTCCGCGACCGTCCTCGTCGACGGCATCGACGAGGGCCTGCGGGTCGTGGACGCCTACGGCGCCGAACATCTGGAGATCCAGACCGCCGACGCCACCGCCGTCGCCGCCCGGGTCCGTAACGCCGGCGCCGTCTTCGTCGGCCCGTACGCCCCGGTCTCCCTCGGTGACTACTGCGCCGGATCCAACCACGTGCTGCCCACCGGCGGTTGCGCTTGCCACTCCTCCGGGCTGTCCGTGCAGTCCTTCCTGCGCGGCATCCATGTCGTGGACTACTCGCGCGACGCGCTGGCCGAGGTCGCCCACCATGTGGTGACCCTCGCCGAGGCCGAGGATCTTCCGGCGCATGGTGCGGCGCTCAAGGCCAGGTTCGACTGGAAGGTCCCGCAGAGCAAGTGAGCAGGCACGTGACCCGTAACTCCGCTGTGTCCCGTATGGACGAGCTCCCCATCCGTGACGAGCTGCGCGGCAAGTCCCCCTACGGGGCTCCGCAGCTGGACGTCCCGGTGCGGCTGAACACCAACGAGAACCCCTACCCGCTGCCCGAGCCGCTGGTCCGGCGGATCGCCGAGCGGGTGACCGAGGCCGCCCGGCAGCTCAATCGCTACCCCGACCGGGACGCCGTCGAGCTGCGCACCGAACTGGCCCGCTACCTCACCCACACCGCGGGCCACGAGGTCAACAAGGACCAGGTGTGGGCCGCCAACGGCTCCAACGAGGTCATCCAGCAGCTGCTGCAGACCTTCGCCGGCCCCGGCCGCACCGCCCTCGGCTTCGAGCCCTCGTACTCGATGCACGGGCTGATCTCCCGCGGCACGGGCACCGGCTGGCTCTCCGGCCCGCGCAACGACGACTTCACCATCGATGTGGAGGCGGCGCGGGCGGCCATCGCCGAGCACCGTCCGCATGTGGTCTTCATCTGCTCGCCGAACAACCCCACCGGCACCGCCGTCGAGGCCGAGACGGTGCTGGCGCTGTACGAGGCGGCGCAGGCGGCCCGTGCCGATGCCGCCGGGGCCCTGGTGGTGGTCGACGAGGCCTACGGCGAGTTCAGCCACCGGCCCTCGCTGCTGCCGCTGATCGCGGGCCGGCCGAATCTGGTGGTCTCCCGGACGATGTCCAAGGCCTTCGGCGCCGCCGGGCTGCGGCTGGGCTATCTGGCCGCCGACCCCGCCGTGGTCGACGCCGTCCAGCTCGTCCGGCTCCCGTACCACCTCTCGTCCGTCACCCAGGCCACCGCACTGGCCGCACTGGAGCACACCGACACGCTCCTGAAGTACGTCGAGCAGCTGAAGACCGAGCGGGACCGCCTGGTCAGCGAGCTGCGGGCGGCCGGCTGCCGGGTCGTCGACTCCGACGCCAACTTCGTGCAGTTCGGTCTCTTCGAGGATTCCCACGCCACCTGGCAGGCGATCCTTGACCACGGTGTGCTGGTCCGTGACAACGGCGTACCGGGCTGGCTGCGGGTCACCGCCGGCACCCCGGCCGAGAACGACGCGTTCCTGGACGCGGTTCGCGCAGTACTGAAGGAGAGCAAGCGATGACCCGCGTAGGACGCGTGGAGCGCACGACGAAGGAAACGTCCGTGCTCGTCGAGATCGATCTCGACGGCAAGGGGGACGTGGACGTCTCGACCGGTGTCGGCTTCTACGACCACATGCTCGACCAGCTCGGCCGGCACGGTCTGTTCGACCTCAAGGTCAAGACCGACGGCGATCTGCACATCGACACCCACCACACCATCGAGGACACCGCCCTCGCCCTGGGTGCCGCCTTCAAGCAGGCCCTCGGCGACAAGTCCGGGATCTACCGCTTCGGCAACTGCACGGTCCCCCTGGACGAGTCGCTCGCCCAGGTGACCGTCGACCTCTCCGGCCGCCCGTACCTGGTGCACACCGAGCCGGAGAACATGGCGCCGATGATCGGCAGCTATGACACCACGATGACCCGGCACATCTTCGAGTCCTTCGTCGCCCAGGCCCAGATAGCGCTGCACATCCACGTCCCGTACGGGCGCAACGCCCACCACATCGTGGAGTGCCAGTTCAAGGCGCTGGCCCGCGCCCTGCGGTACGCCAGCGAGCGCGACCCGCGGGCGGCCGGCATCATCCCCTCCACCAAGGGAGCCCTGTAGCCCGTGAACGGTCTCTCCACCGTCTTCATCCTGGTCGGGCTCTTCCTCCTCGGCGGCGTCTACTCCTTCTGGAAGCAGCAGCTGCCCAAGGGCCTGATCGTGCTGTTGTCCCTCGGCTCGGCGCTGTGTCTGATCGCCGGTGTGCTGCGGCTGGAGGTATGGAATTGAGCCCCTCGGCATCCCGTAAGCGCGTCGTCGTCTTCGACTACGGCTTCGGCAACGTCCGCTCCGCCGAGCGTGCCCTGGCGCATGTCGGCGCCGACGTCGAGATCACCCGGGACTTCGACCGGGCGATGAACGCCGAGGGGCTGCTGGTCCCCGGTGTCGGCGCCTTCGCCGCCTGTATGGCCGGGCTGAAGGAGGCCCGCGGCGACTGGCTGGTGGGCCGCAGGCTGGCCGGCGGCCGCCCCGTCATGGGCATCTGCGTCGGCATGCAGATCCTCTTCGGCCGGGGCATCGAGCACGGTGTGGAGACCGAGGGCCTGGACGAGTGGCCCGGCACGGTCGGCCCGCTCAAGGCCGACATCGTCCCGCACATGGGCTGGAACACCGTCGAGGCCGCCGAGGGCTCCCGGCTCTTCGCCGGGCTGCCCGCCGACGCCCGCTACTACTTCGTGCACTCCTACGCGGTGCACGACTGGGAGCTGGAGGTCGGCAACCCGCATCTCACCGCGCCCAAGGTCACCTGGGCCACGCACGGCGAGCCCTTCGTGGCCGCGGTCGAGAACGGCCCGCTGTGCGCCACCCAGTTCCACCCCGAGAAGTCCGGCGACGCCGGCGCCCAGCTCCTGACCAACTGGATCAACACCCTGTGAGCCCCCTGATGCCGAAGCTCGAACTCCTCCCCGCCGTCGATGTCCGCGACGGCCAGGCCGTCCGCCTCGTCCACGGCGAGTCCGGCTCCGAGACCTCCTACGGCGACCCGCTGGAGGCGGCCCTCGCCTGGCAGCGGTCCGGCGCCGAATGGCTGCACCTCGTCGACCTCGACGCGGCCTTCGGCACCGGCGACAACCGGGCGCAGATCGCCGAGGTCGCCCGCTCCATGGACATCAAGGTCGAGCTGTCCGGCGGCATCCGCGACGACGACACGCTCGCCGCCGCCCTCGCCACCGGCTGCCGCCGGGTCAACCTCGGCACCGCCGCGCTGGAGACCCCCGAGTGGGTCGCCAAGGTCATCGCCGAGCACGGCGACCAGATCGCGGTCGGCCTGGACGTCCGCGGCACGACGCTGCGCGGCCGCGGCTGGACCCGCGACGGCGGCGACCTCTACGAGACGCTGGCCCGCCTCGACACCGAGGGCTGCGCCCGCTATGTCGTCACCGACATCAACAAGGACGGCACCCTCCAGGGCCCCAACCTGGAACTGCTGCGGAACGTCTGCGCCGCCACCGACCGGCCGGTGGTCGCCTCGGGCGGCGTGTCCTCGCTCGACGACCTGCGGGCGCTGGCCACGCTGGTCCCGGAAGGTGTCGAGGGCGCGATCGTCGGCAAGGCGCTCTATGCGAAGGCGTTCACCCTCGAAGAGGCGCTGGCAGCAGTGTCGTAACCGAAAGGCGGCGTGATGACCATCGAGCGCGTACGGACCGGCAGCCCCTGGGAAGAGAAGATCGGATTCGCACGCGCCGTGGCGGCCGGCGACCGGGTCCTGGTCGCCGGCACGATGCCACTGGTCGATGGCGTCCTGCAGGGGGAGGGCGACCCCTATGTGCAGACCAAGGCCGCCCTCACCCACGCGCTGGAGGCCCTCACCCCCTTCGGCCTCGGCGCCGAAGCGGTCCTCCGCACCCGTCTGTACCTCACGCACCTACGCGATGTGGACGCGGCCGGCCGCGCCCACCGGGAGCTGTTCGCCGCCGCGCCGCCCGTCTCGACCCTGGTCGTGGTCTCCGGCTTCGCCGACTCCCGCGTCCTGGTCGAAGTAGAACTCGAAGCATTCCGAGCACTGTCAGAGAGGCCTGAACCGACATGACCCTGGCGGTCCGAGTCATCCCTTGCCTGGACGTCGACAACGGCCGGGTCGTCAAGGGCGTCAACTTCCAGAACCTGCGGGACGCCGGCGACCCCGTCGAGATGGCGAAGATCTACGGGGATGAGGGCGCCGACGAGCTGACCTTCCTCGACATCACCGCCTCCTCCGGCAACCGCGAGACCACCTACGACGTGGTCCGCCGCACCGCCGAGCAGGTCTTCATCCCGCTGACCGTCGGCGGCGGCGTCCGCACCCCCGAGGACGTCGACAAGCTGCTGCGGGCCGGCGCCGACAAGGTCGGGGTCAACACCGCCGCCATCGCTCGCCCCGACGTCATCCGCGAGATCGCCGAACGCTTCGGCAGCCAGGTCCTGGTCCTCTCGGTCGACGCCCGCCGCACCGACGCGGGCACGCCGTCCGGATACGAGGTCACCACCCACGGCGGCCGCCGCGGCACCGGTATCGACGCCGTCGAATGGGCGCACCGCGCCGCCGAGCTGGGCGCCGGGGAGATCCTCCTCAACTCCATGGACGCCGACGGCACCAAGGACGGCTACGACGTCGAGATGATCGAGGCGGTCCGCAAGCACGTCTCCGTCCCGGTCATCGCCTCCGGCGGCGCCGGCAGGCTGGACGACTTCGCCCCGGCCGTGGCCGCCGGCGCCGACGCGGTGCTGGCCGCCTCCGTCTTCCACTTCGGCGATCTGCGCATCTCCCAGGTCAAGGACGCACTGCGGGGTGCGGGGCACCCGGTGCGCTGAGGCGGGGCGGCTCGGCGGTCTTTCCCCGGCGGCCCTTCCTCGGCGGTCCTGCCTCAGCGGCCCTTGCGTGCCGCCCGGAGGAACTCGCGGTTCATCGCCGTGATGCTGAACAGCGGGATGCCCTTGGGGCAGGCGGTGGCGCACTCACCGGCGAGGGTGCAGCCGCCGAAGCCCTCGTCGTCCATCTGCGCCACCATGTCCAGCACCCGGCTGCCGCGTTCGGGCGCGCCCTGCGGCAGCACATTGAGATGGTTCACCTTGGCCGAGGTGAACAGCATCGCGGCCCCGTTCGGACAGGCCGCCACACAGGCACCGCAGCCGATGCACTCGGCGTGCTCGAACGCGGACTCGGCGTCCGGCTTGGGCACGGGCGTCGCATGGGCCTCCGGCGCGGCCCCGGTCGGCGCGGTGATGTATCCGCCGGCCTGGATGATCCGGTCGAAGGCGGAGCGGTCGACGACCAGGTCCTTGACGACCGGGAACGCCGCGGCGCGCCACGGCTCGATGTCGATGGTGTCGCCGTCCCGGAAGGACCGCATGTGCAGCTGGCAGGTCGTGGTGTGCTCGGGGCCGTGCGGCGCGCCGTTGATGACGAGTGAGCAGGCGCCGCAGATGCCCTCGCGGCAGTCGTGGTCGAAGGCGACCGGGTCGTCACCCTGGAGGATCAGCTCCTCGTTGAGGGTGTCGAGCATCTCCAGGAACGACATGTCCGGCGAGATGCCGTCGACCTCGTAGGTGGACAGGGCACCGTCGGCGTCGGCGTTCGGCTGGCGCCAGACGCGCAGGGTGAGCCTCATGCGTAGCTCCGCTGGGTGGGGTGGACGTACTCGAAGACCAGGTCTTCCTTGTGCAGCACGGGGGCCTCGCCGGTGGCGGTGAACTCCCAGGCCGCGGCGTAGGAGAACTCCTCGTCGCGGCGCGCGGCCTCACCGTCCGGGGTCCGGTGCTCCGTGCGGAAGTGGCCGCCGCAGGACTCGGCCCGGTGCAGCGCGTCGAGGCACATCAGCTCGGCGAGCTCCAGGTAGTCCACGATGCGGTTGGCCTTCTCCAGGGACTGGTTGAACTCCTCACCGGTGCCGGGCACTTTGAGTCGGCGCCAGAACTCCTCGCGGATCTGCGGGATCCGGTCCAGGGCCTTGCGCAGCCCCTCGTCGCTGCGGGCCATCCCGCAGAACTCCCACATCAGCTCGCCCAGTTCCCGGTGGAAGGAGTCGGGCGTACGGTCCCCGTCGACGGCGAGCAGCCGCGCCAGCCGGTTCTCCGTCTCCTGCACCGCCGCCGTGACCACCGGGTGGTCCGCGGAGACCTCGTCGTGGTGCGGATGGCGCGCCAGGTAGTCGTTGATCGTCGACGGCAGGACGAAGTAGCCGTCGGCCAGCCCCTGCATCAGCGCGGAGGCGCCGAGCCGGTTGGCCCCGTGGTCGGAGAAGTTGGCCTCGCCAATCGCGAACAGGCCAGGGACGGTGGTCTGCAGGTCGTAGTCGACCCACAGCCCGCCCATCGTGTAGTGCACGGCGGGATAGATCCGCATCGGCACCTCGTACGGGTTCTCCGCGGTGATCCGCGCGTACATGTCGAAGAGGTTGCCGTACTTCTCCTCCACCTTCGCCCGGCCCATCCGCCGGATGGCGTCCGCGAAGTCCAGGTAGACGCCCTCCCCGCCGGGGCCGACGCCGCGGCCCTCGTCGCAGACGTTCTTCGCGGCGCGCGAGGCGATGTCACGGGGCACGAGGTTGCCGAAGGACGGGTAGGCGCGCTCCAGGTAGTAGTCGCGCTCGTCCTCGGGTATCTCGGCGGGCGTCCGGGTGTCGCCCCTGGCCTTCGGCACCCAGATCCGGCCGTCGTTGCGCAGCGACTCGCTCATCAGGGTCAGCTTCGACTGGTGGTCGCCGGTGCGCGGGATACAGGTCGGGTGGATCTGGGTGAAGCAGGGGTTGGCGAAGTAGGCGCCGCGCCGGTGCGCTCGCCAGATCGCGGTGGCGTTGGAGTTCATGGCGTTCGTCGAGAGGTAGAAGACATTGCCGTAGCCGCCGGTCGCGAGGACCACGGCGTCCGCGACATAGGTGTCGATCTTCCCGGTGACCAGGTCCCGGGCGACGATGCCGCGCGCCCGTCCGTCGATGACGATCAGATCGAGCATCTCGGTCCGCGGGTGCAGCTCGACGTTCCCGGCGCCGATCTGCCGCGACAGCGCCTGGTAGGCACCGAGCAGCAGCTGCTGGCCCGTCTGCCCGCGGGCGTAGAAGGTCCGGGAGACCTGGACGCCGCCGAAGGAGCGGGTGTCGAGCAGACCGCCGTACTCCCGCGCGAAGGGCACGCCCTGGGCGACGCACTGGTCGATGATCTCGACGGAGATCTGCGCGAGCCGGTGGACATTCGACTCGCGGGCCCGGAAGTCACCGCCCTTGACGGTGTCGTAGAACAGCCGGTGGACCGAGTCGCCGTCGTTGCGGTAGTTCTTCGCCGCGTTGATGCCGCCCTGCGCGGCGATCGAATGGGCGCGGCGCGCGGAGTCCTGGTAGCAGAACTGCACGACGTGGTAGCCCTGTTCGGCGAGCGTGGCCCCGGCCGAGCCGCCCGCCAGGCCGGTGCCGACCACGATGACGGTGTGCTTGCGGCGGTTGGCGGGGTTGACCAGCTTCGCCTCGAAGCGCCGCCGGTCCCAGCGCTCGGCGACCGGCCCGTCCGGCGCCTTGGTGTCGCGGACCGGCTCCCCGGTCGCGTAGTGCGGGTAGGAGGTCATGTCAGCTCACCACTCCGGTCATGACGGCGACGGGTACGGAGACGAAGCCCACAGTCAGCACCAGCGCGAGGACCTGGGCGAGGGTCTTCAGCAGGCGCTCGCGGGCCCGGCTGCCGACGCCGAGCGTCTGGGCGGCGCTCCAGAAGCCGTGCCGGATGTGCAGTCCGAGGGCCAGCATCGCGACGAGGTAGATGACGTTGCCGTACCAGGTCGAGAAGGTGTCCACGACGTTCTGGTACGGGCGGCCCTCCTGGAAGCCGCCGGTGTGCACGGTGCCGGTGGTCAAGTCGAGCAGGTGCCAGACGATGAACAGGCCGAGGATGATGCCGCCCCAGCGCATGGTGCGGGTGGCGTAGCTGGTCCGGGCCTTCTTGTGCACGTACTTTCCGGGGCGCGCCTTGATGCCGCGGCGGCTGAGCTGGTACGCGGACGTGGCATGGGCGACGACGGCGGCCACCAGGACCACGCGGACCAGCCACAGCGTCCACTCGTCGTGCATGAACGGTTCGCCGACGACGCGCAGCCAGTGGGCGTAGCCGTTGAACTCGTCCGCCCCGAAGAAGATCTTCAGGTTTCCGAGCATGTGGACGACCAGGTAGAGCAGCATGACCAGCCCGCTCACGGCCATCACCGTCTTCTTGCCGACGGTCGAGCCCCACAGCAGGCCCGCGAAGGACGGCCGTCGGTCCGTCCGGGTGTCCAGTGCCATGGGTCCCGACGGTAGGGACCGGTCCGCCCATCAGTCCAAGACATGGTGCGGCTCATCTCCATAGCCGTTGCCTATCGACGGGCGTACCGTGGCCCTCATGCAGCTCCAGCAGCTCCGCTACTTCACCGCCGTGGCCGACACCCGGCACTTCACCCGCGCCGCCGAGCGCGAACATGTCGCCCAGCCCTCCCTGTCCCAGCAAATCCGCTCCCTGGAACGGGAGTTGGGGGCCGAGCTCTTCCACCGGGCCCGGGGGCACATCACCCTCACCGACGCCGGCGAGACCCTGCTGCCGTTCGCCCGGCGCATCCTTGCCGACGCCGACACCGCCCGCCGCGAGGTCCAGGAGGTCGCCCAGCTGCGCCGCGGCCGGCTCCGCCTCGGCGCCCCGCCCAGCCTCTGCGCCAGCCTCGTCCCCGACGTCCTGCGCGCCTTCCACGCCGGCTACCCCGGTGTGGACCTGCTCGTCACCGAGGACGGCTCACAGGACCTGGTCCGGGCGCTCGCCGACGGCGCCCTGGACCTGGCCCTGATCATCACCCCGCTCCCGGTCCAGGCCCCCGCCCTGACCACCGCCGAGCTGCTGCGCGAGGAACTCGTCGTGGTCTCCGCCCCCGACCGCCCGGCCCCCGTCGGCCGGCGCACCCGCATCCGGGTGGAGGATCTCCGCGGCCGTCCGCTGGCCATGTTCCGCCGCGGCTACGACCTGCGGGAATTCACCACCGCGGCGTGCCGCGCGGCCGGTTTCGAGCCGGCCTTCACCGTCGAGGGCGGGGAGATGGACGCGGTCCTCGGCTTCGTCCGGGCCGGGCTGGGCCTCGCCGTCGTCCCCAGCATGGTCGCCGAACGCTCCGGCCTGCGGGTCACCCGCTTCTCGACGCCCGGAATGCACCGCGTGGTGTCCGTCGCCCACCGGGGCGATGTCTCCCCGCCGCGCGCCGCCCGGGAGCTGGCGCGCATCCTGATGGAGCATGTGGACCCGGGCGCGTCCTGAGGACCGGGGGCTCGGCGGGCGGGGTGAACGTGCGGCCACCGGCGGGCGCGGCCCCGTGGCAGCGGTGCGGGGCCGGTCGTAGGCTGGCCGCATGTCGACCCATGCGAAGCGTGAACGGCTCCTCCTCGCCGACCTGTTGGAGAGCGCCGGCCCCGAGGCCCCGACGCTGTGCGAAAACTGGAGCGCGCGGGACCTGGCCGCGCATGTGGTGGTGCGCGAGCGGCGCGCCGACGCGGCCGGCGGGCTGCTCGTCAAGCCGCTGGCCGCCCGGCTGGAACGGGTACAGGCGGAGTTCGCCGCCAAGCCCTACGAGGAGCTGATCCAGCTGATCAGGACCGGGCCGCCGCGGATGTCGCCGTTCGCACTGAAGCAGATCGACGAGGCGTCCAACACCGTGGAGTTCTACGTCCACGCCGAGGACGTACGCCGTGCCCAGCCGGACTGGGCGGCCCGGGAGCTGGACCCCGTCTTCGCGGACGCCCTATGGTCCAGGATCGAGCGGATGGCCCGGGTGCTGGGCCGGAAGTCGCCGGTGGGCCTGGTGCTGCGGCGCCCCGACGGGCGCACGGCGGTGGCCCATCGCGGCACCCCAGTGGTCACCGTCGTCGGCGAGCCGGGCGAGCTGACGATGTTCGCCTTCGGCCGGCAGGAGGTC
This sequence comes from Streptomyces tubercidicus, assembly GCF_027497495.1. GTDB lineage: Bacteria > Actinomycetota > Actinomycetes > Streptomycetales > Streptomycetaceae > Streptomyces > Streptomyces tubercidicus. Next base: position 6,149,261 of record NZ_CP114205.1, read on the forward strand.
GCCGATGTGCAGCTGGACGGCGACAAGGAGGCGGTCGACCTGGTGACGGCGGCGAAGCTGGGCGTGTGAGCCCGTTCCCGTAGGCCGCCCTACGAGTGGAGCACCACCACCGCGACCACCACGGCCACCACCACCGCCGCCGCGAAGACCGCGCCCAGCACCCGCGCCGCCACCCGCGCGGCGCGGTCCGGGTCCGGCGGCGGTGGCGGCGCGGACGGCTGCTGAGGATGCATGCCAGCAGGATGCCGCACGGCACAATGGACACCATGAGCAGCCGCGCCACCACCCCGGACACCAACCCCGCCCTCGACCCCGCCATCGCCGCCCGGCTCAAGCGCGGCGCCGACGGCCTGGTCCCGGCCATCGCCCAGCAGTACGACACCGGTGAGGTGCTGATGCTCGGCTGGATGGACGACGAGGCGCTGCACCGCACCCTCACCACCGGCCGCTGCACGTACTGGTCCCGCAGCCGCCAGGAGTACTGGGTCAAGGGCGACACCTCCGGCCACGTCCAGCATGTGAAATCGGTGGCGCTGGACTGCGACGCCGACACCGTCCTGGTCCGGGTCGACCAGGTCGGCGCCGCCTGCCACACCGGCGACCGCACCTGCTTCGACGCGGACGTGCTCGCCACCCGGGACGATCAGGACCAGTAGGCTCCGCGCCATGACCACGGGAACCACCGGCACCGCCCTTCCGGACCTCGACACCTTCCGCACCCTCGCCAAGGACCGGCGGGTCATCCCCGTCACCCGGCGCCTGCTCGCGGACGGCGACACACCGGTCGGGCTCTACCGCAAACTCGCCGCCGAACGCCCCGGCACCTTCCTCCTGGAATCCGCCGAGAACGGCCGTACGTGGTCGCGCTACTCCTTCATCGGCGTCCGCAGCGCCGCCACCCTCACCACCCGCGACGGGCAGGCGCACTGGCTCGGCAGCCCGCCCGTCGGCGTGCCCACCGAGGGCGAACCGCTCGCCGTGCTGCGCGCCGCCGTCGAGACCCTGCACACCCCGCGGGACCTCATCGAGGGCGAGGGGCTGCCGCCGTTCACCGGCGGCATGGTCGGCTACCTCGGCTACGACATCGTGCGCCGCCTGGAGAAGATCGGCGAGCAGACCGCCGACGACCTCCGGCTGCCCGAACTGACCATGCTGCTCACCTCCGATCTCGCCGTCCTCGACCACTGGAGCGGCACGGTCCTGTTGATCGCCAACGCGATCAACCACAACGACCTCGACACCGGCATCGACGAGGCCTACGCCGACGCCGTGGCCCGCCTGGACACCATGGCCGACGACCTCGCCCGGCCCGCGCCCCCCAGCGCCGCCGCGCTGCCGCCGTCCGAGGTCCCGCCGTTCACCGCCAAGTGGGGCGGGGCGGCCTACCAGGACGCCGTCGAGGACATCAAGGAGCGCATCCGGTCCGGTGAGGCCTTCCAGGTCGTGCCCTCCCAGCGGTTCGAAACCCCGTGTACGGCGAGCGCGTTGGACGTCTACCGGGTGCTGCGGGCCACCAACCCCAGCCCGTACATGTACCTCTTCCGCTTCGAGGGCCCCGACGGCGGCGAGGACGGCGCCTTCGACGTGGTGGGCTCCAGCCCCGAGGCGCTGGTGAAGGTCGAGGGCGGCCGGGCCATGGTCCACCCCATCGCCGGGACCCGCCCGCGCGGCGCCTCCGTCCAGGAGGACCAGGCCCTGGCGGACGAGCTGATGGCCGACCCCAAGGAGCGCGCCGAGCATCTGATGCTGGTCGACCTGGGCCGCAACGACCTGGGCCGGGTCTGCGAACCGGGCAGCGTCGAGGTCGTCGACTTCATGTCCGTCGAGCGCTACAGCCACGTCATGCACATCGTCTCGACGGTCACCGGCCAGGTCGCGGCGGACCGTACCGCCTTCGACGTGCTCACCGCCTGCTTCCCCGCGGGCACCCTCTCCGGCGCCCCCAAGCCGCGCGCCCTGCAGATCATCGAGGAGCTGGAGCCGTCCCGGCGCGGGCTGTACGGCGGCTGTGTCGGCTATCTCGACTTCGCCGGTGACTCCGACACCGCCATCGCGATCCGCACCGCCCTGCTGCGCGACGGCACCGCCTACGTCCAGGCGGGCGCCGGAGTGGTCGCCGACTCCGACCCGGTGGCCGAGGACACCGAGTGCCGCAACAAGGCGGCCGCCGTACTGCGCGCCGTGCACACCGCCAACCACCTGGGCAGGTAACGGCCCTGGCACCCGCAGCACCCCCGCGCACCGGTCCCCGGCGGCCGGTGCGCGATAGTGGTACGCGTGAGTGCCGCATCCCAGACCCCCACCGACACCGTGCCGCCGGGCGATTCCGGGCCCCCGCAGGCCCGGCCCGCGCGCCGCGCGCAGCGCAGCCTCGCGCCGGCGCTGCTCGCCGGCGCGGCGGGCGCCGCCCTGGCACTGCTGGCCTCCGGCCGCACCTGGGCCGAGGGCTCCGCGGTGCTCGCCCAGGGCAGCGTGCCGCGCACGGTGACCGGCTCCGATGTGACCGGAGTGCCCGGTGCGCTGGCCGTCGTCGGCCTGGCCGCGCTGGTCGCCGTCTTCGCGGTCCGCCGGGTCGGCCGGATCGCCGTCGCCGCCCTGCTCACGCTCAGCGGGGCGGGCATCGCCGTCGCCGCCGTACTGGGCAACTCCGACACCTCGGCGCTGCGCGAGAAGGCCGCCACCGCCGTCGGGCTGACCGGAACCGATGTGCATCACGTCACGCACACCGGCTGGCCCTGGGTGGCCGCGGCCGGTGGTCTGCTGCTGCTGATCGCCGGACTGCTGGCGCTGGTGTACGGCCGCCACTGGCCCGCGATGTCGGGCAAATACGAGCGCACGCCCGGCGGCGCCCGCGGCCCGCGGCGCGCACCGGCCCCGCCGGACCTGGACCGCCCCGAGGAGATCTGGAAGTCCCTGGACCGCGGCGAGGACCCCACCCGGTAAAAGGACTCCCTCCGGCATCGGTGACAATGGGCCGAGCGGATCATCGCGCCCCGACCCCGGCGCGACAGAGCATCGAGGAGCATTCATGTCGAGCAGTGGCCACGGACACACCCCCGCCGCCTGGACCGGCGTCATCATCTCGTTCATCGGCTTCTGTGTCGCCGGAGCCTTCATCGTGCTGGCGAATGTGCCCGGCTTCTGGGCCGGTATCGCGCTGATCGGCCTCGGTGCCCTCGTGGGCGGTCTGATGCGGATGGCCGGTCTGGGCTCGGAGCCCAAGCGCGCCGCCAAGCCGCGTCCCCAGGCGCAGGCGCAGCCGCAGGAGGGCTGAGCCCCGCTCCCGTGGCGCCGGCTCCGGCGCCACTGCCGCAGCACCCCTCGAAGGCGCCGCTTCCGGCCCGTACGCACCGAGGTGCCGTACCCCGCCGTCCGTGACCGTTCCGTACGGCGGCCGAGAAGCTGCGCCTTCGCCTGTCCGGCCGGACAATCGGCACGTGAGCCAACCCGCGGCCCGGCCCCATGCCTCCCCGCGCGGCGGTCTGCCGCGCCGCCTGGCGGCACCCCTCGGCACGCTGGCCGCCGCCACCGCCGCCTTCGCCGTCCTCGGGGCCGTCGACCCGAACGAGCCCGGCCACTACCCCGTGTGCCCGCTGCTGCACCTCACCGGCGTCTACTGCCCGGCCTGCGGCGGGCTGCGCAGCGCCCATGCCGTCGCACACGGCGACCTCGCCGCGGCACTGGGCGCCAACGCCCTCGCGGTGGCCGGCTACGCCGCCTGTGCGGTCTTCTGGGCGCTCTGGACGGCCAACGCGGTCCGCGGCCGCCCCACGGCGGGCCCCCGGCCGCGTGCCGTCCACTGGTGGGCGCTGGGCGCACTGCTGCTGGCCTTCACGGTCGTCCGCAACCTGCCCTTCGGCAGCGGGCTCGCGCCGTGACCCGGGAGCGGTACGGCTTGCCGGCGCGGCAGCCGTATGGATCCGCGCCCCGGGAGGCGTACGGATACCTGACCCGGGAGCCGTACGGACCCGGTGCCGCCGGCCCCATACCACCCGGAGATGTCCAGGTCGTGGGATCAGGGTCGACCGGATGTGAGACCTGCATCCCCTGGCGGATACCATCGGAGTACCGGAAGGGACCGCTTGTCCGGGTCACCGTCCACCGCCACCGCCCCCGAAGGAGGCCGCTCGCGTGAGTGTGCTCGACGAGATCATCGACGGCGTGCGTGCCGACCTCGCAGAGCGGCAGGCGCGCGTCAGCCTCGACGAGCTCAAGGAGCGGGCCCAGAAGGCGCGCCCCGCGAAGGACGGTGTCGCCGCGCTCAAGGGCGAGAGCGTCACGGTGATCTGCGAGGTCAAGCGCTCCAGCCCCTCCAAGGGCGCGCTCGCCGCGATCGCCGACCCGGCCGGTCTGGCCGCCGACTACGAGGCGGGCGGCGCGGCCGTCATCTCCGTCCTCACCGAGCAGCGCAAGTTCGGCGGTTCGCTGGCCGACCTGGAGGCCGTCCGCGCCAAGGTCGACATCCCGGTGCTGCGCAAGGACTTCATCGTCACCGCCTACCAGCTGTGGGAGGCCCGTGCCTACGGCGCCGACCTGGCGCTGCTGATCGTCTCCGCGCTGGAGCAGGAGGCGCTGGTCTCGCTGATCGAGCGCGCCGAGTCGATCGGGCTGACGCCGCTGGTCGAGGTGCACGACGAGGACGAGGTCGCCCGCGCGGTGGACGCCGGAGCCAAGATCATCGGGGTCAACGCCCGCAACCTGAAGACCCTTGAGGTCGACCGCGGCAACTTCGCCCGGGTCGCCCCCGAGATCCCCGACCACATCGTCAAGATCGCCGAGTCCGGGGTGCGCGGACCGCACGACCTGATCGCCTACGCCAACGACGGCGCGGACGCGGTGCTGGTCGGCGAGTCGCTGGTCACCGGCAAGGACCCCAAGACCGCCGTCTCCGACCTGGTCGCCGCGGGGTCCCACCCGGCGATCCGGCACGGCCGCTCCTGAGCGCCCGGGACAGCACACCGACATGACCGCCACCGCCGCAGGCAGCCGCTGCCGGGTCCGGGTTACGCACCCGGGCCCGTCCGGGGTGCGCGCCGGGGCGGCGGCGGTCCGCGTCCCCGGCCCGGCGGTGCCCGTCCACGGCTTCCCGCCCGCCCCGCACCGCCCCGACCCGAAGCGCTCCGCGCTGCCGCCGTGGCACCGGGGCTGCCGGGCGCCCGCACGGCGGGTCCACGGGCGCCGGGTCAGGTACCACATCGGCTCCGAGCCGGGACAGATCAACGGCATGCGATGGCAACCGGGGCCCGCGCGCTGACGCGTTGGCCCCGTACGGGCGCCGGGATGGTGGGGGGCGGGCAGGCGGTCGCCTGACGGCCTGCTCACCCCCCCACCCCCGAACCCACCCCCCGCCCCCTCCCCCGAAGGGGGAGAGGGGGCGGGGGCGGGGGAAGCGCCCCCGGCCGGGTCCGGCGCCCGCAGGGCGAGCGCCGCGGGAGAGTTCCGCGGCGCCGGTCGGCTCTCCGTACGAGCGCCTTGTGGGCTCTCCGCGGGACCGCCCCGTGCGGCCCTCTGCGCGAGCGCCCGTGGTGCTCGGCGGGTCCGCCCCGTGCGGCTTCGCGTCAGTGCCCCGTGGTGCTCGGCGGGTCCGCCCCGTGCGGCTTCGCGTCAGTGCCCCGTGGTGCTCGGCGGGTCCGCCCCGTGTGGCTTCGCGTCAGCTCTCCGTGGGCTCTCGCGAGCGCCCAGGCGTCCCCGCGCGAGCGGCCCCACGGCGCCCCGTGGCGCCCGCAGCGGCCCACCCGCACCACCCTCGCCCCCCACGCCCGAACCCCGCATACTTCCGACACAACCGGACCTCCGGGGCAGTTGCCCCGGCCTAGGAGTGCGTCTGATGTCCGCCGATTTCTTCCTTCCCGATCCCGAGGGACGGGTGCCGAACCCCGAAGGCTATTTCGGTGCGTTCGGCGGCAAGTTCATTCCCGAGGCGCTGGTCGCCGCGGTCGACGAGGTCGCCGTCGAGTACGAGAAGGCCAAGGCGGACCCCGTGTTCGTCGCCGAGCTCAATGACCTGATGGTCCACTACACCGGGCGTCCCAGCGCGCTCACCGAGGTGCCGCGGTTCGCCGAACACGCCGGTGGTGCCCGGGTGTTCCTCAAGCGCGAGGACCTCAACCACACCGGCTCCCACAAGATCAACAACGTGCTGGGCCAGGCGCTGCTCACCAAGCGGATGGGCAAGACCCGGGTCATCGCCGAGACCGGCGCCGGCCAGCACGGCGTAGCTACCGCCACCGCCTGTGCGCTGTTCGGCCTCGAATGCACCATCTACATGGGCGAGATCGACACCCAGCGGCAGGCCCTGAACGTCGCCCGGATGCGGATGCTCGGCGCCGAGGTCATCGCCGTGAAGTCCGGCAGCCGCACCCTCAAGGACGCCATCAACGAGGCGTTCCGCGACTGGGTCGCCAACGTCGACCGCACCCACTACCTGTTCGGGACGGTCGCGGGGCCGCACCCGTTCCCGCTGATGGTGCGCGACTTCCACCGTGTCATCGGCGTCGAGGCGCGCCGCCAGATCCTGGAGCGCGCGGGCCGCCTGCCCGACGCGGCCGTGGCCTGTGTCGGCGGCGGCTCCAACGCCATCGGGCTCTTCCACGCCTTCCTCCCGGACGCCGGGGTGCGGCTCATCGGCTGCGAGCCCGCGGGCCACGGCATCGAGACCGGTGAGCACGCCGCCACGCTGAGCGCCGGTGAGCCGGGAATTCTGCACGGGTCCCGGAGTTACGTCCTCCAGGACGAGGAGGGCCAGATCACCGAGCCGTACTCCATCTCGGCCGGTCTCGACTACCCGGGCATCGGGCCCGAGCACGCCTTCCTCAAGGACAGCGGCCGCGGCGAGTACCGCGCCGTCACCGACGACGCCGCGATGCAGGCGCTGCGCCTGCTCTCCCGGACCGAGGGCATCATCCCCGCCATCGAGAGCGCCCACGCCCTCGCCGGGGCCCTGGAGCTCGGCAAGGAGCTGGGCCCCGACGGGCTGATCGTCGTCAACCTGTCCGGGCGCGGCGACAAGGACATGGACACCGCCGCCCGCTACTTCGGCCTCTACGACGCGGACACCGCCGTCGAGGCGGATGCCGGCAGCGAGGACGCGGAGATCGAGGGGGATGCCAAGTGAGCGGGAACATCAAGCTGTTGAGTGACACCCTCGCGGCCGCGAAGGCCGAGGGCCGGTCCGCGCTCATCGCCTACCTGCCGGCCGGGTTCCCGACCGTCGACGGGGGCATCGAGGCGGCCAAGGCCGTCTTCGACGGCGGCGCGGACGTGGTGGAGGTCGGGCTGCCGCACAGCGACCCCGTCCTGGACGGCCCCGTCATCCAGACCGCCGACGACATCGCGCTGCGCGGCGGGGTGAAGATCGCCGACGTCATGCGGACCGTGCGGGAGGCCCACGAGGCCACCGGCAAGCCCGTCCTCGTGATGACGTACTGGAATCCGATCGACCGCTACGGCATCGAGCGCTTCACCGCCGAGCTCGCCGAGGCGGGCGGCGCGGGCTGCATCCTGCCCGACCTGCCGGTCCAGGAGTCCGCGACCTGGCGGGAGCACGCCGACAAGCACGGCCTCGCCACCGTCTTCGTCGTCGCCCCCAGCAGCAAGGACGCACGGCTCGCCGAGATCACCGCGGCCGGCTCCGGCTTTGTGTACGCCGCCTCGCTGATGGGCGTCACGGGCACCCGCGAGTCCGTCGGTGAGCAGGCGCAGGACCTGGTGCGGCGCACCCAGGCCACCACCGGGCTGCCGGTCTGTGTCGGCCTCGGGGTCTCCAACGCCGAACAGGCCGCCGAGGTGGCCCGGTTCGCGGACGGGGTGATCGTGGGCTCGGCGTTCGTCAAGCTGCTGCTGTCGGCGGACGGCGACCTGGCGGCCGGCCTCGCCGGGGTCCGTGCCCTGGCGGGCGAGCTGGCCGCGGGCGTGCGTACGCGTTCCTAGGGGGCGCCGCGCGCGGCCGGGCGGCAGGGACGGAAGCCCGGCCGCTGTCCCTCGATAGGGCGAACATCGGTGCGGAGGGGTGCGACGGCACCCCTCCGCTTCGTTGTGCAGGGGCGTGAGCCAGAAGAATCATGAGGGAAAGAAATCCGCCCGCGAGCGACTCCAGGAAGAGCGGGCGAGGGAAAGGGCGCGGGCCCGGCGCGGCCGTCAGGCGATCGTCGCGGGGGCGGTGGTGGCGGTGCTGGCGGTGGCGGGCGGTATCGCCGTCTGGGCGTCGTCGTCCTCCGAGAAACCCGCCGCCAACGACAACGAGGTCGCCGTCCCCAAGAAGGCCAGCGACGGCGCCCGGCCCGCCGTCCCGGTCGGCGCGGCCGGCGCCCCGTCCACACTCACGGTGTGGGAGGACTTCCGCTGCCCCGCCTGCCGGCAGTTCGAGACCGCCTTCCGCCCGGTCATCCATGAGCTGGAGGATTCCGGCCGGCTCAAGAGCGAGTACCACCTCGTGACCATCATCGACGGCAACGCCGGCGGCCAGGGATCCCGTAACGCCGCCAATGCCGCCCTGTGCGCGCAGGACGCCGGGAAGTTCCGCGCGTACCACGACGTCCTCTACTCCCATCAGCCGCCCGAGCCGCAGGACAAGTTCGCCGACAAGCAGTACCTCCTCCAACTGGCCGGGAAGGTCAAGGGGTTGGTGACCCCCGCCTTCACCAAGTGCGTCAACGACGGCAGGTACAACCGCTTCGTGGAGAAGTCCAACGACTCCTTCGCCGGTTCCGGATACCGCGGCACCCCGACCGTCCTGCTCAACGGCAAGGACCTCTCGAAGGAGAAGGGCGGGCAGTTCGGCCCCGCGGACCTCAAGAAGATGGTGCTGGACGCCGACAAGGCCAAACAGCCGGGGAAGAAGAGCGCCCCACCGCAGGGGCAGCAGAGCGCCGCACCGCATACGGGCGCCTCGCCCCAGGGCAGGCACGCAGGGAGGAGCGCCGCGCCCCCGGCGGAGCTGAACGGCGGGAGCGCCGCACCCCGTGCGGGCCTGAACGGCGGGAGCGCCGTGCCCCACCCCTAACGGGGCCCACCGGCGCCGCGGCCCCTGCGGACACGCAGCGTCACAGCGCGAGGGCGGGGTCGTTACGCAGCCGTAGCCGGGCCGGGTTGCCGCCGACCCGGCCCGGCGCGGTAGCGTCGTCCCTGCCATGGACCTCGCATTCATTCCCAGCCCGTCGGTCGGCGTCGTACATCTCGGCCCGATCCCGCTGCGCGGCTACGCGTTCTGCATCATCATCGGCGTCTTCGTCGGCGTCTGGCTCGGCAACAAGCGCTGGGTGCAGCGCGGCGGCCGTTCCGGAACCGTCGCGGACATCGCCGTATGGGCCGTCCCCTTCGGGCTGGTCGGCGGCCGCCTCTACCACGTCATCACGACGTACGAGCCGTACTTCGGCCCGAACGGCCACCCGCTCGACGCCTTCAAGGTGTGGGAGGGCGGCCTCGGCATCTGGGGCGCGGTGGCGCTCGGCGCGGTCGGCGCCTGGATCGGCTGCCGCAGGCGCGGTATCCCGCTGCCCGCGTACGCCGATGCGCTGGCGCCCGGTCTGGCCCTCGGGCAGGCGATCGGCCGCTGGGGCAACTGGTTCAACCAGGAGCTGTACGGCAAGCCGACCGATGTGCCGTGGGCGCTGAAGATCAGCTCCGACCCGGCCATCGGCCGCGTCGGCGGCACCTACCACCCGACCTTCCTCTACGAGTGCCTGTGGTGCATCGGCGTCGCGGCGCTGGTGATCTGGGCCGACAAGCGCTTCAAGCTCGGCCACGGGCGGGCCTTCGCCCTGTATGTCGCCGCCTACTGCGCGGGCCGCGCCTGGATCGAGTACATGCGGGTCGACGAGGCGCACCACATCCTGGGCCTGCGGCTGAACGTCTGGACCGCGCTGATCGTGTTCGTGCTGGCCGTCGCCTACTTCGTGATCTCCGCGAAGAGGTCACCCGGCCGGGAAGCGGTCGTCGAACCGGGGGCGCAGGCCGAGGAGGGCGTCGAAGGCGATGCCGCCGAGGGCGGTACGGATGGCGACGGTGCCGAGGGCAAGCTCTCGGTCGAGAAGACGGCAGCGAAGACGGCAGCCAAGACGGCGGCGAAGGCGACGGCCGACGACGCTGCGGCGGAGTCCGGAGCCGACGCGGCCGGGGAGTCCGCGCAGGACGAGCCCGGCGACCAGAAGCCCGAGGACGCGGCGGATGAGCCCGCCGCCGATGCCAAGGCCGCCGGCAGCGGCAGCACCAAGAAGTCCTGACGCGGCACCAGCCGCGCACGCGCCGGGCGGACCCGAGAAGGGGTCCGCCCGGCGCTTTGCTGTCCCGCCCCGGTGGCACGGGGCCTTCCGCAGATCCGGCAGCCTGCCATCCCGCAGCCGCGGTGATCCGGCAGCCCGCCACCCCGCCCTCCCCACGCTCAGCGCCTGCGCCCCGCCAGGTCCAGTACCCGCTGGGCCGCCGCGACCACCGCCGCGTCCACGAACCGGCCGTCCGGCAGCGCCAGTGCACCGCCCTCCGCCGTGGCGGCCCGCACGATCTCCTGTGCTGCCGCGACCTCCTCCGCCGACGGGAGGTAGGCCGCCTCGATGACCGGGAGCTGGCGGGGGTGGATCGCCGCCCGGCCCAGGAATCCCAGCGCCCGGCCCCGGGCGCAGGACCGGGCCAGCCCGTCGAGGTCGTGGACGTCCGGGTGGACCGACTGTGGCGGCGGGGCCAGACCGGCCGCGCGGGCGGCGACCACGGCCCGGCTGCGCGGCCACGCCAGCCCCGCATCGTCCCGTACCCCCAGCTCCCCGCACAGATCCGCCTCGCCGAGCGCGATTCCGCGCAGCGCCGGATGCGCGGTGGCGATGGCGAAGGCGTGCTCGATGCCCAGCGCGGATTCCAGCAGTGCGTACAGGGCCGGGGTGGCGGGCAGGGCGCTCGCGGCGGGCGGGGCCGCGGGGGCGAGGGTGGCAGAGTCGAGGGTGGCGGTGGTGCCGGGGGACGCGCTGACGGGAGGCGTGCGGACGGGGGGTGTGCGCACGGGGGCGGGGTGGTCCGCGAGAGTCCGCCCGGCCGGTGGCACAGGGCCTTCCGCGGCGTACGGGAGGTGCTCGGGGACCGGCCCCGCGGCGTACGGGAGGTGCTCCGGGACCGGCTCCGCGACGTACGCGACGTGCTCCGGGACCGGCTCCGCGGCCGCGGTCGCCCAGCCCGCGGCGCGGTGGACGTCGGCCGGGCCCTGCACCTTGGGCAGCCGGAGGCCGGCCAGGCCCGGCAGGGGGGCCAGGGTGCGGATCTCGTGCTCGGCGAGGGGGCCGTCCAGCGCGTTGACGCGGACATGGACCGGCACCGGCACCGGGTCGCTCAGCAGCTCGGCGGTGGCCCGCAGTGCGTGGTCCTTGCGGTCCGGGGCGACCGCGTCCTCCAGGTCGATCACGACGACATCGGCCCCGCAGCGGAGCGCCTTGGCGACCACCTCCGGGCGGTCTCCGGGAACATAGAGCCAGGTCAGCGGGGTGGGAGCAGGGGGCTCGCGGGGGGCCTGCGGGGTCGGCCTCACAGGGCGCCCGCCGTGCGCAGACCGTCGATCTCCGCCTCGGTCAGCCCGAGTGCGGCCAGCAGCTCGTCCGTGTCCGCGCCGTGCGGGCGGCCCGCCCAGCGGATGGCGCCCGGCGTCTCGGAGAGCCGGAAGAGGACGTTCTGCATCCGGACCGTGCCGAGTTCGTCGTCCGGGACCTCGGTGATCGAGCCCAGCGCCGCGTACTGCGGGTCCGTCATCACCTCGCGGACGTCGTAGATGGGCGCCACGGCCGCCTCGGCCTTCTCGAAGGCGGCCAGCACCTCGGCCCGGTCGTGCCGGGCGATCCAGTCACCGACCGCGGCATCCAGCTCATCGGCGTGCCGGGCCCGTCCTTCGCCGGTCGCGAACCAGGGCTCGTCGATCACCTCGGGCCGGCCGACCAGCCGCATCACCCGCTCGGCGACCGACTCGGCCGAGGTGGAGACCGCCACCCAGGAACCGTCCGCGGTGCGGTAGGTGTTGCGCGGGGCGACGTTCGCGGAGCGGTTGCCGGTCCGCGGCTGGACATGGCCGAGCTGGTCGTACCAGAGCGGCTGCGGTCCCAGGGCCGTCAGGATCGGTTCGATCAGCGACAGATCGATGACCTGGCCGCGGCCGGTGGTCTCCCGTCCGCGCAGCGCGGCCATGACGGCGTACGACGTGGTCAGCGCGGCGATCGCGTCGGCGAGACCGAACGGCGGCAGGGTCGGCGGCCCGTCCGGTTCCCCGGTGATCGCGGCGAAACCGCTCATCGCCTCGGCGAGGGTGCCGAAGCCGGGGCGCCGGGCGTACGGGCCGAACTGCCCGAAGCCGGTGACCCGGGCCAGCACCAGGCGCGGGTTGACGGCGGACAGCTCGTCCCAGCCCAGGCCCCAGCGCTCCAGGGTCCCGGGCCGGAAGTTCTCGACGATGACATCCGCCCCGGCGGCGAGCCGCAGCAGGACGTCCCGGCCGCCCGGGTGGGACAGATCGAGCGTCATGGTCCGCTTGTTGCGGCCCAGCAGCTTCCACCACAGGCCGATGCCGTCCTTGGCGGGGCCGTGGCCGCGCGACGGGTCGGGCCGGTGCGGATGCTCGATCTTGATCACCTCGGCGCCGAAGTCCCCCAGCAGGGTGGCGGCGAGCGGACCGGCGAACAGCGTGGCGAGGTCGAGCACCCGCAGCCCGGTGAGCGGACCGGAGGCGGGGGGCCCGGCAGCGGTGGTGTCCTCGGCGGCGGGGCGGGGCGGCCCGGAGAGGGACGGACCGGAGAGAGACGGACCGGAGAGGGACGCATCGGAGAGGGACGGATCGGTCATGGTGCGGGGGCCTTCGTTCGGTCGGGGGCGGCGGGGGGACCGGGTACGACCAGTGCGGCGGTGCGTTCCGCGAGGGCGTCGAAGCCGATGCCGTCGAGCCCGCGGACGCCGGTGGCCAGCCGGTTGCGCAGGGGTGCCGTCCAGCGGGCGGGCAGCGCCGCGGGCGACCCGGCGAGCAGACCGGCCAGCGAGCCGGCGGTGGCGCCGTTCGAGTCGGTGTCCCAACCGCCGGACACCGCACGGCAGATGGAGCCGGTGAAGTCACCGTCGGCGTGGGTGAGCGCGGCGGCCAGCAGCGCCGCGTTCGGCACGGCGTGCACCCAGTGGTGGTGTCCGTACGCGGTGTGCAGCCGGTCGACGACGGCGGCGAAGCCGTCCGGGGTGCCGGTGGGCTCGTCCCGCGCCAGTGCGATACCGCAGCGGACGGCCCGTGCGAGCCGGGACCGGGCGGGGATCACGGTCAGTCCGGCCCGCAGCGCGCCGTGCACATCGGTGCCGCCGCCGGCCGCCGCGGCGAGCGCGGCCGCCGTGAACATCGCGGCGTACACCCCGTTCGCGGTATGGCTGAGGGTGGCGTCCCGCCAGGTCTGGGCCGCGGCGGCGGCCGGGTCGCCGGGGTGGGTCCAGCCGTGAATGTCGGCGCGGATCTGTGCGCCGATCCACTCCCGGAACGGGTTGCGGTGGCGGGCGGTGTGCGGCGGCTCGATGCCGTCCAGGAGGTTGCGGTACGCCACGCGCTCGGCGGTGAAGGTCCGGCCGGCCGGCAGTTCGTCCAGCCACAGCCGCGCGACATCGGCCGTGGTGAAGCCGGGGCCGTGGCGTTCGAGGAGCAGCAGCCCGAGCAGCGGGTAGTTGAGGTCGTCGTCCTCGGGCATGCCGTCGATGTTCTCGGCGAGCGAGGTGGTGCGGCTGCGGCGGTTCCACGGGTACCGCGCGGCCACCGCCGGATCGAGTCCGGTCTCCGTGAAGTACCCGGCCGGTGGCCAGTTACCGGTCGAGCGGGCGAGCGCCCGGATCCCGGCGAGCGGCAGTTTCTCGACGGGTTTGCCGAGCAGACAGCCCGCCGCCCGCCCGAGCCAGGCGGCCTCCAGACGGGCGGTCTCCGGATGGGCGGTCTCCGGACGGGTGGTCTCCGGAGGGGCGGTCGGCACCCCGCTGCCGTCCGGCCGCGGACCGCCGTCCCCGGGCCTCGGCGCCCACTCGGCCTGAATGGCGGTCAGTTCGGTGGGCTCGGCGGCCTCCAACGGGCAGGGCAGCAGCGCGAGTTCGTCGAGCAGCGTCCCGGCGAGCGCCCGCAGGGCCGGATCGGCCGGGCCGGGGGAGGCGCCCGCCCGGCCCGGCACTGTCGTACCGCCTGCCGCGCGCCACCGCCGCGCGATCCCGTCGGCGTCCCGGCCGTCCTCCGCCGCCTGCCGCAGTTCGTGCCCGAGCAGATCCTCGGGCTGCACCCAGGTCACCCGGAGCGGGGCCGTGGTGGCCGGCCGGTCGGGCGCCGCCGTGGCCGTCACCGTCCGACCGCCTCCGTCATCGCCGGGATGGCCGAGATCGCGGTGAACGCCTGCTCATGGGTGCGGGCGCGGGCCCGGTCGCGGGTGAAGACCTCGCGGGCGACGGTGGCCAGTGCGGCCCCGGGCGCCTGCAGATCGAGGCGGCTGGCGCGGGCCACCTCGGTGCTCCACTCCTCCGGCACCGCCGCCGCGCCGCGCAGCGCGCCGACCAGCGCACCGCTCATCGTGGCGATCGAGTCGCAGTCGCGGCCGTAGTTGACCGAGCCCAGGACCGTGGACCGGAAGTCGCCGCCGCCGATCAGCAACATGCCCAGGGCGATGGGGAGTTCCTCGATGGCGTGCAGCCGGGAGGGCCGCCGGGCGCCGAGCGACGGGTTGCGGTAGTCCGGGCCGACCGTGTCGAAGGGGGCGACGGCGGCGCGCAGCGGGGCGGGCGCCGCCGCGGGATCGGTGACCGAGGACGCGGCCTCACAGACCGCCTCGATCGCGGCGCGGGTGCCGTCCTTGGCGAGCCGCAGCGCCTGGACGACGACCGAGGACGGGGTCGCGTCCGGGATGAACGCGGCGGCCACAGCCGCGGCGAACACCCCCGCCGCCTCCCGCCCGTACGAGGACTGATGGGCACCGGCGATGTCCAGCGCCTCGGCGTAGGCCCGGTCCGGATTGCCGGCGTTGACGATGCCGACCGGCGCCATGTACATCGCCGCACCGCAGTTGACGATGTTTCCCACGCCCGCCTCGCGCGGGTCCGCGTGCCCGTAGTGCAGCCGGGCCACGATCCACTTCTCGGCGAGGAAGATCCGCTGCACCGGCAGCGCCTCGGCCTCCAGCTCCGGGATCCAGCGCGGGGTGCCGATCAGATCCGGCACCAGGTGGTCGGCGATGTCATAGGCGTCGAGATGATCGCGCACCGCCTCGTAGACCCGCACCAGCGCATGGGTCATCAGGGTGTCGTCGGTGACATGGCCGTCGCCCTTGTGGTACGGCGCGAGCGGGCGGGCGGTGCGCCAGTCGTCGTGGAACGGGCCGACGATGCCCGCCACCCGGCCGCCGTGCCGCTTCACGATCTCCTCCGGCGTCCGGCCCTCCACCGGCCCGCCGAGCGCATCGCCGACGGCGGCACCGACCAGCGCACCGGTCGCCCGGTCCTCCAGGGACGGCGTGACCGGGACGACGGACGGCACCGGAGGCACCGGCGACGGCTTGGCGACCGCGGTGACCGGGGCGGCCGGGGGGACGGGAGGGACAGGGGGAAGGGGGGTGACCGGCAGGATCCGGGTCGCCTGCGCCTCGGGGGTGCGCGCCGCGGCCGGTGTCTGCTCGCTTGCGTGGGTCATGTGCGGGTGAGTCCTTCCACGGTGGGGGAGGGGGCGGGAGCCAGCAGGGCGCCGGGGACGGCTGCCGGGCGGGCCGGTGGGGGAGCCGCGGCGGCTTCGGGCGCGGTGAGCTCGGCACGGGCGAGCAGCCCGGCCAGCTCGACCAGGTCCGTGCCGGCCAGCCGGGGCAGCGCACAGCCGGACAGCACCCGGCAGGCGTCGCGCCAGGTGCGGGGCAGCGCCCGCGCACCGCCGAGCGCACCGGTCAGCGCCCCGGCGAGGGCCGGTGCGGAGTCGGCGACCCGGGAGAGACAGGCGGCGGCCGGTACCGCCTCGGCGACCAGCCCGTCCGTCGCCAGGGCCAGCGCCAGCGCCACCGGGACGGTCTCCGCCGCGGCGATGCCGTAGCTGTAGACGTGGTCGACGATCTCGTGCTCCAGTACGGGCACCAGGGCGAACGCGGTGCCGGGGCGCCCCACCGGGCCGGGGCCGTCCGCGGCGAACGACCGGGCCAGCCGGACCGCGTGCAGGGCGTTCCGGCGGATCTCGGTGCCTTCGGGGAGCTGCTCCAGGGCCGCGTCCACACAGCCGGCGGCCGCCGTGCCGCCGAGCGCGGCGGCGACCGCGGCGGCCATCGCCCGCGCGCCGTGCACCCCGTCGCCGTCCTGGGTGTAGCGAGCGTCGTACTCGGCCAGCTCGGCCGCGGCGGATGGCTCGCCCGGGTGCACCACGGCCAGGACGGCGGCGCGTACACAGGCCGCGTCGTCGAAGTAGTGCGGGTTGTCATGGCCGGTGGCGGGCGGCCGCAGCCCGGCGGCGAGGTTGCCGAGCCCGGCCCGTACGGAGATCCGGGCGCGCAGCGGCAGCACGGCGGACTCGACCTCGGGCGCCCGGTCGGCGGCCGCGGCGACCTCGTTGGCCAGCGCGTTCCAGGCGAGATCGACGGCGGCCCGCATCCGGCGGTCCCGGCCCAGGTCGCTGAGCGGCGCACCGGCCGCGGTGAGCACCGACTCGGCGGTGAACGCGGCCCAGTCGGCGTCGTCGGAGGGGCCCAGCCGGAGCGGTTCGGGCGGCTGGTTGAGCGCGATCGGCACGGGCAGCGTGGTGGTCGCGTTCTGCTCGGCGAAGGTGTCCAGTTCACGGGTCAGCCGCCGGGTCCACTCCGGCATCCGCGCCGCCCGGTGCCGGGCCGCCGGCCACCCCGCGGCGTCCCCCGCGGCCACCCCGAGCAGCAGCCCCTCGATACGGGCGCGCGCACCGGCGGGGCCGCCGTGGCCCGCGGCGCTCCCCACCCCTTCCGGGCCGTTCATCCGGCGCCCACCACGGCCCCGGCACCGGTCCCGACGCCCGCCCCGTCTCGGACGCCCGCCCCGGCCGCGGTGCTCACCACGGCCCCGGCGCCCGCGCTAGCCCCGTCCCCCGCCGAGTCACGGGCCCCGGCCTCCGCCGCACCCCCACCGGCCACGGAGCCCGCCCCCCGCGCGACCAGCAGCTCAGCGACGTCCAGCACGTGATACCCCGCCATCGACGGCAGACAGCTGCCGCGCGCCGGGCCGATGGCGGCGGCCCAGGTCTCGGGGATCGCGGCGGCGCCGCACAGCGCACCGGCCAGCGCACCGGCGACGGCCGCCGTGGTGTCGGCGTCGCGCCCCATGTTGACCGCGGTCAGCACCGAGGCGGAGAAGTCGCCGCGGGCCGCCTCGAACGCGCCGAAGGCCAGCCCGACCGCCTCCGGCGCCAGATCCGTCCAGGGATAGCCGCCGATCACGACGGCGGAGCGCACCGCGCGCTCGGTACCGAGCCGGGTGATGCCCGGGTCATGCCGGGAGCGCTGGGCGGCACCGACCGCGCGGCGCAGCGAGCGGGCGGTCCAGGAGTCCTCCGGTACGACGGACAGCGCGGCGGCGATCACCGCGTCCGTGGAGGTGGCGACCATGGCGGTGGCCACCCCGGCGGCCACCGCCCGGCCGCCGTAGATTCCCTCGCCGTCGTGGCTGACCGTGCCGTCGATGGCGACCAGCCGGGCGGCCTCGGCGGGCCGCCCGGCGGCGAACACCCCGAACGGCGCGGCGCGCATCGCCAGGCCGTCGCTCCAGGCGTGCCGGTGCTGGGCGGAGATGGGCGCGGCCAGACCCCGGCGCAGGTTCTCCAGGGTGCCGCGCTCACTGAAGCCCGCCCCGCGGAACGGCCCCTCGTCACGGTCGGCGATCCACCGGTGCCAGGCGGCCTCGACATGGGCGACGGTCAGCGCCGAGCCGTGTGCGGCGAGCAGCAGCCCCGAGAAGAGGGCGTACTCGGTGTCGTCGGTGCCCGCCGGATCGTCCTCGACATAGCCCTCGATCCGTCCCCAGCGGCGGCGGATCTGCGAGGGCTTCATGTTCTCCGCGGGGGCGCCGAGCGCATCACCGACGGCGAGCCCGAGCAGCGCGCCGCGGGCCCGGTCGCGGACGGCGTCGCCCGCGCCGGGCCCGGCCGGTTCCGCGGGCGGAGGGTGCGCTGCGCTCATGGTGCGTGCCGTTCTGTCGTACGGGCCGGACCGCCGCCGGGGCCGCGCGGGGCCGCCCGGCTTCGGACCGCTGCGCTGTATCCGTGCCACGCGACGGCCCGGCTCTCCTGTCCCGGGCGGCAGGGTCACCCGGTCGACAGCCCCGGACGGCCCCGGACGGCCCCGGAGCGGTGCGCCCGGCCGGCCCCACAGCGGCCTGTGACCCGGATCACTCACCCGGCCTCGCGGAAAAACCGCAGGTCAGCGCGGTAAGTTCGGCCTTCCTTGCTAGCGGCGGAGGCCGATGCCCGCATAACTTCGAAGCGTTGGAGGGGGAAGTGCCGCACATCGGCCCACACCTCGCTCGTAGGGAGTAGGTACCGATATGTCCGTCATGGAGATCATGGATGCCGCGGCGCCGACGCATGTGGCCCACCGCGACAACCACACCCACCGCGATGTGAACGGCGGCTGGCTGCGCCCCGCCGTCTTCGGTGCGATGGACGGTCTGGTCTCGAATGTCGCCCTGATGACGGGCGCCGCCGGCGGTGCGCTGTCGCAGCAGGCGATCATCATCACCGGCCTCGCGGGCCTGGCGGCAGGTGCCTTCTCGATGGCGGCGGGGGAGTACACCTCGGTCGCCTCACAGCGTGAGCTGGTGCAGGCCGAGCTGGATATCGAGCGCGCCGAGCTGCGTAAGCACCCGAAGGACGAGCTGGAAGAGCTCGCCGCGCTGTATACGTCGCGCGGGGTCGAGCCGGCGCTCGCCCGGCAGGTCGCCGAACAGCTCTCCAGGGACCCCGATCAGGCCCTGGAGATCCACGCCCGCGAGGAACTGGGCATCGACCCGTCCGACCTTCCTTCGCCCGCCGTCGCCGCGGTTTCCTCCTTCGGGTCGTTTGCGCTGGGCGCGCTGATGCCTCTGCTTCCGTACTTGATGGGGGCCTCCGCCATCTGGCCCGCGGTGCTGTTCGCACTGGTCGGACTGTTTGCCTGTGGGGCGGTCGTGGCGCGGGTGACGGCGCGCTCCTGGTGGTTCAGCGGGCTGCGTCAGCTGGCGCTCGGCGGCGCCGCCGCGGGTGTGACGTACGTCCTGGGCGCACTGTTCGGAACCGTCGTAGGCTGACGTGTCATACGGGTGACTGCATAATTACCGCGTTACCCAGCGGTTTCGGTTCGTTGACGGCCGGGCATAAGGCCCAGGCGTCGCGGGCAACGTCGCTCGCCGAACGCCGCCTTGTGGGACGGCCTGGATTCCGTCCGTGCACTGACTCACCGCCCGTGCGGTGTCCGCATGCTGGAAGCCCCTTTTCGCTTTTTGAGAAGGGAGCCATCCTGTAACCTGCACGAAATTTCGCGGAGGGCCAACGTCGTCCCTCGGCAATTCCCCGGGCCCCAAGGGCCCGGGAGGTACCCCGATTGCCACTACGACGTTGGGAGAGCCGATGCGTTTCGCGTCCACGCACTCCGCGACCACCAGCAGCAGCGACGCCGCCGCCTGGTCGCCCATGGACGGCCGCCCCGCCCAGCAGGGGATGTACGACCCCCGCAATGAGCACGACGCCTGTGGCGTCGGCTTCGTGGCCACCCTCACCGGCGAGGCCAGCCACGCACTGGTCGAGCAGGCGCTCACCGTCCTGACGAATCTGGAGCACCGCGGTGCCACCGGCTCCGAGCCCGACTCGGGCGACGGCGCCGGCATCCTGCTCCAGGTGCCGGACGCGTTTCTGCGCGAGAACGTCACCTTCGAGCTCCCCGAGGCCGGCGCCTACGCCGTCGGTATCGCCTTCCTGCCGTCCGAGGCCCAGGAGGCGGCCGAGGCCGTCTCCCGCATCGAGACGATCGCCGGGGAAGAGGGCCTGGACGTCATCGGCTGGCGGGTGGTCCCGGTCGCCCCGCAGCTGCTCGGCAACGGCGCCCGCGCCACCATGCCGGCCTTCTCCCAGCTCTTCGTGAGCGACGGGGTGAACACCGGCCTGGCGCTGGACCGCAAGGCGTTCGCGCTGCGCAAGCGCGCCGAGCGGGAGGCCGGGGTCTACTTCCCCTCGCTGTCCG
The DNA here is from genome assembly GCF_027497495.1 of Streptomyces tubercidicus. Taxonomy (GTDB): domain Bacteria; phylum Actinomycetota; class Actinomycetes; order Streptomycetales; family Streptomycetaceae; genus Streptomyces; species Streptomyces tubercidicus. The sequence continues at coordinate 6,169,429 of NZ_CP114205.1, forward strand.
CCCGGACGATCGTCTACAAGGGCATGCTGACCACCGGCCAGCTGGAGCCCTTCTTCCCGGACCTGTCCGACCGCCGCTTCGCCACCGCGATCGCGCTGGTCCACTCCCGGTTCTCCACCAACACCTTCCCGAGCTGGCCGCTCGCGCACCCGTACCGCTTCGTCGCGCACAACGGCGAGATCAACACGGTCAAGGGCAACCGCAACTGGATGCGGGCCCGTGAGTCGCAGCTCGCCACCAAGCTCTTCGGCGAGAACCCCGAGGACGCCGAGAACCTCGCGCGGCTGTTCCCCGTCTGCACCCCGGACGCCTCCGACTCGGCCTCCTTCGACGAGGTCCTGGAGCTGCTCCACCTCGGCGGCCGCTCGCTGCCGCACTCGGTGCTGATGATGGTCCCCGAGGCGTGGGAGAACTCCCCCTCCATGGACCCGGCCCGGCGCGCCTTCTACCAGTTCCACTCCACGATGATGGAGCCCTGGGACGGCCCGGCCTGTGTCACCTTCACCGACGGCATCCAGGTCGGCGCGGTCCTGGACCGCAACGGTCTGCGCCCCGGCCGCTACTGGGTCACCGACGACGGCCTGGTCGTGCTCTCCTCCGAGGTCGGCGTCCTGGACATCGACCCCGCCAAGGTCGTCCGCAAGGGCCGTCTGCAGCCCGGCCGGATGTTCCTGGTGGACACCGTCGAGGGCCGCATCATCGAGGACGACGAGATCAAGGCGCAGCTCGCCGCCGAGCAGCCCTACCAGGAGTGGCTGGACTCCGGTCTGATCGAGCTGGCGGACCTGCCCGAGCGGGAGCACATCGTGCACACCCACGCCTCGGTCACCCGCCGCCAGCAGACCTTCGGCTACACCGAGGAAGAGCTCCGCGTCATCCTCGCCCCGATGGCCAAGGCCGGCGCCGAGCCCATCGGCTCGATGGGCACCGACTCGCCGATCGCCGCGCTGTCCGAGCGCCCCCGGCTGCTCTTCGACTACTTCACCCAGCTCTTCGCGCAGGTCACCAACCCGCCGCTGGACGCCATCCGCGAGGAGCTGGTCACCTCGCTGATCTCCTCGCTCGGCCCCCAGGGCAACCTCCTGGAGCCCACCGCGGCCTCCTGCCGCAGCGTGACCCTGCCGTTCCCGGTCATCGACAACGACGAGCTGGCCAAGCTCGTGCACATCAACGCCGACGGCGATATGCCCGGCATGAAGGCCGTGACCCTCTCCGGTCTCTACCGGGTCTCCGGCGGCGGTCAGGCGCTGGCGGCCCGGATCGAGGAGATCTGCGCCGAGGCGGACGCCGCCATCGACGACGGCGCCCGGCTGATCGTGCTCTCCGACCGGCACTCCGACGCCGAGCACGCGCCGATCCCGTCGCTGCTGCTCACCGCCGCGGTCCACCACCACCTCATCGGCACCAAGGAGCGCACCCAGGTCGGTCTGCTCGTCGAGGCCGGCGATGTGCGCGAGGTGCACCACGTCGCGCTGCTCATCGGCTTCGGTGCCGCGGCCGTCAACCCGTACCTGGCCATGGAGTCCGTCGAGGACCTGGTCCGGGCCGGCACCTTCCTGCCCGGCATCGAGGCCGAGGCCGCCATCAAGAACCTGATCAAGGCGCTCGGCAAGGGCGTCCTGAAGGTGATGTCCAAGATGGGCATCTCCACCGTCGCCTCCTACCGGGGCGCGCAGGTCTTCGAGGCCGTCGGCCTGGACGAGGAGTTCGTCGCCCAGTACTTCCACGGCACCGCCACCAAGATCGGCGGCGCGGGCCTGGACGTCATCGCCAAGGAGGTCGCAGCCCGGCACGCCAAGGCCTACCCGGCCTCCGGCATCGCCGCCACGCACCGCGCGCTGGACATCGGCGGCGAGTACCAGTGGCGCCGCGAGGGCGAGCCGCACCTCTTCGACCCGGACACCGTCTTCCGGCTCCAGCACTCCACCCGCTCGCGCCGCTACGACATCTTCAAGCAGTACACGGACCGGGTGAACGAGCAGTCCGAGCGGCTGATGACGCTGCGCGGCCTGTTCTCCTTCGCCTCCGAGCGCCCCTCGATCCCGATCGAGGAGGTCGAGCCGGCGTCCGAGATCGTCAAGCGCTTCTCCACCGGCGCCATGTCGTACGGCTCCATCTCCCAGGAGGCGCACGAGACCCTCGCCATCGCCATGAACCAGCTGGGCGGCAAGTCCAACACCGGTGAGGGCGGCGAGGACCCGGACCGTCTCTACGACCCGGCACGCCGCTCCGCCATCAAGCAGGTCGCCTCCGGCCGCTTCGGCGTGACGTCCGAGTACCTCGTCAACTCCGACGACATCCAGATCAAGATGGCCCAGGGCGCCAAGCCCGGTGAGGGCGGCCAGCTGCCCGGCCACAAGGTCTACCCGTGGGTCGCCAAGACCCGGCACTCCACCCCGGGCGTCGGCCTGATCTCGCCGCCGCCGCACCACGACATCTACTCCATCGAGGACCTGGCTCAGCTGATCCACGACCTCAAGAACGCCAACCCGCAGGCCCGCATCCACGTGAAGCTGGTCTCCGAGGTCGGCGTCGGCACGGTCGCCGCGGGTGTCTCCAAGGCGCACGCGGACGTGGTCCTGATCTCCGGCCACGACGGCGGTACGGGTGCCTCGCCGCTCACCTCGCTCAAGCACGCGGGTGGCCCCTGGGAGCTCGGCCTGGCCGAGACCCAGCAGACGCTGCTGCTCAACGGCCTGCGCGACCGGATCGTGGTGCAGACCGACGGCCAGCTCAAGACCGGCCGCGATGTCGTCATCGCCGCCCTGCTGGGCGCCGAGGAGTACGGCTTCGCGACCGCACCGCTGGTCGTCTCCGGCTGCGTCATGATGCGCGTCTGCCACCTGGACACCTGCCCGGTCGGTATCGCCACCCAGAACCCGACGCTGCGCGAGCGGTTCAACGGCAAGGCCGAGTACGTCGTCAACTTCTTCCAGTTCATCGCCGAGGAGGTCCGTGAGCTCCTCGCCGAGCTGGGCTTCCGCAGCCTGGACGAGGCCATCGGCCACGCCGAGCTGCTGAACACCTCCCGCGCCGTGGACCACTGGAAGGCACAGGGCCTGGACCTGGCCCCGCTGCTGCACGTCCCCGAGCTGGCCGAGGGCGCCGTCCGCCACCAGGTCATCGAGCAGGACCACGGCCTGGCGAAGGCGCTCGACAACGAGCTGATCAAGCTCGCCGCCGACGCGCTGTCCGCGGACAGCGCCGAGGCCGCCCAGCCGGTGCGGGCCCAGATCGCGATCCGGAACATCAACCGGACCGTCGGCACCATGCTCGGCCACGAGGTCACCAAAAAGTTCGGTGGCGGCGGGCTCCCCGACGACACCATCGACATCACCTTCACCGGCTCGGCCGGCCAGTCCTTCGGCGCGTTCCTGCCGCGCGGCATCACGCTGCGCCTGGAGGGCGACGCCAACGACTACGTCGGCAAGGGCCTGTCCGGCGGCCGTGTCGTGGTCCGCCCGGACCGCGGTGCCGACCACCTCGCCGAGTACTCGACCATCGCGGGCAACACCCTCGCCTACGGCGCCACCGGCGGCGAGCTGTATCTGCGCGGCCGGGTCGGCGAGCGCTTCTGCGTCCGCAACTCCGGTGCCACGGTGGTCTCCGAGGGCGTCGGCGACCACGGCTGCGAGTACATGACCGGCGGCAACGCGGTCGTCCTGGGCGAGACGGGCCGCAACTTCGCGGCCGGTATGTCCGGCGGCTTCGCCTACGTCATCGACCTCGACCCGGCCAACGTCAACAAGGAGCTCGTCGACGCGGTGAACCCGCTGAACGACGACGACAAGCAGTGGCTGCACGACGTCGTGCAGCGCCACCAGGAGGAGACCGGCTCCACCGTCGCCGCCAAGCTCCTCGCCGACTGGGATGCCGCGGCCGCGCGCTTCAGCAAGGTCATCCCGCCCACCTACCAGGCAGTGCTCGTCGCCAAGGAAGCCGCCGAGCAGGCCGGGCTCTCCGAGTCCGAGACCCACGAGAAGATGATGGAGGCGGCGACCAATGGCTGACCCCAAGGGCTTCCTGAACCACGAGCGCGAGGTCGCCAAGACCCGCCCCGTCGAGGAGCGCGTCAAGGACTGGAACGAGGTCTACCAGCCCGGCTCCCTGCTGCCGATCATCAGCAAGCAGGCGTCGCGCTGTATGGACTGCGGTATCCCGTTCTGCCACAACGGCTGCCCGCTCGGAAACCTCATCCCCGAGTGGAACGACTACGCCTACCGCGAGGACTGGACCGAGGCCAGCGAGCGGCTGCACGCGACCAACAACTTCCCGGAGTTCACCGGCCGCCTCTGCCCCGCGCCCTGTGAGGCCGCCTGTGTGCTGGGCATCAACCAGCCGCCGGTGACCATCAAGAACGTCGAGGTCTCCATCATCGACAAGGCGTGGGACAACGGCGACGTCACCCCGCAGCCGCCCGAGCGCCTCTCCGGCAAGACCGTCGCCGTCATCGGCTCGGGCCCCGCGGGCCTGGCCGCCGCCCAGCAGCTGACCCGGGCCGGCCACACCGTCGCCGTCTACGAGCGCGCGGACCGTATCGGTGGTCTCCTCCGCTACGGCATCCCCGAGTTCAAGATGGAGAAGCGCCACATCAACCGCCGCATCGAGCAGATGCGCGCGGAGGGCACCAAGTTCCGTACGGAGGTGGAGATCGGCCGCGACCTGGACGCGAAGAAGCTGCGCAAGCGCTACGACGCCGTCGTCATCGCCGCCGGTGCCACCACCTCCCGCGACCTGCCGGTGCCCGGCCGTGAGCTGAACGGCATCCACTTCGCTATGGAGTACCTCCCGCTCGCCAACAAGGTGCAGGAGGGCGACCTGACCGTCGCCCCGATCAGCGCCGAGGGCAAGCACGTCGTGGTCATCGGCGGCGGCGACACCGGCGCGGACTGCGTCGGCACCGCCCACCGCCAGGGCGCGGCCTCCGTCACCCAGCTGGAGATCATGGGCAAGCCGGGCGACGAGCGGAACCCCAACCAGCCCTGGCCGACCTTCCCGATGCTCTACAAGGTCACCTCCGCGCACGAGGAGGGCGGCGAGCGGATCTACTCCGTCTCCACCACCCACTTCGAGGGCGACGAGGACGGCAACGTCCAGTGGCTGCACCTGACCGAGGTGGAGTTCAAGGACGGCCGCCCCGAGCCCCAGCCCGGCACCGAGCGGAAGATCCCGGCCCAGCTGGTCACCCTCGCGATGGGCTTCACCGGCACCGACCGGGAGAACGGCCTGGTCGAGCAGTTCGGCCTGGAGCTCGACGAGCGCGGCAACGTCGCCCGCGACGCGGACTTCGCCACCAACGTCCCCGGCGTGTACGTCGCCGGTGACGCGGGCCGCGGCCAGTCGCTGATCGTGTGGGCCATCGCCGAGGGCCGCTCCGCCGCCAAGGGCGTGGACCGCTTCCTGACCGGAGCCAGCGCCCTGCCGGCTCCCATCAAGCCGACGGACCGGGCACTCACCGTGTGACCGACCGTCCCCCGATGTCCCGTACAACGTCGTGCGGAACAACCGCGGCGCCTGCCTCCTCCCCCGACCGGAGGGCAGGCGCCGCGGCATGTCCGCCCCCGGACCGTGCGTCTACGCGCCGCCCCGGGCGGCGGGGAAGCGCCGCTCCAACTGCCGTGCCATCTCCCGCGCGGGCGCCGGTACGGCCTGCGGCGGGGGAGCGCCCTGCGGCCGGAAGTCATGCACCGGCGGATGCCACGCGACCGGCCCGACCCGCCGGTCACCCGGCGGCAGCACCCACCGCGGATCGGCGTGCACCCGCAGCACCTGCGCCTCGATCTGCGTCCACGCGCCGTCGGTGACCGTCCACTCGCCGACCCGGCGCGCCTCCAACTGCACCGGGCAGTGCACCAGTCGGGGCGGCCGCACCAGCTCGGACGGCTCGGTCCACGCCGCGTCCGTGGCGGACGGCAGGGTGCTCGCCCCCTCTTCGGCCCCCGTCCCGTCCGCTGGCAGATTGAAGACCACGTCCGGGCGTACCGCGAGATTCCGTGCGGTCCGGCCGCGGGTCGGCAGCCAGAGGCTGACGACCGGTCCGAGCTCCCACCGGATGCGCAGCTCGACCAGCACGAAAGTTCCGTCGTCGTTCTCGGTGCACAGCAGCGCCGGGGCGACCGAACTGCTTTCCTCCAGCGCGCCTTTCATGCTGCCGAGGATAGAAGCCGGATGATTCGGTGCTCACCGAAATGTTATCAGAGGTTACTCTGTGTACATGAAACGATGGGACGCCGATCAGGAAAGCGTCGCGGAGACCCCCGATCTGGCCGCCCTCGCGGCGCTGCTCGCGGACCGCACCCGTGCCGCGATCTGCATGGCCCTGCTCGACGGCGGCACCTGGACCGCGGGCGAACTGGCCGAGTACGCCGCGGTGGCGCCGTCCACCACCACCGAACACCTCAACCTCCTGGTCGCCGGCGGACTGCTCGCCGAGGAGCGCCAGGGGCGGCGGCGCTACGTACGGCTGGCCGGGCCGGACACCGCCGAGACCCTGGAGAACCTCGCCGGCCTCGCCCCCTACCGCCAGGTCCCGATCCGCTCCCTGGCCGAGGCCAACCACCGCCGCGCCCTGCACCACGCCCGGACCTGCTACGACCACATCGCCGGCGCCCTCGGCGTCGCCATCGCCGACGCCATGTCCGAACGCGGCCTGCTGGCCCGGGACTACGGCCCGGTACTGACCGCCGCCGGCGCCGACTGGCTCGCCGCCCTCGGCATCCCCGACGCCGCACCCCCGGCCGCCCATCGGGCCCATGTCCGCACCTGTCTCGACTGGACGGTGCGCCGCCATCACCTCTCCGGCGCCGTCGGCGCCGCCCTCTACCGCCACGCCCTGGAACACGCCTGGCTGGTCAAGGCCGTCACCACCCGCATCCTCACACTCACCGCGGCGGGCCGCGCCGCCTTCCGCACCCAACTCGGCCTGCCGGACGAGGCACTCTTCCCGTCCCTCACACTTCCGGCGCCGGGCGGCTGACCGGGCGCGCCCTCAGACGTCACCGACCTGGCTGATCCGGTCGTCGCCGAGCTTGCGCTGGGTGTCCTGGAGCAGGATCCGCAGCAGACCGGCGAGCTGCTTCTGCTGCTCGGGGGTCAGGCCGTCGATCAACTCCGCCTCGCGGTGCAGTACTTGGCCGACGGTGGCCTCGACCAGCTCATGGCCCGCCGGGGTCAGCTCGACCAGGACCGTGCGCGGACGGCCCTCGCCGGGCCGGCGGGTCACCAGCCCCTCACGCTCGGCGCGGGCCACCCGCTGGGAGACCGCGCCCGCGGTGACCATGGAGCGACGGCCGAGCTCACGGGTGGTCAGGGTGTAGGGCGCGCCGCTGCGGCGCAGCACACTGAGCAGATCGAGCGTGGCCGGGTCCACCCCGGCGCGGGTCAGTACCCGGCGCCGGTCGTCACCCAGCAGCTTCGCCAGCTGCCAGATCGGCGTTACGATCCCGATCGAGGAGACCGGTGTGCCGGGGCGCTCGCGCTCCCAGGCGGCCGCGATCTCCTCCACGGGGTACGACGAGGCACGCCCGTGGTGGTCCTGTGCCTCGGAATCTCTTGCCACGGGCCCTCCCGGTACTGTTATGTTCAGGTCTAAATTTAGACCTGAACGTATTGGACGGAGCTCAGCATATGTCACGCACCATCCTGGTCACCGGCGGCGGAACCGGCATCGGACGCGCCGTCGCCCAGCACTTCGCCGACCGCGGCGACGACGTCATCGTCACCGGCCGGCGCCTGGCACCCCTGGAGGAGACCGCGGCCGGCCGGGAGACCATCCGCCCGCTGGTGTGCGACCACACCGACCCCGCCTCGCTCACCGAGCTGCTCGCCCGGCTCCCCGAGCGGATCGATGTGCTGGTCAACAACGCCGGCGGCAACACCGACCTCGACGCGGACGTGGCCACCGATCTGGCGTCCTACGCCCGGGGCTTCCGCGCCAACCTCGATGCGAACCTGGTCGGCGCCGCGCTGACCACCAGGGCGGTGGACGGCCGGCTGGCGGCCGGTGGCGCGGTCGTCCAGCTCGGATCGATCGCCGCGGACCAGGGCTCCGGTGGTGCCTACGGAGCGGCCAAGGCCGGGCTCGCCTCCTGGAACATCGGGCTGTCCCGGGAGCTCGGCCCCCGCGGCATCACCGCCAATGTCGTCTCGCCCGGCTATATCGCCGGGACCGACTTCTTCCGCGACCAGCTCACCGACGAGCGCCGCGACCAGCTGGTGGCGGCCTCCGCGACGGGCCGCCCCGGGTCCCCGGACGACATCGCGGGGACCGTGGCCTTCCTGGCCTCACCGGCGGCCCGGCATATCACCGGCCAGGTGCTGAACGTCAACGGCGGTACTTGCGGCACCCGTTGACACCTCCCCGGCCGGTGTTCCAGCCGGGGCAGGTACGCGGCCGTGCGGCTTACTTCCCGTTGCCCTCCGTCAGCCGGGCCGGGAAGCCGCCGGTGGCGATCGGGCCCCAGCGCAAGGGGGTCACCCGGATCAGTGACTTGCCCTGCTTGCGCATCGCCTCGCGGTACTGGTCCCAGTCCGGGTGCTCACCGGCGATGTTGCGGTAGTACTCGACGAGCGGCTCGATGGAGTCCGGGGTGTCGATGATCTGGGCCTCGCCGTCGATCTGGACCCAGGGGCCGTTCCACTCGTCGGACAGCACGATGACGCTGACCGAGGAGACCCGGCGGGCGTTACGGACCTTGGCGCGCTCCGGGTACGTCGCCATCACCAGCCGGCCGGAGTCGTCCACCCCGCAGGTCAGCGGCGAGCCCTGCGGGGTGCCGTCGGAACGGCGGGTGAGCAGGATCGCGCGGTGCCGGGGGCGGACGAACTCCAGCAGCTCGGGCAGGTCGACACGGGTGGTGGTGGCGGTGGAAGGGCTCATGCGGTGAGCCTAGGCCGTCAGGTGCGCTCGAAGGCGGACCACGGCGGGCCACGGCGGGCCCGCCGCCACGTCGGACCGGTCGTCAGTTCTTGAAGAGTTCCTTGCCGGTGGCCGCGTCGACGACCTTGCGGTCGCCCAGTGCGGTCTTGAGCTGCACCTTCACCTTGTCGGTGGCCAGCTGTTCGGTGCACATCCCCTTGGAGCTCTTCCGCTTGCCCCAGCCGGTGATCACCACCAGGTCCTTCGACTCATGGCTGCGGGCACCGAAGCGGACATCGCAGGCGCTGTGCCCGACGGTGACGGTGATCTCCCGTGCGTCCGTCTTCTTGGGGCGCTCCGCGTCGGCCAGCGGCAGGATGGCCTGCTGGCGCCCGGTGACCGGGGAGACCTTCGGCCAGTGCCGCACGATCTGGTCCGCCCGCTGCTCGAAGGCGTCCGGCTTCTTCGGCGGCGGCGCGCTGCCCACGGTCTGCTGCTTCTCGCCGCAGCCGGTCAGTACGGCGGTGCCGGACAGGGCCAGCACGAGCACGGTGGTGAGGGTACGGGTGCGGGAGAGGTGGGATCCTCGCATGACATGCCTCCTTGGTTCGGCGATGAGACGTACCGAAGGCAAGACAGGTTCCGGCCGGGTTCCGAAGAGGGTGTGCCGGGCTTCGCTCTGCGCTCAATCCGCCGAGGGCGCAAAGCCGATGGCCACCGGACCGTGCCCGGCTAGCGTCCCGGTCATGGATGCGCTCACCGAGATCACCCCCACCGTCTGGCAACTCGCCTTCCCCATCGGGCACGTGTACTTCGTCGCCCTCCCCGACGACGGATACGCCGTGGTCGATACCGGCCTCCCCGGCTCGGCCCCCGCCGTCCTCGGCGCGCTGGACAGGCTCGGCGGCCGGCCGGACCAGTTACGGCAGATCGTCCTCACCCACTTCCACCTGGACCACATGGGCGCCGCCGCCGATCTGGTCGACGCCACCGGCGCCAGGGTGCTGGCCGGTGCCCTGGACGTCCCGTACATCCGCGGCAGCGCGCCCGAACCCGCGCCGGCGTTCACCCCCGGCGAGCAGGCGCTGTACGAAGGGGTCATGGCCGATATCGCGGCCGCCGGGACCCCGCCGCTGCGCCCCGTCGAGGTCGATGTCGCGCTGCACGAGGGGGACACCCTCGACGGCTGGCCGGAGCCGGTGCGGGTGCTGCACGTCCCCGGCCACACCCCCGGCGGGATCGCCCTGCACCTCCCCGCCAGCCGGCTGCTCTTCCCCGGCGACATCATCGGCACCACCCCCGACGGCACCCGTGCGGTCCTCGGCCCCGGCAACCTCGCACGCGAGGAGGCCATCGCCTCCTTCCGGCGGCTCGCCGCCCTCGATGAGCTGGACACGGTGTGCGTCCCGCACGGCGTCCCGATCCGCACCGGCGCACGCGACGTACTGGCCGCGGCCACTCCGGAGCAGGACTGGCTGTGAGCGCCGGGCCGCGGCGCACTGCCCGGCTCTGCTGACGCGGGTAACGTCGGGCCGGTGCGGAACCGGCCCGGCGCACGGGTCCGGACCCCGGGGAGCTGGAGCGCACGGGAAGCGAGGAGAGGCAGGGCATGCAGCTGAACACCCACGAATGGGGCACCGGCGAGCGGGTGGCGGTGCTGGTCCACGGTCTGATGTCCGATCACCGCACCTGGCACCGCGTCGGTCCGGCGCTCGCCGAGCGCGGCTACCGGGTGCTGGCCGTCGATCTGCGCGGCCACGGCCGCAGCCCGCGCGGGGAGTACGGCACCGAGCTGTTCGCCGAGGACCTCGTGGAGACCCTGCCGGCCGCCCCCGAGGTCGCCATCGGGCATTCGCTGGGCGGGCTGGCGCTGTCCCTGGCGGTGGAGCGGCTACAGCCACGGCGCGCGGTGTACTGCGATCCGGCCTGGTCGCTGGCCAGGCCGGGACAGTCCGCCGACCCGGCCCTGTTCATCGCGTTCAAGCGGGCCGACCGGGCGATGCTGCGGACCTTCAACCCGCGCTGGTGCGACGCCGACATCGACCTCGAACTGGCCACGGTCGCGGACTGGGACACCGGGACCGCCCTCGCGCTGTCCGCCGTCCATCGCCAGGACCACATGCCCGAGAAGCCGGTCGTACCGTCCCTGGTGCAGTTCGCGGGGGAGGGGTTCCTCTACTCCGAGCAGGTGGCGGCCGAGCTGACCGAGCGGGGCTTCGAGGTGCGGACGGTGCCCCGTACGGGCCACACCATCCACCGTGACGACTTCGACGGATTCATGGCGGGGCTGGAGGGGTGGGTCTAGACCCGCGGCGGACCGGGAGTGGCTGTGGGGCCCGGCTCCCCGTCAGGTGTCGCAGTCCAGCAGGGTTTTGCACAGGCCGCAGCGTGCCTGGAGGCGGCCGCGGACCGGGACCCGGATCCGCTGATGGCAGGCGGGGCAGGGGAACGACACCCGCAGCGGTGACGGGCCCTCGAAGGCGTAGTCCTCGCCGGTGGCGGGCGGCCGTCCCGGGCGCCGCGGGTCCTGCGCCGCCCGGCGGTCCTTGGCGTAGCGCAGCCGGGCGGTCCAGCCCGCGGCGGCGAGCGGCGGCCGGCGCAGGTCCTGGCGGGCCCGTGCGGCGCCCGCGGTGTACGCCTCGTACGCCTGCGGGCTGGTGAACCACGGCGCCGGGTCCTCCCCGAAGAACCGGGCCCGCTTGGCGAGGACATAGCCGAACTCCTCCGGCGTCAGATAGCCCAGCTTCTGCGAGAACGGGCCGTGCTCGCGGTAGGCGTCCAGCAGCAGCCAGCCCGCGCCGAGGTAGGCGGCGGCGGTGTCGGTGAGGATCTCGTTGTCGCGGGTGCCGGGGAACACCAGGTCCAGACGGTGCAGTGCGACATGCGTCACCTCGTGGGCCAGCGCGGCGCCGATGTCCTTGCGGTGGGTGCGGAAGCGGTCGTTGAGCTCGATGAAGTACTCCGGCCCGGCGGTGAGTTCGACATTCGCGGCGTGCTCCATCTCGCGGAAGGTGATGACCGCGCGCGCGTCCGGCAGATGCAGGTGCCGGACCATGGCGTGGGCCACCCGCTGCGCGCCCAGATGCAGATCCTCGTCGTCGTCGAAGGCCACGTCGACGGGCGGCACGCTGGTGTCGAAGGTGCGGACCGTGTCGTATGACAGGCGTTTGAACAGCGCATGGAGGGCGGAACGCACCGTGTCGAGGTGGGGGAATCCGTGCTCGATCGCTCTGCCGCCCGTGGTCACCGGGCCACTGTACGGCGGGCCGGGAAAGTCCGGAATGAGCTGTACGGGTGTGGCGCGTACGGGAGTTGGCCGGATGCGCACCCTTGTCACTCCGTTCGCCCACTCCACATAATCACAGGGCGCTCCACGGACTCATCCCCCACTGGGTCCGGACGCCTCACGGTGTGCTGTCGTCTTTCAGGTGCGGTGTGCGACGGTCACGTCCGGCTCCGGTGTTGGCATGGGCTCGTCATCGACGTGCAACCCCCCACGAAAGGAAGCCCGTTGCGCAGCTACCGGAAGCACCTCAAGAGAGCTACTGCCGTCGGCGCGGTCGCCCTGGCAGCCTTCAGCCTCCAGCCCGGCTCGGCCTCCGCCGCGCCCGCTCCCGAACCCTCCACCAAGGTCGTCGGCGGCACCAAGGCCGACCAGGGTGAATTCCCCTTCATGGTCCGGCTGTCGATGGGCTGCGGCGGCGCCCTCTACGCCAAGGACATCGTGCTCACCGCGGCGCACTGCGTCGACGGCAGCGGCGACAACACCTCCATCACCGCCACCGCCGGCGTCGTCGACCTGGAGGACTCCGCCGCCGTCAAGGTCAACTCCACCAAGGTCCTGCAGGCCCCCGGCTACAACGGCAAGGGCAAGGACTGGGCGCTGATCAAGCTCGCCAAGCCGATAGACCAGCCCACCCTGAAGATCGCCGAGGACGACAAGCTCAACAGCGGCGACTTCACCATCGCCGGCTGGGGCGCCGACAAGGAAGGCGGCGACCAGCAGCGCTACCTCCTCAAGGCGACCGTGCCGTTCATCGACGACGCCGCCTGCCAGAAGGCGTACGGGGACCAGCTGACGCCCGGCGACGAGATCTGCGCCGGCAAGCTCGACACCGGCGGCGTCGACACCTGCCAGGGCGACTCCGGCGGCCCGATGTTCCGCAAGGACGACGCCGGTCAGTGGCTCCAGGTCGGCATCGTCTCCTGGGGCGAGGGCTGCGCACGTCCGGGCAAGCCCGGTGTCTACAGCGAGGTGAGCGCCTTCGCCGCCAACATCAAGAAGGCCGCGGGCGAACTGGGCGGCTGACCGCCTCCACACCCGCACACCGAGGGCCCGGGGAGCCGCTCCCCGGGCCCTTCGCCGGGTCCCTCGCCTTGCCCTTCGCCGGGCCCTTCGCCGGGCCGGAAGTCCCGCCGCGCCCGGGACCTCCGTCCCTCCGCCCCGGGACCACCGACCGTCCCCCGGCCGGGTCTTGTGCCGCCACGGATGACCGGAGGGCCCCTGGGCGGCCCCGTACGGGCTGTTTAGCGTGAACGGCATGACCCCCGAGCCCCGCCGCCGGCCCCCGGCGCCCGACCCGCACCGCCGTACGACCGTCGTCGCCGCACTGCTGCTCGCCGCCTCCGCCGCGGCCCTCGCGTATGTCCTGCTCGGCGGCCATCACGATCCCGTCCAGTCACCGGACGATGCTCCTTCGAACGCGGCCCGGGGGTGAACCCCACCGCACCTCCCGGCGACGGTCCACCCCAGCGGCCCCGGCGTGCACCGGGCGGTCCCCGCGGATGAACCCCCTGCCGGGCCCGCGGCGGCACGTCGCGTCCCAGGCGGGACCGACGGTACTGGTGCTGCTCCTCGCCGGGCTGGAGACCCTCGCGATGGCCCACCAGCCCGCCCGGTCGCATGCCGTCATGGGGGCCACCGCCCTCGTGGTCTGTCTGTGCACCCTTCCCGGCACCCGGATCCCGCTGGCGGTCCGCGCCGCCGCCGCGGCCCTGATCTCCCTGACCGGCTCGGCGCTGCTGATCGCCGGACCGCGCCCGCCCCAGGTGTGGGGCCTGGGCGAGGGCCTCGCCCTGCTTCTGCTGCTCGCCGCCGTGATCCGCCGGGCGCCCGGCCGCACCGCCGCCGTCCTCGGCCCGCTGCTGGGCCTGGCCTGCGTCCTCACCCCGCTGCGGGACCTCCGGCCGGGCGTCTTCACGGTCGTCCAGGCGGTGCTCACCGTGGTCGTCGCCGCCTACTCCCTGACCCTGCGCCGCCAGGACGCCCAGCGGCTGCGCGACCTCGCCGCGGTCCGGGCCGCCGAGCGCCTGGAGCTGGCACGGGAGCTGCACGACCTGGTCGCCCACCACGTCACCGGCATCGTCGTCCAGGCCCGCGCCGCCCGCTACACCGACCTCGAAGGACCGCCGGCCGGCGCCACCTTCGAACGGATCGAGAGCGCCGGCAGCGAGGCGCTGGGCGCGATGCGCCGGCTGGTGCGGGTCCTGCGGGAGGACGGGGCGCGGGCCCACCCGCTCGCCGGGCTCGCCGAGGTCCGGGCGATGGCCGACGCCTTCGCCCGCACCGGCCCGCCGGTCGTCCTCGCCCTCGAAACCGGTGCGGCGCACGCGCTGCCCGCCGAGGTGGGCGCGGCGGTCCACCGCATCGTGCGCGAGGCGCTCACCAACGTACGCAAGCATGCCGCGGACGCCACGGCGGTACGCATCGGCCTGCGGTCCGTACCCCGCGGGGTGGAGCTGCGCGTCGCCAACGACGGCGGCGCCCCCGCCCGCCTCTCCGAACAGGCCCGCGGCGGAGGCTTCGGGCTGGCCGGGCTCACCGAACGGGCCGAGGCGATGGGCGGCCGGCTCAGCGCGGGCCCGGCGCCGGAGGGCGGCTGGGAGCTCACCGCCGTCCTGCCGCTGGACGGCGGGGCCACGGCCTGACGACGGGGCCGACCGCCTGACGGTGGGGCCACGGCCTGAGCCTGGACGGCGGGGCCACAGACCGACCCCGCCCCCGCCCCGCGCGTCGCACTTCTGTCCAACACCTGCCGCTCCTTTGTCCATAGGCGCACGCCCCGCCCCGGCAGCACGCTGTCCGCCGACGGACAGTTCCGCCGCCGGACAGTGCAGCCACGAAGGAGGACCGCGCGCGTGAATGAACAGACCGGAGCCCCGGCCGGGCCCAGCCGCCGAAAGGTCGTCGCCGCCACCGCGCTCGCCGGGGTCGCCGGCACCCTCCCGCTCACCGCGCGGACCGCCACCGCCGCACCG
This sequence comes from Streptomyces tubercidicus, assembly GCF_027497495.1. Taxonomy (GTDB): domain Bacteria; phylum Actinomycetota; class Actinomycetes; order Streptomycetales; family Streptomycetaceae; genus Streptomyces; species Streptomyces tubercidicus. Next base: position 6,184,544 of record NZ_CP114205.1, read on the forward strand.
CGCCCGGCGGAGGCGGTACTGCGCTCCGACGCGCTGGAGGTCCGCGTCGACACCGCCTTCCCGCGCATCGTCTCCTACACCGACCGCGGCACCGGCGCCGTACTGCACGGCGGGTCCACCCCGGTCACCCACGTCCTCCTCGACGGCACCGCCCACACCCCGCACGTCACCCACCGCACCCGCACCGGCCGCGCCACCTACACCCTCGGCTTCGACGGCGGCACCAGGATCACCGTGGAGATCGCCGTCGAGGGATGGCGGACCACCTGGCGGGTCACCGGCATCGCCGACACCCCGGCACTGCGCGTCGGCACCCTGGAGATCCCCGGCCTCGCCCTGATCGCCGTCCGCAGCGACCAGCCCGGCGCCGGCCTGCTGGCCGCCCGGATCGCCCTCGACAAGGCCACCAGCGGCGACACCCTGCTACGGGTCACCGACGACACCCCCGCCGAGGCCACCCCCACCGGATGCGCCTACGCCGTCGTCGCCACCGGCCACCTGGCCGCCGGTATCGACACCAACACCTGCTACGACCGGCCCACCGGCGCCACCACATGGGAGAACGGCCGACTGTGGCGGCAGACCGTCCGGGGCGACGGCTATGTCACCGCACAGCTGGGCTGCGGCCAGTGGACCCACCGGGCGGCCGGCCAGCCCCTGGACGCCACCGACCCGCTGCCGTACGCGACCGTCATCGTCACCCGCGACCGCAACGGCGACGGCACCGCCGACTGGCAGGACGGCGCCATCGCACTGCGCGACCTCATGGTGCGGCCGCTCGGCGCCGACACACAGCATCTGCGGGTCATCCCGCACATCCCGTTCAACTTCGCCAGCCAGGCCACCAACCCGTTCCTGGCCACCCTCGACCACGTCAAGCGGATCGCGCTGGCCACCGACGGGCTGCGGCAGTTCACCCTCCTCAAGGGCTACCAGTCCGAGGGCCACGACTCCGCCCACCCCGACTACGGCGGCAACTACAACCAGCGGGCCGGCGGCCTCGCCGACCTCAACACCCTCCTGCGCGCCGGAAAGAAGTGGCACAGCGACTTCGCGGTGCACGTCAACGCCACCGAGTCCTACCCCGTCGCGCACGCCTTCTCCGAGCAGCTCGTCGACAAGGACGACAAGCAGTGGGACTGGCTGGACCAGTCCTACCGCATCGACGCCCGCCGCGATCTGGTCTCCGGCGACATCGCCCGGCGCTTCGACCGGCTGCGCAAGGAGACCGACCCCGCCCTGAACACCCTCTACATCGATGTCTTCCGCGAATCCGGCTGGAACTCCGACCGGCTCCAGCGCCATCTGCGCGACCAGGGCTGGCAGATCACCACCGAATGGGGCCACGGCCTGGAGCGCTCCGCCCTGTGGTCGCACTGGGCGAACGAGACCGACTACGGCCCCGACACCTCCCGCGGCATCAACTCCCAGCTGATCCGCTTCCTGCACCACCACCACAAGGACGTCTTCGCCGACAAGTGGCCCACGCTGCTCGGCAACCCCCGGATGGGCAACTTCGAGGGCTGGGTCGGCAAGACCGACTGGCACGCCTTCCACACGCTCATCTGGACCGACGCGCTGCCCGCCAAATACCTCCAGGCGTACCCGATCAGGACCTGGGGCGCGCACGAGATCACCTTCGAGGGCCCCACCAGAACCTCGGTCAGCGATACGGGCTCCGCTTCCGTGAACTCTTCGAAGAGCGGAGGCGGAGCGCAGCGGAGCGGCACCCGCCGGATCACCACCGACGGCCGCCTCGTCTACGACGGCGGCAGCTATCTGCTCCCCTGGGAGCCCCGCCGGGCCACCGATCCCGGCAAGCTCTACCACTACAACCCCCGTGGCGGCACCACGAGTTGGGCGCTGCCCCGGGGCTGGTCGGCCGCCCGCGCCGTCTACGCCTACCGGCTCACCGACCAGGGCCGCACCCAGGAGACCCGGATCCCCGTCAGCGGCGGCAGGATCACCCTCACCGCGCGGCCCGGCGTGGCCTACGTGGTCCACCGCACCAAGGCCCCCGCGCAGGGCGACCCCCACTGGGGCGAGGGAACCCCGCTGACCGACCCCGGATTCCACTCCGGAACCCTGGACGGCTGGCAGACCACCGGCCCGGCCTCCGTCCAGCTCAGCAAGGTGGGCGACTACGAACTGGTCATCGGCGCGGGCGCCGCCGCCACCGTCGCCCAGCGACTCGCCCGGCTCGCCCCCGGCAGCTACGCCGCCTCCGTACAGATCGAGGTCGGCGCCACGGCGGGCGAACGGCGCCGGGCCGCTCTGGAGATCCGCACCGCCGACGGCGTCACCGCCACCAACTGGACGGACACCTCCACGGCCGGCAACTACGTGGCGGCGGACCGCAAATCCGGCACCCGCTTCCAGCGCCTCTTCACCCACTTCACGGTCCCGGAGGGCGGCGGCCCGGTCACCCTCACCCTGACCGCGGAGGCGGGCCGGGCCAGGGTGCGGTTCGACAACGTCCGGGTCGTGCCCGCCCAGGCCACCACCAGGAAAGGCGCGTTGGCCTACGAGGACTTCGAGCACGTCCCCCAGGGCTGGGGCGTCTTCGTCAAGGGCGACGCGGGCGGCAGCACCGACCCGCGCACCCATATCGCCCAGCTGCACGCCCCGTTCACCCGGCGCGGCTGGAACGGCAAGGCGATCGACGACGTCCTGGACGGCGGCCAGTCGCTCAAGTCACGCGGTGAGAACGCCGGGCTGGTCTACCGGACCGTCCCGCACACCGTCCGCTTCACCCCCGGCCGCCGCTACCGGGTCAGCTTCCGCTACGCCAACGAGAAGGCCGGCCAGTACGCCTGGGTCACCGCCGTCGACGAACCGGCGCCCCGCGAGCTGAGCCGCCGTCCGCTCCCGGTGGCGAACCAGCCGGCCACCTGCGCCTATGAGTTCACCGCCCCGGACCGGGGCACGGCATGGGTGGGGCTGCGCAAAGTGGGCGACGACGGGACGGCGGAGTTCGTCCTGGACACGTTCGAGGTGCGCGAGGTGTAGCCGGGGGAGCGGGCCGTGAGGGCGGGGCCGCCCCGCCCCCACGGCCGCGCTCAGCTCCCTGCCCCGCAGGGATACAGACCGGGCGCCCCCGCCCCTGTCCCCACCAGGGCCGGGGCGCCCTCCCACTCCCACAGCAGCAGCGCGTTGGCGCCCTCGCGCAGCACCGGGCCCGGTACGTACAGCGTGCGCTGCGGCCCCTCGGACCGGTAGCGCCCCAGACAGAACCCGTTGATCCAGGCGAAGCCGTGCCGCCAGCCCGGCAGCGCGAGGTCCGCGTCACCCGGCCGCCCCGCCACCGTCACCGTTCCCCGGTACAGCCCCGCACCGCCCCCGGCCCCCTCCACCGCCCGGAACGGAACCCGGGCCAACGCCCCGTCCTCCTCCAGCGCGTCCAGCCGCAGCCCCCGCGACCGCACACCGTGCAGATACTGCCGCTCGTGCAGCAGCCCGCCCACGATCCCCTTCGACTCGGCCAGCCGCGGCCCGTAGTTGACCCGCCCCAGCGAGCCCACCCACAACTCCACCGCCGCCGGCCCCGCCACCTCACCCAGCACCGCGTCCTCACCGTCCACCACGGCGTACGGCGCCCCGTCGACGGACACCACCGCCCGGTCCCGCAGCCCGCGCACCCGCAGCGGATACCGCCCCCGCGGCCCCGGCACCGCCACCTGATAGCGGACCACCCCCCGATCCACCCCCAGCTCCTCGAACGTCGCCGGACCGGCCGCCTCGATCTGCGCCCCGCCCAGCGCCGCCAGCACCTCCCCGGCCGGTGCCCACTCCTCGATCACCGCACGCGCCGGAGCCGCCAGTACGGGCAGCGGCTCCGGCACCGGGGGCAGCGGACCGTCCGCGTACGCGGCGAGCACCTCCCGGAACCGCCAGAACTTCTCGGTCGGCCGCCCGCGTTCGTCGACCGGCGCCTGGTAGTCGTACGAAGTGACCGTCGGCCGCAGCTCCCCGTCCTGGAGCTCACCCGCGCGGTTCGCGCCCGCCCAGCCGCCGAAGCTCGTCCCGCCGTGCGCCATATAGACGTTGACCGAGGCGCCGCACTCCAGGATCTCCCGCAGCGCCGCCGCCGCGTCCTCCGCGGCGCGCGGCTCCTCGCCGCGCCCCCAGTGCGCGAACCAGCCGCACCAGAACTCCATACACATCAGCGGCCCGTCCGCCCGGTGCCGGCGCAGCGCCGCGAACGCCTCCCGGGCCCCGGAGCCGAAGTTGACGGTGGCCAGTACACCGGGCACCGAACCGCCGCTCAGCATGTGGTCCTCGGGCCCGTCCGAGGTGCACAACGGCACCCGCACCCCCAGCGCCCGCAACCGCTCCACGAGCCAGCCGAGATAGCCCGCATCGCTGCCGTACGAGCCGTACTCGTTCTCCGCCTGCACCATGATCACCGGCCCGCGGGTGTCACACTGCCGCGCCACGACCTGCGGCAGCAGCCGGGCGAACCACGCCTCGACGGCCCGCAGATACTCCGCGTCCCGGGTCCGCACCCGCCGGCCCAGCGGCCCGGTCAGCCACTCCGGCAGCCCGCCGTTCTCCCACTCCGCGCAGATGTACGGCCCCGGGCGGACGATCGCCCACAGCCCCGCCGCGTGCGCCGCGTCCAGGAACCGCCCCAGCGCCTCCGGGTCCCGGAACTCCCCGGGCCGCGGCTCGTGCAGATTCCACGGCACATAGGTCTCCACACAGTTCAGGCCCATCGCCCGCAGCATCGCCAGCCGGTGGCCCCACTGCGCCTCGTGCACCCGGAAGTAGTGCATCGCCCCGGACATCAGCCGCACCGGCCGCCCGTCCACCGTGAAGTCCCGCCCGCCCACCGCAAACCGCGCCACGTTCGCCCGCCCCTGTGTCGTCCGTGCCGCCCACGCCGTGCCGTTGCCCACCAGGGGCGCAGACGGGCCGGGCGCGCACGGTCACCGCTACGTCATCGGTCACCCTCGCCCTCTGGCGGTGTGACGGTCCATGGACAAAGATCGACCCTGCTTGGACGGTTCGACGGTTCGACGGAGCGGCAGGGAACCGTAAGGCGCGGTACGGCTGGGTACTACCGCGCGGTACGGAGGGACGGGAGGCCGGACGTGTACCACACCTGGATGCGCTACTTCACGCCGAGCCCGGTCCACCACCGGCTCGGCCTGGTGTGCCTGGGCGTCGGACTCCAGCACGGCGCCCTGCCCACGGTCGGCCCGCGCACTCTCGACCACCACGTCGCCCTCGTCATCAGCGCGGGCCGCGGCTGGTGCACCACCCCCGACGGCCGCCGCCACCCGGTCACCGCCCCCGCCCTGCTGTGGATCATCCCGGACGTGGTGCACCACTACGGGGCCGACCCCGACACCGGCTGGGACGAGAGCTTCGCCGACTTCACCGGCCCGGCCGCCGCCACCTACACCGAACTCGGCTACATCGAGCCGGACCGGCCCGTCGTCCCGCTCACGGACACCGGACCGGCGCGGGCCGCGATCGGGCGCATCGCACGCGCCGCCCGCCGCGGCAACCCCCTGCTGGAGGTGGAGACCTCCGCCGCCGTCCACGAACTCCTGGTCGCCCTGCGCCGCGCCCGCGCCGACACCGGCCCCGACGGCGACCCCGTCCTGACGGCCCTGGCCCGCGACGCCTTCCTCCCGCTCTCGGTCGCCGAGCACGCCGCCCGGCACGGGATGACCCCCGCCGAACTCCGCACCGCCGTCCGCCGCGGCGCCGGCTGCAGCCCGAAGGACTACCTCCTCGGCATCCGCCTGGGCCGCGCCAAGGAACTCCTGGTGGGCACCGAACTCCCGGTCGCCGCCGTGGCCCGCCGCGTCGGCTACGACGACCCCGCCTACTTCAGCCGCCTGTTCACCCGCCGCGTGGGCACCGCCCCGGTCCGCTTCCGCGACCGCCAGACGCACAGCGTGCCCGGCGGCTGGTCCACGAAGATCCCGGACCCGGACGATCCGCCGCTGGTCAGCGGCTGGAGCGGCTGACGGGGGACCGGGACCGGTGAGCGGCTGCCGGGCACGCTGGGGAGCCGGACCTCAGGGCGAGAGCTCCTCCAGCGTCCGCCCCGTCGTCTCCTCGCAGAACGCGGCCGCCACCAGCGCCCCCAGCAGCGCGACCCCGCCCAGCATCGCGAAGACCCCGGTCAGCCCGGTGCTCCCGGCGTAGACCGCGCCGACCACCACGGGGCCCAGGATCACGCCCACGCGGTTGAGCGCGCCACCGACGCTGCACCCCAGCGCCCGTGTCCGCGTCGGATACAGCTCCGGTGTGTAGAGGTAGAGGCTGATGTTGGAGCCGAAGAAGCAGACCGCGGCCAGTGACGTCCACAGCAGCACCTGGACCGGCGTACGGGCGCCCAGCACGGCCAGGACGAGGAGGACGGCGGCCGCGCCGCCCAGGAAGAGGGCGAAGATCCGGCGACGCCCGATCCGGTCGATGGTGAGCGCGGCGAGCAGGCAGCCCAGCAGTCCGGCGACCGAGGTGACGGTCGAGTAGAGCAGCGCGTCGGGGAGCGAGAGCCCGAAGCGGGCCCCGTAGATGGTGGGCAGCCAGGAGGTGATCCCGTAGTTCACGAAGTAGCCGGTGAACCAGAGGGTGCCGACGACGAGGGTGCGCCGGCGGTAGCGGCCGGTGAACAGGCCACCGGTGCGGCCGTCGGTCGGCTCGGGGGCAGGTGCGGCCGGCGCCACCGGAGGCAGCGGCCGCCCCGTCGCGTCCGCCACCTTCGCCTCGATGAGGTCCATGGTCGCGGCCGCCTCGGCCGGCCGTCCGCGCTCGGCGAGCCACCGAGGTGACTCCGGCACCGTGCGCCACACCAGTACGCACAACACCCCGGGCACGGCGGCCAGCAGATACATCCAGCGCCAGCCGAGCACCGGCACGATCCAGGCGGCGCAGAGCGCGCCGACGGTGAGCCCGGCGGGGAACACCAGCTCGTAGAGGAGTACGAAGCGGCCGCGCCCATGGCTGCGGATGATCTCGCTGATGAAGGTGGCCGCCACCGGCACCTCGCCGCCGATGGCGAGGCCCTGGACGAACCGCACCATCATGAAGGGGCCGGGGCCGGGGCTGGCGGCGAGGGCGAGCGAGGCCGCGCCGGAGACGGCGATGCACAGCGCGATGACCTTGACCCGGCCGATGCGGTCCGCCATCCGTCCGGAGAACAGCGCGCCGATCAGCATGCCGACCGAGCCGATGGTCAGGACCAGGGTGGAGTCCGCCGTGGACAGGCTCCACTCCTGTCGTAGTTGGGGCATCGCGTAGGCGATCAGTAGTTGGTCGAAGGCTTCGAAGAAGGTCACCACGCCGATCACGATGCGGACGGTGACATGCCAGCGCGACAGCGGCAGGCGTTCGAAGCGGGCCGCGATGGCGGCGCGGGTGGCGTCGGCGTCGCGGTCCGGGGAGGTGTCGAGGCTCATCCGGGATTCCTCCAGTCCCGCGCAGGTGGCGGGTGAGGGACGAGGGGGAGGAGGGGGCGTCGGGGGGCGGGGTCCGTCTGGATTTTCGCTCGGGCATCCCGTCCGGAAGCGCAAAGTTTCTAAGGGCTTAAGTTCTACAGACCCGAGGGGTGTGGTCGTCAAGGGTTTGACCAACGGAACTTTTTTCGAGCTGACCCTTGCCGGGGAATAGTTAAGTGCTTAGATTTCTGGTGCTGAAGTAATCGGGGAGCGGCGACCGGCCCCGCCCGGTGTGCCGGGCAGCTCGCTCGACTCCCCCAAGTCGCCGTCAGGAGGCCGCGGATGACCGTCGAAGAGCCGGCGCAGCAACGGGTGCCCGCACCGGAGTCCACCCCGGACGAGATCCTCGTCGCGGGGGAATGGCGGCGCGGCAACGGCGCTCCGATCGAGACCGTCGATCCCGCCACCGGCCGCACCCTCACCACCCTCGCCGGCGCCGCCGCCACCGACGTCGACGAGGCCGCCCGGCATGCCGCCCGAGCGGCCGCCGACCCCGTCTGGCGGGAGCTGCCCGCCCACCGGCGGGCCCGGCTGCTGCACCGTATCGCCGACGCGGTCGACGCCGAGGGTGAACGGCTCGCCGCCCTCCAGACCGCCGACACCGGCAAGGCGCTCACCGAGACCCGCGCCCTCGTGGCCAGCGCCGCCGCCACCTTCCGCTACACCGCGGCCGCCGTGGAGACGGCGGAGGAGGCCCTCACCCCCGCCCGCGGCGACTACCTCACGATGAGCCGGTACGAGCCGATCGGCGTCGTCGGCGCGATCAACCCGTGGAACTCGCCGGTCGCCAGCGATGCGCAGAAGCTCGCCCCGGCGCTCGCCGCCGGTAACGCGGTGCTGCTCAAGCCCGCCGAATGGACTCCGCTCGGCTCGCTCGCCCTGGGGCGCCTGATCACCCGCGCGCTCACCGAACTCCGGCTCCCCACAGGGCTGTTGTCCGTCCTGCCGGGCCCCGGACGGACCGTCGGCGACGCCATCGTGCACCACCCGCGCGTCGGCAAGGTCACCTTCACCGGCGGCACCCGCACCGGCCGGGCCATCGCCCACGCCGCGGCCGAGAAGCTGATGCCGGTCTCGCTGGAGCTGGGCGGCAAGTCACCGACCGTCGTGCTCCCCGACGCCGACCTCGAACAGGCCCTGGCCGGCGTGCTGTTCGGGATCTTCTCGTCCACCGGCCAGTCCTGCATCGCGGGCTCACGGCTGTTCGTCGCCCGCGAGCGCTACCCGGAGTTCCTCGGCGCACTCGTCGACCGGGCGCAGAAGCTGCGCATCGGGCCCGGCGGGGACCCCGGCACACAGGTGGCGCCGCTCGTGCACCACAAGCACCGGGACTCGGTCGCCTGCTACGTCGATCTGGCGCGCGCGGAAGGCGCCCGGGTGCTGTGCGGCGGGAGCGCCCCCGACGGCGACGCCTACCGCGACGGCGCGTACTACCTGCCCACCGTCCTCGACGGCCTGCCGAACTCCTCCCGCACCTGCCAGGAGGAGATCTTCGGCCCGGTCCTGGTCGCCCTGCCCTTCGACGACGAGGACGACCTCATACGCCAGGCCAACGACTCGGTCTACGGCCTGGCCTGCGGGATCTGGACCCGCGACCACCGCGCCGCCTGGCGGATCGCACGCCGTATCGACGCCGGCACCGTCTGGATCAACACCTACAAGCAGTTCAGCGTCTCCACCCCCTTCGGCGGAATGAAGGACAGCGGTCTCGGCAGGGAGAAGGGCCGCGACGGCATCCGCGCCTACCAGCGCCAGAAGTCCCTGTACTGGGGCGTCTCGGACGCTCCGCTGCCCTGGGCCAACTGACACCCCCGGAGGAACCGATGCCCCACCCCCCGATCGCCCGGCTGCGCGCCCTGCGCTCCGTCGAGCTGCTCACCCCGCACTTCGCCGAGGCCACCGACTTCTACCAGGACGCCTGGGGCCTGGAGGTCGTCGAGACCGAGTCCGGCGCGAGCTGGCTGCGCGGCACCGGCGACGAACACCACGCACTCCAGCTCACCCGCTCCGACCGGATCGGCCTCGGCCGGCTCTCGTTCGCCCTCACCACCCCCGCGGAGGCCGACGAGGCGGCCCGCCGGCTCGAAGCGCACGGTATCCGCACGGTGTCCGGGCCCGGCCCGCTGGACCAGGTCGGCGGCGGCTACGGTCTGCGCTTCCACGACCACGAGGGACGCCTGGTCGAACTGTCCGTCGACACCTGGGCCGTCGCCCCGCGCGGCCGGGACGCCGCCGTCCCGGTCGGTGTCACCCACGCCGTCCTCAACACCACCGACATCGACGCCTCCGTCGCCTTCTACTGCGATGTCCTCGGCCTGCGCGTCTCGGACTGGTCCGAGCACCAGATGGCGTTCCTGCGCTGCAACGCCGACCACCACTGCATCGCCTTCAACCAGGCCGAATGGGTCTCCCTCAACCACGTCGCGTACGAGATGAGCTCGGTCGACCACTTCATGCGGGGGCTGGGGCGGCTCAAGCACCACGGCATCGACCCGCAGTGGGGGCCCGGCCGGCACGGCCCCGGCAACAACACCTTCTCCTACTTCACCGACCCGACCGGGCTCGTGTGCGAGTACACCTCCGAGGTCGCACAGGTCGTCGAAGACCGCTGGATCGCCAAAGTGTGGCGGCGCACCCCCGAGCTGTCCGACCTGTGGGGCACGGCAGGCCCACCGTCCCAGGAGATCCGCTGCCATATGGCGGGCTCCCCCGAAGGAGCGCACGCATGACGACCGTGACGACACGGCACGTAGGGCTCATCGGCTGGGGCGCCATCGGCCGCGTCGTCGCCGCCGCTCTCGCCCGGCGGCAGGTGCCCGGCGCCGAGCTGGTGTGCCTCGTCGACAACCGCCCGCTGGGCGAGGCCGCGCCCGCCCCGCAGGTCTCCTTCGAGGAGGCCCTGGAGCGCTGCGATCTGATCGTCGAGGCGGCCGGGCAGGGCGTGGTGCGCGCACGGGGCGAGCGGGTCCTCGCCTCCGGGACGGATCTGCTGGTCGCCTCGACCGGCGCCCTGACCGACGACGGACTGACGAAGCGGCTGCTCACCACCGGTCCGGGCCGGGTCTACTTCACCGGCGGCGCCCTCGGCGGGCTGGACCTCCTCCAGGCCGTACGGTCCCTCGGGCCCCTGGACGACGTCCGGCTGACCACCACCAAGCTGCCCGCCACCCTCGAACAGCCGTGGATGGACGATGAGTTGCTCACCCGGATGCGGACCGCCACCGGCCCGGTCGAGGTGATGTCCGGCACCGCCCGCGAGGTCCCGGTGAAGTTCCCCCGGTCCACGAACGTGGCCGCCTCGGTCGCCCTCGCCGTCGGCGACCTGGACGCCGTCCGGGTCCGGGTCGTCGCCGACCCCGCCGCCCACCACACCCGCCACAGCGTCGAGGCCCGCGGCGCACACGGCTCCTACCGCTTCGAGGTCGCCCACCTCCCGGACCCGGGCAACCCCGCCACCAGCCAGGTCGTGCCGTACGCGGTGCTGCGTTCGCTGGGTGCGATCGCCGGGCGGACGGGACAGATCCTGTGAGCGCCCCGGTCCACGCGGTGCGGGCCGGCGAGCACGGCCCGCTGCTGCTGTGCCTGCACGGCATCGGCTCCTCGTCGGCCGCCTTCGCCCCACAGCTCGCCGAGCTCTCCGCACACGCACGGGTGGTGGCCTGGGACGCCCCCGGATACGCCGCATCGCCCGATCCACACGGCCCGTTGGACCTCGACGGGTACGCGGACGCCGCCGCCGAGCTGATCCGCTCCTACGGCACCGGTGCCCATGTCCTCGGCGTCTCCTGGGGCGGCGTGATCGCGCTACGGCTCGCCACCCGCCACCCCGGCCTCGTCGACTCGCTGATCATCGCCGACTCCAGCCCGGGGTCGGCGACGGACCCGGCGAAGGCCCAGGCCATGCGGGCCCGCGCCGCCGAGCTGGCCGAGCTGGGCCCGGCCGCCTTCGCCGCGCGGCGCGGCCCCCGGCTCGTCTCGCCGCACGCACCGCAGGAGCTCGTCCGGCACGTCATCGACACCATGGCCGCCGCCGTCCGCCTGCCCGGCTACGCGTACGCCGCCGCATCCATGGCGTCGGCGGACCTCCGCACCGAACTGGCGGACATCACCGCCCCCGCCCTCGTCCTCTGCGGCGACCTGGACCGCGTCACCGGCGTCGAGGCATCCCAAGCCCTCGCCGGGGCCCTGCACAAGACCGCCTACGTGATCGTCAAAGACGCCGGTCACCTGGCCAATCAGGAACAGCCCGGGCACTTCAACGCCTGGGTCCTGTCCCACCTCGACATCGTCACCGAGCAACCGAAAGGCCCGTCATGCCGCTGACCACCACCGCCTACGACAACGGCGACGACCTCGCCGCATACACCGACTCCCTCATCGCCACCAAGGACTCGCGCACCGCCGACTTCGACACCCTCTCCTTCCAGGAGAAGGCCGGCCCGCAATACCGCCGCGGCCAGATCCGCTACGTCGGCTCCGGCGCCACCGGCAACCACGAGAACGACCAGCGCATCCTCCCCTCCGGCGGCTTCACCTTCTCCAACATGCTGCTGCCGCCCGGCGCCGAGGGCCCGGCCCACACCCACCACGACGTCGAAGAGGCATTCTTCGTCCTGGAGGGCCGGGTCCGTGTCGGCATCCACCGCGGCCCCGACGAGGTCGAGTACCGCACGCTCGGCTACCGCGACATGATCGTCGTGCCGGCCGGTGTCACCCGCTCACTGAAGAACGAGGGCGACACCGACGCCCTGTTCTGCGTCGTCATCGGCACCCGGAAGCCGCAGGTGCCGTCCTACCCCGCCTACTCGCCGATGCACGGCGTCACCCGTGACTGACACCCCCGGCGGCGCACCCACCGTCGTCATCACCGGCGCCGGCCGTGGCCTGGGACTGGCCATGGCCCGCCGGGCCGGCGCGGACGGATTCCGGGTCGTCGTCGCCGAACGGGACGCCGAACGGGGCGAGCAGGCGACGGCGGAACTGCGCAGCGCCGGCATCGACGCCCACTTCGTACGGTGCGATGTCGCCGATCCGCAGTCGGTCTCCCGCCTGGCCGACGAGGTACGGGCCGGCGGCCGCCTGTACGGCCTGGTCAACAACGCCGCGCTCGCCAACGGCGTCGGCGGCAAGGAGTTCTGGGACATCGACATCGATACCTGGGACCGGCTGATGACCGTCAACGCCCGCGGCCCCTGGCTCGTGTCGAAGGCCCTCCACCCGCTGTTCACCACCCCCGGGCGGATCATCAACATCGCCTCCGACGCCGCCCTGTACGGCTCCCCGCGGCTCGCCCACTACCTCGCCTCCAAGGGCGCGGTCATCGCACTCACCAGGGCCATGGCCCGGGAGCTGGGCGAGGCCGGCATCACCGTGAACGCGGTGGCGCCCGGCCTCACCGAATGCGAGGCGACCGAGACCGTGCCCGCCGAACGACACGACCTCTACCGCCTGAACCGGGCCGTCTCCCGCCCCCAACAGCCCGACGACCTCACCGGCCTCGTCTCCTTCCTGCTGAGCGACGCCTCCCGCTACCTCACCGGACAGACCATCGCCGTCAACGGCGGCTTCACCATGAACTGAGCGACTGGAGTACCGAGTCATGGATCTGGGCCTCGCCGACCGCACCATCTGGGTCACCGGCGGCAGCTCGGGCGTCGGCCTGGCCACGGTCCGCGCCCTGCTCGCCGAGGGCGCCCGCGTCGCCACCTGCGGCCGGAGCGCCGACCGGCTCGCCAAGGCGACCGCCGCCCTCGGCAGCGACCGGCTGCTGACCGGCGTCTGCGACATCCGCGACGCGGACGCCACCCACGCCTTCGCCCGACGCATCGCCGACACCTTCGGCGGCGTCGACGGGCTCGTCAACAACGCCGGGCAGTCCCGTATGAAAGGTCTCGACGAGGCGACCGCCGAGGACTGGCGCGACGAGCTGGAGCTGAAGTTCTCCGGCGTCCTCAACCCCCTCGACGCGGCCCGCCCCTACCTGAAGGCATCCGACGCGGCGAGCATCGTCAACATCAACGCGGTCCTCGCCAAACAGCCCGAACCGCGCCTGATCACCACCAGCGCCGCCCGCGCCGGCCTCCTCAACCTCGCCAAGACCCTGTCGGCCGCCCTCGCCCCGGACGGCATCCGCGTCAACTCCGTCTGCCTCGGCCTGATCGACACCGGCCAGTGGACCCGCCGTCACGCGGCAGCGGACTCCGGCATGACCTACGAGGACTGGCAGGCGGAGCTGGCCGCCGACCGGGGCATCGCCCTCGGCCGGCTCGGCCGCGCCGAGGAGGTCGCCTACCCGATCGTCGCGCTGCTCTCGCCGCGCGCCTCCTACATCACCGGCACCAGCATCGACGTCTGCGGCGGAGTCGGCCGCGGCATCCTCTGAGGAGAGCACCCATGCGTGATGACACCGGAGGCGATCTCCTCGTCGCCGTCCTGCGCGAGCTCGGCATCGACACCGCCTTCGGCATCGTCAGCGTGCACAACCTGCCGCTGGTCGAGGCCGTCGACCGGGAGCTCCGCTTCGTCCCCGTACGCCACGAGGCATCCGCGGTCAGCGCCGCCGACGCCTACGGGCGGGCCCGCGGCACCATCGGCTGCGCCCTCACCTCGACCGGCACCGGCGCCGGCAACGCCGCCGGGGCGCTCATCGAGGCCCTGTCGTCCGGCACGGCCGTGCTGCACATCACCGGACAGGTGGAGTCACCCTTCCTGGGCAGCGGACGCGGCTTCATCCATGAGACCAAGGACCAACTGGGCATGCTGACGGCGGTGTCCACCTACGCGGCCACCGTGCCCTCGGCCGGGGACGCCGGCCGCATCCTGCGCGCGGCCGCCCACGCCGCCCGCACGGCCCCCGGCGGCCCGGCAAGCGTCGAATGGCCGATCGACCTCCAGTACGCGGCGCAGGACGACGCCCCCCAGCCGTGCGCCGAGCCGCCGACCCCCACCCCCGGCCAGGACGAACTCGCCACCGCCGGCGCCCTGCTGGCCTCCGCGCGACGCCCCCTGATCTGGGCGGGCGGCGGCGCCACCCGGGCCCGCAGGCACCTCACCGAGCTGCTCACCGTGACCGGTGCCGGCCTGCTCACCTCCAACTCCGGACGCGGCTCGGTACCCGAGGACCACCCCCAGGCCATCGGCAACTTCGCCACCACACCGGCCGGCCGCGCCCTCCTCGCCGACGCGGACGTCCTCCTCAGCATCGGCACCCACTTCCGCTCCAACGAAACCGCCGACTACGGCCTTCGCCTCCCCGACGCCCACATCCAGATCGACCTCGACGCCGCCGCCCTCGGCCGCAGCTACCCGGCCCGGCACGCCCTGCACGGCGACGCCACGGCCGTACTGGAGCGACTGCTGCCACACGCACGGCCCGCCGAACCCGGCTGGCCGGAGCGCATCACCGCCACCCGCGACGAGGTCCGGGCAACCCTGCGCGACACCATCGGCCCGCAGGCCGCGATCTGCGACGCGATCCGCGCCGCCCTGCCCCGGCAGGCAGTCATCGCCCGTGACGTCACCATCCCCTCCAGCAGCTGGGGCAACCGGCTGCTGGAGATCTACGACCCGCGCGACAACGTCTTCCCGCGCGGCGGCGGCATCGGCCAGGGCCTCGCCATGGGCATCGGCGCCGCACTCGCCCGCCCGCACACCCCGACCGTCGTACTGGCCGGCGACGGCGGCCTCGCCGTGCACCTCGGCGAACTCCTCACCCTCGCCCAGGAGCGGCCCCGCCTCACCCTGATCGTCTTCAACGACGGCGGCTACGGCGTACTGCGCAACATGCAGGACGCCCACCGCGACCGGCGCGCCGGCGTCGACCTGGCCACCCCCGACTTCGCGCTGCTGGCCCGCGCCTGCGGGCTGCCCTACCGGCGGATCGCCGCCGCCGAACACGCCGAGCCGGTGATCACCGAGGCCGTCACCGCCGACGGGCCGACGCTCGTCGAGGTGGACCTGGCCGCGCTCGGGCCGATGAAGAACCCGTTCACCCCACCCGTCAAAATCCCCACCGCGTAGGGAGGCCGCCACCATGACCGCTGCCACCACCCTCGACCTCCTGGTACGCCGCATGACCTGGGAGGCCGAGAACGTCCTCTCCGTCGAGCTCACCCACCCCGACGGCAAACCCCTGCCGGCCTGGGACCCCGGCGCGCACCTCGACGTCCACGTGGGCGGGCAGATCCGCCAGTACAGCCTGTGCGGCGACCCGCACACCACGGACACCTACCGCATCGCCGTCCTCAACGAGCCCGCCTCCCGCGGCGGTTCACGCCACATCCACACCCGGCTCCGCCCCGGTCAGCGGCTCACCGTCGCCGGGCCGCGCAACCACTTCGCGCTGGAGGACGCCGCCGACTACCTCTTCGTCGCCGGCGGCATCGGCATCACCCCGCTCCTGGCCATGGCCCGCGAGGCCACCCGGCGCGGCGCCACCTGGCGCATGGTCTACGGGGGCCGCACCCGCACCTCGATGGCGTTCACCGAAGAACTGGCGGCCCTCGAAGGCGATATGACGCTCGTCCCGCAGGACGAACACGGCCCGATCGACCTCGGCACCGCCCTCGCCGACCTGCCCGACGACACCCTCGTCTACTGCTGCGGCCCCGAACCCCTGCTGACCGCCGTCGAGGAACGCTGCCCCGCCGGACGGCTGCGCCTGGAGCGCTTCGCCGCCCCCCTCGTCGAGCGCACCGGCGACACGACCGCCTTCGAAGTCGAGTGCCACCGCTCCGGCCGCACCCTCACCGTCGGCGCCGACACCTCGATCCTTCAGGCCGCCGAGGACGCCGGCCTGAACGTCGACAGCTCCTGCCGCGACGGGATCTGCGGCTCCTGCGAGACCCGCGTACTGGACGGCACCCCCGACCACCGCGACTTCCTGCTCAGCGAGGCCGAGCACACCGCGAACGCCACCATGATGATCTGCGTCTCGCGCTGCGCCGCAGGCCGCCTCGTCCTCGACCTGTGAAACCCCCTCCGGAGGCCCCCATGCCCGATGCCACCTGGCCGTACCTGGACGCCCACCAGTCCCGTACGCACGAACCCACCCCCTACGAGGACAAGCTGGCCGCCACCCTCGAAGAGGTCTTCACCGAGGACGGCCATGAACTCACCGACGTCATACGGGGGTTGAACGCCCGCCAGGTCCACGCCCCCGACGGCGCCCCGTGGACCGAGGAATCCTTCCGCGCCGAGATGCACCGCCTGGGAGCCTGACATGACCCTCTCCTGCCACGACACCGCCGAGCACATCTACGCCACCGGCCTGCGCAACCAGTGGCACCCCGTCGTCCCCTCCTCCTTCGTCGCGCCCGGCGCGCTGCGCAAGGTCACCGCGCTCGGCGAGCAGTGGCTGCTGTTCCGCCGCGCCGACGGCACCCTCGCCATGCTCGACGACCGCTGCCCGCACCGCGGCGCGCCCCTCTCCCTCGGCAAACACCTCGGCGACCGGGTGGCCTGCTGGTACCACGGCGTCGAGGTCACCACCGACGGCACCGTCTGTGCCGTCCCCGGCCTGCCGGGCTGCAACCTGGAGGGCAAGAAGCTCGTCACCTCGCTGCCCGTACAGGAGGCCGGCGGCGCGATCCTGGCGTACTTCGGCGACGAGGAGCACCCCGAGCCCGCCGAGCTGACCCTCCCCGGGCCGCTCACCGACCCCGGAACCGACGCGTTCCTGTGCTACGCCGAGTGGAACGTGCCCTGGCGCTACGCCGTGGAGAACCTCCTCGACCCGATGCACGGAGCGTTCCTGCACCACGAGTCGCACTCCATGTACGACGGGGACACCACCGCCAAGTTCCGCATCCGCGAGACCGACCGCGGCTACTTCTTCGAGAAGACCGACCAGCGGGGCGTGAACTTCGACTGGGTGGAGCTGTGCCGCACCGGCGTCGACTGGGTGGACCTGGAGATCCCGTACCCCCCGTCCGGCGGCCCCGGCGGCCCGTTCGGGATCGTCGGCATGGTCTGCCCGGTGGACGAGCGGCGCTGCGGGGTCTTCTTCTGGCGCTACCGCCGCGTCCAGGACTGGCAGCGCGACACCTGGCGCTTCCTCTACCGGACGCTGATCGAGCAGCGCCACTGGGAGGTGCTGGAACAGGACCGGGTCATGCTGGAGGCCCTCCCGGCCGACGCCGACCAGCGGGAGAACCTCTACCAGCACGACCTGGGGGTGGTACGGCTACGGCGCCTGTTCCGGGCCGACGCCGAGGCCCAGCACCACTGATCAGCGTGCGCCCCCGGCGTCCGACTCCGTGATCGACCGCTCCAGCTTCGACAGCAGTCGCGCCAGCTGACGGCATTCGGCGGGGGAGAGGCCGGCCAGCATCCGCCGCTCGTTCTCCAGATGCTCCGCGAACAGCGCGTCGATCTTCGCCAGCCCCTCCTCCGTCAGCCGCGACCGCACCACCCGGCGGTCCTCCGCGTCCCGCTCCCGCACGATCAGCCCGTCCTTCTCCAGCCGGTCGATACGCAGCGTCACCCCCGCCGACGAGATCAGCCCCGAGTCCGCCAACTGCCCCGCCGTGCGCCGGAACGGGCTGCCCGCCCTGCGCAGCGCCGTCAGCACATCGAACCCGGCCACCGACAGCCCGTGCGCCTCCACCGACGCCGTCAGCCGCGCGCTGTAGCGCAGGAACGTGCGGTGCAGCCGCGCCAGCACCTCCAGCGGCGAGGTGTCCAGCTCCGGCCGCTCCCGCCGCCACTCCTCGATGATCGACGCCACCGCGTCCGGCTGCGCCGTCGTCTTCCTGGCCATCCGTGGGTCCTCCCCGAACTGCGCTCCCGAGCCGCGGCCCGGTACCCGATCCACCGGAATAGTTTAGTGCTGAGAAGTCATCCCCCCTAACCGTCCCGACCCGCCGAAACCCCCGTGCACCCGCCACCGGCCGTACGGCAGCATGGCCGCATGCCGCAACTGCAGCGCGACGAGGCGCAGACCCGAGCCCGACTCATCGACGTCCACCGCTACGAGGTCGCCCTCGACCTCACCCAAGGTGAGGAGCGATTCGGCTCCCGGACAGTCATCCACTTCACCGCGCGGACCGGCGGCGACACCTTCGTCGAGCTCAGGCCCGCCGAGCTGCACTCCGTCACCCTCGACGGCCACCCGCTCGACCCCGCGGCGCTCGACGACAACCGCCTCCCGCTGACCGGCCTCACCCCCGGTGCCCACGAGCTGCGGCTGGACGCCACCATGCGCTACTCCCGCACCGGCGAGGGCATGCACCGCTTCACCGACCCCGCCGACGGCGAGAGCTACGTCTACACCCAGCTGTTCATGGAGGACGTCCAGCGCGTCTTCGCCGCCTTCGACCAGCCCGACCTCAAGGCCGTCTTCGCGCTCGCCGTCACCGCCCCCGAAGACTGGACCGTCCTCGCCAACGGCATCACCGAACACCTGGGGGAGGGCCGCTGGCAGGCCGCCCCCACCCCCCTCATCTCCACCTACCTCGTCGCCGTCGCCGCCGGCCCCTGGCACTCCGTCCGCACCGAACACGCCGGACTGCCCTTCGGCATCCACTGCCGCCGCTCCCTCGCACCCCACCTGGACGCCGACGCCGAAGAAATCCTCGACCTCACCCGGCGCTGCTACGACCGCTACCACGAGATCTTCGAGGAGCCCTACCCCTTCGACTCCTACGACCAGGCCTTCGTCCCCGAATTCAACTCCGGCGCCATGGAGAACCCCGGCCTGGTCACCTTCCGCGACGAATTCGTCTACCGCTCCGCCGTCACCGACACCGAACGCCAGACCCGCGGCGTCGTGATCGCCCACGAAATGGCCCACATGTGGTTCGGCGACCTGGTCACCCTCCAGTGGTGGGACGACATCTGGCTCAACGAGTCCTTCGCCGAATACATGGGCTACCAGGTCCTCGCCGAAGCCACCCGCTTCACCGACACCTGGACCGACTTCGCCGTCGCCCGCAAGGGCTGGGGCTACGACGCCGACCAGCGGCCCTCCACCCACCCCGTCGCCCCCACCCCCGCAGACGTCCCCGACACCGCCTCCGCCCTCCTCAACTTCGACGGCATCTCCTACGCCAAGGGCGCCTCCGCACTCCGCCAACTCGTCGCCTGGATGGGCGAGAAGGACTTCCTCACCGGCATCAACGGCCACTTCGCCCGGCACCGCTTCGGCAACGCCACCCTCGCCGACTTCCTCGACTCCCTCGCCCGCGCCACCGACCGCGACGTCCACGCCTGGGCCGCCCGCTGGCTGCGCACCACCGGAGTCGACACCCTCACCCCCGTCGTGCAGGAAGCCGCCGACGGCGACTGGACCCTGACCGTCGAGCAGACCGGAAGCACCGACGGCACCCGCCCCCACCGGCTCACCATCGGGCTCTACGACCACGACCACACCACCGGCCACCTCGTCCCCCGCACACCACTGACCTGGGACGTGCCCGGCGACGGCACCCACCGGGCCACCGGCGGCCGCCCCGCCCTGCTCCTCCTCAACGACCAGGACCTCACCTACGCCAAGGTCCGCCTCGACCCCGTCTCTTGGGACACCGCCCTCGGCGCCCTGTCCGGCCTCCCCGACCCGCTCACCCGCGCCGTCGTATGGAACGCCGCCCGCGACATGGTCCGCGACGGCGAACTCGCCCCCACCGCCTACCTGGACGCCGCCCGCGCCCACCTCCCGCACGAAACCGACCTCGCCCTCGTCCAAGGCGTCCTCGCCTTCGCCCGCACCCAGATCGCCGACCACTACCTCCCCTCCGGCCGCCACACCGCCCTCACCACCCTCACCGCCCTCAGCCGCGACATACTCCGCCGCACCGAAGGCCCCGAACACGCCACCACCACAGGACTACGGCTCACCGCCGTACGCGCCTTCATCGACAGCGCCACCACCCCCGAAAGCCTCCAGGACTGGCTCGACGACGGCGCCGTCCCCGGCGGCCCCCGCCTCGACCCCGAACTCCGCTGGCGCATCCTCGCCCGGCTCGCCACCCTCGGCGCCACCACCCCCGACACCATCGACGCCGAACTCGCCCGCGACCCCAGCGCCACCGGCCGCGAAGGCGCAGCCCGCTGCCACGCCGCGCTCCCCGACCCGGCCGCCAAACAAGCCGCCTGGAACGCCCTGTTCACCACCGACGGCGAAACCGCCCTCTCCACCCACCTCTTCACCGCCACCGCCACCGGCTTCTGGGCCCCCGAACAACTCGACCTGCTCCGCCCCTACGCCGACCGGTACTTCACCGAGGTCCCCGCCCTCGCCGCCGCCCGCGGCCCCGCCCTCGCCACGGCCGCCGGCCGCTACGCCTTCCCCACCCCCTTCGTCGACGACCACACCCTCGCCCTCGGCCAGGACTGCCTCACCGACCGCGACCCCACCCCCGCCCTGCGCCGCAAGCTCACCGACCAACTCGACGACCTGCGCCGCGCCCTGCGGGTACGCGCCGCGGCCGCCCACACCTGACACACCCCACCGGGCGCCGCCGGACCGGCAGCCGGCGGCACCCGAACACCTGCGGTACACCCGTACCACTTACGGGTGGTATGACCGCGACCAGTGGATACGCACCGTACAGGGAAAGTAACTTAGGGCTGCCTAAGGGCTCGTCCGACACCGGACCACGGCCCCAACTCCCCTGACAGAAGAGCCCCTTGATGCCCGTGCCCCCTGCCGGCACCGCCCTCGCAGGCGGCACCAACGGCCCCCGCGCACTCCGCCCCCTCCTCGACACCGTCCTCGACGCCCTCACCACCGGCGCCGAGGACCGCGCCGGCCCCCTGCCGCCCGGCGGCCCCGAAACCGTCGCCCGCACCGTACGCGACGCCTGCCACCCCCTGCTCCCCGAACACGGCAGCGGCCCGCTCACCGCCCTGCGCACCCTCGTCCACACCCTCGCCGCCGGCGCCGCCGACCCCGCCGACCCGCACTGCGCCGCCCACCTGCACTGCCCGCCGCTGGCCGTCGCCGCCGCCGCCGACCTCGCCGCCGCCGCCCTCAACCCCTCCCTCGACTCCTGGGACCAGGCCCCCGCAGCCTCCGCCCTCGAAGCCCTCACCAGCCGCGCCCTCGCCGCACTCGTCTACCCCCAGGCCACCGACCCCGACGCCCTGATCACCACCGGCGGCACCGAATCCAACCAGCTCGCCCTCCTCCTCGCCCGCGAAGCCGCCACCCCCGACACCACCGCCACCGACCCCCACCGCCCCGCCCGCCCCCTCCAGATCGTCTGCGGCGCCAACGCCCACCACAGCATCCACCGCGCCGCCTGGCTCCTCGGCCTCCCCGAACCCCTCACCCTCCCCACCCCCGACGGCATCCTCACCCCCGACACCGTCCACAGCTGCCTCGCCAGCCTCGCCGGACGCACCGGCCCCCTCCTCCTCACCGCCACCGCAGGCACCACCGACACCGGCGCCATCGACCCCCTCCCCGCCCTCGCCGACCTCGCCGAACAGCACGGCGCCCGCTTCCACATCGACGCCGCCTACGGCGGAGCCCTCCTCTTCAGCGACACCCACCGCACCGCCCTCAACGGCCTCGCCCGCGCCCACACCGTCGCCCTCGACCTGCACAAACTCGGCTGGCAACCCGTCGCCGCCGGACTCCTCGCCGTCCCCGGCCCCGCCACCCTCACCCCCCTCGCCCACCAAGCCGACTACCTCAACGCCGACGACGACACCGAAGCCGGCCTCCCCGACCTCCTCAGCCGCTCACTGCGCACCACCCGCCGCCCCGACATCCTCAAAATCGCCGTCACCCTCAAAGCCCTCGGCCGCCACGGCCTCGGCGAACTCGTCGACCGCACCCTCGCCGCCGCCCAGACCCTCGCCGACCTCATCGAGGCCCACCCCCGCTACGAACTCCACTCCCGCCCCACCCTCAGCACCGTCCTCTTCCGCCCCACCGGCGCCGACCACACCACCCTCGCCACCATCCGCCGCACCCTCCTCACCGACGGACACGCCGTCCTCGGCCGCGCCACCACCCCCACCGGGCTCTGGCTCAAAGCCACCCTCCTCAACCCCCACACCCAACCCGGAGACCTCACCACCCTCCTCAAACTCGTGGAAGGCCACACCCCCCGATGACCAGCACCCCCCACCCCGAAGGCGCCCCCACCCCCCACACCACGAACCCCGACCAACCCCTCGACCTCGCCGGCATCGGCATCGGCCCCTTCAACCTCTCCCTCGCCGCCCTCGCCCACCCCCTCACCGGCCTCCGCACCGCCTTCTACGACCAACGCCCCGCCTTCCACTGGCACCCCGGCCTCCTCATCGACGGCGCCACCCTCCAAGTCCCCTTCCTCGCCGACCTCGTCACCCTCATCGACCCCGCCAGCCCCTGGACCTTCCTCAACTACCTCAAAACCCGCGAACGCCTCTTCCCCTTCTACTTCGCCGAACGCTTCCACATCCACCGCGCCGAATACGACGCCTACTGCCGCTGGGTCAGCGAACAACTCCCCACCCTCCACTTCGGCCACCAAATCGACGCCATCCGCTGGAACCCCGAACGCGAACTCTTCGAAATCGACTTCACCCAACTCGACACCGACGGCGAAGCCGAAGCCCTCGGCCGCACCCACGCCCGCAACCTCGTCCTCGGCATCGGCACCACCCCCCACATCCCCGTCCCCCTCCGCCCCCTCGCCGACGCCCCCGCCGTCCCCGTCATCCACTCCGCCGACTACCTCGACCACCGCGAACGCCTGCTCGCCGCCGACCACCTCACCGTCATCGGCGCAGGACAATCCGGCGCCGAAATCTTCCTCGACCAGCTCCGCGACCGCCCCACCGGCCGCGAAGGACTCCACTGGCTCGCCCGCACCCCCGCCTTCGCCCCCATGGAATACAGCAAACTCGGCCTCGAACACTTCACCCCCGACTACACCCGCTACTTCCACGCCCTCCCCGAACGCGTCCGCGACGACCTCGTCCCCGGCCAATGGCAACTCCACAAAGCCATCGACCACGACACCCTCGCCACCATCCACGACGAGCTCTACCGCCGCACCCTCGCCGGCGGCTGGCCCGACGCCACCCTCACCCCCGGCGTCTTCGTCCGCACCGCCGGCCGCGTCGGCACCACCAAGGTCGAACTCCACCTCGACCACCTCCAGCAAGGCACCCGCTCCCGCCTCACCACCGACGCCGTCGTCCTCGCCACCGGCTACCGCGAACGCCGCATGGACACCCTCCTCGCCGCCCTCGACCCTTACGTACGCCGCGACTCCGGCGCCCGCCCCCGCATCGACGCCCACCACCGCCTCGTCCTCGACCCCGCCATCACCGGCTCCGTCTACGTCCAGAACGCCGAAACCCACACCCACGGCGTAGGCGCCCCCGACCTCGGCCTCGCCGCCTGGCGCAGCGCCACCATCCTCAACTCCCTCACCGGCACCACCCCCTACCCCCTCCCCACCCGCACCGCCTTCACCACCTTCGGCCTCCCCCAGCCCGCCACCCGCACCGGCACCGTCCCCCGCCAGGGCTCCACCCTCGTCCCCCGCCGCTGACCCGCCTCCCGACACGGCCCGGCGCCCCGGCCCCACACCCGCCACGCGAATGAGCCACCAGCGGCCGCCCCGGTATGCGACCCTGCACCACCCACCCCCCATACCGGGAGCCACCCATGACCCACCCCACCGACGCCACCCCCGCCACTGACACCCCCCTGCCCTACGGCACCCCCGACACCCCCCGCCTCGCCGTACGCGGCGAAGCCCGCCTCGAAGTCGACCCCGAAATCGCCCGCATCGCCGTCACCATCAGCGCCCGCGGCACCGACCGCACCACCGCCCTCACCGACCTCACCCACCGCAACGACGCCGCCCTCACCCTCATCAAGACCTACGGCGACGCCATCGAAAAACTCGAAACCGGCACCTTCAGCCTCACCCCCCAGCTCACCGAAAAAGGCCGCCACGAACGCATCCGCGCCTACCACGGACGCGTCACCCACACCGCCACCCTCAACGACTTCACCATCCTCGGCGAACTCACCACCCGCCTCGCCGACCTCGACCTCACCCGCGTCGACGGCCCCTGGTGGGCACTGCGCCCCGACTCACCCGCCCACCGCGCCGCCCGCACCCAAGCCGTCCACGAAGCCGTCCAGCGCGCCCGCGAATACGCCGAAGCCCTCGGCGCCCGCCTCGACGCCCTCCTCGAAATCGCCGACCTCGGCGCCGAGAACACCGCCCCCGACCAGGCCCCCGGCATGCGCGGCTTCGCCGGATACGGTCGCGCCGCCGTCCAGGAAACCGCCCCCGCCCTCGATCTCGAACCCCAGCGCCAAGCCGTCTACGCCCACCTCAACGCACGCTTCACCATGACCCGTCCCGTACTGTGAGACCAGGCGCATGGAATGAATTCCTGCTCATCGGAGCGCCGCCGCGCCCATTCCATTACTTGTCAACAGCCTTTCATCAAGCGCTCGTTGAGCAGTCACTTCGCCACCGTTCCCTACCGCTCGGTAAGTCATAGAGTCGAAACATGCGCCGAGCAAAGATCGTCTGCACTCTGGGACCCGCCACCGACTCGTACGAGCAGATCAAAGCCCTCGTCGACGCCGGAATGGACATCGCCCGCTTCAACCTCAGCCACGGCACCTACGCCGACCACGAAGCGCGATTCGACCGGGTCCGCAAAGCATCCGAAGAAAGCCACCGCAGCGTCGGCATCCTCGCCGATCTTCAAGGCCCGAAGATCCGCCTCGGCCGATTCCGCGAAGGCCCCGTACTTCTCGAACGCGACGACGAGTTCACCATCACCGTCGAACCCGCCGTAGAAGGCGACCGCCACCTCTGCGGCACCACCTACCACGGCCTCGCCACCGACGTCACCACCGGCGAACGCATCCTCGTCGACGACGGCAAAGTCACCCTCGAAGTCACCGGCGTCGACGGACCCCACGTCCACACCAAGGTCATCGAAGGCGGCATGGTCTCCGACCACAAGGGCCTCAACCTCCCCGGCGTCGCCGTCTCCGTCCCCGCCCTCTCCGAAAAAGACCAGGACGACCTCCGCTGGGCCCTGCGCTACGGCGCCGACATCATCGCCCTCTCCTTCGTCCGCAGCGGCCGCGACATCGAAGACGTCCACCGCATCATGCGCGAGGAAAACCGCTTCCTGCCCGTCATCGCCAAGGTCGAAAAACCCCAGGCCGTCGACAACATCAACGACATCGTCGCCGCCTTCGACGGCATCATGGTCGCCCGCGGCGACCTCGGCGTCGAAATGCCCCTCGAAACCGTGCCGATCGTCCAGAAGCGCGCCATCAAACTCGCCAAGCGCAACGCCAAACCGGTCATCGTCGCCACCCAGATGCTCGACTCGATGATCGACAACTCCCGCCCCACCCGCGCCGAGGCCTCCGACGTCGCCAACGCCGTCATCGACGGCACCGACGCCGTCATGCTCTCCGGCGAAACCAGCGTCGGGAAATACCCCACCGAAACCGTCAAAACCATGAGCCGCATCGTCGAAGCCGCCGAGGAAGACCTCCTCGCCAAGGGCCTCCCGCCGCTCACCGAAGCCAACAAGCCCCGCACCCAGGGCGGCGCCGTCGCCCGCGCCGCCGCCGACATGGGCGACTTCCTCGGCGCCAAACTCCTCGTCGCCTTCACCCAGTCCGGCGACACCGTCCGCCGCCTCTCCCGCTACCGCTCGCCCATCCCGCTGCTGGCCTTCACCCCCGACCCGGCCACCCGCTCCCAGCTCAACGTCAGCTGGGGCGTGGAGACCTTCCTCGGCCCCACCGTCAACTCCACCGACGAGATGGTCGCCCAGGTCGACGAACAACTCCTCCGGATCGGCCGCTGCCAGAAGGGCGACGTCGTCATCATCACCGCCGGCTCCCCGCCCGGCATCCCCGGCTCCACCAACCTCGTCCGCGTCCACCACATCGGCGAGGACGACACCCCGAAGTAGCCCCACCCCATGCACCACGCTCCCCCTGGGCCGAGGTACCTGACTGCCGTCCCCGTCAGTACTTCGGCCCGATGTGTTGATCCATGAGGGCCACGGATGCCTTGCGGGCGACGGAGATGTTCTCCGCCCTGCGGGACTGCCGGCCGGACTTCCACTCCACCCCGACCTTGTCGAGGGTGTCGGTGTAGAGCCGCACGATGTCGACGGACCTGTTGGTGAAGAAGTACCGGGGGTATTCGTAGCGCTTGCGCTCGCCGCCGACCGTGCGCGTCGTCCAGTTGGTGATCCGGCAGCCGTCGGAGTGCATCAGCCCGCGCAGGAACTCCCACGGATGGTCGTCCACGATCTGCTGCTGCCAGGCGTCGAGTTGGATCCGCCGCTCGTGTTTCTTGCCCGGTCCGTGCTGGGGGAAGAGGCACGGCCAGTGGTGGCTGTAGCTCGTCACCATGACGCAGCCCTGGCACTGGACATTGCACACGCTGTTCATCGGCCGGACCGCCTTGATCGCCTCCCGGCAGGTCGCGATGAGCCCCGGCCAGGCGTCCGCGCAGGCAATCCGGAGCGCGTATCCGCGACGCCCCGGCTGTTTGCTGAGGCATCCGTCCCCGAGATAGAGGCCGAGTAAGTAGGCGTATGCCGTGGCCGCCTCAGGTGGGCGTGGCACCCGCTCGCATCGCGGGCATTCGGTCCTGCGGGAGAGGGGCTCGACCCTGGTCTGCCAGGAGCGGATGGCGAAGCGGGATATTCCGGTCTGCTTGCTCACGGAGTTGAGACTGCGGCCCTGGGCGACGAGGGCGAGGGTCTGCTCGCGCGTACTGCGGTCGTACATATATGCGAGCTTGGAGCGAGAGGGGCCTTCTCAGTCCTGGTCGAGCCGATGTTCGCTCTATTGAGCGAACATCCTCGAATCTCAGGTGACCTTGGAATCGAAGGTGAAGTGCCCCGGGTCGGACTCGAACCGACACTGTATGGGTTTTGAATCCATTGCCTGCTGCCAATTGGGCTACCGGGGCCAACGGAATCCAAGGTTAATGCCTACCTGCTGTGGGACCACCTTACAGGAGATGGGTAGGCTCATGGGGCACCACCTGCCTGGAATGAGGAGTCCCGTGAGCGCCGCCGAGCCCGAGCAGCCCGTCGCCGATGACGATCAGTCGCATGTCCCGCCGCTGACCACGCGGGTCGTGATCGCCGAGGACGAGGCCCTCATCCGTCTCGATCTCAAAGAGATGCTGGAGGAGGAGGGCTACACCGTCGTCGGCGAGGCCGGGGACGGGCAGACCGCCGTGGAGCTGGCCCGGGAGCACCGTCCCGATCTGGTGATCCTGGACGTGAAGATGCCGGTGCTGGACGGCATCTCGGCGGCCGAGAAGATCGCCGAGGAGAGCATCGCGCCGGTGCTGATGCTGACCGCGTTCTCGCAGCGTGAGCTGGTGGAGCGGGCGCGGGACGCGGGTGCGATGGCGTATCTGGTGAAGCCGTTCTCGAAGAGCGATGTGGTTCCGGCGATCGAGATGGCGGTGAGCCGGTTCACCGAGTTGCGGACGCTGGAGCAGGAGGTCGCGGATCTCACGCAGCGGCTGGAGACGCGGAAGCTGGTGGATCGGGCGAAGAGCATTCTGCAGACGCAGTACGGGCTGACGGAGCCGGCCGCGTTCCGGTGGATTCAGAAGACGTCGATGGACCGGCGGTTGTCGATGCAGCAGGTTGCCGAGGCGGTTATCGAGGACGCCGAGGAGAAGAAGCAGCAGAAGGACAAGTAGGGCGTGTAGTAGTGAGCGGGTGGGCGGCCCCGTACCGGTGTGGACCGGTGCGGGGCCGCTCGCTGTTGTGGCGTGGTGGGGTCAGTCTTCGCCGAGGTACGCCTTGCGGACGGATTCGTCGTGGAGGAGGGCTTGGCCGCTGCCGGAGTGGACGATGCGGCCGATTTCCATGACGTGTCCTTGGTCGGCGAGGGAGAGCGCGGCCTGGGCGTTCTGTTCGACGAGGAGGATGGTGGTGCCTTGGGAGCGGAGTTCGCGGATGGTCTCCATGATTTTCTGCATCATGATCGGGGAGAGGCCCATGGAGGGTTCGTCGAGCATGAGGAGTTTGGGGCGGGACATCAGGGCGCGGCCCATGGCGAGCATTTGCTGTTCGCCGCCGGAGAGGGTGCCGGAGGCTTGTTTGCTGCGTTCGCCGAGGATGGGGAAGAGGTCGTAGACGCGCTGGATGTCTTTTTCGATGCCGTCGGCGTCTTTGCGGAGGAAGGCGCCGAGCTTGAGGTTTTCGGCGATGGTGAGGCGGGGGAAGAGGCGGCGGCCTTCGGGGGAGTGGGCGAGGCCGCGTTCGACGATTTTGTGGGCGGGGACGCCGTTGAGGGGTTCGCCGTCGAAGGTGATCTTTCCGGCGAGGGGCTTGAGGAGGCCGGAGAGGGTGCGCAGGGTGGTGGTTTTTCCGGCGCCGTTGGTGCCGATGAGGGTGACGGCCTGGCCTTCTTCGACGGCGAAGGAGATGCCTTTGACGGCTTCGATTTTGCCGTAGGCGACGCGGAGGTCCTCGACTTCGAGTAGTGCGGTCATGGGGTGTCTCCGGTCTGTCCCTGGTGCGGCCGGCCTGTGGGGGCCGTTTCGTCTGCCGCGTCGGATGCTGCTGCCGCGTCGGGTGCCGCTGCCGGGGCGGTGGCGTTGTCCGGGGTGGGGGTGTCGTCGACGGGTGTGCCCAGGTAGGCGGCGATGACGCGTTCGTCGGCTTGGACGACGTCGGCGGTGCCTTCGACGAGCTTTTGTCCTTGGACGAGGACGGCGACGCGGTCGCACATGTTGAAGATGAAGCGCATGTCGTGCTCGATGACGAGGACGGCGATGCCTTGTGCGCGGATGGCGAGGACGAGGTCTTGGGTGGCGCGGGTTTCCTGGGGGTTCATGCCGGCGGTGGGTTCGTCCAGGAGCAGCAGTCCGGGTTCGCTGGCGAGGGCGCGGGCGATTTCGAGCTTGCGTTGTTCGCCGTAGGGGAGGTTGCGGGCGAGGTGGTCGCGTTTGTGGGCGAGGCCGGTGAATTCGAGGAGTTCCATGGCGCGTTCTTCGCTGGTGCGTTCGGCTTTTTTGAAGCCGGGGCTGCGGAGGAGCGCGGACCAGAGTCCTTCTTTGGTGCGGGTGTGTCGTCCGACGAGGGTGTTTTCGAGGACGGTCATGTTGGCGAAGAGGCGGATGTTCTGGAAGGTGCGGGCGACGCCGGCTTGGGTGACGAGGTGGGGTTTGCGGGAGAGGCGGGTGCCTCGGTAGCTGACGGTGCCTTCGGTGGGCACGTAGAGGCCGGTGAGGCAGTTGAAGAAGGTGGTTTTGCCGGCGCCGTTGGGGCCGATGAGGCCGACGATTTCGCCGGCGCCGACGGTGAGGTCGACGCCGCGTACGGCGGTGAGTCCGCCGAAGCGCATGGTGACGCCGTCGGCTCGCAGGACGGTGTCGTTGTCGGTGGCGGGTGCGAGGCTGGGTGCTGTGGTCATGGTCGTCACGCCTTTGCCTGGGTGGCGCCGAGGGTGGCGTCTGCGTCGGGGAGGCGCTGGTCGGGCACGTCGAGTTGGCCGGTTTCGCGGAATTCGAGCTGCTTTCGGCGGTCGGGGATGAGGCCCTCGGGGCGGTAGCGCATGAGGAGGACGAGGGCGATGCCGAAGAGCAGGAGTTGGTAGTCCTGGATGAAGTCGAGTTTGGCCGGGATGAGGAAGAGGAGGGCGGCGCCGACGAGGGGGCCGCTGAGGGTTCCCATGCCGCCGAGGATGACGGCGGCGAGGAGGAAGGCGGAGTTGGGGGGTTGGGGCCCGGCGAACTGGAACTGTTCGGGTGTGGTGGTGGTGACGACGTGGGCGTGGACGGTGCCGGCGAGTCCGGCGAGCGCGGCGCCGAGGGCGAAGGCGAGCAGGCGGAGCCGGAAGCTGTTGATGCCCATGGCGATGGCGGCGGTTTCGTCTTCGCGGATGGCGATCCAGGCGCGGCCGATGCGGGAGGCGGCGGCGCGTCGGAAGACGAGGACGACGAAGGCCGTGACGAGGATCATCAGCAGGTAGTAGTTGCCGTAGGTGGCGATGGGGATGCCGAGGATGGTGTGGGGTTCGCCGAAGTTGAACCCGAATATTTCGAGGTTGGGGATGTTGGGGATGCCCATGGCGCCGTTGGTGATGTCGGGGCCGGTGGTGCCGTTGAGGTTGAGCATGGCGATGCGGAAGATCTCACCGAAGCCGAGGGTGACGATGGCGAGGTAGTCGCCGCGGAGCCGCAGTGTCGGGGCGCCGATGAGGACGCCGAAGACGAGGGAGGCGGCGGCGCCGGTGAGGAGGGCTGCCCAGAAGGGGAAGTGGAGTCCGAAGGCGGATTCGGGGGAGCCGGAGACGAGGGCGGCGGCGTAGGCGCCGACGCCGAGGAAGGCGACGTAGCCGAGGTCGAGGAGGCCGGCGAGGCCGACGACGACGTTGAGGCCCAGGGCGACGGTGGCGAAGATCAGGATGTTGGCCCCGATGATCGTGTATTGGTCGGTGTCCTGGGTGAAGGGGAAGCAGGCGGCGGAGAGGAAGGCCGCGCCGAGGGCGACGCCGCGGTGGGTGTGGGTGAGTGCGGTGAGCCGTGCGATGAGTCCGGCCCGGTGGAGGGCGGGGATGGCGAGCACCATGAAGAGCAGGTAGCCGACGAAGGGGGCGCCGTCGTCGGTGTCGATGCCGTAGGTGAAGGCGAGGAGTCCGGCGGCGAAGGCGGCGGCGATGATCAGGATCTCGGCCCAGGAGGGGAGTTCACGGGTGCGGCGCCGTAGGGGGGATGCCGTGAGGCTCGCGGTGAAGCGCTGCCAGGGGGTGCGGTGGGGTGTGTCGGTGGGCTGGTCGGGCGGCAGTGCGAGGGCGCCGGCCAGGGTGATGAGGGAGGTGAGGGCGGCGAGGGCGCCGCCGGGTTCGAGGTTGATCAGTCCGCCGAGCTGGACGGCGATGGCGATCAGGGTGAACCAGGTGGCGGCGAAGGTGGCGAGGGCGGCGAGGAGGGTGGGGGCGTGGCGTCCTGCGGGGGTGAGCCATTGCAGGCCGCGGAGGCCGAGTGCGGCGAGGGCGAACAGCAGGGTGAGGGCGCCGCCGACGAGGGTGATGAGCTGGAGTCCGGCGGGGGAGAGGTAGTAGGTGAGGTCGCCGGGGAAGTCGCTGCTCCAGGTCCAGGCGAGGGCGGTGCTGGCGGCGGTGGCCAGGGCGCCTGCGGCGGTGAGGAGGCGTGCGGTGCGTTCGGGCAGCGGGATCAGGCCGCGGGCCGGGGTGGTGGTGTGGGTGGTCATCGGTATCACGCCCGATCCGCGACGCGTTCGCCCAGGAGGCCTTGTGGTCTCAGGAGGAGTACGAGGATGAGGAGGACGAAGGCCCAGACGTCCTTCCAGGCTCCGCCGCCGAATTGCTCCATGCCGGGTATGTCCTCGATGTAGGCGGTGGCGAGGGCTTCGGCGACGCCGAGGACGACGCCGCCGAGCATGGCGCCGTAGATGTTGCCGATGCCGCCGAGTACGGCTGCGGTGAAGGCTTTGAGGCCCATGATGAAGCCCATGCGGAACTGGACCTCGCCGGTGCGCAGTCCGTAGGCGACGGCGGCGACGCCGGCGAAGGCGGCGCCGATGGCGAAGGCGAGGACGATGATGCGGTCGGTGTTGATGCCCATGAGCTTGGCGGTGTCGGGGTCTTGCGCGGTGGCTTGCATGGCGCGGCCGCTGCGGGTTTTGGCGACGAAGAAGCCGAGGGCGATCATGCAGGCGGGGGCGGCGACGAGGACGAAGAGGTCGCCGCGTTGGACGGTGGCGCCGAGGATCTCGAAGGCGTGGCCTTTGAACTGGGGGAAGACGCGGGCTTGTTTGCCGTCGGGGTACCACTTCCAGATGGCTTGCTGGAGGGCGATGGACAGGCCGATGGCGGTGATGAGGGGGGCGAGGCGTGGGGCGCCGCGCAGGGGTCGGTAGGCGAATCGTTCCGCGGCGATGCCGACGAGGACGGATACGGCGATGCCGCCGAGGAGCATGGCCGGCAGGGCGAGGATCAGTGAGGTACCGGACGGCAGCGCCAGGTAGACGCTGAGCGCTCCGAAGCCGCCGACCATGAAGATCTCGCCGTGGGCGAAGTTGATGAGCTGGACGATTCCGTAGACCATCGTGTAGCCGATCGCGATGAGTCCGTACATCGCGCCGAGGATGAGTCCGTTGGCCAGCTGTTGCGGCAGTTCGCTCACCGCAGGGCCTCCGTTGCGTGGGAGTGAGGAGAAGCCGGGGTTCCCGGTGTGCCACGGGC
Source organism: Streptomyces tubercidicus (assembly GCF_027497495.1). Taxonomy (GTDB): domain Bacteria; phylum Actinomycetota; class Actinomycetes; order Streptomycetales; family Streptomycetaceae; genus Streptomyces; species Streptomyces tubercidicus. The sequence continues at coordinate 6,217,187 of NZ_CP114205.1, forward strand.
CGCGCCAGGGGGGCGTTGGTGCGTCCTGGCGCGGCCCGGGGTGGGGTGGTGCGGTGGGTCAGCTCTTGTCGAACTTCTTGAATTCGGCGCTGAAGCGGGAGGCCCACTTCCCCTTGTCGACCTGGTAGGCGGTGATCATGGTGTTGGTCGTGTCGCCGTATTTGTCGAAGGCGATGGGGCCGGTGACACCGTCGAAGGTGACCTTGTTCATCGCGTCGACGACCTTCTTGCGGGCGTCGTCGGGCAGCTTGCCGTCGTTGTCGGCGACGACCTTCTTCACGGCCTGGATGATGGCCCAGGTCGAGTCGTAGGTGGAGCCGCCGTAGGCCTCGTAGGACTCCTTGAAGCCGGCTGCCTTGTAGTCGGCGATGAACTTCTTGGCGGAGGGGAGCTCTTCGACGGGCTTGCCGACGGAGGAGGCGTAGTCGCCCTGCGCCTTCTTGTTGAGCTTGATGTAGTCGCCGCTGTACATGCCGTCGCCGCCCATGAGGGGGACGGTGACGCCGCCGTCCTTGAGCTGCTGGCTGAGCGGGCCGGAGGCGGGGTATTCGCCACCGTAGAAGACCAGGTCGGGTTTGGCGGACTTGACCTTGGAGACGACGGCCTTGAAGTCACGGTCGTCGGGGCTGACGTGTTCGGTGCCGGCGATCTTGCCGCCGAGCTTGACGAACTGGTCCTTGAAGGAGGAGGCGAGGCCGACGCCGTAGGTCTTCTGGTCGTCGATCACGTAGGCCTTCTTGACCTTCATCTTCTCCCACGCGTACTGGCCGTCGAAGGCGCCCTGCACCTCGTCGGTGGTGGCGGTGCGGAAGTAGGTGGGGAAGGGGCGGACGCGCTTGTTCTCTTTCCAGTCCTTGCCCTGGGTGAGGTCGGGCGTGGTGTTCGCCGGCGATATCAGGGTGAGGTTGTTCTGCTTGGAGACCTGCTGCATGGACTGGGCGACGCCGGAGTTGAGCGGGCCGACGACGCCGAGCACGTCCTTGTCGCCGGCGAGTTTGGTGGCGTTCTGCTGGCCGACGTTGGGGAGGGCCTTGTCGTCGAGGGCTTCGAGCTTGAAGGTGATGCCCTTGACCTCGCCGGTTTTGTTGGCGGTGTCGATGGCGAGCTGGGCGGAGTTGCGGATGCCCAGTCCCAGGGCGGAGAGCTCGCCGGTGGTGGGGGCGTCGAGGCCGATGACGACGGTGGTCTTGGAGCCGTCGCCGCTCTTGTTGTCGCCGCGGGAGCCGCACGCGGAGAGCGTGAGGGCGCCGGCGGTGACTGCGGTGGTGAGGAGAAGCAAGGAACGGTGACGCACGATCAGTCCTTTCCCTGGCGCGGCCACGGCTGTCGCATGGCCGTTCCGCGGCGGCCGGGCTGCGCTGGGCAGCGAGGTGCGTGCTTCGTCGGTGAGCCCGGCGGCGCGGTGACTGGCGGTGACTCTAAGCCGGTGTTCGCCGCACCGGCAGAGTCGCCGACCAGGATGTGACGCTCTTGTTATGACCTTCGATGAGCGTTATGCCGTTATGGTCCTTACACCGCAGGGCGAACGCGGCGCGGAGGGCGAACTCGCACTTCCACGGGCGTATCTGGGCGCGCGGTCACGCAGCGGTGTCCGGATAGCGGATACGCCGGTCGCGCCGGCAGTGATGCCCGTGGGGGGTACGGAAGTTGCGCGGGGCGCCGCCTCGCGCGTGGGTCACGCAGCGTTACGGACAGGCGGACGGCCCCGCTCCCAGGACTTGGGGGCGGGGCCGTGGTGGTGGCCGGCGGAGGGCCGGGCCGGGCGGGTCAGCCGCGGTAGGCGTCGGCGTCCACATCCCTGAGCATGCAGGTCAGCCGGGCGGTGCAGACCCGCTTGTCCTGCTCGTCGGTGACCACGATCTCGTAGGTGGCGGTGGAGCGGCCCCGGTGTACGGGGGTGGCGACGCCGGTGACCAGTCCGGAGCGGACGCCGCGGTGGTGGGTGCAGTTCAGGTCGACGCCGACGGCGAGCTTGGTGGGGCCGCCGTGGAGCATGGCGCCGACGGAGCCGAGGGTTTCGGCGAGGACGGCGGAGGCGCCGCCGTGCAGCAGCCCGTAGGGCTGGGTGTTGCCCTCGACGGGCATGGTGCCGACGATGCGCTCCGGCGCGGCCTCGGTGACCTGCACGCTCATCCGCTCGCCGAGGTGTCCGGCGGAGAAGAACGAGGGCAGGTCGAGGCCGAGGCCGGCCCACTGGTCGAGGATCTCCTGCGGAAACGTGGTCGTGCTGCGCTCACCCATGTCTGCGGCTCCGTTCGTCACCCGTGATCGTCGTCGATCCGTGCCTGTTCCTATCAGGCCCCTGAGCAAGCGCTCAGCGCGGGGTGGTGTTCCCGCCGCCCGGCCCGTGGGCGGTCAGTTCTCGCGGGGGCTCTCCAGGCGGATCACCACGGACTTGGAGGCGGGGGTGTTGCTGGTGTCGGCGGTGTGGTCGAGCGGGATGAGGACATTGGTCTCGGGGTAGTAGGCGGCCGCGCAGCCGCGGGCCGTCGGGTAGTGCACGACGCGGAAGCCGGACGCGCGCCGCTCGCTGCCGTCCGTCCATTCGCTGACCAGGTCGGTGTACGCGCCGTCGGCCAGGCCCCGTTCGCGGGCGTCGTCGGGGTGCACGAGCACCACCCGGCGGCCGTTCTTGATGCCGCGGTAGCGGTCGTCGAGGCCGTAGACGGTGGTGTTGTACTGGTCGTGGGAGCGCAGCGTCTGCAGCAGCAGCCGTCCTTCGGGGGCGGTGGGGTATTCGACGGGGGCGGCGGTGAAGTTGGCCTTCCCGGTGGCGGTGGGGAAGCTGCGGCTGTCCCGGGGGGCGTGCGGGAGGGCGAAGCCTCCGGGGCGGGCGACCCGGGTGTTGAAGTCCTCGAAGCCCGGGATGACGCGGGCGATCCGGTCGCGGATCGTCGCGTAGTCCCCGGCGAACTCCTCCCAGGGGGTGCGGCTGGCGGCGCCCAGGACGCGGCGGGCGAGGCGGGCGACGATGGCCGTCTCGGACAGCAGCTGGGGGCCGGCGGGCGCCAGGCGGCCGCGGGAGGCGTGCACCATGCCCATGGAGTCCTCGACGGTCACGAACTGTTCGGTGGGCCTGCCGTCCTGGCCGGTCTGCACGTCGCGTTCCGTACGGCCCAGCGTCGGCAGGATCAGTGCGCGGGCGCCGGTGATCGCGTGCGAGCGGTTGAGCTTGGTGGAGACATGGACGGTCAGCCGGGCGCGGCGCATGGCGGCCTCGGTGACGTCGGTGTCGGGGGTGGCGGCCACGAAGTTGCCGCCCATCGCGAAGAACACCTTGGCCTGCCCGTCGCGCAGCGCGCGGATGGCGCGGACGACATCGAGGCCGTGCTCCCGGGGCGGGGCGAAGCCGAACTCCTTCTCCAGGGCGTCGAGGAAGGCGGGCGCGGGCCGTTCGAAGATGCCCATGGTGCGGTCGCCCTGGACGTTGCTGTGGCCGCGTACGGGGCAGACGCCGGCGCCGGGGCGGCCGATGTTGCCGCGCAGCAGGAGGAAGTTGACGACTTCCTGGATGGTGGGGACGGAGTGCTTGTGCTGGGTCAGGCCCATGGCCCAGCACACGATGGTGCGCTTCGACGAGAGGACCATGGCGAGGGCGCGCTCGATCTCCTCGCGGGTGAGGCCGGTGGCGCGCAGCGTCTCGTCCCAGTCGTCGTCGGCGCGGGCGGTGCGCGCGAACTCCTCGAAGCCGTGGGTGTGTTCGCGGATGAAGTCCTCGTCGAGGGCTCCGTCGGTGTCGAGCAGGAGGCGGTTGAGGGCGCGGAAGAGCGCCTGGTCGCCGCCGAGGCGTACCTGGAGGAAGAGGTCGGTGAGCGCGGTGCCGCCGCCGGCCAGGCCGCGTGGGGTCTGCGGGTTCTTGAAGCGTTCCAGTCCGGCTTCGGGCAGCGGGTTGATCGAGATGATCTTCGTGCCGCCGGACTTGGCCTTCTCCAGGGCGGTGAGCATCCGCGGGTGGTTGGTGCCGGGGTTCTGGCCGGCGACGATGATCAGGTCGGCCTGGTAGAGGTCCTCCACGAGGACGCTGCCCTTGCCGATGCCGATGGTCTCCGTCAGGGCGGAGCCCGACGACTCATGGCACATGTTGGAGCAGTCGGGGAGGTTGTTGGTGCCGAATTCGCGGGCGAAGAGCTGGTAGAGGAAGGCGGCCTCGTTGCTGGTGCGCCCGGAGGTGTAGAAGACCGCCTCGTCGGGGGAGTCGAGGGCGGTCAGCTCCTCACCGATGATGTCGAAGACCTGCTCCCAGGTCACCGGCTCGTAATGGTCGGCGCCCTCGGCGAGGTACATGGGGTGGGTGAGGCGGCCCTGCTGGCCGAGCCAGTAGCCGCTGCGGGTCGCGAGGTCGGCGACGGAGTGCCGGGCGAAGAAGTCCGGGGTGACGCGGCGCAGGGTGGCCTCTTCGGCGACGGCCTTGGCGCCGTTCTCGCAGAATTCGGCGGTGTGCGTGGTGCCGGGGGGCTCGGGCCAGGCGCAGCCGGGGCAGTCGAATCCGTTCGGCTGGTTGACCCGCAGGAGGGTGAGGGCGGTACGGCGCACGCCCATCTGCTGCTGGGAGATGCGCAGCGCGTGCGTGATGGCCGGCAGTCCCACGGCGGAGTGCTGGGGTGCGCTGACCTCGGGTGCGTCCTGGACGGGGTCCGACGCGGGCGGCTTGCCTGCCATGGCGCTCTCCCTTGAGCCGTGAGCTGGTCGCGCTCCTGCGCCGTGGCCGGTGCGCGCTCCGCCGGCACCCGGCGGATCGTTGTGGTGCACACAGATCCTGTCACGGACGCGCGGGGAGGTGTAGAGGCGATCGCCGGGGGCGCGGATCGGCGGTGCGGGGCCGGGGGAGTGGCGGGGTGCGGGCGGGGGCCGGGGCCGCCGCGGCGGGGATTGTCAGTGGGGCGTGGCAGGATCGGGGGCGTGGCAGCAAAGGCAGCGAAGAAGAGCGAAGCGACCGGGACCGAAGCGGCGGCGGGCGGCCGTCCCCGCCTGCTCCTGATGGACGGGCATTCCATGGCATACCGGGCGTTCTTCGCCCTGCCCGTGGAGAATTTCACCACCGTCACGGGACAACCGACCAATGCGATCTACGGCTTCGCGTCGATGCTCGCGAACACCCTGCGCGACGAGGCGCCCACGCATTTCGCGGTGGCGTTCGACGTCTCCCGCAAGACCTGGCGGTCCGAGGAATTCGCGGACTACAAGGCGAACCGTTCCAAGACGCCCGACGAGTTCAAGGGCCAGGTCGAGCTGATCGGCGAGATGCTCGACGCGATGAGCGTCAAGCGGTTCGCGGTCGAGGGCTTCGAGGCCGACGACGTGATCGCCACGCTCACCGAGCAGGCCACCGCGCAGGGCTTCGAGGTCTCGATCGTCACCGGCGACCGCGACTCCTTCCAGCTGGTCTCCGACGATGTCACGGTCCTCTACCCCACCAAGGGCGTCTCCGAGCTGACCCGCTTCACCCCGGAGAAGGTCTTCGAGAAGTACGGCCTGACCCCCGCCCAGTATCCGGACTTCGCCGCGCTGCGCGGCGACCCGTCGGACAACCTCCCCGGCATCCCGGGCGTCGGCGAGAAGACCGCCACGAAGTGGATCAACCAGTTCGGTTCGTTCGCGGAGTTGGTGGAGCGCGCCGAGGAGGTCAAGGGCAAGGCGGGCGCCAACCTCCGCGAGCACCTGGAGGCGGTGAAGCTCAACCGCCGGCTGACGGAGATGGTGCGCGATGTCGAGCTGCCGTGCGGCCCGGCGGAGCTGACCCGCGAGGCGTACGACCGTGAGGCGCTCACGGTGTTCCTCAACGCCCTGGAGATCCGCAACCAGGGCCTGCGGGACCGGCTGCACGCCGTCGACCCGGGCTCCGCGGACGCCGCCGAGGAGGCCGCCCCGGCCGCCGGTGTCGAGGTGGACGGCACGGTCATCGGCGCGGGCGAACTCGCTCCGTGGCTGGCCGCACACGGCACCGGACCCCTGGGTGTGGCCACGGTCGATGTGTGGACGCTGGGCAGCGGCAGCGTCGCCGAGGTGGCGCTGGCCGCCCCCGACGGCCCGGCCGCCTGGTTCGACCCGGCCCGGCTCGACGAGGCCGACGAGCGGGCGTTCGCGGCCTGGAGCGCGGACGCCGACCGCCCCAAGGTGATGCACAACGCCAAGGGCCTGATGCGGGTCTTCGGCGAGCACGGCTGGCGCATCGACGGCGTCACCATGGACACCGCGCTGGCCGCCTATCTGGTCAAGCCGGGCCGCCGCTCCTTCGCGCTGGACGCCCTGTCCATCGAATACCTGGGGCGCGATCTCGCCCCGGCGGCGGCCGGTGACGGCCAGCTGGCGTTCGGTGCGGACGAGGAGGCCGAGGCGGACGCCCTGATGGGGCAGGCGCGCACGGTCCTCGACCTGGGGACGGCGTTCGAGACGAAGCTGGCGGAGGTCGGTTCGGCCGAGCTGCTGCGCGATGTGGAGCTGCCGACCAGCCGACTGCTGGCCCGTATGGAGCGGGCCGGTATCGCCGCGGACCGGGGCTGGCTGGAGCGGATGGAGCAGCAGTTCGCGGGCGCGGTGCAGCAGGCCGTGAAGGAGGCGCACGCGGCCGCGGGCCATGAGTTCAACCTCGGCTCGCCCAAGCAGCTGCAGGAGGTCCTCTTCGGCGAGCTGGGCCTGCCCAAGACCAAGAAGACCAAGACGGGCTACACCACCGACGCCGACGCGCTCGCCTGGCTGGCCGCGCAGACCGACAACGAGCTCCCGGTGATCATGCTCCGGCACCGTGAGCAGGCCAAGCTGCGCACCACCGTCGAGGGCCTGATCAAGACCATCGCCGCCGACGGCCGGATCCACACCACCTTCAACCAGACCGTGGCGGCCACCGGCCGGCTGTCGTCCACGGACCCCAATCTGCAGAACATCCCGGTGCGCACGGACGAGGGCCGGGCGATCCGCCGCGGCTTCGTCGTCGGCGAGGGTTTCGAGTCCCTGCTGACCGCCGACTACAGCCAGATCGAGCTGCGGGTGATGGCGCATCTCTCCGAGGACGAGGGCCTGATCGAGGCATTCACCTCCGGTGAGGACCTGCACACCACCGTCGCCTCCCATGTCTTCTCGGTCGGCACGGACCAGGTCGACCCGGAGATGCGCCGCAAGATCAAGGCGATGTCCTACGGCCTGGCGTACGGGCTGTCGGCCTTCGGCCTCTCCCAGCAGCTGGGCATCCAGCCCGATGAGGCCCGCAAGCTGATGGACAACTTCTTCGAGCGCTTCGGCGGGGTGCGCGACTACCTCCAGCGCGTCGTGGAGGAGGCCCGCGCCACCGGCTACACCGAGACCATGCTCGGCCGCCGCCGCTATCTCCCCGACCTCAACAGCGACAACCGCCAGCGCCGCGAAATGGCCGAGCGGATGGCGCTGAACGCCCCGATCCAGGGCACCGCCGCCGATATCGTCAAGATCGCGATGCTGCGGGTCGACGCGGCGCTGCGGGCCGCCGAGCTGGAGTCCCGGCTGCTGCTCCAGGTCCATGACGAAATCGTCGTCGAAGTGGCCCCCGGTGAACGCAAGAAGGTCGAGGAGCTGGTCCGCCGCGAAATGGCCGCAGCGGTCGAACTGAGCGCCCCGCTGGACGTCTCGGTCGGCTCCGGCAAGGACTGGGAGTCGGCGGCGCACTGAGGGGCGAAGCGGGCCGGGGCGACGCGGACGCCCCGCGCCGCCCCGGCGGCAACCCGGCCCGTATGGCCTGGAGTTGCCGCCGCTTCCGGCCCGCGCCACGGTGGCGGAAACCGGTCGTCGCCGGACGCGTCATGGCGCGTACCCCTTCGGGGGAGCTCTGCTTTGATCACCCCGTGATGCGCCGTGCCGCCCGCGCCCTGGGCACCTATGTCTCCCGCAGCCCGGTCACGGCCGGCTATGTCGGACTGCTGCTGTCGACCCATCTGTGGTGCACCGCGGTGCTGTCCACGACGGAGGCGCAGCGGGTGGTGCTCGGCATCAGTACCCATCTCGACAACCTCCACGACCGTCCGCTCCGGGCGCTGGCGGGCAGCATGCTGTTCTTCGACGGCACGCTGACCGAGATCACCTCGGTGGCCTTCGCCGGCACGCTGATCACGCTCGGCCTGGGCGTCGCCGTGTGCCTGGCGTGGCTGGAACGGCGGTACGGGCCGGGGCGCGCCTACGGCATCTTCGTCCTGGGGCATGTCGCGGCCACGCTGCTCACCGTGCCGCTGATCTATCTGGCCCTCGCCCGGGGCTGGTACCCGGACAGCGTCCGGCACGCCCCCGACTTCGGCATCAGCTACGGGGCGGAGGCGGTGCTCGCGACGGGGGCGCTGCTGCTGCGCCGGGCGCGGTGGCTCGCCGCGGCCGGTGTCGTCGCCTGGCCGGTGCTCGGCGCCGACTGGAGCGGGGTGCTGCCCGACTTCACCACCGTCGGGCATCTGCTGGCGGCCGCCATCGGCTTCATCTGCGGGGCCTTCCTGCTGCGGGCTGCCCGTCGCGCAGCCCCGGCCGCGGCGCCACCGGCGGATCCGGCGCCACCGGCGGGCCCGGCACTCGCCGAGTAGCGCGCCGGGTGCGGAGGCCGCGGCGGTGCAGCAGCCGTACGGCCACCGCGAAGAGCGGCAGTCCGAGGGCGAGGCCGGCCCCGGCGCCGAAGAGCGCGGTCGGCAGGTACTCGGCCGCGGTCGCCGACGGCCCGTATACGGCGCGCGCCCGCAGCACACGGTGCACGGCACCGGCCGCCACGCACACCACGAGCGGGGCGGTCAGCAGCAGCCGCAGACGTACGGTCAGCACCGGTACCCCGACCGCCCCGGACGCCCCCGCCGCCCCGGCGCCGCCGTCCCGCGCCCGGAGGACCGGCCACAGAAACGCGCCCAGCGCCACCGCCGCGAGCGCCGAGGTGCCGTACTGCAGATACGTACAGACCGGCAGGCCGCCCACCACCCGGTCCAGACCGGGCACCAGCCGGGTGCCCCAGCGGCCCGGGTGGGTGAAGGCGTCCCAGACCACATGGGTCGCCGCCCCCAGTACCGCCGAGACCAGGAACCAGCCCACCAGGGCGGCGAGTTCACGAGGCCCCCGGGGCCGCCAGGGCCGGCCGCGCACGAAAGTGTGGACCGGGCCGCGCCACCTCCAGGGCACCAGCGCGGTCAACGGCTCGCGCACCAGCAGCCAGCCGCCGACGAGCACCGCCGTGACCAGCACATCCACCGTCAGCACACCGGGCAGCGAGTGGGTGACCGCACCGAAAGCCATACCGCCGGGAACCAGAGTGTCCGCGTAGTACGTCATATCGGGTGCGAAGGACCCCGCCACGAGCGCCGAGGCGATCAGCGGACCACGGGCCGCGCCGGTCCGCCGGAGCGCCGGGAGCACGGCAGCGGCATGGCTGAGCGTGAACGGCATATGCCTCTCCTCGATCGGTTCGGATCATTATGCGTGCCAGTGGGTGGTAGATGCCGGGCCCGAGTTGTCGTAGTCTCGCCTGAGTTGGAGCGCTGGGGGAGCGCGATACCGCGTCAGCAGCGCGGTACGGCAATGCGGAGGGGAACCACGTATGGCAGCCACATTCCGACGGCGGCTCCACAGGGGAGCGGCCTCGACGGCCGTGGCAGCCTTGGTGCTGGCCGCGCTGACCGCCTCTCAGGCGCCGGGAGCCACCGGCACGGCGGCCGCCAAACGGCGCCCGGCCCCGCCGCCCTCCGATGTTCCCATCGACGGCGGCTCCGGGTACTACACCGACCTGCCGCCCCTCAAGAGCCCGGTACCGCCGCGCGGTTCGCAGCACACCGGCCAGGACCCCGCCACCGGCAAGGGACCCGCCGAGGCCGGTCTCCCCGCCACCGTCCTGGCCGCGTACAAGAAGGCGGCGTCCACGATCGGCAGCTCCGACCCGGGCTGCCGGCTGCCCTGGCAGCTGCTCGCCGGAATCGGCAAGGTCGAGTCCGGCCAGGCTCGCGGCGGAGCGGTCGACGCCGAAGGCACCACCCTCCAGCCGATACTGGGCCCGCAGCTCAACGGCCGTGGCTTCGCCCGGATCACCGACACCGACGGCGGCCGCTACGACGGCGACCTCACCCACGACCGTGCCGTGGGCCCGATGCAGTTCATCCCGTCCACCTGGGCCAACGGCGGCCCCGACGGCACGGGTTGGGGCGCCGACGGCAACGGCGACGGCAAGAAGGACCCGAACAACGTCTTCGACGCCTCGCTCGCCGCGGGCGGCTATCTCTGCGCGGGCGGCCGCGATCTGACGGCCCAGGAGGACCTGGACCGGGCGATCCTCGGCTACAACCACTCCGAGGAATATCTGCGCACGGTGCTGTCCTGGTACACGTTCTACCGCAACGGCACCCACGAGGTGCCGGACGGCAAGGCCGTGCTGCCGGTCCACCGCGATACCGGGCGGCACGGCGACGACAACGGCGGCCGGTCCGAAGGCCGCCGGCACGACGGCGCCTCCGGCGGCGAGCCGGGCAAGAGCCCGCGCCCCGGCGGATCCGGCACCCCCGACAGGCCCGGCAAGCCCGGCAAGGGGCACCAGCCCGAGAAGGACCACCAGCCCGGCAAGGGACAGCACCCCGACAAGCCGGGACGCCCCGACGGCACCGACCCCACCCCGGGCAGCCCCCAGAAGCCGACTCCCCAGAAGCCCACCCCCAAGCCGCCCACCGAGCCCGCGCACCCCACCGCGCTCGTCCGGGTCGGCGACACGGACCTGAGCACCACCGCGGGCACCGACTTCGCCACCCCGCCGCAGGTCCGCGCCCAGGACGCGCGGGGCAAGGCCGTCGCCGGCGTCCCCGTCCGCTTCACCCTCCCCGCGGCCACCGACGCCCGCTTCCCCGGTGACGCGACCACCGTCACCGTCACCACGGACAAGGACGGCCTGGCCACCGCCCCCACCCTGCGGGCGGGCGACCGGACCGGTGACTTCCGCATCCGGGCCGCCACCGTGCGGCACACCGCACCCGCCGTCGAGATCGGCGCCACCGTCAAGGCCAAGCCCGCCCCGAAGGCCGACCAGCTCGCCCGTACCTCCGACAAGGAGCTCACGGCGACCGCCGGAAAGGCGTTCGCGGAGGACGCGGTCGAGATCAAGGCGACCTACCAGGGCAAGGCCGCGGCGGGGGTGGCGGTCACCGCCACCATGGTCACCGCCGACCCGAACAACCCGGTGGAGAACGACAAGGGCCCCTACTTCAAGGACCCCGAGGCCACCGGCGCCGCCCGGAACAAGCCGCTCCGCACGCTCACCGGCCTCACCACCGACGCCGACGGCCTGCTGAAGCTCCCGAAGATCTACACCGACGCGCACTCGGGAACGTTCCTGCTGAGGCTGACCACCGCCGACGGCGCCGTCCTCACCGTCAAGCTGAAGGTCGCCCCCGCGGCCCGTTCCTGACCACGCCACCCGGCCCCTCCGCACGGCCGGTTGCGAACCCCGGGCCGCTGTCCGCGCCCGGTACACCTCCGCCGTCCTGCCCGCCGTCCCGGGCAGGACGGCGGTGCCATGTTGTTCTCATCTCCGCCGCCCGTTGCTACGGTGCCCCCGCCCTGACGCTGTATCAGCTCCCGGGAGGCCGACATGCGCGCCCTGACAGCAGCCGCGGTCGGACTGGCCGCGGCGTTCGCCCTCGTCATCACCCTCACGGCGATCGGCGCCCCCAGCGGCACCACCTCCCCCAAGCCGCTGCTGACCACCGTCCCCAAGCACCCCTGACGGAGGGACGCGACCGTCATGCGCCGTACCGTGCCCACCCCCAGGACCCCCGACGGACCGCCCTCCGGCCCCGGCCGCCGCCGTCCGGCGCGCGGTATGCGCCGCAGGGCGAGCCTGGTGCTGCTCGCCTGCGCCGTCTTCTTCACCGCCCTGTCCCCGCTGATGCGGTGGTACGCCTTCCCCCGGCTCGCCAAGATCCCGCCCAGCCAGTACCAGGACATGGTCCTGGAGGCCAGGCCCGCCACCCTCCTCAACTACGGGACGATGAAGGCCGAACGCGTCCCGAAGGTCACCATCGTCCAGACCCTCAAGGGCGATGTCGCGGCCTCCGACCGGATCGAGAAGTCCGCGGGCCGGGACATCGTCGTCTGGGACGCGCTGTCCTACGTCGCCGGACCCGACGGCAAGATGGTCTCCGCGATCCCCGAGCGCTATCTCTTCGACGCGCATACCCAGGACCCCGTGCACGCCACCGGCGAGATGGTCGACGGCGACCCGGTGCGCCGCGAGGGCATCGAGTTCAAGTGGCCGTTCCTCACCGAGCGGCGCGACTACACCTACTTCGACGCCCAGACCCGCACCTCGGCCCCCATCCACTACAAGGGGACCCGCACCTTCCGCGGCCTGGAGGTCTACTACTTCGAGCAGACCATCCCCTGGACCAAGGTCGCCCTCCCCAAGAAGATGCCGGTCAAGGGCATCACCCCGGAGTCCGTCGCGAAGATGGGCACCACCCGCTGGTACAGCACCAAGCGGATGTTCTGGGTCGAACCCGTCACCGGCGCCCCCGTCAACGGCCAGGAGATCCACAAGGAGGAGCTGCGCGGCGGCGATCTGCTGCCCGGCGGCGGCAAGGTCACCGCCTTCGCGGGTCATGTGAAGATGCGCGCGGACTACGTCGACTCCACCGTGGCCCTGGTGACCTCCCAGCGCACCCTCGTCCTGCTGCTCACCCGCTACCTCCCCTGGGGCTTCCTGCTCCTCGGCGCCGCCCTGCTCGCCCTGAGCCTGCACCTCGAAGCCCGCGGCCGCCGCCCCCGCGCCCCGGCCGGCGGGCCGCCCGCCTACGAGGCGCCCTCGTCCGGCGACGGCGTTGTCAGTGCCGGACCGTAACGTGGACCCATGACGTCAGCGAGCCGCCTCCGCGCCCCTCCGGCCCCGCGCTCAGCCCCGCTTGAGCCGCGCCGACGTATGCCGCGTGGGCTCCGCCGCCGAAGGATCCTCCGGCCAGGGATGCTTCGGATAGCGACCGCGCAACTCCGCGCGTACGGACCGGTATCCGTCCCGCCAGAAGGAGGCGAGATCGGCCGTGACGGCGGCCGGACGCCCCGCGGGGGAGAGCAGATGCACCAGCACCGGCACCCGCCCGCCGGCCACCCGCGGCGACTCCTGCCAGCCGAACAGCTCCTGCAGTTTGACCGCCAGCACCGGCTGCGCACCGCCGTAGTCCACCCGCACCCGCGAACCGCTCGGCACCTCGATCCGCTCCGGCGCCAGCTCGTCGAAGCGGACCGCGTCGCCGGACGCCCACGGCAGCAGCCGGGCCAGCGCCTGCCCGGCGTCGATCCGCTCCAGATCGGCCCGCCGCCGCGCCCGCCCGAGCTCCACCCCCAGCCACTCCTCCACGGACTCCAACAGCGCTGCATCCGAGACATCGGGCCACGGCGCCCCCAACTCCCGGTGCACAAACGCCATCCGCTGCCGCAGCGACGCCGCGGCGGCCGGCCACCGCAGCAGCCCGAGCCCCTCCCGCCGCAGGCCCGACACCACCGCGTCCCGCAGCAGCCCGGGGTCGGGCGCGGTCAGCGGCCGGGCCGCCAGCTCGATCGCCCCCAGCCGGGTCACCCGCCGGGCCACCACGTCCCCGTCCGACCAGCGGACCTCCTCACCGGACGCGTACAGCGCCGGCGCCGCCGCACGGGCCGTCTCCTCGTCGATCACCGCCGCCAGCCGCACCCGCGCCGACGCGGCCGCCACCGGACGGTCCGCCACCGCCACCGCCAGCCACGGCGCGTCCCGCAGCCCCGAACCGTCCCCGGCGCCCGACGAGCCCGACGAGCCCGGCCGGTGCCCCCATCCGGCCTGCGCCCCCGCCCCCGCCAGCTCGGCCCCGGTCCCGGACGCCATCAGGTAACTCCCCGCCCCACGGGCCCGCGCCACCCGCTCCGGGAACGCCAGCGCGGCAACGAGCCCGGCCACGGCATCATCGCTGAGCGGCTCCCCGGCGCCACGTCCGCCGCCCGCATCCGCCCCGGCCCTCGGCTGCCCGACACCACGGCCGCCGCCCGCGCCCGTATCCACACCCGACCCGCCCCGCGGCTCCCCGGCCGCCGACGCCAGTCGCCGCGCCTCCTGCCGCCACCTCGCCCCGTACGCATCGCCGCCCCGCCGCGCGGTCCGCCACGCCGCCGCCAGATCGTCCCCATAGGCCCGCGGCGGCTCTTCGCTCAACAGGGCGACCACCTCCGCCGCACGCCGCACACCCGCCTCAGGGGCCCCGTCCAGCAGGGCCCGCGCCAGTCGCGGATGCAGTCCGAGCCGCGCCATACGGACGCCCCGCTCCGTCGCCCGGCCGTCCCCGTCCACCGCGCCGATCGCCGTCAGCACCTCCCGGGCCGCGGCCAGCGCCCCGGCCGGCGGCGCGTCGAGCAGCGCCAGACCGTCGGCCGCCGGATCACCCCAGCACGCCGCCTGCAGGGCGAACGCCGTCAGATCGGCGACCCTGATCTCCGGATCGGGGAAGGCCGGCAGCCGCCCGTCCTCGCCCTCCGGCCAGCAGCGGTACACCGCACCCGGCGCCTCCCGCCCCGCCCGGCCCGCGCGCTGCCGGGCCGCCGCCCGCGAGGCCCGCACGGTGGTGAGCGCGCTGAGCCCCCGCGCATGATCCGTCCGCGGCACCCGAGCCAGCCCGCTGTCCACCACCACCCGCACACCCGGCACGGTCAGACTGGACTCCGCCACCGACGTCGCCAGCACCACACGCCGTACGCCGTTCCCGCCCGCCAATACGGCGTCCTGCACCGCGGCCGGCGCCCGCCCGTGCACCTGCAACACCTCGGCGTCCACCCCCGCCAGCTCCCCGGCGACCCGCCCGATCTCCCCGACACCGGGCAGGAAACACAGCACATCCCCGGTCCGCTCGCGCAGCGCCCGCCGCACCACCCTCGCCACATGCGTCAGCAGCGCCGGATCGACCCGGGTCCCGTGCGGCGGCCGTACCGGCCGCTCCGGCGGCGCCCACACCACCTCCACGGGATGCGACACGCCCGCCGCCTCGACCACCGGCGCGGCACCCTCCGCACCACCCAGCAGCCGCGCCCACCCCTCAGCGTCTGTAGTTGCGGACGCCGCCACCAGCCGCAGTTCGGGCCGCAGGGTTTCCCGTACGTCCAGGAGGAACGCCGCGGAGGTATCGGCGTCGAGATGCCGCTCATGGCACTCGTCGAGCACCACCACATCGACCCCGGCCAGCTCCGGGTCCCGCTGCAGCCGCTGCAGCAGCACCCCGGTGGTCACCACTTCCACGGCGGTACGCGGCCCGGCCCGCCGCTCACCCCGCACCGTGTACCCCACCCGGCCCCAGCCCTGCGCCGGGGCGGCCCCCGTGCCGACCTCCTCGCCCAGCAGCCAGGCCATCCGCCGCGCGGCCGCACGGGCCGCCATCCGGCGCGGCTCGGCGACCAGCACCCGCCGCAGCGGCCCGTCGCCGGTCA
The DNA here is from genome assembly GCF_027497495.1 of Streptomyces tubercidicus. Taxonomy (GTDB): domain Bacteria; phylum Actinomycetota; class Actinomycetes; order Streptomycetales; family Streptomycetaceae; genus Streptomyces; species Streptomyces tubercidicus. Next base: position 6,232,592 of record NZ_CP114205.1, read on the forward strand.
GCCCCGCCAGATCCAGCGGCACCAGCGTCGTCTTGCCGGTCCCCGGCGGCGCACACAGCACCGCGCTCCCCGGCCCGTCGAGGGCGGCGCGCAGCGCGGGCAACGCGGTACGGACGGGCAGCTGGTCAAGGGCGTCACGGCGGATCACGCCCCCAGTCTGCCGCCCCGCCCCCGTACGCCGCCCCGCTGCCCCACGCCCTCACCGGGCACAGCGGTCCCCAGCTGAACGATCTAGACCTCCGCCGTACACACGAAGATCGCCGTCCCCGGGATCAGATGCCCGCGCAGCGGCGACCAGCCACCCCACTCCTGGGTGTTCCACTCCGGCCATTCCGGTTCGACGAGATCCTCCAGCCGGAACCCGGCGGCCACCACGTCCCGCACCCGGTCGCCCAGCGTCCGGTGGTGCTCCACATACACGGCCCGCCCGGACTCGTCCTGTTCCACATACGGCGTGCGGTCGAAATACGACGCCCCCACAGACAGCCCCTCGGGCCCCGGCTCGTCGGGGAAGGCCCACCGAATCGGATGGGAGACGGAGAAGACGAACCGGCCCCCGGGCCGCAGCACCCTGCGCACCTCACGCAGCACCCGCACCGGATCGGCGACGAACGGCAGCGCGCCATAGGCGGAGCAGGCGAGATCGAAGCTGTGGTCGCGGAACGGCAGCGCCCCGGCGTCCGCCTCCACCAGCCCGACGGCATCGTCCGCCGCGCCGTCCGCGATCCGCAGCGCGTGCTGTAGTTGCCGGTGGGAGAGGTCCAGCGCCACGGGGAGCGCGCCCTGCGCCGCCAGCCATCGGGAGCACTGTGCCGCGCCGGCCCCGATCTCCAGGATCCGCCGCCCCTTCAGCTCGGCGGCCGGCCCGAGCAGTGCGGCCTCCGCCTCGTCCAGCCCCTCGGGGCCCCAGACGAACCGGTCGTCCCCGAGGAACGCACCGTGCTCGCTCTGGTATTCGTCCGCGTTGCGGTCCCACCACCCACGGCTGGCCCGGCTGCTTTCGGTGTCCGAGGCGTCACGGCGGGTCGCCTCGGGCTCGTGGTCTTGGTTCATCGCGCCCGTCGTCGTAGTCTTTGCTCTGCTTGTCGCTGCAGGGACTGTGAGGCCGTTCGACCTCGCGGAACATCGCGTGTGCCGGTTATGGGGCTTTCCGCCCCGGGTGTGCGCGTTCGCGCATTGACCGGGTCCGGCTGCCCCCGTATGCTACAAGTTGCGCTGCGGGCTTGCGCGCCTCAGACGGAGCAGGCCGCGCTCGCATCTGTATGTATGTCCCCTCGGTTTGAGGCGTTTCGGGTCGTTCCGGATGCTTTGCATTTGCGAGCTTCCTCATGATTCGCCCTTCACACTGTCCGGCTTATGCAGAGGCGATACGGGCTCTCGGCGTAGCAGTACCTACGACTTCAATGTCCGTACCGGAGCCCTTTCCCACATGACGAGCAGCACCGAGACCACCGCCACCACCCCGCAGGTTGCGGTCAACGACATCGGTAACGAGGAAGCTTTCCTCGCCGCGATCGACGAGACGATCAAGTACTTCAACGACGGCGACATCGTCGACGGCGTCATCGTGAAGGTCGACCGGGACGAGGTCCTGCTCGACATCGGTTACAAGACCGAAGGCGTCATCCCGAGCCGCGAGCTCTCGATCAAGCACGACGTCGACCCCAACGAGGTCGTTGCCGTCGGTGACGAGATCGAGGCCCTGGTCCTCCAGAAGGAGGACAAGGAAGGCCGCCTGATCCTCTCGAAGAAGCGCGCCCAGTACGAGCGCGCCTGGGGCACCATCGAGAAGATCAAGGAAGAGGACGGGATCGTCACCGGTACCGTCATCGAGGTCGTCAAGGGTGGTCTCATCCTCGACATCGGCCTCCGTGGCTTCCTCCCGGCCTCCCTGGTCGAGATGCGCCGCGTCCGCGACCTGCAGCCCTACGTGGGCAAGGAGCTCGAGGCCAAGATCATCGAGCTGGACAAGAACCGCAACAACGTGGTCCTGTCCCGCCGTGCCTGGCTGGAGCAGACCCAGAGCGAGGTCCGCCAGACCTTCCTCACCACCCTCCAGAAGGGCCAGGTGCGCTCCGGCGTCGTCTCCTCCATCGTCAACTTCGGTGCCTTCGTGGACCTGGGCGGCGTCGACGGTCTCGTCCACGTCTCCGAGCTGTCCTGGAAGCACATCGACCACCCCTCCGAGGTCGTCGAGGTCGGCCAGGAGGTCACGGTCGAGGTCCTGGACGTCGACATGGACCGCGAGCGCGTGTCCCTGTCGCTCAAGGCGACCCAGGAAGACCCGTGGCAGCAGTTCGCCCGGACCCACCAGATCGGTCAGGTCGTCCCGGGTAAGGTCACCAAGCTCGTTCCCTTCGGTGCGTTCGTGCGCGTCGACGAGGGCATCGAGGGCCTGGTCCACATCTCCGAGCTGGCCGAGCGCCACGTCGAGATCCCGGAGCAGGTTGTCCAGGTCAACGACGAGATCTTCGTCAAGGTCATCGACATCGACCTTGAGCGTCGCCGGATCTCGCTGTCGCTGAAGCAGGCCAACGAGTCCTTCGGCGCCGACCCGTCGGCCGTCGAGTTCGACCCGACCCTGTACGGCATGGCCGCGTCCTACGACGACCAGGGCAACTACATCTACCCCGAGGGCTTCGACCCCGAGACCAACGACTGGCTCGAGGGCTACGAGACCCAGCGCGAGGCGTGGGAGAACCAGTACGCCGAGGCGCAGCAGCGCTTCGAGCAGCACCAGGCTCAGGTCATCAAGTCCCGCGAGGCCGACGAGCAGGCTGCGGCCGAGGGTGCTGCGGCACCGGCGGCGCAGGGTGGCGGCCAGGCCGGCGGCGGCAACGCCGGTGGCGGCGGCGGCTCCTACTCCTCGGAGTCGGCGGACAACTCCGGCGCCCTGGCGTCGGACGAGGCGCTCGCCGCGCTCCGCGAGAAGCTGGCCGGCGGCCAGAGCTGAGTTCTCGCCGATAGGCACTAGCCGATAGACGAAGGCCCGTTCCCCTTGGGGGGAGCGGGCCTTCGTTGTGTTTGGGGGTGGGGGAGGAGGGCGAGGCAGGGGGCTGGGGCCGGTGCGGGTGCCGGGCCGGGGAGTGGGGCGCGGGGAGTGAACTTGTTTGTTGGTGCCGCCTGTTGGTGCTGCCTGTTGGGGGTGTGAGGACCTGCCAGCTCCTGTGGGCAGGCGTGGTCCGGGAGTGCGGCAGGGCGGGCGGGGCGCGTGAGGCTGGAAGCGGCCGGTTTCGTACGGGCGGGATGGGGGCCGGTGTGTGGGAGGGGCGCGGTGGGGGACTGGCACTGGTGTGGGGCCGGGCGGTGCGCACAGTGGGGCTGGACATCCATCTCCGTTGGCGGGAACTCCGTTGGCGGGAATGACTGAGCCGGGCCGTGCGTTGCCGCTCATGAGAACGAGGAGGAGCGGTCACTGTGTTGGATCCCCAGGGTTTGTATGAATGGGAGCCGAGCGGGCTCGCGGAGGTGGAGGCGATCGCCTCCAGGGACTCCGCCGGACTGGTGCTGCTGTACCACTTCGACGGGTACATCGACGCCGGCGAGACCGGCGACCAGATCGTGGAACGGCTGCTGGACGGCCTGCCGAACGAGGTCGTCGCCCGCTTCGACCACGACCGCCTCGTCGACTACCGGGCCCGCCGCCCCTTGCTCACCTTTGAGAGCGGCCGCTGGACCGCCTACGAGACCCCGAGCATTGAGCTGCGGCTCGTACGGGACACCACCGACGCGCCGTTCCTGCTGCTGTCCGGACCCGAACCGGATGTGGAGTGGGAGCGCTTCGCGGGCGCCGTGAAGGAGATCGTGGAGCGGCTCGGTGTGCGCCTCTCGGTGAACTTCCACGGCATCCCCATGGGCGTCCCGCACACCCGCCCGGTAGGCATCACCCCGCACGGCAACCGCACCGATCTGATGCCGGGCCACGGCGGGTTCTTCGATGAGGCGCAGGTGCCCGGCAGCGCGGAGGCGCTGATCGAATTCCGGCTGGCGGAAGCGGGCCACGATGTCCTGGGGGTGGCGGCGCATGTACCGCACTACATCGCCCGGTCCGCGTACCCGGACGCCGCGCTGACCGCTCTGGAGGCCGTGACGGCCGCGACCGGCCTGGTACTGCCGGGCGCCGCGCATTCACTGCGCACGGAGGCGCTGCGGACCCAGGAGGAGATCGAGCGCCAGATCTCGGAGGGCGACGAGGAACTGGTCGCACTGGTCAGCGGGCTGGAGCATCAGTATGACGCGGTGGCCGGAGCGGAAAGCCGGGGAAATCTGGTGGCCGAGTCGGTGGAACTGCCCTCGGCCGACGAGATCGGCAGGGAATTCGAGCGCTTCTTGGCAGAGCGGGAGGGGGATGGGGGGACGGGTGGGGGGTGAGCCGGGTGGTGCGTGAGCCGGTCGGTGCGTGAGCCGGTCGGTGTGTGATTTGGGTAGGGCGTGATCGGTCTGGGGGCCTGTCCTGTGGGTGCCCCGACGGGTGGGTGCCTGATCGATCTGGGTGGTGCGTGACCGGTGGGTACGTGGTGTGAAGGGGCCGGTGCGCTAAGGGCCAGTGCCTGAAGTGGGCGGTGCACGAACCGGGTTGGTGCCTGAACGGGCCGGTGCCTGTCGGCCGATGGCACGAACCGGGATGATGCTGAATGGGCCGGAGTCTGCTGCCGTCCGGGCGCAGCGTATAGCGTGGGTGCATGGTGAAGGTGGGGCTGACCGGCGGAATCGGCGCGGGCAAAAGTGAGGTTTCGCGACTGCTGGCGTCGTATGGCGCGGTGATCGTGGACGCGGACAAGATCGCACGCGAGGTCGTTGAGCCGGGAACACCCGGACTTGCCGCAGTGGTCGCGGAGTTCGGGGACGACATCCTCGCACCGGACGGCACGCTGGACCGGCCGAAACTGGGCGGCATCGTGTTCGCCGAACCCGACAAGCTCAAGGCCCTCAACGCGATCGTGCATCCGCTGGTCGGGGCACGGTCGGCCGAACTCGAAGCATCGGCAGGCCCGGACGCGGTGGTGGTCCACGACGTGCCGCTGCTGACGGAGAACGGGCTGGCACCGCTCTACGACCTCGTGGTGGTCGTCGACGCCGCACCACAGACCCAGCTGGACCGCTTGGTACGGCTGCGCGGCATGGCCGAGGACGAGGCCAAGTCCCGGATGGCGGCGCAGGCGTCTCGCGAACAGCGGCTGGCGGTCGCGGATCTGGTCATCGACAACGACGGACCGCTGGAGGAGCTGGAACCGCAGGTCCGCGCAGTATGGGAGCGCCTGAGGACCGCCTGAGGCCCGACGATACCCTCGCCGCCATGACTGCTACTTCCGGCCTTGACGCCCACACCCCTGACCTTGAGTCCGCCCGCGCTGCGGAGCCCGTTTCCGGCACCGCCGCCGAGTCCTCCGCTGGGGACGCGGCGCCGGCATCGTTCGTGGTCAACATCCCCGGCATCGCGGACGACGATCTGGAGCCGGAGCCCCTGGACCCTTCCCAGATCGTCTCCGGTGACCCGGTGGTGACCGGCAAGGTGCTGTGGGAGGCCCCCGACGGGCAGCAGATCCGGGGAATCTGGCAGATCACTCCGGGCGTGGTGACGGACACCGAGGCCAATGAGCTGTTCGTGGTCGTCAGCGGGCGCGCCACCATCGAGGTCGAGGGCGGCCCGGTACTGGAGGTAGGCCCCGGCGACGCCTGCGTCCTGCGCGAGGGCGACCAGACTCGCTGGACCGTGCACGAGACACTCCGCAAGGCGTACCACATCAGCTTGTAGAGGCAGGCCGGGTGGGCAGGGCCTGGCGGTACGGGTGCGGGGCGCGGGCGGCGGGACAGGGCCAGCGGGGGCAGGGGCAGGGGAACGGTATCCGGCAGGGGCGGGGGAGCTCGACGGCCCCCCGCCCACCGGCAGCCTGAAGAGTCTCGCCAACTACGTCGACTCCCGGCGTGTGCTGCTGGACGACAGCACCCAGCATGCAGGGCGAGGGCGAGGGCGCGTCGCGGCAGGGAAGAGCCAGCATGGCGAGACAGGACCGGGTAGGCAGGTGCTGACGGCTGACGGCTGACGGCTGACGGCTGAGGGCGCGGGGAAATTGGGGCGGGCTGGCGGCTGTCTGGAGAGGAAGGCGGGCGCGTGGCTCTGGGGCCCTCCCCCTCCCCTCCCACCCTCCCGCCGCCTCCGCCTCCGCTCCGTTGCCCGTCGCCTGCTTCCTTGCGCCCTCGATGCGTCGCCTGCTTCTTTGCGGCCACCCTGCGTCGCGCAGCAGCCCTCCGTCCCCTTCGGGCTGCGTCGTCGCTCCTCCCCGGCACGTGGTGAGAGCCTCATGCAGCGTCGCTGGTAGGGCCGGTTGAGGCCGTGCCGACGGGGGAATGCCGGGACCGATGGGATTGTTGTGCCCCAGGCAACGCCGTACGGTCCGCAGACGATGGATGTCCCGACGGCGAGGGAGAGGAGCAGGCCGTGCCCGAGAGCAGCCCCGAGACGCATGTCATCGACTTCCGCGCCGCGGAGCAGCTGTTGGCGACCCGCGACCCGCGCGGCGCGATCCAACTGCTGGACTCGGTCATCACAGCGCATCCCGAGAACACCGCGGCCCGACTGCTGCGCGCCCGTGCCTTCTTTCTCGCCGCGCAACTGCGTCCCGCGGAACTCGAATTCCAGATCGTGCTGGAACGCGAACCGGACAACGCCTTCGCGCACTTCGCACTCGGCCGCACCCTGGAACGCGGCGGCCGGTCCGAGGAGGCGCTGCGCCACTTCCGACTGGCCGCGGCTCTTGAGCCGCGCCCGGAGTACATCGAAGCCGCCCGCTTCGCACACGACACCGGTGACGGTGACGGCGAACGCGACCCCGGTCCGTCAAACCGCGACCCGGAGTAGTCACGCCGAGGCCGTTCCGTGTCAACCTCCCTTCCCTCGGGGTGTCTTGTGCGCGCCAGCGGGAGTGTGACGCCATGGGGTCCGGGCGGCCAGGCCGTGCCGCGTCGTAAGTACGGCGGCCCGGGGCCGGCGGGGGCATGTCCCTACGGTCCGGGAATGGTCGGCCGCCAGCCCCGGTGCCGCCACGCGGCGCCCACCCGCCGGGGTGCGACCGGCCCACGACGCGGTGCGTAGGAGCGTCCGGGCGGTCCCTCTGGGTGGAGCCGACCGGGGGTAGCTCCGGGCACCTGGAGCGCGGGTCGTGTGGCCCTCTCCGGTCGGACCCTCGTCCCGTTCCGTACCCGAGAGGCATCAGGCCAGCACACGGTGCGATCCGGGCCGCCCGGCACCACTCCCCGCAGTCCCTACGGCTTGCTGTTCCGTCTCCGCCCGCAGCCCTCCGGCCTGCTATCACGCCTCCGGCCCCGCAGCCTCTCCGCCCTCGCAAGCCCGTACGGACTCTGTCGCGCCTCCGGCCCCGCAGCCCCTCCGCCTCCGCAGCCCCCCGGCCTGCAGCCGCTACGGCCTGTTGTTGCGTCTCCGGCCCATGCCGTTGCGTATGTCGAACGCGTCGTTGCGGCCTCGGTCAGGGGTGTAGGGCGGTACGTCCTTGCCCGGCTGGTAGTGCGCTCCCTGGCGGATGTGGCGGATCACCAATGCCAGGTCCGTGGCCGCCACCATCGCCAGCGCGGCACACGCGGCGGCCCACTCCGGCCTACCGGCGTTGACGAAGGCCACGGCTCCGGCGATCGTCCACAGCAACCCCCACAGCGCCAGCCCGCAACGGATTTTCAGTGGGCTGCGTGCATGAAGGGGCTCATCTCCTGTACGCATCGGAACCCATCTCCCACCTCCAGGATCCTCCCGTTCGATGAGCCAGTCACCAGCCGCCGGCACCTCTTTCCACACTTTTCACCCTCTGCTCCCCGGGTTTCTCCGTGGTGGGGCGTGGGTCGCCGGCGGGGTGGCTGTTGATCCACGAAAGCCCGCCGAGGTCGAGCAGCGATCGGGCGCGGGTCACGGCGACGTAGGCCAAGCGCGCCTCGTCGATGTCGATCGGGCCGGGGACGGGGGTTCCGTCCTCGTGGCGCTCGTCGTGGTCTTCGGGGGCGGTGAAATCGTCGGCGATGCGCACGCGCGCCCACTCCCGGCCCTTGGCCCGATGAGCCGTGGACACCGTCACCTCGGCGGAGTCCTCGGGGGAGAGCCGGTCCAGGGCACACAGCAGTGTCTCCGTGCCGTGCTCGTCGACGAGCTCCACCAGGGGCAGCAGATCCCGTCCGGCCGGGTCGAACTCCGCGTACTCGCGTAGTTCGCCCCAGGTCTCGAAGAGCATCAGTTCCGGGTGTGCCGTGCGGCGTCCGGACTCAAGGTCGTGTGCGGCGCGGGCAAGGGCGCTGAGTGCCTCGCCGCCGCCGGCCAGCGCGACCCGGCGGTTCGCGTCCAGCTGTCGTATCACCTCCACCATCGCTCCCACATTGGTCCGGCACAGGACCGCGTCCGGCGCACGGGCCGTGCCCAACTCCGTCTCCAGGCCGGGTGACCCTGTGAGCCGGATCGGTGCGCCGATGATCGTGAGCCAGCGATTGGCCTCGGCGGCGAGCGAGGGGCCGAAGCGGAACGAGCGGGAGAGGCTGAGCTGTCGGCCGTCGAATCCGGTCATCACGTCGCGCGCGCCGCGCCAGCCGTAGATGGCCTGGGCGGAGTCCCCGACCAGCACCAGCTGAGCGTGGTCACCCTGGGCCGTGAAGACCTGCTCGACCACGGGGTTGGTGTCCTGTGCCTCGTCGAGGAGCAGGAAGTCCGCCGGGATGACGGGATCACGCAGTGCCCACATCTTGAGGTAGTGGTCATGCTCGAAGCGGACCACGCCGTGATCGGGGCGCTGTAAATCGGCCCAGGCCTTGCGCGCGTAGGGGAGGGTGAGCTCGGCGAGCTGTGCCCGCAGCGGCTCGGTTTCGGCTCCGCGCAGGGGCGGGACGTGGTGCGGGGCGATCTCGGTGTCTGCCGACTGGCAGAAGCGGGTGACGGTGCGCAGGACCGTGTGGGAGAGCGCCCTGTTGGTGATCTTGCGCGCTCCGAGGCGTACGGACATGTCCTCGTCGATGCCCAGGGCCGCGCCCGTGCGCCAGCCCGCTTGCCGTGGGGCGTTCATCCGCGCCTGGTAGTCCCTGCCGACGGAGGTGTAGGCGAGGGCATGGGCGGTCCCGCAGGTCACCTCGGTGGGGAAGGCTCGGGCGGCCTGGCGTGCGACAGCTCTGTTGAAGGCGATATAGCGGCCCCGTCGGCCCTGCCGCCGCGCGGTGCGGGCGAGCAGTGCGAGGGTCGTGGTCTTGCCGGTCCCGGCGCCGGCCTGGATCACGAGATGTGCGCCGGTCGGGAAGGCCTCCGTCGCGGCGGCTTGTTCGTGCGTGGGGGTGTGCGTGTGCATGAGCGCTCCTCACCGATATCGAGCTGGTCGATCACTGAGAGTGATGACCTCGCTCACCGTAGCGGATTTCGGTGTGCGGGCAAGGAGATTTTCGTGGGCTGTGGATAACTCCGGCCGGTGTGCGGAAAGCGCAGGTGGGAGGCGTTGTCAGTGCTGTCTGGTTCCATCGGACTCAGGCAGCGGCGGTCCGGCGATCGTCGGCGGGCCGGGGCGTCGCGGGGTGCAATGACCGCCGTCCGCGGCGGAGGCGCAGACGCGGGAGAGGGGCGCGGGAGACGCAGTGGGGACGACCGTAGACTCGCAGGTCGGGGGTTCAGGGGCAGGGCGGGCGCGGCAGGCTCGGGGAGCGCCGCGATCGGGGCGGAACGACCAGGTAGTCGACCAGACGGTTAGGGATGGCATGGCGAGGCGGTGGGAGACGGTGGCGGGGGAGCCCCGGTCGTCGAACGGCCCGTCGGCGGACGTGCCCGGGGGTGTGGGGGAGGGGGACGGAACCGGCGATGTCGCCCTGGCCGGCTGTGCCGTGGTCTTTCTGCCCGCACAGCCGCCGCGCGCCGGGAAGGTCGCTCTCTGGCGTCCTGATGGCGGCCCGCTTCCGGATCTCGTCGCCCGAGGAGGCGAGGAGGGGGCGTGGGGCGGGCCCGGGGGTGCGGAGCAGGGGACGTTGAGCGTCGCCCGTCGCTACGGGAACGGCGCCCGCAGCCATACGGTCCCCGCCGTGCTGCTCCCGGTGGCCGAGACGGTCCCCTTGCTGGTTCGTGCCCGGCATGACCCGACAGCTCACCCGGCCGCCGCCTGCTGGGGTGCGGCCACCCTGCATGCGCTGCACCTCGCCGCCCGCGGCCGCATGCTGCCCGGACTGACCGCCGAGGACACCGACGCCTGGCGCGCGGGCCCACTCGACGCCGAGGACATCGCGCACCTCCGGGCCATCGCCGCCGCCATGCCCGCCGACGCCTATGCCGTGCCGATCCCCGGCAGTCGTCCTCTTCAGGTGACCGATCCCGCGGTCCTGGTACGGCTGTACGTGGACGCGGTCATCGATGCGCTGCCCCGCACCCCCGCCGCCGGACTGGTGGCCGGTGCCCCGTACGCCGCGAGCGCGCCTCAACACCTCCCCGGCGCCCGGGAATGGGCCGCCGAGGTCGCGGCCGGTGTCGATGCGGGCGTACGGCTCTCCCTGCGCCTCGACCTCGCACCGCACAAGCTCTTCGACATGGCGGAGGGGAGCCCGGTCGGCGGCGCCGAAGAGCGCAGCGCGGCCGCCGCCGTCCTCCAGGTGCACAGCCTCACCGACCCCACCCTGGTCGCCGACGCCCGGGACCTGTGGGAAGGCGAAGGTCCCGACCATTTCGGGCCGCGCTCCCGTGTCGACACCCTCCTCGCCCTGCGTCGCGCTGCCCGTATCTGGGCGCCGCTCACCCGTCTCCTGGAGCGGGCCGTGCCCGACGTACTGCCGCTCGGCGAGGACGAGTTGTACGAGCTGCTGGGGGATGCCGCGCCACGCCTGGGTGCTGCCGGCGTCAGCATCCACTGGCCCAAGGAACTCGCCCGCGGCCTGACCACCGCGGCGGTGCTGCGCCCGGCACCGGGCTCGGCCGCGGACGGCTTCGGCTTCTTCGACACCCGTGAACTGCTGCAATTCCGCTGGCAGATGGCGATGGACGGCGTGCCGCTGACCGAGGCGGAAATGGACGCCCTCGCCGAGGCGCACCGCCCCGTCGTCCGGCTGCGTGACCAGTGGGTCCTGGTGGACCCCGGGCTCGTCCGTAAGGCCCGTAAACGCGAACTGGGCTATCTGGAGCCGGTCGACGCCCTCGCCGCGACACTCCACGGCACCGCTGAGGTGGATGGCGAGGAGGTCGAGGTGGTGCCCCAGGGTGCCCTTGCCGCACTGCGCGGCCGCCTCACCACCGAGGCACGCCCCCTGCCCCAGCCGTCCGGACTGCGGGCCACTCTCCGTGACTACCAACTACGGGGCATGGCCTGGCTCGACACCATGACCTCCCTCGGTCTCGGTGGATGCCTCGCCGACGACATGGGCCTGGGCAAGACCCTCACCGTCATCGCGCTCCATCTGCACCGGCGGCCGAGCGCGCCGGTCCTCGTGGTCTGCCCGGCCTCCCTGCTGGGCAACTGGCAGCGCGAGATCGAGCGCTTCGCCCCCGGTACGCCCGTGCGCCGCTTCCACGGCGCCGGCCGCAGCCTGGACGGCCTGGACGGCGGCTTTGTGCTGACGACCTACGGGACGATGCGCAGCAGCGCCACCCAGCTGGCCGGGCGGTCATGGGCCTGGATCGTGGCCGATGAGGCCCAGCACGTGAAGAACTCGCGCTCCTCGACGGCCAAGGCGCTGCGCGGCATCAAGGCCCCCGCCCGGATCGCCCTCACCGGCACGCCCGTGGAGAACAACCTCTCCGAGCTGTGGGCCCTCCTCGACTGGACGACCCCCGGCCTCCTCGGGCCGCTCAAGACGTTCCGCGCACTGCACGCCCGTGAGGTCGAGGGCGGCGAGGACCCGGCGGCGGCCGAACGGCTGGCCAGGCTGGTGCGCCCGTTCATTCTGCGCCGCAAGAAGTCCGACCCGGGGATCGTTCCCGAACTGCCGCCCAAAACGGAGACGGACCACCCGGTGGCACTGGGGCGCGAACAGGCCGCGCTCTATCAGGCCGTCGTCCGCGAAACCCTCACCCGGATCGAGACCGCCGAAGGCATCGCCCGCCGCGGCCTGGTCATGAAGCTGCTCACCGCCCTCAAGCAGATCTGCAACCACCCCGCGCAGTATCTGAAGGAGGCCGCACCCGGTCTCGCCGCCCGCTCCGGGAAGCTCGAACTCCTCGACGAACTCCTGGACACCATCCTCGCCGAGGGCGGCGCCACCTTGATCTTCACCCAGTACGTGGGCATGGCGCGGCTGCTCGAACGCCACCTGGCCACCCGCGGCATCCCGGCGCAACTCCTGCACGGCGGCACCCCCGTAGCCGAACGGGAGAGGATGGTAGACCGCTTCCAGTCCGGGCACGCCCCGGTCTTCCTGCTGTCCCTGAAGGCGGCGGGCACCGGCCTGAATCTGACCCGCGCCGGGCATGTGATCCACTACGACCGCTGGTGGAATCCGGCGGTGGAGGAGCAGGCCACCGACCGCGCCTACCGCATCGGCCAGACTCAGCCCGTGCAGGTCCACCGGCTGATCGCCGAGGGCACGGTCGAGGACAACATCGCCCAACTCCTCAGCGCCAAACGGGCGCTCGCCGACGCGGTGCTCTCCGGCGGCGAGACCGCGCTCACCGAGCTCTCCGATGCCGAACTGGCCGACCTCGTCTCTCTCAGGAGGCCCGGATGACCCCTCGCCGCACCTCCGGGCGCGCCGCCGCCGCGGACCGGCTGGCCCGCGCGGACCGCTCCCGTACCTTCCCGCCGCTGCCGGCCCGGTCCGGTGCCCGGGGGCTGTTCGCCGAATCCTGGTGGGGCAGCGCGTGGCTGGACGCGCTGGAGACCACCGCCCTCGACAGCGCCCGGCTCGCCCGCGGCCGGACCTACGCCCGCGACGGCCATGTCGACACCATCAACGTCACCCCGGGCCGTGTCGTCGCCACCGTACGCGGCAGCAGACCCCGGCCCTACAGCGCCGACATCCGACTCCGGACCCTCAGCGACGAGGAGTGGGACCGCCTCCTGGAGGCCATCGCCGCGGAGCCGGACCACCTGACCGCCCTGCTGGCCAAGAAGCTGCCCCGGGCGCTGGCCGAGGGCGAGACGCCGCTCCTCCCCGGGCCGGGCGACCTCGTCCCCCGATGCTCGTGTCCCGATGACGGCCGGCCCTGCAAGCACGCGGCCGCACTCTGCTTCCAGGTGGCCCGCCTTCTGGACGCGGACCCGTTCGTGCTGCTGCTGATCCGCGGCCGCGGTGAACGCGAACTCCTCGACGACCTCACCCGCCGCAACGCCGCCCGCACCGCAGACGAAGCCCGCGCCCACACGGTCGCCGCCACGCTGCCGCCCGTGCATGGCCAGGGGCCCCAGGCCCGTGCAGCGACGCCAACTGTTGCCCCAGGGTCGGCCGTTGAGGCGGCCACCGGCGGGCGTGCTGCACCGGGGACGTCCACGCCGCCCGGTGTCCTGGCCAGAGTGGCGCTCGCCGACCGCCCCCGGCCGCCGCTCCCGCCACCGTTGCCGGTGCCCCCACGGCCCGGCCGCCCGCCGGCCCTGCCGGACGGCGACGGCCTGCCCTTCGACCCCGCCGCCCTCGAATTCCTGGCAGCCGACGCCGCCGCCCGCGCCCACGCCTGTGTGTCCGCCGCCGGGCCCCCGAGCCCCGGCTCCGTACGCCCGCCTGTTCACAGCCCGTTCCCGTCGCTGCCCCCATGGGAGGACGCCATCCGTCTGACGGCCACCGCCCACCCCACCGCCGGCCTGACCTCCACCACCCGCACCCTGTACCGCGATCTCGCCGCGGCGACCGGCCGTACGACCACGGACGTGGCCCGCTCCGTCGCCGCCTGGCGGCAGGGCGGACCCGAAGGACTCGCCCTCCTGGACACCACTTGGAACCCCCCGGCCGGCGACTTCGACCGGGCCCGCAGCGCCCTCCTGGCCGCAGACCTCCCGTCCCTGCGCCCGCGCCACAACCGCCTCACCGACCCGGACCGCGGCATCCAGCTCCGCTTCGGCCACGACCACCGCTGGTATCCCTACGAAGCCGAGCCCGGCACCGACGACTGGTGGCCCACCGGCCCGGCCGACCCCGACCCCGTGGGCGCCCTCACCGCCCTGCTCGCGCGATGACTAACCTCGACGCCGTGGAAGGTCTCGACGCACTCACCCGGTCCCTCGCCCAGCGCACCCCCGAACAGCTCGCCGCGCTCCTCACCCGCCACGCCGAGCCGCTCGCCCGCCGGCCCGCCCCCACCGAACTACGCGGACTGGCAAGCGCCCTGTGGTCGTACGAAACCCTCCACCAACTGGTGCTGCACCTCGACCACCCCCGGCTCCAGGTGCTCACCGCCGCCGCCCGCATCAGCCAGGAGCGCGCCCGGAACGCCGCCGCCGGCCCCGCCGCCCCCGCGCCGGGCGCCGACTACCAGTCCCTGATGGCACACCGGCTGTCCTTCGCCCACCTGGCCAGTGAACCCGTCCCGCCCGAGGACGTCTTCGCCGCCCTCGGCGGCACCTCTCCCGGCCGGACCCGCAGCGTTGCCGAAACCGCCCTGCACGCCCTGTACGACGACGGGCTCGCCGCGCCGACCGAGGACGGCGCGATCGTCGTCCCGCCGCGCACCCCGCAACTCCTGGCCGCCCACCACCCCGGCCCGCTCCTCCCCGACGCCCCGCGCCCCGTCCCGGAGGACCCTGCCGGGCCCGCGACGCCCGCCGCGGCCGTCCCGCCGACCTCACCGCACGACGAATCCCGGGCCGCCGCGGCGACCCTCGCCGCCACCCTGGACCGCCTGCTGGCCTCCCTGGCGACGCAGCCCGCCGCGCTGCGCAAGTCGGGCGGGCTGGCCGTACGGGAGATCAAACGGCTGGCCAAGGCGGCCGGCGCCACCGAACCGCACACCCGCCTCCTGCTCGACCTGGCGCTCGCCGCCGACCTGATCGCGCTGACCCGTACCCCGTCCGGCATCACCGCGCTCCCTACTGGTGCCTACGACGACTGGCTCGCCCGTCCGCCCGGCGCCCGCCTCGCCCCCGTCCTGGCCGCCTGGTCAGGGCTGTGGGACATCCCCACCCACACCCCGTTCGGCGAGACCCCGACCGCACTGGTCCGCGGCCACGACCGGCACGCGCCGGCCCTCCGGCACGCCCTCCTCGCCGCCCTGGCCACCGTCCCCCACGGCGCGGGAGCCCCCCTCCCGCCCCTGCCGTTCACCGAACCCCCGGAACAGGAGACCGGCAGCCACAGCCCATGGCAGGACCTCCTCCGGGCAGCGGACTGGCACCGCCCCCTCGCCGTCACCCACCAGCCGATGGCCGGGGAACGTGCCGCCCACACCCTCCACGAAGCGGCCTACCTGGGCCTGACCGCCCATGGCACCCTCACCCCGCTCGGCCACGCCCTGCTCGCCGACCCCCGGTCGCTGGACGGACCGCTCACCGATCTGCTGCCGCCGCTCCTCGAACAGGCCCATTTCCAGGCCGATCTGACCGCGGTGGTGCCCGGCCGCCCGGCCGCCGCGCTCGCCGCACTGCTCACCTCCGCGGCCGACCGCGAATCCGAAGGCCACGCCGTGACCTGGCGCTTCACCCCCACCTCCGTACGCCGCGCCCTGGATACCGGCCATACCGCCGACACCCTCCTGGAGGACCTCACCCGCGCCTCGGCGACCGGCCCGCTGCCGCAGCCACTCGGCTACCTCATCCGCGACACCGCCCGCGCCCACGGCCGGATGCGTGTCCTGCCCGCCGCCTGCTGCATCCGCTCCGACGACGAAGCCCTCGTCAAGGAACTCGCCGCCCACCGGGCCCTGCACGACCTCGGGCTGCGCGCCATCGCCCCGACCGTCCTGGTCAGCGCCCGGCCACCGGCCGCCACCCTGGACGCGCTGCGCGCCGCCGGTTACGCACCGGCCCTGGAATCCGACACCGGCACCACGACCGTCGAACGCCTCCCCACCCACCGCGCCACGGCACCCGTCCCCGCCCGTGATCACCGGGCGCCGCTCGCCCTCGCCCACCGCCTCCTGGGGGTCCCGGCACCACCCCACGAGGCCCCAAAGTCCGGCGGCGCATGACCCGTTGGCCGCGGGGCGCGCCTCCGGACGGTGCCAGGGACGCTCCGGGAGGGACGCCGCGCGCCCGGCGGACCACCGGGCGGACGGGCCCCACGGCCATGCCGTCAGCCGTCAGCCGGTTTCCTTCGGGTCGCCCCGCCTATCCGGCGCAGCGCCGTCGGCCCGAAGCTGAGCGGGCGGGGGAGGCGCCGGGGGCCGGGCGCGGAGCCCGGAGGGCGAGGCGGGGCCGGGGGCTGCCCAGGAGCGGGCGGCGCGGCCGAGAGCGCGGCGGCCGCCCGCGCCGAGAGGGCTGGGGCGGCACCGGCCGCCGGAGGCTGCGGACCAGCGGCGGACGGGCCTCCGGGCGCGGCCGTCAGCGGTGCTGTGACCGGCTCGGGCGACGCCTGCCGGCCCGGTGTGCCGACGGCCGTGAGCCGGGGCCGTGCCGTCCCCCGGAGCAGACCGAGCGCGGCAGCGGGGCGCAGGAGCGGGGAAGCGGGCGCGGTGGGCGCGAGGACATCGAGGTAGGCGCGGCGGACGGACCGGCCGGCCGTGGTGGAGGGGAGCTTTTCGCCGGTGGCCACGGACCACGGTTCCTGGCCGAGGCGTCCGATGGCCCGCTGCGTCTTCCGGGCGAGTGAGGGCTCGTCCACTCCATGCCGCCGCAGTGCCGCGCGCAGCGCGGTGGCACCGTGGGCGGCGAGGGACAGGCCCAGACCGCAGTCGTGGGCGAGCGAGACCACCGCGCCCCCAAGGGCGATGAACCCCGTGGGCCAGGAGGGCAGTTGCTCATAGTGCCGCCGCCGGTCCGAGGTGTCGCGGGTGACCCGTACCTCGCTCAGCGGCTCGGCCTCGGCGACGAGGTCACCGATGGCGGAGAGGCCCGTGCGGCGGGCGAACGGCACGAACCGGCCCGCGTGTTCGGAGGGCCGGTCGTCCCCGGCACCGGTGAGCGTGACCAGCCAGCGTCCGCCTTCGATCGGAACCAGCGTCGCCGTCCTCCCGGGAGCCGGGCGCTGCCGTGCCCCAGGAACGGAGAGCGGACCGGCGAGCGCCGAACGGGAGGTGAGCACCGGGCAGTTCTCCGCGCCCTCCGTGGCGCGGAAGATACGGGTCGCCGAGACGATCCCGGAGTCCGCCACGTCCTCGTGCGCGGACGGCAGCCCCAGCGCGGTCAGCCACGCCCGGCCGGCGGAGTTCCGGCCGGTGGCGTCGACGACCAGGTCGGCGTCCAGCAGGGAGGCGGCGCCGCTGGTGGTGTCCCGGACGCGCACCCCGGTGATGTGCTCCGCGGTACCGGTCAGCTCGGTCGCTTCCGTTCCGTCGAGGACGGTGACTCCCGGGAGCGCCCGCACCTGACGGCGGATGACCCGGTCGAGCAGATCGCGGGAGCAGGCGAGCAGATACGGCGAGCGCGTGCGGCGGCCCGGCCAGGCTTTCGGGGCACGGCCGGCGAACTCCGCCGGTAACGGTATCCGGCGGGCACCCTCGGCCAGCCAGCGCGCGGCACTGCCGGGCAGCAGGGCGTCGACCAGCCGGGCGCCGTCCGTTGTCAGCAGCTGCGCGTGCCGGGCCTGCGGGAGGTCCGAGGAGCGGGCCGGGGTCCGCGGCAGCCGCTCCCGTTCGACGACGATGACAGCGGCGTGTCCGGACAGGGCAGCGGCGGCGAGCATCCCCGTGAAACCCCCACCGAGGACCACGGCGAGGTAAGGGTGTGTGAACTCCAGCCCGTTGCTGCTCGACGCGTTCATGGGCAGTCCCTTTCTTGGCAGCGGCGCGCCGTTCCCCGGCGGGAGCGGGACACGTCCAGAAAGGGCGGTGCCGCATACGGTCGGGAACGTCGGCGAGCGGCGGCCATGACGGCGTCGGTGGCGGCCGTGAAGGAGACCGTGAAGGAAGCCGCCCATACGGACGGCAGAGACGCGGAGGCGGTCCGCAGGATGCGCAGGGGTGCCGACCGCAGCGGCAGTGCGCGTTGTGGGTCCCGGCAGGCCGGCGCGAACGCCGGCCTGCCGCCCCCCGATTTCCCCATCATGATTCCCCCTCAGGCCGTGCCCGCCCCGCCCTGCGCACAGCCACGTCCTCCTCCGCCACCCGCCCGTATCACCGGGTGCGGTGGGCGGGCACAACTGCCTCGCGGAGCGTGCTCCGTCCCGGGGGACGTGGCCGTCACGTCTGGTCGACGGCGGACACATTTCGGGATCGTAGGCGGCGGCGATCACATCCGACAGCCGGGTTTGAGCGAGAGACACGAGGCAGCCACCCCCGGGATACCGATGGGTAGATACGCAGTAAAACGGTGCAATGGGCAGAAACCGTCGTGTCGTTTTCTCGCGACGCGAGAAAGCGGGCGGGCAATTCTCGCGGGAAGAGGGGCGACGGGGTCCGGAGCCCCGCAGGGTTGGCGCGAAATGATCGGGCGACGGCGGCCAGTTGGCCGCCGTGCCTACCCTGTGCGGGCACCGCACCGGAGAACCAGAGGGAGAGTCGTGCGCGCGATTGTGATGCGAGAATTCGGCGGCCCGGACGTGCTCCGGCTGGAAGACGTGCCCGAGCCCGCACCGCGCGGCGGCCACTCGCTGGTCGACGTAACCCTGGCCGGCATCAACTACGCGGATGTGCACGTACGGGGGGACTCCTACCTCGCGCCCGTCGAGCTGCCGTACGTGCCGGGGAACGAGGTCGTGGGGACCGTGGACGGCGGGCGGCGCGTCGTCGGACTGTGCCGCGGCGGCGGATACGCGGAGCGGACGCTGCTGCACCGCCGCGTCACCTGGGACATCCCCGACGCCATCAGCGACGAACAGGCCGTTGCACTGGCGCTGCAAGGCAACAGCGCCTGGCATCTGCTGTTCACCTCGCTGCGCCTCACCGAGGGCGAGACCGTTGTCGTACCGGCCGCGGCGGGGGGCGTCGGATCGCTGGCCGTCCAGCTCGCCGCGCGCGCCGGCGCCAGGGTCATCGCTCTCGCGGGCTCCCCGGAAAAGCGCACACTGGCCGGGGAACTGGGCGCCCACGCGGTGGTGGACTCGACCGCCGAGGACCTGACGGAGCGCATCCTGGACGCGGCCGGCGGCCCCGTGGCGGCGGCGCTGGAGATGACCGGCGGCGTCACCTTCGAGCGGACTCTCGCCGCCGTCGCGCCGCGCGGCCGGCTCGCGGTGTACGGGTTCGCCGGGGGCGAGCTGGCGAGCGTGCCCACCCGGGAGCTGATGGAGCGGAGCATCACCGTCTCGGGTTTCTGGCTGCCGCAGCTCTACGCGGACCGTACGGCCCTGCCGACGTCCATGCGGGCCCTGTTCGACGCGGTCGCCGAGGGCACTCTCAAGCCGCTGACCGGCGCCGTCTACGGGCTCGGGGAGGCGGCGCGGGCGCACCACGAGCTGGCCGCACGCACCCCGACCGGGAAACTGGCGCTCGACGTCACCCGCTGACGCGGATGGACCCGGGGGCCGGATGGGTACCGGGGCTGTGGGAGCACAGTCCGGGGCCGTCCACCGGGAGCAGCGGGCAGCGGGGGCCCGTACCGTACATGCCGCGCGCCTCCGGGCGCGGATCACTGCCAGGGGAGAGAGCACACGATGGGTCACCGCACCACAGCCACGGGAGCGCAGGCGCCGGCCGCCGCGTCCGCCACCGGTGTGGCGCCGCGTACCGCGGGCCACTCCAAGAAGGCGCACCAGACGCCCAAGGGCACCTCGTCCGCGGGCTCGCGGGCGTCGGGATCCGGCCATGCCGAGCGGGTCTTCCTCGTGCAGACGGCCTTCGCCGAGCTGGGCGGATCCGCCCACGGACCCGGTGAGATCGCCGAGTTCACCGGCCTGGACGACTCCGTCGTCTACCGCATCCTGCAGTCCGGTATCTACCAGCGGATCTTCGAGCGGGTGGACCGCGGCCTCTACCGGCTGCGGACCTCGGCCGCCCAGCTCGCCTTCACCGCGCTCGACCACCGGCTCGACGGCGGGATCTCGCAGACGGTGCTCCGCGATCTGCGGAGGGCCACCGATGGCGGACTGGCGTTCCTCTACATGGTGGCCCCGTTCTCCGGCGCCCAACGGCAGTGCGTCGATATGGCCGTCGGCGACTCCGACCTCGCGGAGCTGGGCATGACACCGCGCGATGTGCTGTCCGTGACGCGTTCCCTGCGCACCGGCGCCTCCGGGCGGACGATCCTCGCCTACCTGCCGGAGGTGCTCCAGCAGCGGGTGCTGGCCGAGCCCGTACCCGACCAGGCGGGACCCGGCGTCTACCGGGACAACGAGGCGCTGCTGGACTCCCTCGCGGAGGTACGCGACCTCGGATACGCGCTCGGCTACGAGGAGTGCATGGCGGGCTGGAACTCCTGCGCGGCGCCGATCATCTGGGACGGCTCCATCATGGGAGCGGTCCTGCTCCTCAAGCTCAAGTCCGTGATGCCGGCGGCACCGGAGGGCGTCATCGAGGCGACCAAGGAGGCGGCGGCCGAACTCAGCCGCTACGGGGCGGCCCGGCCGGACGCGGACCAGGACTGACGCGCGGCCCCGGGCCGCCCGACCGCTCATGAGCCGGTCCGCCTCTCCCAGGAGGCACCGGCACCTGCGTACACCTACCGATGCGACGCAAGGGGGTCTGATGGAAGCGGAGTTGGTGGCGCTCGCCACGGCGGGTGCGACGACGCTGGTGCAGCAGATGGCGACGGACGGCTGGGACGCGGTCCGCCGCAGAATGGCGGCCTTCCTCGCCCGGCGCCAGGGGACGGCGGACGAGGAGGTGCTCGAAGGCGAGCTGGAAGTCTCCCGCGCCGACTTGGCCGTGGCCAGGGAGGACGGCGACCAGGACGGGGTGGCCGGGGTGACCGCCGCCTGGCGGCTGCGGCTGCGGCGGCTGCTGAGCGAGGACCCGGCCGCGGCGGCCGAACTGCGCGCGCTGCTCGACGAGGTGGCGCCCGGACGGGCCTCCGAAACGGTGGGGGAGGTGCACAACACCATCAGCGGCGGGGTGCAGCACGGTGCGGTGATCCAGGCCGGCGTCGTCTCCGGCGTCCACTTCACCGGACCGCCGCACCGGCCGCACCCGGGCTGACGCGGGGCGGCCCGCGCCGGGTGGCCGTGCAGAATGGCGGGGTGCGGCTCGAAGCGATCACCTGGGAACGGCTCACCGACGCGCTTGCCGAGCGCCTGGTCGCGATGCCGGCGAAGGACGGGAGCCCCTGGCTGCGGGTGGCCGTCGACGGGGCTCCCGCCGCCTCGCCCGGCGAGCTGGCCGCCCGGCTCGCCGGGGCGCTGCGGCTGCGGGGGCGGGCGGTGCACAAGGCCGGTGCCTACGGCTTTCTGCGCCCCGCCTCGCTGCGGCTCGAATACGGCCGGGAGGACGCCGACGCCTACCACGACGAGTGGTTCGACCGGCAGGCGCTGTGGCGGGAGGTCTTCCGGCCGCTGGAGCCGGGCGGTACCGGGCGGGTCCTTCCGGACCTGTGGGATCCGGTGGCGGACCGGGCGACCCGCAGCGCGTACGTGGAACTGCCGCCCGGCGGCGCTCTTTTGCTGCACGGTCCGCTGCTGCTCGGTCACTGGTTTCCCTTCGATCTCGCCGTCCATCTGAAGCTGTCGCCGGCCGCGCTCGCCCGCCGCACCCCGGAGGGCGAGCGCTGGACGCTGCCCGCGTTCGCGCGCTACGAGGCCGAGACCCGGCCCGAGGAGGCGGCGGATGTCGTCGTACGGGCCGACGATCCCCGCCGTCCGGCCTGGAGCGGACCGGAGTGAGCACCCGCCCCGGCCGGAGAGGCCGCGACGGTCGTTCCCCGCTGCAGAAAACCGTAAGGCCGACCACTGACAACCGACCGTGGAGACGCCCGGCGCGGACCGCTGACCGCCGCGTGCGGGGCGGCAGTTAGCGTGGCCCTGTGAGCACTTCAATCCCTGCATCCGACGAGCCCGCCGCGCTGCCCGGCAGCCACGGCCCCACCGCCACCGCGGAGGCCCGTCCGCACTCTGTCCGCGCCGTGACGATGACCTATGCGCCGGACCCGGACGGCGACCCGGACCCCGGTGAGATCGTGTGGACCTGGGTGCCCTACGAGGAGAACGACGGCCGGGGCAAGGACCGACCGGTACTGGTCGTCGCCCGTGAGGCGGCCGGCACGCTGCTGGCCGTACAGCTGTCCAGCAAGCGCCACAGCAACGACCGGGAGTGGGTCCCGATAGGCGCCGGCCCGTGGGACCGCGCGGGGCGCGACTCATGGGTGGCCCTGGACCGGGTGCTGCGGGTGCACCCGGCCGGGATGCGGCGCGAGGCCTGCGCCCTGGACCGGGGCCGCTTCAACCTCGTCGGCAACCGGCTGCGCGAGCGTTACGGCTGGCGCTGACGCCGCCGGTGGCGGTGCCTCAGGCGGCGGCCAGGGCCAGCAGTTTGGTGACGGTGTTCCAGTTACGGGCGGTGGCCGTGACCCCGAGCGGGGCGCGGCTCACCGCGTCGGCGAGCTTGGAGCGGCCGATGCCGCCGGGGCACCACAGATACAGTTCGCGCCCGATCAGGCGGTACTGATCGGGCGCGAACGCGGCCTGGTCGAGTGCGTCGAGCCGGGAGGTGTCGGCCGGCACCGCCGACAGGAACGTGACATGCAGGCTCTTGGGCTCCGGCACGGCCTGCGGAAACGGATTCGCGGCGACGGCGGCCGCCAGCTCGTCACCGGTCCGGACCAGGACCGGCACCGTCAGACCGAGCTCGGCGGCGATCCGCTCATGGAGCACCCGGGCCGTCTCATCCGGCGGCGTACCGGGGTCGGCGAAGACGATATTGCCGGTCTGCAGCAGGACCGAGACGTCCTCGTAGCCCAGCGACTTGGCCAGCTCCAGCTGCTTCGCCTTGGGGAAGGAGTTGTGGCCGCCGACATTGATGCCGCGGAGCAGAGCGATCTGACGGGACATGACACTGCCCTTCGTGAGAGCCGGCCTCGGCGAGGCCGGACGACGGTCGGGATCAGAAGAGCGGGGCGGGCAGCACACCTTCCAGGGCCAGTAGCAGGCGCTTGGTCTCCAGACCGCCGCCGAAGCCGCCGATCCCGCCGTCACTGGCCACGACACGGTGGCAGGGGACGACGACCGGCAGCGGATTGGATCCCATCGCCGCACCCACCGCACGGGCGGCGCCCGGTTCCCCGACCCGGTCGGCGAGGTCCTGATAGCCGACGACGCTGCCATAGGGGACACCGTCGGCCAGGGCCCGCAGGACCCGGGCGGGGAAGCCGGAGGACAGTGACCAGTCCAGGGGGACGGTGAAGGACCGCAGCTCCCCGGCGAAGTACGTGGTCAGCTCGGCCGTGGCCGTCGTCAGATGAGGTATCCCGGCCAGCGGCGGCCCGCCGAAGAACTGCTCCAGACGGGCCAGCGCACCGCGGGTCGTCCGCTCGTCGGCATGGAAGACGACCTGCACCAGGCCCTCCCCGGTCGCGGCGAGCAGCAGCGGGCCGATGGGCGTCGCCAGCCGTCTCCAGGCCCAGTCGCGCCGCGCCGCCGCCTCCGGCGCCGCGTCCGGCCGTGTCGCCGGCCCGGAATCCTGCTCTGCATTCGTCACCTGATCAGGGTAGGACGCACCACTGACAATGCGAGGGGGACGGACCGGCGCCCGCGCCGTCCGTCCCCCTCACCACTGGGCGTTCAGTTGCCGTGCTTCTCCAGGGCGTCGCGCACCACGTCGGGCTTGTTGGTGATGATCCCGTCGACGCCCAGACCGGCGACCTTCACCGCGACCGCCGGATCGTCGACGGTCCAGGTGTACAGGTCCAGCGCCCGGCGGTGCGGGCCCCGCAGACCGTGTACGGCGGCGACGTACTCCCTGGTGACCGCCGTGTGGACGGGGTTGATCTGGTCGCAGTACTTGGCGAACTTCGGGAGGTCGGCGACCGACGGATTGCCGAGGAAGCCCGTCTTCACGTCCGACCGGAGGTTGTGCACGGTCTTGATGGCGTCGGCGTTGAAGCTCTGGATGATCAGGCGCTTCTTCACGTGCTCCTTGCCCAGCCAGCCGGCGCGGCGCAGCTCCGTGAGGGTCTGCAGCTCGATGCCCGGGTAGAGCTCCGGCGACTTGAGCTCCATCAGGAGGCTCTGGTCGTTGTGCTCGACCTCGTCCATGTAGTCCTCAAGGGTCGGCACCCGCTCCCCCCGGAACTTCGGCCCGAACCAGCTGCCCGCGTCCAGTTTCTCGATCTCGTCGAGTGTGAAGTCCGAGACGTTCCACGGGGAGCGCCCGGGGAAGACCTGCTCGACGTTCGTCGTCCGGGCGAGCGAGTTGTCATGGAGGATGACCAGCTCGCCGTCCTTGGTGCGCTGTACGTCGTTCTCGACCCACTCGAATCCGAGCCGGTCGGCCGCGTCGATCGCGGCGAGGGTGTTCTCGGGCGCGATGGACGAGGCGCCGCGGTGGGCGACCGTCAGCGGTGTGTGTCCGGCCGGCGCGGCCTGGGCGGCGGTCGGGGAGAGGACGAGCGTGGACAGACCCATGAGCGCACCGGCGACAACGGTGGCGACGGGGCGAATACGCATACGGGCTCCTCGTGACGTCGTGGACGTGAGCTGACGTGAAGTGACGTGAACCGGTTCGGACGGACAGAGGCTCGCAGCCGGGCCGTAGCGGGAGGCATTCGTGTGGTGTCCGGGGCCTGAACGAGACGTGGCCGGTGTTCCGTTCTGGAGCGTCGCGCAGTTGCAGGATGCCCGGATCAGCCCTGCTACAGACGTACGCTCCGCCGCCGTCCAACTTGCCGGAGGCACGGCATCCGCGCATCTTGGCCGATGATGCGTCACCCCTCGTGTGTCTGACCGGTTTTGGTCGTGCACCTGGCGGAGTGGCCGTCCGGGACGGCCGGTTCCGGGCACGGGCGGGCCGCGCTCACGGACCGCCCTCCGGCGGGAGCGGGGAGCTGCCGGCACGCGGGGCATGTCGTCCGGGGCATCCCGCGTCGCCCTCGCCCCGCGGTGTTCCCTGGCTGTCGGGCAGTGCGACCCCAGCCCACGCGTGCCACCCACCCGCGGTCGCCCCCGGCCCGCCGCGCCGCGGTGCCCGCCGTCCGCCCCGGCCGAGGGCCCCGATCAATAGTCGCCACCGCGTTAAAACCGCAGGTCGGAGCATTGGCCGCATCGATTGTCAGTGCTGGGTCGTACGGTGGATCCCATGCGGCCCGTATCGAAGATCGAACGCACGGTGGCGCCTTTCGAGGTCGTCAGCCCTTACCAGCCCAATGGCGACCAGCCGGCGGCCATCGCCGAGCTGGAGCGGCGCATCCGCGGGGGTGAAAAGGATGTCGTCCTGCTGGGTGCGACCGGCACCGGCAAGTCGGCGACCACCGCGTGGATGATCGAGAAGCTGCAGCGCCCGACACTCGTGATGGCGCCCAACAAGACCCTCGCGGCCCAGCTCGCCAACGAATTCCGCGAGCTGTTGCCGAACAACGCCGTCGAGTACTTCGTCTCCTACTACGACTACTACCAGCCCGAGGCGTACGTCCCGCAGTCCGATACGTACATCGAGAAGGACTCCTCCATCAACGAGGAGGTGGAACGGCTGCGCCACTCCGCGACGAATTCCCTGCTCACCCGGCGTGACGTCGTCGTGGTCGCCTCGGTGTCCTGCATCTACGGCCTGGGCACCCCGCAGGAGTACGTCGACCGGATGGTCCCGCTCAAGGTCGGCGACGAGATCGACCGCGACCAGTTGCTGCGCCGCTTCGTCGACATCCAGTACACCCGCAACGACGTGGCCTTCACCCGCGGCACCTTCCGGGTGCGCGGCGACACCATTGAGATCTTCCCGGTCTATGAAGAGCTGGCCGTGCGGATCGAGATGTTCGGCGACGAGATCGAGGCGCTGTCCACCCTGCACCCGCTCACCGGCGAGGTGATCAGCGACGACCGGGAGCTGTACATCTTCCCGGCCAGCCACTACATCGCGGGCCCCGAGCGCATGGAGAAGGCCATCGCGGGGATCGAGGCCGAGCTGGCGGACAGCCTCGCCACGATGGAGAAGCAGAGCAAGCATCTGGAGGCCCAGCGGCTGCGGATGCGCACCACGTACGACATCGAGATGATGCGGCAGATCGGCTCCTGCTCGGGCATCGAGAACTATTCGATGCACATGGACGGCCGCGAGCCCGGCTCCGCGCCCAACACCCTCATCGACTACTTCCCGGACGACTTCCTCCTGGTCATCGACGAGTCGCATGTCACCGTGCCGCAGATCGGCGCCATGTACGAGGGCGACGCCTCGCGTAAGCGGACCCTGGTCGAGCACGGCTTCCGGCTGCCGTCCGCCCTCGACAACCGGCCGCTGAAGTGGGAAGAGTTCCTGGAGCGCATCGGCCAGACCGTCTATCTGTCCGCGACCCCGGGCCCGTACGAGCTCGCCCGCGGCGACGGCTTCGTGGAGCAGATCATCCGCCCGACCGGCCTGGTCGACCCGGAGGTGGTGGTCAAGCCCACCGACGGTCAGATCGACGACCTGGTGCACGAGATCCGTACGCGCACGGACAAGGATGAGCGCGTCCTGGTCACCACCCTCACCAAGAAGATGGCCGAGGACCTCACGGACTACTTCCTGGAGCTCGGCATCCAGGTCCGCTATCTGCACAGCGATGTGGACACCCTGCGCCGGGTGGAGCTGCTGCGGGAGCTGCGATCGGGTGAGTACGACGTCCTGGTGGGCATCAACCTGCTGCGGGAGGGCCTCGACCTCCCCGAGGTCTCGCTGGTGGCCATTCTGGACGCCGACAAGGAAGGCTTCCTGCGGTCCGGTTCGGCGCTCATCCAGACCATCGGACGTGCGGCGCGCAACGTCTCCGGACAGGTGCACATGTACGCCGACAAGGTCACCCCGGCGATGGAGAAGGCCATCGAGGAGACCAACCGCCGCCGGGAGAAGCAGCTGGCGTACAACAAGGAGAACGGCATCGACCCGCAGCCGCTCCGTAAGAAGATCGGCGACATCGTCGCCACCCTGGCCCGGGAGGAGATCGACACCCAGGAACTGCTGGGCACGGGCTACCGCAAAACGTCCGAGGCCAAGGACGCCAAGGGCAAGGCACCGGTCCCGGCGCTCGGTGCCAAGGGCGCGAAGGGCAAGGGCGGCAAGGCCGGCGCGGAGCTGACGGACCGTCCCGCCGCCGAACTGGCCGCGCTCATCGAGGAGATGACGGAGCGAATGCGCGCCGCCGCGGCGGAGCTGCAGTTCGAGGTCGCCGCCCGGCTGCGCGACGAGGTGGGTGAACTGAAGAAGGAGCTGCGGCAAATGAGGGAGGCCGGGGTGAAGTAAGACGTCCGGCGGGCGCTGAGGGGGAAGTCCGGGGACCGTACGCCGCCGGCCGGTCCGGGTGCGGCCCGCACCGGCCGGTTGCGGGCATCGCCGCACGTGAGCGCGGTGTGCTCAGCGGACCGGTGTGTTGCAGAAGCGCCACAAAACGCGGGCCTTGTGCGCCCCCGGCCCGCCGCCGTGCATAGGGTCGAAGGGCCGCCGGAAGCCGGGCGGGGACAGTACGAGAGAGGGGACGGCGCGTGTCGGTCAATTTGTCCAAGGGCCAGGGCATCAGCCTGCAGAAGTCCGACGGAGGAGCCCTGACCGCGGTGCGGATGGGGCTGGGATGGCGCTCGGCGCCGCGCCGTGGCCTGTTCGGGCGGCGGACCAGCGAAATCGACCTGGATGCCTCGGCGGTGCTGTTCGCCGAGAAGAAGCCGATAGACGTCGTCTTCTTCCAGCACCTGGTCAGCGATGACGGTGCCGTCCGGCACACCGGCGACAACCTGGTCGGCGGCGCGGGCCAGGGTGGCGACGACGAGGCGATCCTGGTCGACCTGGCGCGGCTGCCGGTGCACATCGACCAGATCGTGTTCACCGTCAACTCCTTCACCGGCCAGACCTTCGCCGAGGTGCAGGACGCCTTCTGCCGCCTGGTGGACGAGACCACTGGCCAGGAGCTGGCCCGTTACACCCTCACGGGCGGTGGCGACTACACCGCACAGGTCATGTCCAAGGTGCACCGCACGGCCAACGGCTGGCAGATGACCGCCATCGGTGAGCCCTCCGTCGGCCGCACCTTCCAGGACCTCGTGCCGGCGATCCTGCCGCACCTGTAGCCACCACCGTCGCGGCAGCGCGCACCGGGCCGCGCCGCCGCCGCTCCGGGCCGCGGCCCGGCGTCCGGCCCGGGGAAACTCCACCACTACCAGGGGGAACAACGATGACGGCCGAGCTGGTCCGGGGGCAGAACCATCCGCTGGACCGGACGCGGGTGGAGATCCGGGTCGCGGCGGGCGGTCCCGTCGTGGCCGGGGTCACCCTCGGCGATGAGCAGGGACGACTCTCCGGCGCCGAGGCGGTGGCCCACCCCGGCGCGCCCCGCCGTACCGGCATCGAGGTTCCCCGCCAGGCGGCCGCCGAACACCGCATCGCGGTGGATCTCGACGCGCTGCCCGGCGCCGTCCACCGGGTGAGCGTGCTGCTGGCGCTGCCCAGCGGGATCGGTGGGCTGACCGCCTTCGGTGCCGCCGCCGCGCCCGCCGTCACGGTCACCGGCCTCGACGGGACCGGCCTCGTCCGCTACACGATCACCGGGCTGGGCGCCGAGTCCGCCGTCGTCGCCGTCGAGCTCTACCGCAGGCAGGACGCCTGGAAGGTGCGCGCCGTCGGCCAGGGCTACGCGGACGGCCTCCCGGCGATGCTGCGTGACCAGGGCCTGGCGCAGGCGGCGGAGCTGGCCGCGGAGATCGAGGAAGCGGTCGGCCTGGGTCAGGCCCGTGCGGTCCCCGCGCCCGCTCCCATGACGGCCGGCCGGGCCGAACGACCCGGCACCGGCCCGGCCACCGCGCCCGCCCAGGACCGGCCGTCTCCCGCGCCCACGACGGCAGCTGACGGCCCGGCAGGTTCCGGGGCCGGGACTGGACCCGGAGCCGGGGCGGGGGCCGCAGCCGTAGCAGAGCCCGCATCCGGCCCCGGCACCGGAGCCGGCGCAAAGGCCGCCACCACCAAGGGCGGAGACCTGCCGCCGTCCCCGGCAGACGGCGGCCCCATCGACTACCAGCACCCCCGACGCCGCAGCACCCCAGCCCCATCCGCCGCCCCAGCCCCGTCAGCCTCCTCCGCCTCGCCGCCCACCCCGTCCCCCTCCACCCCGGACGGCCCCCCGCTCCCGGTAGCCGGTGACGCCGCCGGCTGGAGCATGGACGAACGCCTCTACAACCAGGTCTGGGGCATGTTCGAGGATCTGGCGCGCTCGGTCGCCGCCTACCGCAGCGCCGCCGACTTCGCCGAGTCCCGCCTGGAGCAGGAGCTGGACCGGGCCCTTGCCGATCCGCGTAACCGCCTCGGCACGGCGGGCGAGGCCGCCCGCGCCACCGCTCGCGACAAGCACGCCACCCTCGTCACCCAGGCCCGCGCCGCTCTCGACCGCGACCTCGCGCAGCTCATGGCCGAGTCGGAGGTCGTGGAACCCGCGCTGCCGCCCGCCTTCGCCCGCTGGGACAACCCCGTATGGCAGGGCTATCACGTCCCGCAGGAGCGTCCGATGGCGCTGCGCCTGGGCGATCTGCACCTCCCGGAGGTCCTGGACCTGCGCATCCCCATGCTCGTGCGGCTCCCGTTGGAGCGCGGGCTGTGGATCGACAGCGGGCCCGATTCCTACGGCCGCGGCGGCCCCGGCCCGGAGCGCGACATCGGCCGGCGGGAGCTGGCCGGGGCGCTCACGGACGGGCCGCCCGATGAGGCCGAGCTGCGCCGCCTGGCCATGGAGTCGGCCGTCGCGATCGCCGCCCGGCTGCTCGCCATCCACCCCGCCGGTGAGTTCGCGGTCCAGGTCATCGACCCGGGCGGGACCGCCGCGCCCGCGCTGGCGCCCCTGGTGGAGAGCGGTGCGATGCCCGCCTACCCGCTACCCGGCGCCAAGGGCGTGGCGGCCGTACTGGAGGAGCTGACCCGGCGGGTGGAACTCGTCCGGATGGCCGTGCGCCATCGCGCCGCGGACGCCCTGCCGGCGGATCTCGACACCGCCGAGCAGCTGCTGATCGTGCATGACTTCCCGCACGGCTTCGATGACCGTGCCCTCACCCGGCTCCGCTATCTGGCCGACGAGGGGCCGGCCGTCGGGGTGCATCTGATGCTGGTCGCCAACCGCGCCCAGAGCCGCGAGTACGGGCCGGTGCTGGACCCGCTGTGGCGCTCCCTGCTGCGGCTCACTCCGGTGCCCGACGCGCATCTCGCCGATCCCTGGGTCGGCCATGCCTGGACGTACGAGCCCCCGCTCGCCCCACAGGGCAGTCAGGTGGTGCGTCAGGTACTGGGCCGGCTCGCGGAAGCCCGACGGGCCGCCTGACCAGCGACTTTACCTTTTTCTTTACTATTCATTGGTCTTCCTTTACGCTTCTTTGTGCGGAGGGGAGTATTCCCGCTACGACGTACCCGTCATCACGGATTGAGAGTGTGACGAGATCCCGGGGCGTCGGCCCCGTCCCCCTCGGGCGGACGGGGCGGAAGAGACCTCCGGCAGCGACGACGCTGTGAGTGCCGTACGACTTTGCCGGAGGAGCAGTGGACGTTTCCCTGAACCTGTGGGTCCTGACCATCCTTGGTCTCTGCGCCCTGATCGCCGTCGATTTCTTCATCGGCGGCCGCAAACCACACGAGGTCTCCCTCAAGGAGGCCGGAATCTGGACCGGTGTCTGGATCGCCCTGGCCGCGCTGTTCGGCCTCGGGCTGCTGCTGTTCGGCGGCGCCACACCGGCCGGTGAGTTCTTCGCCGGTTTCATCACCGAGAAGTCCCTGAGCGTCGACAACCTCTTCGTCTTCGTGCTGATCATGGCGAAGTTCGCGGTCCCGGCGGTCTACCAGCAGCGGGTGCTGATGGTGGGTGTGCTGATCGCGCTGGTGCTGCGGGCCGGCTTCATCGGTGCGGGCGCCGCGATCATCGCCAACTTCTCCTGGATCTTCTACCTCTTCGGCGCGTTCCTCATCTGGACCGCGTGGAAGCTCATCAAGGAGGCCCGCGCCGAGGAGCAGGACGAGGAGTTCGAGGAGAACCGCTTCCTGAAGATGGTCGAGAAGCGCTTCCCGTCGACCGACCAGTACCACGGCACCAAGCTGTTCATCGTCGAGAACGGCAAGCGGCTGATGACGCCGATGCTGATCGTCATGCTGGCGATCGGTACCACCGACGTCCTCTTCGCCCTGGACTCCATCCCGGCGATCTTCGGCCTCACCCAGGACCCGTACATCGTCTTCACCGCCAACGCCTTCGCCCTGATGGGTCTGCGGCAGCTGTACTTCCTGATCGGCGGCCTGCTCAAGAAGCTGGTCCACCTCTCGTACGGCCTGTCGGTCATCCTGGGCTTCATCGGCGTGAAGCTGGTGCTGCACGCCCTGCACGAGTCCGGGGTGCCCGTTCCGGAGATCAGCATTCCGGTCTCGCTGGGCGTCATCTGCGCCGTCCTGGTCGTGACCACCTTCACCAGCCTCCACGCCTCGAAGAAGCAGGCCGCGGCAGAGGCTTCGGCAAAGGAACACATAGACGCCTGAGCCGGCGCCTACGGGCCCGGAACGGCGTCGGCGGCGCCCGGCACCCACTCCTCCTGGAGCGGGGCCGGGCGCCGCCGCCATATGGCGGGAAGACACCCGTCAGTCGCGCACTTCCGTGCGGCCCGCCGTCTCTGCGGGCCGCACTCCTACCACCCCCGCTCGCGCCACTGGGCGAGCTGGGGGCGTTCCGCGCCGAGGGTGGTGTCGTTGCCGTGGCCCGGATAGACCCAGGTCTCGTCGGGAAGTTCGCCGAAGAGTTTGCGTTCCACGTCGTCGATGAGGGTGGCGAAGTTCTCGGCGCTGCCGAAGGTGTTGCCGACGCCGCCGGGGAACAGGCAGTCCCCGGTGAACAGATGGGGGGCGCCGTGCGGGTCGTCGTAGACCAGCGCGATGCTGCCCGGGGTGTGCCCGACCAGGTGGCGCGCGGTCAGTTCGACCCGGCCGACGGTGAGGGTGTCGCCGTCCTCGACCAGCACGTCCGTGGGGACGGGGATGCCCTCGGCGTCATACCGCCCCGCGTAGGTCCGCGCGCCCGTCGCCTCGACGACCTCGCCCAGCGCGCCCCAGTGGTCACCGTGCCGGTGGGTGGTGACCACCGAGGCGATACCGCTGTCGCCGATCAGTGCGAGAAGGGTGTGCGGCTCGGCGGCCGCGTCGATCAGCAGTTGCTCATCGGTCGCCCGGCACCGCAGCACATAGGCGTTGTTGTTCATCGGACCGACCGCGACCTTGGAAATCATCAGGTCGGTCAGCTCGTGCACGTCGGCCGGTCCGCCGACCTTCACTGCTCCGCTGTAGCCCATGTGACCACTCTAAAGCGGGGGTACGACAGGCAGGCCGGAGCCGTGGCCGTCCAGTTCGCCGCCGTCGCCGCGGCCGGTGAGCCAGCCGACCAGCGCGGTCGCGGAGCCCGTCACCACCAGGGGCGCGGCCGCGGCGTCCGGCCCGGTGGCCGTGCGGCCGGTGCGCCAGCGGCGGCCGTCGTCGGCCCGCAGCTCCAGAGGGGGCAGATCCGGATGCCCGGCAAACTTGATCGCGGACAGAAAGTCCAGCTCACGGTCGACGAACGCGGACGACAGCTGGTCGACGGTGTGGCCGACGCCCAGGTCGACATGGTGCAGTTCGAGCTCGGCCAGCCGGCGCAGCGGCAGCCGGTCGGCCCGTTCGACGACGCCGTTGCGCATCTCGACCTCGAACGCCCGGCGGGCCTCGGGCAGCGCCTCCATTGCCGCCTCGAACCGCCTGGCGCTCTCCTTGAGATCCTCCAGCTGCGCCGCCAGTGGCCGGTCCGCGCCCCATTCGATATCGCGTTCGCGGGCCTCGGCACTGGCGTACATCGGTGTCCGTACGTCCGTACGCGCCCAGGTGAGGAGATTGCCCAGCGCGTCCGCGTTGCGCGCCAGATGGGCGAGGACATGGCCGCGGGTCCAGCCGGGGAGCAGCGACGGCTCGCCGATCGCCGTGTCGTCGAGCTTGCTCACCGAGACCAGGAGCCGGTCGGTGGCCTCGCGGACGGCGGACACATCGTGCGGGAAGTCAGGCGGGGTGAGGGTCATGGTCCGACGCTAGCGCCGTCGGGGCGGGTGCGGGAGTCGGCCGGCGCCGGTCGGGGCGTACGCGGGCGGGGCGGGTGGCGCGAATCAGCCGGCCGGGCCGGCCGGTCCGCGCCACCCGCCGCGGTGGTCAGGCCGCCGAGGCGTCCGGTGCGCCGAACCAGCTCCGGAGTGCCGCGTCCAGATCGTCCCCGGTATACGGGGCGCCGGAGTCCGCCGCCCAGGCGGTGCTGCCGTCCGGCCGCACCAGCAGACCGGCCAGGCCGGGCCGTTCGGGGCAGCGCGCGGTGCGCACCCGCACCCGGTCGCCGTAGCCCGTGGCGCGTTCGCGCACCACGGCGTCATCGGCGAGATCGAGCAACAGCCCGCGCCCGTCGTGCAGATGGTCGGCGAGCCGGGTGCCGTCGGAGAGCGCCAGGTCCGGTGCGCTGCGGCCGGTCAGCGGATGGTCGCCGGGCAGGTCGTAGCGCTGCCCGGCCCCGGAGATCTTCTTGGCGAAGAACGTGGTGGCGGCGGCGGTCCCGGTCAGTTCCGCGATCACCCCGCGCAGCGCCTGTGTATGCGACTCCGGCCGCATCAGGGCCACTTGGGCCCGGGTCCACTCCAGCACCCACGCGCCCAGGGGGTGCCGCTCGGCGGTGTATGTGTCGAGCAGGCCCTCCGGTGCCCGGCCGCGCACCGTGGCGGCCAGTTTCCAGCCGAGGTTCATCGCGTCCCCGATGCCCAGGTTCAGCCCCTGGCCGCCGAACGGCGAGTGCACATGCGCCGCGTCACCGGCCAGTAGTACCCGTCCGGAGCGGTAGTCGGGCACCTGGCGCGCGTTGTCCGTGAACCGGGTCGCCGAGATCACCTTGTGGATCCTGACGTCCGGCACCCCGGAAACCTTGCGCAGGGACTTCTCCAACTCCCCGGCGGTGACGGGGGCTTCGCGGTCCTCGGGTGGCCCGTCGAATTCCACGGTGAGGATCCGGCCGGGCATCGGCCCGTGGGCATACGTTCCGGTGTCCGTCCAATTCCAGCCGGCTCCCAGCGCCTCGGCGCCGGTCATCTCCACCAGGGCCTGATGGCCGGTGATCTCGGGGGGCGTTCCAGGGAACGGGAAGCCGGCGAGCCGACGGACCGTACTGCGGCCGCCGTCGCAGCCGACCAGCCACCCGGTGCGCAGCGACCCGTCCGAGGTGTGGACGTGTATGCCGTCGTCGCCTGCGTCGAAGCCGGTCAGGGTCACCCCGCGGCGCAGGTCGACGCCCAACTCGGCGGCGCGGGCGCCGAGCAGCCGTTCCAGGGCCTCCTGCGGTACGAGACCGACCTCGCCGGCGGGACCCTGGCCGTCGAAGTCCGGGTCGGACTCGTCCAGCAGATCACCGCGCAGCATGATGCCCGCGAAGTGCCCGGCGAATTTCGGCGGCTGCCGCACCGAGGAGGCTCCGGCGGCCTGCCGCTGTCGCAGGAACGAGCTGAACCTCTCCAAGGCCGCGCGCTGTGCCTCCACCAGGCCGGGCAGCATCCCGCGCCGGTAAAACGCCTCCGAACTGGGGAAGTTGATGCCCCCTGCCTTGATCTTCGTATCCACCTCGGTCAGCCGCTCCAGGACGATCACCGGGACATCTGCCAGGGCGAGTTCGCAGGCGAGCATCAGCCCCACCGGGCCGCCCCCCGCCACCACTACGTCTGCGTCATACGTCATGGGCATAAGTGTAGTGACTAAAAAATTGTTGCGGCTAAAACGTGGCCTAAAATTCCGGCCATGATGGACGAGGAACGGCGCGGCGGTAAGCGGGCGACGGGCGGTCGGCGGGCTGCGGACGGCGAGCGGTCGGCGGGACGGCAGCCGGAGGCCGGCTTCGCGGATACCGGCTTCGCGGTGGCGGAGGAGCGGCTGACGCTCCGCGAGCGCAAGAAACTGCGTACCCGGCAGCGGATCTCCGGCGAGGCCACGGTGCTGTTCATCCGGCACGGCTTCGACCAGGTCACCGTCGCCGAGGTGGCCCGCGCCGCCGAGGTGTCGACGATGACGGTCTTTAATTACTTCCCGCGCAAGGAGGATCTCTTCCTCGACCGGATCCCCGAGGCGCGGGAGTTGATCGTCCGTGCCGTACGGGGGCGCGGTGCGGGGGAGTCGCCGCTCGCCGCGCTGCGGCGGCTCGTGCTCGGCCTGCTGGCGGAGCGGCATCCGCTGGCCGGGGCGGGGGAGGGGTTCGAGCACTTCTGGCGCACGGTGCTGGACTCGCCGGCGCTGCGGGCGCGCGGGCGGGAGGCGGTCGAGGAGATGGAGAACACGCTCGCCGCGCTGCTCGCCGAGGCCGCGGGCGGCGACGCGGACCGGCCCGATCATGACGCCCGGCTGGGGGCGGGGCTGATCATCGCGGCGATCCGGGTCGCCTACGTCGATGCCGCGGCCCGGCAACTCGGGGGTGACCCGGTGGACGAGGTCGCCGTTGAGCAGGCGGAGGTGCTGCGGCGCACGTTCGAGGCGCTGGAGCGGGCCCTGCCCGGCTTCGCCTGACGCGGGCGTTTCCGCAGCGTACGGGCGTGTGGCGGGGCGGGAAGATTGTGCGGCCGCCACACGTTCGGGTGAAGAGGGCTTGCGAGTCCGGTAAATCGAATGGGCGTGCTATAAGCTCGTGTGTGGCATCCCAACGACAGTGCCGCGGCGGGCCCCATACTCTGGGGCGGGGCTCCGCTCCGCTTCGCCGCCTCTGCTCATTCACCGAGCGGCGGACGCAGAGCCGCGGCCCCCGCCCCCCTCCAAGAAAGGTGCCGACCGGCGTGGCCGACCGTCTCATCGTCCGTGGCGCTCGCGAGCACAACCTCAAGAACGTCTCGCTCGACCTCCCCCGCGACTCCCTCATCGTCTTCACGGGGCTCTCCGGGTCGGGCAAGTCCTCGCTCGCCTTCGACACGATCTTCGCCGAGGGGCAGCGGCGTTATGTCGAGTCGCTCTCCTCCTATGCCCGGCAGTTCCTCGGGCAGATGGACAAGCCCGATGTGGATTTCATCGAGGGCCTGTCCCCCGCGGTATCGATCGACCAGAAGTCGACCTCGCGCAACCCGCGCTCGACGGTCGGCACGATTACCGAGGTCTACGACTACCTCCGGCTGCTCTTCGCCCGGGTCGGCAAACCGCACTGTCCCGAGTGCGGACGGCCGATCGCCCGGCAGTCGCCGCAGGCCATCGTCGACAAGGTGCTGGAGCTGCCCGAGGGCAGCCGCTTCCAGGTGCTCTCCCCTCTGGTGCGCGAGCGCAAGGGCGAGTTCGTCGATCTCTTCTCCGACCTCCAGACCAAGGGCTACAGCCGGGCACGGGTCGACGGGGAGACGATCCATCTCGCCGAGCCGCCGAAGCTGAAGAAGCAGGAGAAGCACACCATCGAGGTGGTCGTCGACCGCCTCACGGTCAAGGAGACCGCCAAGCGGCGGCTGACCGACTCCGTCGAGACGGCCCTCGGGCTCTCCGGAGGCATGGTCATCCTCGACTTCGTCGACCTGGAGCCGGACGACCCGCAGCGCGAGCGGATGTATTCGGAGCATCTGTACTGCGCCTACGACGACCTCTCCTTCGAGGAGCTGGAGCCCCGCTCCTTCTCCTTCAACTCGCCCTTCGGCGCCTGCCCGGACTGCACCGGTATCGGTACGCGCATGGAGGTCGACCCCGAGCTGATCGTCCCCGACGAGGACCGCTCCCTCGACGAGGGCGCCATCCACCCCTGGTCGCACGGGCACACCAAGGAGTACTTCGGCCGCCTGGTCGGTGCGCTGGCGGACGCCCTCGGATTCCGTACGGACATCCCCTGGGCCGGGCTGCCGGCCCGCGCCAAGAAGGCCCTGCTGCACGGCCACAAGACCCAGATCGAGGTGCGCTACCGCAACCGGTACGGCCGCGAGCGGGCCTACACCACCCCCTTCGAGGGCGCCGTGCCGTTCGTCAAGCGGCGGCACTCCGAAGCGGAGAGCGACAGCAGCAGGGAGCGCTTCGAGGGCTATATGCGCGAGGTGCCCTGCCCGACCTGTGACGGCACCCGGCTCAAGCCGATCGTGCTCGCCGTCACGGTCCAGCAGAAGTCGATCGCCGATGTCGCGGCCATGTCGATCAGCGACTGTGCCGACTTCCTGCGGGAAATGAAGCTCACCGCGCGAGAGAAGAAGATCGCCGAGCGGGTCCTCAAGGAGGTCAACGAGCGGCTGAAGTTCCTGGTCGACGTCGGCCTGGACTACCTCTCCCTGAACCGCGCGGCCGGCACCCTCTCCGGCGGTGAGGCCCAGCGCATCCGCCTCGCCACCCAGATCGGCTCCGGCCTGGTGGGCGTGCTCTACGTCCTGGACGAGCCCTCGATCGGTCTGCACCAGCGCGACAACCACCGGCTGATCGAGACCCTGGTGCGGCTGCGCGACATGGGCAACACCCTGATCGTCGTGGAGCACGACGAGGACACCATCAAGGTCGCCGACTGGGTCGTGGACATCGGCCCGGGGGCCGGTGAGCACGGCGGCAAGGTCGTGCACAGCGGCCCGATGAAGCAGCTGCTGACCAACAAGGACTCGATCACCGGTCAGTATCTGTCCGGCAAGAAGGCCATCGCGACACCGGACATCCGGCGGCCCGCCGACCCGGTGCGGCAGCTGACCGTGCACGGTGCGAAGGAGAACAACCTCCGCGACATCGACGTCTCCTTCCCGCTCGGGGTGTTCTCCGCCGTCACCGGAGTCTCCGGCTCCGGCAAGTCGACGCTGGTCAACGACATCCTCTACACCCACCTCGCGCGCGAGCTGAACGGCGCCAAGTCGGTGCCGGGCCGGCACACCCGGGTCGCCGGGGACGATCTGGTGGACAAGGTCGTGCATGTCGACCAGTCGCCGATCGGCCGCACCCCGCGCTCCAACCCGGCCA
The DNA here is from genome assembly GCF_027497495.1 of Streptomyces tubercidicus. Classification (GTDB taxonomy): domain Bacteria; phylum Actinomycetota; class Actinomycetes; order Streptomycetales; family Streptomycetaceae; genus Streptomyces; species Streptomyces tubercidicus. The sequence continues at coordinate 6,270,600 of NZ_CP114205.1, forward strand.
CCTACACCGGCGTCTTCGACCATGTCCGCAAGCTCTTCGCGGAGACGATGGAGGCCAAGGTCCGCGGCTATCTGCCGGGGCGCTTCTCCTTCAACGTCAAGGGCGGCCGCTGCGAGAACTGCTCCGGCGACGGCACGATCAAGATCGAGATGAACTTCCTGCCGGATGTCTATGTGCCGTGCGAGGTCTGCCACGGGGCGCGCTACAACCGGGAGACCCTGGAGGTCCACTACAAGGGCAAGTCCATCGCCGAGGTGCTGGACATGCCCATCGAGGAGGCGCTGAGCTTCTTCGAGGCGGTGCCGACCATCTCCCGGCATCTCAAGACGCTCAACGAGGTCGGTCTCGGCTATGTCCGGCTCGGGCAGTCCGCGCCGACGCTCTCCGGTGGTGAGGCGCAGCGCGTCAAGCTGGCCAGCGAGCTCCAGAAGCGCTCCACGGGCAGCACGGTCTATGTCCTCGACGAGCCGACCACCGGTCTGCACTTCGACGACATCAGCAAGCTGATCAATGTGCTGTCCGGCCTGGTCGACAAGGGCAACACGGTGATCGTCATCGAGCACAACCTCGATGTGATCAAGACGGCCGACTGGGTCATCGACATGGGCCCCGAGGGCGGCAACGGAGGCGGTCTGGTCGTCGCCGAAGGCACCCCGGAGGACATCGCGTCCATCCCGGCCAGCCACACCGGCAAGTTCCTGCGGGAGATCCTCGGCGACCGCGTCAGCGATGCCGCGCCGGTGAAGGCGTCCGCCAAGAAGCCGGTGGCCAAGAAGACCGCAGTGAAGAAGGCGGCCGCGAAGAAGACCGTGGCCACGAAGACCACGGCGCGGACCCGCCGCACCTCCTGACGCCTGCGGGCTGATGCCTACGGGCTGACGCCAGCGGGCCGTAACGGGCCGTACCCGCCGGGCCGTCACCGCTCTCCGTACGACGGGGGCGGTGGCGGCCCGCCCTGGTGAAGACAGGCCCTACGCCACGACCTCCGTGGCGAACGGCGGCTCCGCGCCCGCCCGTGAGCAGGTGACGGCGGCCGCGCGGGCGGCGAAGCGCAGGATGTCATGCCAGTCCTCGGGGCCGAGGGCGGCTACGGCGCTGCGCGAGAGGGCATCGTGGGCGCCCAGCCGGTGCAGCAGCGCGGCGTTGACCGTGTCGCCGGCGCCGATGGTGTCGACGACGGTGACCCGCTCGCCGGGCACCGTCAGCTCCCCGCCCCCCGGCGTCAGCACTGTCAGCCCGTCCCCGCCATGAGTGAGGACGATCGCCGCGGGCCCCTCGGCCAGCCACCCCTTGGCCGCCGCGAGGACCGCGTCCCGCCCGTCGCCCACGGCACCGCCCGCCTCCTCGCCGGACCCCGCCAGCCACAGGGCGTCCTCCTCGGAGAGCTTCAGCAGGGCGAGGTCGGGGAGCCAGGAGCGGAAGCGAGCCCGGTAGGCGTCCGGGTCGGGGATCAGACCCGGCCGGATGTTGGGGTCGAGGGCGGTGAAGACGCCGCGCCGGGCCTCACGGCGCAGCAGGGACTCATAGGCGGTCGCGCCCGGCTCCAGGACGAGTGAGCAGGTGCCCAGGGAGAGCGCCCGGACCGTGGCGGGCAGCTCCGGCGGCAAGGTGAAGAGCCGGTCGGCGGTGCCGTCGGCATAGAAGCCGTAGCCCGCCGAGCCGTCCGGGCTGATGTCCGCCACGGCAAGGGTGGTCGGCTCACCGCCGCGCTGCACCAGCGACGTGTCCACTCCATCGCCGCGCAGCCCGTCCAGCAGCGCCTCGCCGAAGGCGTCGGTCGAGATCCGGGAGCAGAACGCGGTGGGCGAGCCCAGCCGCCCCAGCGCGACCGCGGTGTTGTACGGGCCGCCGCCGCGCCGCGGCAGCAACGCCGGCAACGGGCCGTCCGGCACGGGGGCGCCGCCGTCGGGGGAGGGCGGGAGCGGGCTCTGCGGGCTGGGGACGAGGTCGATCAGTGCCTCGCCGGCGACGACGATCACGGGGTGCGGTTCCTTTCCTGGGTAGCCTGAGCTACGGCCGGGCGCGTGGCCGGGGCGGGTTCGGGGCAGCCGCACGACGTACGGTGCACAAAGGTGCAGGGGAGGCGGAGGGTGCGCGGAGGCCGGTCCGGCTCCGCCAGACGTTCCAGCAGCAGCCGGACCGCCGCCGCCCCGATGTCCTTGCTGGGCTGGGCGATCGCGGTCAGCCGGGGCGTGAACAGTTCCGCCCACGAGAAGTCGTCGAAGCAGGCCAGCGCGGTATCGCGGGGCACCTCCCGGCCCAGCTCGCGCAGCGCCCGCAGCGCGCCGATGGTCATCGCGTTGTTGGCGGTGACGATCGCGGTGGGCGGTTTGTCCGTGGCGAGCAGCTGTCGGGTGGCGGCCTGGGCGCCCGCCGCCTCGGAGTTGCCGCCCGCGAGGAGTGCGGGCGCGAAGGGCAGGCCGCGGGCGCGCAGCCCCTCGCGGTAACCCTCGACGCGCTCGGCCGTGGTGCTCAGCCCGGGAAGGCCGGCCACCAGGCCGATCCGGGTGTGTCCCAAGTCGGCCAGATGCTCTACCAGTTGGCGCGCCGGGCCGGTGTTCTCGGCGCACACCTGGTCGTACGCGTCGCCGACCAGCCGGTCCAGGAAGACCGTGGGCACCGAGCGCCGGGCCAGATACTCCACCATCTCCGACGGCTCCGCGGAGGGCGCGACGATCACGCCGTCCACCCGTCGCTCGTGCAGCAGCTGCACGACCGTGCGCTCGTGCCGCGGGTCGTCGTGCGGATCGGCGATCAGCAGGCTGTAACCGGCCGCCAGGGCACCGGCCTCGACGCCCTGGAGGATCTCGGTGAAGTACGGGTTGCTGATCGCGGAGACCGCGAGGCCGATCGAGCGGGTGCGGGAGGTGACCAGGGAGCGGGCCAGGGTGTTGTGGGTGTAGCCGAGGTCGTCGATGGCGCCGAGCACCGCGGCGCGGGTGCCGGGGCGCACCGGCCGGGTGCCGTTCAGCACGTGCGAGACCGTGGCGACGGAGACACCTGCCCGCCGGGCCACATCCGCCATCGTCGTCATTCGGTCCTCCCCCCGGGGGTGCGGCACCAGGGTGGTGCCCGGCCTTCCCGGGCCTCGTGGCTCGCGGCTGATGCCTTATGTCTCGCGGCTCGTCCCGCGAAGACCCCACACTACGAGCACTCGACCCTATACGTAAACGCTTACGTAAGCGTTTACGCCCAGCGGCCGCCCCGGTGCCCGCCCCGGTGCCCGGCCCGGGGGGAAGCGGAACGATCTGCGCCGGTATCGTCGGGAGCCGCCGCGTCTGACCCCGTACCCCCGTCCCTCCACGGCCCCCGACGCCCTGACCTCTGGAGCAGCCATGAGCCAGTCCCCCGACCGCCGAACCGTGCTGCGGGGGGCCGCGCTCGCCGGGGCCACCGGCCTCGGGCTGACGGCCTGCTCATCGGGTGACTCGGGCGCGAACGCCTCGGCGCTGCCCGACGGGCCGGTCGACCTCGGGGCCGCCGCGGAGGTGCCGGTCGGCGGTGCCAAGCTCTACCGCGAGGACCGGCTCCTGGTGTCGCAGCCCGCCAAGGGCACCTACAAGTGCTTCAGCGCCAAGTGCACCCACGCCGGCTGCATCCTGTCCGACGTCGAGAAGAAGGAGGGCAGCTGCCCCTGCCACGGCAGCCGCTTCGACGTCACCACCGGTGAGGTCCTCCAGGGCCCGGCGACCGAGCCGCTGCCCGAGGTGCCGGTCAAGTCCAAGGGCGGCAAGCTGATCGCGGGCTGAGGGGGCGCTGCGACCGCCGGGCGCCCTGCTGTCAGTAGTCGGACGGGCGGCAACTCCGGCTCCTATGTCGCCGATTGGCTTCGCCAGGAGGTCGTGTGGAGCGAGCCCGACGCCGGACGGCCGAGAGAGACTCGCATCCAGTGCTCCTCCGGCGGCGGCCATATGCACGTGGTCTATGGCTATGACACAGATCGAAACTGGGTTTACCGGGGTGATCGCTGAACGACCAACTTCCGCTACAACTAGGTCGATTTCGATTACTACGTGAACGGAAGCTCCTTCTCCTGGACGCACTCCCTCCACCGGATAGGAGCCTGAGGCCATGACGAAGCGCACCGCCGTCCGTACCACCCTTCGCGCCGTCGCCACAGGAGCGTTCGCGACCACCCTCACCGGCCTCGCCCCGCAGGCCGCACCCGCCCCCCTGCCGCAGGCCCCATCCCGTGCGAGCATCCCCGCCGCCCACGAAGCGGTCGCCGCCGACGGCCGCACGGCCTCCGTATGGACCGTGCGGCCGGGCGCCGCCTGGAAGGTCGTCAATATCGCCGACGGTGACGACGAGACCCGCCACGCCAAGGGGGTGGCGAGGGCCTACGGGGACAGACTGCCGGGCTCCGCGTACGAGCGGCGCGGCGAGGCCGGCGGCTACGGGCCCGAGGCCGCCGCCGGTGCCGAGAAGCACCGGGCGCAGCCGGCGCGGGCCCAGCGGCCCGTCACGGCGGGCGCGTTCACGGTCGCCTGCCTGCCGGTGACCGCGGCCACGACCGTGGCGGGCGCCGCCGCCCTGCTGGCCCTGGGCCTGTCCGCCTCGGCGGCCCTGCGCCGACGACGCAGCGGGTGACCTGGAGCGCCAGGTTTTGCGGGGGAGGGGCAGGGGGCGAGGGGTGGGTCCGGGGATGGGGGGAGAGCCACAGGAACGCCGTCGGTCCCGGCCGTGATTGTCGGTGGTGGTCAGTAGGGTGGTGTGCATGGCAGACCCCAGCAGCTATCGACCCAAGCCGGGACAGATCCCCGACTCGCCGGGGGTCTATAAGTTCCGCGACGAGCACGGCCGGGTCATCTACGTCGGCAAGGCCAAGAGCCTGCGCCAGCGTCTGGCCAACTACTTCCAGGACCTGGCCGGCCTGCATCCGCGTACCCGCACGATGGTCACCACCGCCGCCTCCGTGGAGTGGACCGTCGTCACCACCGAGGTCGAGGCGCTCCAGCTCGAATACACCTGGATCAAGGAGTTCGACCCCCGCTTCAACGTCAAGTACCGCGACGACAAGAGCTATCCGTATCTCGCGGTGACCCTCAACGAGGAGTTCCCGCGCGTCCAGGTCATGCGCGGCGCCAAGAAGAAGGGCGTGCGCTACTTCGGTCCATACGGGCACGCCTGGGCCATTCGCGAGACCGTCGACCTGATGCTCCGCGTCTTCCCCGTACGGACCTGCTCCGCCGGTGTCTTCAAACGGTCCGCCCAGATCGGCCGCCCCTGCCTGCTCGGCTACATCGGCAAGTGCTCGGCCCCCTGCGTCGGCCGGATCTCCGCCGGAGAACACCGTGAACTCGCCGAGGAGTTCTGCGACTTCATGGCCGGCCGCACCGGCGCCTACCTCCGCCGTCTGGAGCGTCAGATGCAGGAGGCGGCAGAGGAGATGGAGTACGAGCGCGCCGCCCGGCTGCGGGACGACATAGGGGCGCTCAAGCGGGCCATGGAGAAGAGCGCCGTGGTGCTCGCCGACGCCACCGACGCCGATCTGATCGCCCTCGCCGAGGACGAGCTGGAGGCCGCCGTCCAGATCTTCCACGTCCGCGGCGGGCGGGTGCGCGGCCAGCGCGGCTGGGTCACCGACAAGGTCGAGGCCGTCACCACCGGCGACCTGGTCGAGCACGCCCTCCAGCAGCTGTACGGCGAGGAGCAGGGCGACGCCGTCCCCAAGGAGGTGCTGGTCCCGGCGCTCCCCGACCCTGTCGACCCGATCGCCCAGTGGCTCTCCGGGCGCCGCGGCTCCCAGGTCTCGCTGCGTATCCCGCAGCGCGGCGACAAGAAGGACCTGATGGCCACGGTCGCCCGTAATGCCCAGCAGGCCCTGGCGCTGCACAAGACCAAGCGCGCCTCCGACCTGACCACCCGCTCCCGCGCCCTGGAGGAGATCGCCGAGGCCCTCGGCCTGGATTCGGTGCCGCTCCGTATCGAGTGCTTCGACATCTCCCACCTCCAGGGCGATGACGTCGTCGCCTCGATGGTGGTGTTCGAGGACGGTCTCGCCCGGAAGAGCGAATACCGCCGTTTCCAGATCAAGACCTTCCAGGGCCAGGACGATGTCCGGTCCATGCACGAGGTCATCGGCCGCCGCTTCAAGCGCTATCTCCAGGAGAAGCAGAAGGCCGGCGAGTGGACGGAGGAGCCGGCCGGGGACGCCCGCGTCGATGACAACGGCGCCACGGCCGCCACCGTCGCCGCGGGCCCGGACGATCCGGAGCCGGACCCCATGGCCGGCCGCCCGACCGACGAGGACGGCCGCCCCAAGCGCTTCGCCTACCCGCCCCAGCTGGTGGTCGTCGACGGCGGTGCCCCGCAGGTCGCGGCCGCCCGCCGGGCCCTGGACGAGCTCGGTATCGACGATGTCGCCGTGTGCGGCCTGGCCAAGCGCCTCGAAGAGGTCTGGCTGCCGGAGGACGACGACCCGGTGGTGCTGCCGCGCAGCAGCGAGGGGCTCTACCTCCTCCAGCGCGTCCGGGACGAGGCACACCGCTTCGCGATCACCTACCAGCGCAGCAAGCGCGGCAAGCGGCTGAAGTCCTCGCCGCTCGACGCCGTCGCCGGACTGGGCGAGAGCCGCCGCCAGGCGCTGCTCAAGCACTTCGGCTCGCTGAAGAAGCTGCGGGCCGCGACGGTGGAGGAGATCTGCGAGGTTCCGGGGGTCGGCCGTAAAACGGCGGAGACGGTCGCCGCGGCGCTGGCCGGGGCGGCACCGTCCGCCCCCGCGGTGAACACCGCCACAGGAGAGATCATTGAGGATGACGGGGCCCCACCGGCCGCGTTGTCAGCAGAACGGGGGCAGGACCGATGAGTACACCGCACGAAACGCAGGAAACCGAGAGAGACGGTGCACAGGTGAGTACGGGCACGACCGACCAGGGCGAGAGCGCCGCGATCCCCGAGTTGGTGATCATCTCCGGGATGTCCGGCGCCGGCCGCAGCACGGCCGCGAAGTGCCTGGAGGACCTCGGCTGGTTCGTGGTCGACAACATCCCGCCCGAGCTGATCGCGCCGATGGTCGAGCTGGGCGCCCGCTCGCAGGGCAATGTCGCCCGGATCGCGGTCGTCGTCGACGTCCGCGGCCGCCGCTTCTTCGCCAACCTCAAGGAATCGCTGGCCACCCTCGACGCGCAGAACGTCAAGCGCCGCATCGTCTTCCTGGAGTCCTCCGACGAGGCCCTGGTGCGCCGCTTCGAATCGGTGCGCCGCCCGCACCCCCTCCAGGGCGACGGCCGGATCGTCGACGGCATCGCCGCCGAACGCGATCTGCTGCGTGAACTGCGCGGCGACGCCGACCTGGTCATCGACACCTCCAGCCTCAACGTCCATGAACTGCGCGCCAAGATGGACGCCCAGTTCGCCGGCGAGGAGGTCCCCGAGCTGCGCGCCACGGTCATGTCCTTCGGCTTCAAGTACGGCCTCCCGGTCGACGCCGACATGGTCATCGACTGCCGCTTCATCCCCAACCCGCACTGGGTCCCCGAGCTGCGCCCGTTCACCGGTCTCAACGACGAGGTCTCCAGCTACGTCTTCAGCCAGCCCGGCTCCAAGGAGTTCCTGGACGGCTACGCCGAGCTGCTGCGGATCGTCGCCGAGGGCTACCGCCGGGAGGGCAAGCGCTATGTGACCATCGCCGTGGGTTGCACGGGCGGCAAGCACCGCAGCGTCGCGATGTCCGAGAAGCTCGGCCGCCGCCTGGTGTCCGAAGGGGTGGAAACCGTCATCGTCCACCGGGACATGGGGCGCGAGTGAGCAGGCGTGCACCGCGGCTGCGGCGGGTCCGCCGGTTCGTCCCCAGCGGCCGTATGACGAAGGGCGCCACCCCCAAGGTGGTGGCACTGGGCGGCGGTATGGGCCTGTCCGCCTCGCTGACCGCGCTGCGCCGTATCACCGGCGATCTGACCGCCGTGGTCACGGTCGCCGATGACGGCGGCTCCAGCGGCCGGCTCCGCGATGAGCTCGGCGTGCTGCCGCCCGGCGATCTGCGCAAGGCGCTGGCCGCGCTGTGCGGCGACGACGACTGGGGCCAGACCTGGTCCCGGGTGATCCAGCACCGCTTCACCAGCGAGGGCGAGCTGCATGACCACGCGGTCGGCAATCTGCTGATCGTGGCCCTGTGGGAGCAGCTCGGCGACCATGTCCAGGCGCTCGACCTGGTCGGCAAGCTGCTCGGCGCGCACGGCCGGGTGCTTCCCATGTCGGCGGTGCCCCTGGAGCTCCAGGCCCAGGTCAGGGGGCATGACCAGGACCACCCTGACGAGATCACGACGGTCCGCGGCCAGGCCACCGTCGCGCTCACCCGTGGCGAGGTCCAGTCCGTCCATGTGGTCCCCGAGGAACCGCCGGCCGTCCCGGAGGCCGTCGCCGCGGTGCGGGACGCCGACTGGGTGGTGCTCGGCCCCGGCTCCTGGTTCTCGTCCGTGATCCCGCATCTGCTGGTGCCGGAGCTGCGCGAGGCGCTGGAGGAGACCAAGGCCCGAAAGGTCCTTTCGCTCAACCTTGCGCCCCAACCGGGCGAAACCGATGGCTTCTCCCCGCAGCGTCATTTGGAGGTTTTGGCCCGACACGCCCCTAAACTCGCCTTCGACGTGGTGCTGGCCGACAAGGACGCCGTGCCCGACATCGAGGGTCTGACCGCTGCCGCCAAGCAGCTGGTCGGCAGCGAGGTCGAGCTCGCGGCGGTCGCCGCACAAGGAGACGACGCCCGGCCGCGCGCCGGTGGAGCCCCCGACCGGCACGACCCGGAGCTGCTGGCAGCCGCGTACGACCGTATTTTTCGGATGCATGGAAGGATCGGCCCATGGCGATGACGGCAGCGGTGAAGGATGAAATCTCCCGGCTCCCCGTCACCCGGACCTGCTGCCGGAAGTCGGAGGTCTCGTCGATCCTGCGGTTCGCGGGCGGTCTGCACCTGGTCAGCGGGCGCATCGTGATCGAGGCGGAGCTGGACACGGGCATCGCCGCCCGGCGGCTGCGCAAGGACATCCTGGAGATCTTCGGGCACAGCTCCGACCTGGTGGTGATGGCCCCCGGCGGCCTGCGGCGCGGCAGCCGCTACGTCGTACGGGTGGTGGCCGGCGGTGATCAGCTGGCGCGCCAGACCGGCCTGGTGGACGGCCGCGGCCGTCCCATCCGCGGGCTGCCTCCACAGGTGGTCTCCGGCGCGACCTGTGACGCCGAGGCGGCCTGGCGCGGCGCCTTCCTGGCGCACGGCTCGCTGACCGAACCGGGCCGCTCCTCGTCCCTGGAGGTCACCTGCCCCGGGCCCGAAGCGGCGCTCGCGCTGGTCGGCGCCGCCCGCCGGCTCGGCATCGGCGCCAAGGCCCGTGAGGTGCGCGGGGTGGACCGCGTCGTGGTCCGTGACGGTGACGCGATCGGTGCCCTGCTGACGCGGCTCGGCGCCCATGAGTCGGTGCTCGCGTGGGAGGAGCGGCGGATGCGCCGCGAGGTCCGCGCCACCGCCAACCGCCTCGCCAACTTCGACGACGCCAACCTCCGCCGCTCGGCGCGCGCCGCGGTCGCCGCGGGCGCCCGGGTCCAGCGGGCCCTGGAGATCCTGGGCGAGGAGGTCCCCGAGCACCTCGCGGCGGCCGGCCGGCTGCGCATGGAGCACAAGCAGGCGTCGCTGGAGGAGCTGGGCGCCCTCGCCGACCCGCCGCTGACCAAGGACGCGGTCGCCGGCCGGATCCGCCGGCTGCTGGCGATGGCCGACAAGCGCGCTCAGGACCTCGGCATCCCCGGCACCGAATCCAACCTCACCGAGGAGCTCGCGGAGGGCATGGTCGGCTGACGACCGGTGCCTCGTACCCCGCCGGACATCCCCTTCGCACCCCGCCGGACATCCCCTCGCGCCCCCGGCGTCACTTCCCGAACGGTGCCGTCGGGGGAGGCGCGGGCGGGCGCGCGCGAGGGCAGTTCACACCGCTCGTTTGAGGGGCCTGGAGCGCTTCTGGGCTCGCTCGTTTGAGGGGCCAGAAGCCCTTCTGTAGCTGCTCGTTTGAGGGTACGAAGGCCCGTTTGTCAATGTCACGTACGTCTCTTATTGGGGGTAGGGTCGGAGGCGGTCGGGGACAGCCCATACAGCTCGCCGGTAACCCATCGGCGTACCTAACGAGGAGATCGGTTCGTGACGATCCGCGTAGGCATCAACGGATTCGGCCGCATTGGTCGCAACTACTTCCGCGCGCTCCTGGAGCAGGGCGCGGACATCGAGATCGTCGGTGTCAACGACCTGACCGACAACGCGACCCTGGTTCACCTGCTGAAGTACGACACCATCCTGGGTCGTCTCAAGCAGGACGTCAGCCACACCGACGACACCATCACGGTCGGCAACCAGACCTTCAAGACGATGGCCGAGCGCGACCCGGCGAACCTCCCCTGGGGCGAGCTCGGCGCCGACATCGTCATCGAGTCGACCGGCATCTTCACGAAGAAGGCCGACGCGGAGAAGCACATCGCCGCTGGTGCCAAGAAGGTCCTGATCTCCGCGCCCGCCAAGGACGAGGACATCACGATCGTGATGGGCGTCAACAACGACAAGTACGACGCGGCCAAGCACCACGTCATCTCCAACGCCTCCTGCACCACCAACTGTGTGGCGCCGATGGCCAAGGTTCTCGACGAGAACTTCGGCATCGTCAAGGGCCTGATGACGACGGTCCACGCGTACACCAACGACCAGCGCATCCTGGACTTCCCGCACAGCGACCTGCGCCGCGCCCGTGCCGCCGCGGAGAACATCATCCCGACCTCGACCGGTGCCGCCAAGGCCACCGCCCTGGTCCTCCCGCAGCTCAAGGGCAAGCTGGACGGCATCGCCATGCGCGTCCCGGTCCCCACCGGCTCGGTCACCGACCTGGTCCTGGAGCTCGACCGCGAGGTCAGCAAGGACGAGATCAACGCCGCCTTCCAGAAGGCCGCCGAGGGCCAGCTCAAGGGCATCCTGGAGTACACCGAGGACCCGATCGTCTCCTCGGACATCGTGAACTTCCCGGCCTCGTGTACCTTCGACTCCTCCCTGACCATGTCCCAGGGCAAGCAGGTCAAGGTCGTCGGCTGGTACGACAACGAGTGGGGCTACTCCAACCGCCTGGTGGACCTGACCACCTTCGTCGGTGGCCAGCTCTGATCGCTCCGGCTGACGCCCGAGGCACCGAGATGTGAGGACGGGGCTCGTATGACGCGAAGTAGCGTCGTACGGGCCCCGTCCCATGGCCGAGCTACGCAAACACGGAGTCACTTCTCATGAAGACGATCGACGACCTTCAGGTCGCCGGTCAGCGCGTCTTTGTCCGCGCCGACCTGAACGTGCCGCTGGACGGCACCACCATCACCGACGACGGCCGGATCCGTGCCGTCGCCCCGACGATCGCCAAGCTCGTCGAGCGCGGCGCCCGGGTGATCGTCGCCTCCCATCTGGGCCGTCCCAAGGGTGCCCCGGACCCGGCCTTCTCGCTGGCCCCGGCGGCCGCGCGGCTGGGCGAAATCCTCGGGCAGGACGTGGCGTTCGCGGCCGACACGGTCGGCGAGTCCGCCCGGGCCGTGACCGCGGGCCTGGCCGACGGCCAGGTGGCCGTGCTGGAGAACCTCCGCTTCAACGCGGGCGAGACCAGCAAGGACGACGCCGAGCGCGGCGCCTTCGCCGAGCAGCTGGCCGGCCTCGCGGACCTGTACGTGGGCGACGGCTTCGGTGCCGTGCACCGCAAGCACGCCTCCGTGTACGACCTCCCGAAGCGTCTTCCGCACGCCGCCGGCGACCTGATCGCCACCGAGGTCGGGGTCCTGAAGAAGCTCACCGAGGACGTCAAGCGCCCGTACGTCGTCGCACTGGGCGGCGCCAAGGTCTCCGACAAGCTGGCCGTCATCGACCAGCTGATCGAGAAGGCCGACCGCATCCTGGTCGGCGGCGGGATGGCGTACACCTTCCTCAAGGCCAAGGGCCACGAGGTCGGTATCTCGCTGCTCCAGGAGGACCAGGTTCCGGCCTGCCTGGAATACCTGGCGCGGGCCGAGAAGCGCGGTGTGGAGTTCGTGCTCCCCGTCGATGTGCTGGTCTCCGCCGAATTCCCGGACCTGAAGACCAAGGCCCCGGCGCACCCCGACACCGTCGCCGCGGACGCCATCCCGGCCGACAAGGAGGGCCTGGACATCGGCCCGAAGACCCGCGAGCTGTACGCCGCGAAGCTCGCCGACGCGGGCACGGTCTTCTGGAACGGCCCGATGGGTGTGTTCGAGCACCCCGACTACGCCGGTGGTACTCAGGCCGTCGCCCAGGCCCTGCTGGACTCGCCCGCCTTCACCGTGGTCGGGGGTGGTGACTCGGCAGCCGCGGTGCGTCTGCTGGGATTCGACGAGACCGCATTCGGCCACATCTCGACCGGCGGTGGCGCCAGCCTCGAATACCTCGAAGGCAAGACGCTCCCCGGCCTCGCCGCTCTGGAGGACTGAACAACGTGACTGACCGTACCCCGCTGATGGCGGGCAACTGGAAGATGAACCTCAACCACCTTGAGGCCATCGCCCACGTCCAGAAGCTCGCCTTCGCCCTCGCCGACAAGGACTTCGACGCCGTAGAGGTCGCGGTCCTGCCGCCCTTCACCGATCTGCGGTCGGTGCAGACGCTGGTCGACGGCGACAAGCTCAAGATCAAGTACGGCGCCCAGGATCTCTCCGCGCACGACTCCGGTGCCTACACCGGTGAGATCTCCGGCCCGATGCTCGCCAAGCTCAAGTGCGCGTACGTGGCCATCGGCCACAGCGAGCGCCGCCAGTACCACGGCGAGAACGAAGAGATCTGCAACGCCAAGGTCAAGGCCGCCTTCCGGAACGGCATCACCCCGATCCTGTGCGTCGGCGAGGGCCTGGACGTGCGCAAGGCCGGCAACCAGGTCGCGCACACCCTCGCCCAGGTCGACGGCGGTCTGGCGGACGTCCCGGCCGAGCAGGCCGAGACCATCGTGATCGCCTACGAGCCGGTGTGGGCCATCGGCACCGGCGAGGTCGCCACCCCCGAGGACGCGCAGGAGGTCTGCGGTGCGATCCGCGACCGTCTCGCCGAGCTCTACAGCCAGGAGCTGGCCGACAAGGTCCGTATCCAGTACGGCGGCTCGGTCAAGTCCGGCAATGTCGCGGCGATCATGGCGCAGCCCGACGTCGACGGCGCGCTGATCGGCGGCGCGGCGCTGGACGCGGACGAGTTTGTGAAGATCGTCCGTTTCCGCGACCAGTAGCAGCTATGACGAGGGGGAACCCTCGTCGTACCCTGTCGGGGCCGGGACCGGTGCAGCGGCACCGCCCCCGGCCCCGCAGCATTTGTTCCAGATATCGTGATCCATACGTCCGTCCGTCAGTCCTAGAGAGTTGGTCCAGCCGTGGTCATCGGGTTCTCGATCGCCCTCATCGTCTTCAGCCTGCTGCTGATGATGCTGGTGCTCATGCACAAGGGGAAGGGCGGCGGCCTGTCCGACATGTTCGGCGGCGGTATGCAGTCCTCGGTCGGTGGCTCCTCGGTCGCCGAACGTAACCTCGACCGCATCACCATCGTGGTGGGTCTGCTGTGGTTCGCCTGCATCGTGGTGCTCGGCATCCTGATGAAGCTCAGCAACTGACGCGGCGTCGGAGACGCGGCCTATCATGAGGGTGGCGTCCTCGGACGGGTAACTCCAGCCACTGGACGCGCGTTGGGCCTTACGTAGACTGGGGCGTTCCGCAGCGCAGCTGCTGCGAGAGGCTGTGCAGCACCATTACGCAGGGAGTTACGACCGTGGCAAGTGGCAACGCGATCCGAGGAAGTCGGGTCGGGGCGGGGCCGATGGGGGAGGCCGAGCGCGGCGAGTCCGCGCCGCGCACCCGCATCTCCTTCTGGTGCTCCAATGGGCACGAGACGCAGCCCAGCTTCGCCGGCGATGCGCAGGTTCCGGACACCTGGGACTGCCCGCGCTGTGGTTTCCCGGCCGGCAAGGACCGGGACAGCCCGCCGGACCCGCCGCGCACCGAGCCGTACAAGACCCACCTCGCCTACGTCCGCGAGCGTCGCAGCGACGCCGACGGTGAGGCGATCCTCGCGGAGGCGCTCGCCAAGCTCCGCGGCGAGATCTGACGGATCAGCACATCTCTCGGAAGGCCCGGCCGGAGGGGACACACCCCCTCCGGCCGGGCCTTCCGCGTCGGTGCCCCCTCCCGGCGATACGCGCCCCCCGTAGGGCCTACGGTCCGCATCTGAGGTAGCGGATGGGGAAGTCGCCCGAGGGCCACTGTCAGTGGCTGCCCCTACCGTTTTTCGTACGCGCACGATGCGGACGGGGGACGGCATGGCGGACGGCGGGACGGAAGCGGGCGGGACGGTCACGGAAGCGGGCCGGGCGGCGGCGGTGGGCGCGCTTGCCTGGCGCGGCGGCTTCGGGCGGCTGTGGAGCGCCGCCGTGGTCTCCCGCTTCGGTGACGCGCTGCGGGGCACGGCCCTGCCGTTGCTCGCCTACGCCCTGACCGATTCGCCGCTGCTGATCTCGCTCGTCACGGCCTGCGGCTTCCTTCCCTGGCTGTTCTTCGGGCTGCTGGGCGGAGCCGTGGCCGACCGGGTGGACCAGCGGCGGGCGATGTGGGCCGTCGATGTGCTGCGCGGGGGGCTGATGGCCGGGTTCGCGCTGGCCGTGGCGCTCGACCGGGCAAGCATTGCGTTGCTGTTGGCGCTGTCCTTCGCCCTCACCACCCTCCAGACCTTGTTCGACAACGCCGCCACGGCCCTGTTGCCCGCGGTGGTGTCCAAGGAGGCGCTGGCTGCCGCCAACGCCCGGCTGATGACCGGTCAGGAGCTGGCCGGGCGGTTCCTCGGCGGCCCGCTGGCCCCGGTGCTGCTCGCGCTCGGCGCCGCACTCCCGTTCCTGGCCGACGCGGCCACCTACCTCGTCGCGGCCGCCCTCGTCGCCTCCTTGCGCACCGGTCCACCGGCCGGGCGGACGGCCACCGCCGGGCGCACCCTCCGGCGCGAAATAGCCGAGGGGATACGGCAGTTGTGGCGCGACCGGGTGCTGCGTGCCGTCTGTGTGTCGGTGGCGCTGGGCAATGTCGGCATCGGCGCGCTGATCGCGACCCTGGTGGTGGTCATCAAGGGCTGGCTGGGCGCCGGGGACTCCGGGTATGTCGTGGTGACCACCGGCTACGGCATCGGCATGGTTCTGGGCGGGCTGCTCGCGGGCCGGACGATCGCCGCCGTCGGCGGCCGGGGCCGCACCCTGCTGCTCGCCGGAGTGCTCCAGGCCGTGACCCTGGTGGGCCTCGGGACGCTGCGTACGGTCTGGCTCGCGGCCGTGCTGCTCGGGCTGTTCGGGTTCGCCGGCATGGTGTGGAACGTCCTGGAGACCACGGTCGTGCAGCAGCGCAGCCCGGCGGGGATGCTCGGCAGGATCAGCGCCGCCTTCCGTACGGTCTCGGTCGCCGGGACACCGCTCGGCGCGCTGTGCGGCGGCGCGGCCGCCACGGCGTTCGGCCCGAACGCCCCCGCGCTGCTGGCCGCCGCCCTGCTGGCCCTGGGGACGGCCGCGTTGACACCTGTTCTTCAGCCCCCCGACGGCGCCCCGTCCGGCGGCGGACAGATACCCCCTACCGTGCGCTGATCAATTAGGTTGGGAGATGGCGGGGCCGGTACGAGATGAAGAAGGCTGATGTCCGAGATGAACGCAGAAGGCCGCAGCAGGCTCGATCAGATGCCTGAGTGGACCGCGCTGGGCAAGCACCGCGAGCAGCTGGCGGAGGTGCATCTGCGCGAGCTGTTCGAGCGGGACCCGGCGCGCGCCGGGCGCTACACCCTCCAGGTCGGCGATCTGCACCTGGACTACTCCAAGCACCTGGTCACCGACGAGACGCTGGGGCTGCTGCGCGAGCTGGCCGCGGCGGCCGGTGTGGCCGAACTGCGGGACGCGATGTTCCGCGGCGCGAAGATCAACATCACCGAGCAGCGCTCCGTGCTGCACACCGCGCTGCGCGCGCCCGGCTCGGCGGTCGTGACCAGCGACGGCGAGAACGTCGTCCCCGGCGTCCAGCACGTGCTGACCAGGATGGGCACCTTCAGCGACCGGGTCCGCTCCGGCGACTGGAAGGGCCACACCGGCAAGCGCATCAAGACCGTCGTCAACATCGGTATCGGCGGCTCGGACCTGGGTCCGGCGATGGCTTACGAGGTGCTGCGCGCCTACACCCACCGGGACATGCAGTTCCGCTTCGTCTCCAATGTGGACGGCGCCGATCTGCATGAGGCGGTCCGCGATCTGGACCCGGCCGAGACGCTGTTCATCATCGCCTCGAAGACCTTCACCACCATCGAGACGATCACCAACGCCACCTCGGCCCGGGACTGGCTGCTGACCGGCCTGGGGGCCGGGGGAGAGGCCGTCGCCAAGCACTTCGTGGCGCTGTCGACCAACGCCGAGAAGGTCGCGGAGTTCGGCATCGACACGGACAACATGTTCGAGTTCTGGGACTGGGTCGGCGGGCGCTACTCCTTCGACTCCGCGATCGGCCTGTCGCTGATGATCGCGATCGGCCCGGAGCGCTTCCGCGAGATGCTGGCCGGCTTCCACCTCGTCGACGAGCACTTCCGCACCGCCCCGCCGGAGGAGAACGCCCCGCTGCTGCTGGGCCTGCTCGGTATCTGGTACGGCAACTTCTGGGATGCCCAGTCGCATGCCGTACTGCCCTACAGCCACTACCTCTCCAAGTTCACCGCCTATCTCCAGCAGCTGGACATGGAGTCCAACGGCAAGTCCGTGGACCGCCAGGGCAACCGGGTCGGCTGGCAGACCGGGCCCGTCGTCTGGGGCACGCCTGGTACGAACGGCCAGCACGCCTACTACCAGCTGCTGCACCAGGGCACGAAGATGATCCCGGCCGACCTCATCGGTTTCGCCGCGCCGGTCGCCGATCTGCAGCCGGGGCTGGTCGCCCAGCACGATCTGCTGATGGCCAATCTCTTCGCCCAGGGCCAGGCACTGGCCTTCGGCAAGACGCCGGACGAGGTGCGCGCCGAGGGCGTGGCCGAGGAGCTGGTGCCGCACAAGACGTTCCCGGGCAACCGCCCCACCACCACCATCCTGGCCGCCGAGCTCAGCCCGTCCGTGCTGGGCCAGTTGATCGCCCTCTACGAGCACAAGGTGTTCGTCCAGGGCGCGGTGTGGAACATCGACTCCTTCGACCAGTGGGGTGTGGAGCTGGGCAAGGTCCTCGCCAAGCGTGTCGAACCGGCCCTGACCGAGGGTGCCGAGGTGCCCGGTCTGGACGCCTCCACGGCCGGTCTGGTCGCCAAGTACCGGGAGCTGCGCGGGCGTTGATGCCCGGGAGCGCCGCTGGACCGCCGCGCGAAAGGCGGTAGGCCCCGCACCCTCAAGGAAGGGCGCGGGGCCTACGGCCGTGCGGTGGTGACGTGCTCGGTCCGGAGCCGGTGGGGGCTCAGGCCGAAGCCGGCGGGTAGAGGCCGCGCGGCAGTTGGGATGCCGCCGCCTCGTCCAGCAGCCACAGGGTCCGGCTGCGGCCCCGTGCACCGGCCGCCGGGGCCTGCACCTCACCGGCGCCGGAGAGGGCGATGGCCGCGGCATTGGCCTTGTCCTCCCCGGCCGCCAGCAGCCAGACCTCCCGTGCCGCGCGAATCGCGGGCAGGGTCAGCGAGACCCGGGTGGGCGGCGGCTTCGGCGCGCCGTGCACCCCGACCACCGTCTGCTCCTGCTCGTAGACGGCGGGCAGCTCCGGGAAGAGCGAGGCGACATGGGTGTCCGGGCCGACGCCCAGCAGCAGGACGTCGAAGGACGGCACCGGGCCGTGGTCCTCGGGGCCCGCGGCGGCGGCGAGTGCGGCCGCGTACGCCTCGGCGGCGGCATCGGCGTCATGGCCGTACGGGCCGTCCGACGCGGGCATGGGGTGCACCCGTGCCGGGTTCAGCGGGACGCTGTCCAGCAGCACCTCCCGGGCCTGGGTGTGGTTGCGCTCCGGATCGCCGTCCGGTGCGAACCGCTCGTCGCCCCACCACAGATCGAGCCGGGACCAGTCCACCGCGTCCCGGGCGGGCGCCTCGGCGAGGGCCGCGAGCAGCCCGTTGCCGTTGCGCCCGCCGGTCAGGACCACGGAGGCGGAGCCGCGGGCGGCCTGGGCGTCCACGATCTTCGTGATCAGCCGGGCCGCCGCGGCCTTGGCCATCAGCTCCTTGTCGCGGTGGACGACCACCTGCGGAGCACTCACTTGGCGGCTGCCTTCTTCGCGGCCTTCTTCGCCGCGGGCTTGGCCGGGCCGCTCTCGTCCGCGGCCTTCTCCCCGGCGGCCGGCTGCGGGTCGTCCGCCGGCTGCGGGCCGTCGGCGTGACCGAGCCGGTCCACGCCGAACTTCAGCGAGGCGGCGTAGATCTCGTCCGGGTCGAGCCGGCGCAGCTCCTCGGCGAGCAGCTCGGAGGTGTCCCGCCGCTTGAGCGCCACCGCACGGTCGGGCTGACCGCGCATCGAGAGCGTGGCGAGCGAGCCGTCCGGGCGGTCCAGCACGATCGCGCCGCTGCTGGACTCCAGCCGTACGGCCGTCAGACCGGGGCCGTCGGACACCTTGCGGGTGACCGGGACGTTCAGCCGGTCGGCCAGCCACATGGCCAGCAGCTCGCAGCTGGGGTTGAACTCCTCGCCGGTCACCTCGGCCGAGGTGACCGTGCACGGGGCCTGGTCCAGCGCCGCCGCCAGCATCGAGCGCCAGGGCGTGATCCGGGTCCAGGACAGGTCCGTGTCGCCCGGCGTGTAGGTCTCCGCGCGGGTGGACAGCTCGTGAATGGGCTGCTCAGAGGCGTAGGCATCGGTGACCCGGCGCTGGGCCAGCGCACCGAGCGGATCCTGTGCGGGGGCCGCCGGGGCGTTCACCGCCCACCAGACCACGACCGGGGCGTCCGGCAGCAGCAGCGGCAGCACCACGGACTGGGCGTGGTCGATGACCTCGCCGTACAGCCGCACTATGACCGTCTCGCCGGTGCCGGCGTCCGTGCCGACCCGCACCTCGGCATCGAGGCGGGCCTTGGCGCGGTCGCGCGGTGAGCGGCTGACCCGCTTGATGACCACGAGGGTGCGCGAGGGGTGCTCACGGGACGCGTCGTTGGCCGCCTTCAGCGCGTCATAGGCGTTCTCCTCGTCGGTGACGATGACGAGGGTGAGCACCATGCCGATGGCAGGGGTGCCGACGGCGCGACGGCCCTGGACCAACGCCTTGTTGATCTTGCTGGACGTGGTTTCCGTCAGATCGATCTTCATGGGCGACGCCAGCTCCGTCCGTCTCGTGCGAGCATTTCGTCCGCCTCGGCGGGGCCCCAGGTGCCCGCCGGGTACTGCGCGGGCTTGCCGTGCTTGTCCCAGTACACCTCGATCGGGTCGAGGATCCGCCAGGACTGCTCCACCTCCTCCAGCCGCGGGAAGAGGTTGGCGTCGCCGAGCAGCACATCGAGGATCAGCCGCTCGTACGCCTCGGGGCTGGACTCCGTGAAGGACTCGCCGTACGCGAAGTCCATCGACACATCCCGCACCTCCATCGAGGTGCCCGGCACCTTGGAGCCGAACCGCACGGTCACGCCCTCGTCCGGCTGCACCCGGATGACCAGGGCGTTCTGCCCCAGCTCCTCGGTGGCGGTGTGGTCGAAGGGGGAGTGCGGAGCACGCTGGAAGACCACCGCGATCTCGGTGACCCGGCGGCCCAGGCGCTTGCCGGTGCGCAGGTAGAAGGGGACGCCCGCCCAGCGGCGGTTGTCGATCGACAGCTTGACCGCGGCGTAGGTGTCGGTCTTCGACTTGGGGTCGATACCGTCTTCCTGGAGATAGCCGACGGCCTGTTCGCCGCCCTGCCAGCCCGCCGCGTACTGCGCGCGGACGGTCTCCTTGCCGAGGTCCTTGGGCAGCCGTACCGCGCCCAGCACCTTGGTCTTCTCCGCGACCAGCGCGTCCGCCTCGAAGGAGGCGGGCTCCTCCATCGCGGTCAGCGCGAGCAGCTGGAGGAGGTGGTTCTGGATGACGTCACGGGCGGCGCCGATGCCGTCGTAGTAGCCGGCCCGGCCGCCGATGCCGATGTCCTCGGCCATCGTGATCTGGACATGGTCGACATAGCTGCGGTTCCACAGCGGCTCGAACATCGTGTTGGCGAACCGCAGCGCCAGGATGTTCTGAACCGTCTCCTTGCCCAGGTAGTGGTCGATCCGGAAGACCTCGTTCGGCGGGAAGACCTCGTGGACGATCCGGTTGAGTTCCTGTGCGCTCTCCAGGTTGTGTCCGAAGGGCTTCTCGATGACCGCGCGGCGCCAGGAGTCCTCCTTCTGGTCGGCCAGCCCGTGCTTCTTCAGCTGCTGGACGACCTTGGGGAAGAACTTCGGTGGCACGGACAGGTAGAAGGCGAAGTTGCCGCCGGTGCCCTGCGCCTTGTCGAGCTCGTTTATCGTCTCCTTGAGCGTCTCGAAGGCCTCGTCGTCGTCGAAGTTGCCCTGGACGAAGCGGCAGCCCTGGACCAGCTGCTGCCAGACCTCCTCGCGGAACGGCGTACGGGAGTGCTCCTTGACCGCCGCATAGACCTCCTGCGCGAAGTCCTCGTGCTCCCACTCGCGACGGGCGAACCCGACGAGCGAGAAGCCCGGTGGCAGCAGCCCCCGGTTGGCGAGGTCGTAGACGGCGGGCATCAGCTTTTTACGGGACAAATCGCCCGTGACGCCAAAGATCACCAGGCCCGACGGCCCCGCGATACGCGGGAGCCGTCGGTCCAGGGCGTCACGGAGCGGGTTGGCTCCGTGGGAATCAGTCAAGGGAGATCAGCCCTCCGAGGGAGCGAGGCGCTTGAGCTCCGCCTCCGTGGACTTGAGCAGGTCGTTCCAGGACGCCTCGAACTTCTCCACGCCCTCGTCCTCCAGGAGCTGCACGACCTCGTCGTACGAGATCCCGAGTCCGGCGATCGCGTCCAGGTCGGCCCTGGCCTGTGCGTAGTGGGCGCGCACGGTGTCACCCGTGATCGCGCCGTGGTCGCCGGTGGCCTCCAGGGTGGCCTCCGGCATGGTGTTGACCGTGCCGGGCGCGACCAGCTCGTCCACGTACAGGGTGTCCTTGTACGCGGGGTCCTTGACGCCGGTGGACGCCCACAGCGGGCGCTGCTTGTTGGCGCCGGCCTTGTCGAGAGCGGCCCAGCGCTCCGTGGAGAAGACCTCCTCGTACGCCTCGTAGGCCAGCCGGGCGTTGGCCAGCGCGGCCTTGCCCTTGAGGGCCTTGGCCTCATCCGTGCCGAGCTTCTCCAGGCGCTTGTCGATCTCGGAGTCCACACGGGACACGAAGAACGACGCGACCGAACGGATCAGCGACAGGTCCAGGCCCGCCGCCTTGGCCTTCTCCAGGCCCGCCAGGTAGGCGTCCATGACCTCGCGGTAGCGCTCCAGCGAGAAGATCAGCGTGACATTGACGCTGATGCCCAGGCCGATGACCTCGGTGATCGCCGGCAGACCCGCCTTGGTGGCCGGGATCTTGATCAGTGTGTTCGGGCGGTCCACCAGCCACGCCAGCTGCTTGGCCTCGGCGATGGTCGGGGTGGTCCGGTGCGCCAGGCGCGGGTCGACCTCGATGGAGACCCGGCCGTCCTGGCCGCCGGTGGCGTCGAAGACCGGCCGCAGGATGTCGGCGGCGTCCCGGACGTCCGCCGTCGTGATCATGCGGATGGCTTCCTCGACGGTGACCTTACGGGCGGCGAGGTCGGCGACCTGCTGGTCGTAGCCGTGGCCGTCCGAGATGGCCTTCTGGAAGATCGACGGGTTGGTCGTGACACCGACGACATGCTGCTGGTCGATCAGCTCGGCGAGGTTGCCGGACGTGATGCGCTGGCGCGACAGGTCGTCCAGCCAGATCGCGACGCCTTCGTCGGAGAGGCGCTTGAGTGCGTCTGTCATGGGTTCTGCATCTCCTACTTGTCGTGTACGGGCGTCAGCGCGCGGCGGCTTCGAGCGATTCCCGGGCGGCGGCGGCGACCGCGTCGGCGGTGAAGCCGAACTCGCGGAAGAGCACCTTGCCGTCGGCCGAGGCACCGAAGTGCTCCAGGGAGACGATGCGCCCGGCGTCACCGACGAAACGGTGCCAGGTCAGACCGATACCGGCCTCGACGGAGACCCGGGCCCGGACGGACGGCGGCAGCACACTGTCGCGGTAGGCCGCGTCCTGCTGGTCGAACCACTCGACACACGGCATCGACACCACACGGGTGGGAACGCCTTCGGCCTGCAGCTGCTCGCGCGCCCCGACGGCGAGCTGCACCTCGGAACCGGTGCCGATCAGCACGACCTGCGGCTCGGCGGCCTGCCCGTCGGGGCCGGTGGCCTCGAACAGGACGTAACCGCCCTTGACGGTGTCCTCGTTGGCCGGGTACGTCGGCACGCCCTGACGGGTCAGCGCGAGGCCGTGCGGGGCCCCCACGCCGTACTCCTTGGTGTAGCGCCGGAGGATCTCGCGCCAGGCGATGGCGGTCTCGTTGGCGTCGGCCGGGCGTACGACATTCAGGCCCGGGATGGCGCGCAGCGAGGCGAGGTGCTCGATGGGCTGGTGGGTCGGGCCGTCCTCGCCCAGACCGATGGAGTCATGCGTCCACACGTACGTCACCGGCAGGTGCATCAGTGCGGACAGCCGGACGGCGTTGCGCATGTAGTCGGAGAACACCAGGAAGGTGCCGCCGTAGATGCGGGTGTTGCCGTGCAGCGCGATGCCGTTCATCTCCGCGGCCATGGAGTGCTCACGGATACCGAAGTGGATCGTGCGGCCGTAAGGGTTGGCGCCCGGCAGCGGGTTGCCCTCGGGCAGGAACGACGAGGTCTTGTCGATCGTGGTGTTGTTCGAGCCCGCCAGGTCCGCGGAGCCGCCCCACAGCTCGGGGATGACCCCGCCGAGCGCCTGCAGCACCTTGCCGGACGCGGCGCGGGTGGCGACGGCCTTGCCGGTCTCGAACGCGGGGAGGTGGTCCTCCCAGCCCTCGGGCAGCTCGCCCGCCGCGATCCGGTCGAACTCCGCGGCACGCTGCGGGTTGGCGGCGCGCCAGTCGGCGAACGACTTCTCCCACTCCTTCTTGGCGTCGCGGCCGCGGTCCAGGGCGGCGCGGGTGTGCGCGAGCACCGCGTCGGCGACGTCGAAGGACTTCTCCGGGTCGAAGCCGAGCACCCGCTTGGTGGCCGCGACTTCCTCGTCACCCAGCGCCGAGCCGTGCGCGGCCTCGGTGTTCTGGGCGTTCGGGGCGGGCCAGGCGATGATCGAGCGCATCGCGATGAACGACGGACGTCCGGTCTCGGCCTTGGCGGCCTCCAGGGCCTTGGCGAGGCCCGCCGGGTCCAGGTCGCCGTTGGGCAGCTGGGCGACGCGCTGGACGTGCCAGCCGTAGGCCTCGTAGCGCTTGAGGGTGTCCTCGGAGACCGCGGTCTCGGTGTCACCCTCGATGGAGATGTGGTTGTCGTCCCACAGCAGGATGAGGTTGCCGAGCTTCTGGTGGCCCGCCAGGGAAGACGCCTCGGCGGAGATGCCCTCCTGGAGGCAGCCGTCACCGGCGATGCAGTAGATGGTGTGGTCGAAGGGCGAGGTGCCCTGCGCCGCGTCCGGGTCGAACAGCCCGCGCTCGTAGCGCGACGCCATTGCCATGCCGACCGCGTTGGCG
Organism: Streptomyces tubercidicus; assembly: GCF_027497495.1. GTDB lineage: Bacteria > Actinomycetota > Actinomycetes > Streptomycetales > Streptomycetaceae > Streptomyces > Streptomyces tubercidicus. The sequence continues at coordinate 6,294,258 of NZ_CP114205.1, forward strand.
ACACCCTGGCCCAGCGGGCCGGTCGTGGTCTCCACGCCCGTGGTGTGGCCGTACTCGGGGTGGCCCGGGGTCTTCGAGCCCCAGGTGCGGAACGCCTCCAGGTCGGCCAGCTCCAGGCCGTAACCGGCGAGGTAGAGCTGGATGTAGAGGGTCAGGCTGGAGTGGCCCGCGGAGAGGACGAACCGGTCGCGGCCGGTCCAGTTCGCGTCCGCCGGGTCGTGCCGCATCAGCTTCTGGAAGAGAAGGTAGGCGGCCGGCGCCAGGCTCATGGCCGTACCGGGATGGCCGTTACCGACCTTCTGCACGGAATCCATGGCCAGGACACGGACGGTATCCACTGCCCGCTGATCCAGTTCGGTCCACTCGAGATCTGTGGTGGTCGGCTTGGTGCTCACCCTGAGTCAGGGCTCCTCTCCACATGTCGAATGCCGCGGACGGTATGTCCGCCAGGCGGTGTCGAGCCTACCCCCGCGAGTGCGTGCGTCTTTTCGACGCTCAGTCGGTGTTTTCGGCGCTCAGTCGGTGCGGTGCGGTCACGGCCGCCGGTCGCTTTGGGCGACCACATCAGGACTTGCGGCATTCCTGTCACGGAAGCGCGGGTCCTACGACCAGACTGCCGGGAGGCGGTCCGGTTCGCCTCCTGAACGCCGGGCGAAACAGCCGGGGAAAGGTGCCGCCGGTACGCCTCGGCACGGCGCCCAACACGACCCCACCCCCGCGAAGATCGCCGTATGGCCAGCGTCTAAAGTGGCGTGGTACGCGCAAGCCCTCTACCGCGTCTTCACCGCCGGAAGGGCTTGCATGCCTTATCTCTTCCGCGGCAAAGGTCGCTGATGTTACTTCCAGGGGTGTGCGTGACGGCCGTCGAATCCCGTCCAGCGGGTGGGGGCACCGCCCACGTCGTCCAGGCAGTGGGGGAGCTCTCTGAGGCTCCGGGGAGTCCCGGGGAGCGGCCGTTCGGGGCCCGCGTCAAGGCGTTCGTGGCGCTGACCAAGCCGCGGGTCATCGAGCTGCTGCTGATGACCACCGTGCCGGTGATGTTCCTGGCTGCCCAGGGGGTGCCCGACCTGTGGCTGGTCCTGGAGACCTGCATCGGCGGCTACCTCTCCGCCGGCGGCGCCGCGGCCTTCAACATGTACCTCGACCGCGATATCGACGCGCTGATGGACCGCACGTCCCAGCGTCCGCTGGTCACCGGCATGGTGAGCCCCCGTGAATGCCTGGTGTTCGCCACCGCCCTCGCGGTCGGCTCCACCGCCTGGTTCTGGTACCTCGTCAACCCGCTGTCGGCGATGCTGTCGCTCGGTGCGCTGCTTTTCTACGTCGTCGTTTACACGATGATTCTCAAGCGGCGGACCTCGCAGAACATCGTCTGGGGCGGTATCGCGGGCTGTATGCCGGTCTTCATCGGCTGGTCGTCGGTGACGAACACCGTCTCCTGGGCCTCGTTCGTCCTCTTCCTGGTCATCTTCTTCTGGACGCCGCCGCACTACTGGCCGCTGTCGATGAAGGTCAAGGACGACTACGAGCGGGTCGGGGTGCCGATGCTGCCGGCCGTCGCGGGCAACAAGGTCGTAGCCCGGCAGATCGTCGCCTACAGCTGGGTGATGGTCGCGGTCTCGCTGCTGCTCCAGCCGCTGGGCTACACCGGCTGGTTCTACACCGCGGTCGCCCTGGTCTGCGGAGGCTTCTGGCTCAAGGAGGCACACGGTCTCCAGGCCCGCGCGAAGGCCGGGATCACGGGGCCCAAGCTCAAGGAGATGCGGCTGTTCCACTGGTCCATCACCTATGTGTCGCTGCTGTTCGTCGCCGTCGCCGTGGATCCCTTCCTGCGCTGAGAAGAGGTGTGGGGGATCACCCTCACAAACTTCCGTACCCGCGGGTAGCATGCTGTTCATGGCAGACATCCAGCAGGCGGAAGAGCAGGCGGAGGCGGCGGCCGGCACGGCGGCCGACAAGCGGGCCGGCCGGCGCACGGCCAAGCTCACCAAGCAGATCCGCGCCTTTGCCGACAGCCACGGCGGCAGCGCCGAGGGCCAGCTCGCGCACCTCGGCCGCGGCCGCACCCGGATCGCCCTCGTCGGCGCCAACGGCGAGTGGGGCAACCTCGTCGCGGACTCCTTCGACTCCGCCAAGGACGCCGCCGCCGCGGCCGGTATCACCCTCCAGGACGACTTCGACGGCGACCTCGCCGCCAAGGTCCGCACCGGTCCCTACGAGTGGTCGCGGATGGCGGGCATCCAGGTCGGCGGCCCGTCCAACGGCTGACGAGCGGTCTCCGGGCGCCGTGCGCCGGAGCGTACGCCGGAAGCGGAGCCCGCTACCTCACCACCACCTCGTCCGTTAAGCCCACCAGGCGCGGCGCTTCGGCCGTGCCCGGCGGGCTCTCGGCGAGGAGAAGCGGATGGACGGACTTCCACCGCTGATCGACCAGTACAGCGTCGGCGCGGTGCACGACGAACTCGGCCTCGGCTCCTTCGAGACCCATCTCGCCGCCGCGGCCGGCGCCCACGGCCCGGCCCCCGCCGGTACCAGCTTCTTCGACAGCTTCACCGGTCTCGCGGTACGCCGCTGGTGCCCCCCGCTGCTGGGCCTGGAACCGCACTGCCCACCCGCCCGCTATCTGGCGCGCCGACGCGAGATGGGCGCCTACCGGGCCGGACGGATGCTGCTGCGCGGCTCCGGGATCGGCACATTCCTGCTGGAGGCCGGGGCGCCCGGCAATCTGACCTCGGCCACCGAACTCGCCACCGCCGCCGCGGCCGGCGCCCATGAGGTCGTACGGCTCGAACCGCTCGCCGAGCAGGTCGCCGACACCTCCGGCAGCGTCGACTCCTTCCTCGGCTACACCGCCGAGGCCCTCTACGCCGCGGCCCAGTACGCCGCCGCCTTCGCCTCCGGCGCCACCCACTGCGAGGGGCGCGCCCCGGAGGCCGGTGAGGTGCGGCGGGCCGCGGACCGCTGGCTGCGCCGCCGCCGTCCCGGAGAGCGGCTCGGGGAGCCCGCGCTCGTACGGCATCTGCTGTGGAGCGCGGTGGCGACCGGTCTGCCGGTGCAGCTGCACTGCCCCGATCCGCAGCCGCTGGTGGCCTTTCTGCGCGCCACCACCGGCATCGGCTCGGACCTCGTGCTGCTGCCGGAGGCACCGCACCACCGGCGGGCGGCGCAGCTCGCCGCGGTGCACGCCCATGTGTACGCGGACGCCGGGCCCCGCCCAGAGGAGACGCTGGGGCAGGCGCCGTTCGGCAAGCTGCTGTTCTCCTCGGGCGCCCGGGGGCTGCCGGAGCTCTATGTGACCGGCGCCCGGTGCTTCGTCCGTGCCATGGCGCGCCTGGTAGGGGAGTGGACCGAGGAGGGGCTGTGCGGGCCCGGGGACGGGCAGCGGATCACCGAGACGGTGGGGTTCGGGACCGCGCGGCGGGTCTACCGGCTGAGCGCGGAGGCCGGCTGAGGTTCGGGGGCTTCCTGCTCGCCCGAGGGGGCGGATCCGCTGGGGTCCTCCTCCTGGAGCGGACCGCGGTCGCGCAGCGACAAGCTGACCCGCAGCACACAGATCCACACCAGGGACGACCCCAGCATGTGGAGCCCGATGACGATCTCGGGCAGGCCCATGAAGTACTGGACGTAGCCGATGATGCCCTGTACCGCGATACAGACGAACAGCTCCAGGAGCATCCGGCGCGGGGCGGCCGGTGCCTTGACGGCGCGCAGGGTGAACCACAGGGCGACGGACAGGCCGACGACGATGTAGACGAAGTCGACGTGGAGCTGGGTGATCTCCTGCCAGTCCAGCGGGATGCGGTGGACCTTCGTGGCGTCGCCCGCGTGCGGGCCGGTGCCGGTGACGACCGTGCCGATGACGGTGAGCGCGCCGGTCGCGGCCACCAGCAGCCAGGCCAGCTGCCGCGCCGGACGGGCGACCAGGTCGCGCGGCTCCTCGTCGCCTTCGCTCGCCCGCTTCCAGCTCAGTACGGCGACCGTGAGCAGCGCCGTGGCCGCCAGGAAGTGTGAGCTGACGATGTACGGGTTCAGGCCGGTGAGGACCGTGACGCCGCCGACGACGGCGTTGCTCATGACGAGCCAGAACTGGGCCCAGCCGAGCCGGGTGAGCGAGCGGCGCCGGGGGTGACGGGCGCGGGCGGCGATGATGAACAGGCCGACCACCGCGCTCAGCACATAGGTCAGCATGCGGTTGCCGAACTCGATGAGCCCGTTGATGCCCATCGCGGCGGTCGGCGTCAGGCTGTCCGGCGTGCACTTGGGCCAGGTCGAGCAGCCCAGCCCGGACTGGCTGAGCCGGACCGCGCCGCCCGTGACGACGATGATCACGGCCATGATGACGGTGGCCAGCGCGGCCCGTCGCACAAAGGCCGCGGACGGCTGCCAGCGGCGGGCGATCAGCTCAAGGGGGTTCAGCGTGTTCGGCACGGGAGCCATCGTAGGCGGCGCCTTGTGCAAACTTTCACGAGGGGTGCGCCCGGCAGCGGATCCACCCGGAACCGCTCCGCGCAACGGCTGTCCGGCGGCTCACTCCCAGCGGAAGAACCGCGCCGCGGCACCGAGCCCGAGCGCCGCCCATACGGCCAGGATGCCGAGGTCCGGCCAGGGGATACCGGCGCCGTGCTGGAGCACCTCGCGCAGTCCGTCGGACAGTGCCGTGATCGGCAGCAGCCCGAGCACGCTCTGGGCGGCCTCCGGGAACTTCTCCAGCGGGACGACCACCCCGCCGCCGACCAGCAGCAGCAGGAACACCAGGTTGGCCGCGGCCAGGGTGGCCTCCGCCTTGAGCGTGCCGGCCATCAGCAGGCCCAGGCCCGAGAAGGCGGCGGTGCCCAGGAGGAGCAGCAGCACCACCGCGAGCGGACTGCCCTGCGGCGACCAGCCCAGGGCCAGCGCGACCGCCGTCAGCAGCGTGATCTGCAGGACCTCGGTGACCAGCACCGCACAGGTCTTGGCGGCCATCAGCCCCCAGCGCGGCAGCGGCGAGACGGCCAGCCGCTTGAGCACGCCGTAGCGGCGCTCGAAACCGGTCGCGATGGCCTGGCCGGTGAAGGCGGTGGACAGCACGGCGAGCGCCAGGATGCCGGGCGCCAGGAAGTCGACGGAGCGGCCCGCGCCGCCGGCGGTGCCGGTGGGCACCGCGATGATGTCGACGGCGGAGAACAGCACCAGCAGCAGCGTCGGGATGATCACGGTCAGCAGCAGCTGCTCACCGTTGCGCAGCAGCATCCTGGTCTCCAGGGCCGCCTGCGCGCGGATCATCCGGGGCAGCGGGGCCGCACCGGGCCGCGGGCTGAACGTGCCGGTGACGCCACCGGCCTCGGTGGTGGTCATGCGCGCAGCTCCTTGCCCGTGAGTTCCAAGAAGACGTCCTCCAGGGTGTGCCGTTCGACGGCTATCGCGTCGGGCATCACGCCGTTCTGGGCGCACCAGGAGGCGACGGTGGCCAGCAGCTGCGGGTTGACCTTGCCGTGGACGCGGTAGACGCCTGAGGCGGGCTCCGTGGCGGCGCTGTCCGCGGGCAGGGCCTTGAGGAGCGAGCCGAGGTCGAGGCCGGGGCGGCCGGTGAAGCGCAGGCTGTTCTCCGCGCCACCACGGCACAGCTCGTCCGGGCTGCCCTGGGCGATCACCCGGCCGCCGTCGATGATCGCGACATCGTCGGCGAGCTGCTCGGCCTCGTCCATGAAGTGTGTGGTCAGTACGGTGCTGACGCCGTCGGTGCGCAGCTCCCGTACGAGGTCCCAGGTGGCGTGCCGGGCCTGCGGGTCGAGCCCGGCCGTCGGCTCGTCCAGGAAGACCAGCTCGGGGCGGCCGACCACGGCCATCGCCAGCGCCAGCCGTTGTTGCTGGCCGCCGGACAGCCGCCGGTAGGGGGTGCGGCCGCAGCCGCCCAGGCCGAGCCGGTCGATGAGCGTGCCGACGTCGAGGGGGTGGGCGTGCAGGGTGGCGGTGTGCCGCAGCATCTCCTCGGCCCTGGCGCCCGCGTAGACGCCGCCGGACTGCAGCATCACGCCGATCCGCGGCCGCAGCGCCGCGGCGTCGGCGACCGGGTCCAGGCCCAGCACCCGCACCCGGCCGGCGTCCGGGCGGCGGTAGCCCTCGCAGGTCTCGACGGTGGTGGTCTTGCCGGCGCCGTTCGGGCCGAGTACGGCGGTGACCGTGCCACGGGCGACGGTCAGGTCGAGCCCGTCCACGGCGGTCTTGGTCCCGTATCGCTTGACCAGGCCGGTGATCTCGACGGCAGGTTCTTCGCCAGGGGGCCGGGGGGCGCCCCCCGGGGAGGTGCTGGGCATGCCGGGCAGTCTACGGAGAGTGGCAGGTGGGCCTTCAACGGGGGCGTGGGGGCTGACGGGGCTCGTTCCCCGATCTGGCGGTGCCGGACCGAACGGATTTCGAGCGCCCGCGGCGCCCGGTGCGCGGCTGCCGGGCCGGAACGCGCCCGCGCAGGTCGGGGGCGCTTTTTCCGCTCTGTCGGGTACTTGAATTAGGTAACCCTAAGTGATAGAGGCCACCCGTTCGTGGCCCGGGCGAGGCTTGAATCACTTTGACGAATTACGCAACAATGGCGTTGTGAAATACGCGAGCGAGGAAAAGGAAGGGCCCGCGGTCGAGCAGACCGAAGGGCCGGCCCCCTCCGCGCCCGAGAAGACCGAGCGGCGAGGGGCCGCCCCACATCCCGCGGCGCCGCATGACGAACAACAGGGCACCCGCAACCGGGTCGCCCGCTCCATTCTCGACCACGGTCCGTCCACCGCGGCCGAGCTCGCCCTCCGCCTGGAGCTGACCCAGGCGGCCGTCCGCCGGCATCTGGACGCGCTGGCCGCGGAGGGCGTTGTCGAGCCGCGCGAGAAGCGCGTCTACGGCAACCGCGGCCGGGGCCGACCGGCCCGCGCCTTCGCCCTCACCGACTGCGGACGGGACGCCTTCGACCAGGCCTACGACCAGCTCGCCTCCGATGCGCTGCGCTGGATCGCGCAGAGCGCCGGCGGCGGCGAGAAGGGCGAGGCGGCCGTCGCCGCGTTCGCCCGCGCGCGGCTCGCCGCGCAGGCCGTGGGCTACCGCGAGGCGGTCGAGGCCGCCGAGCCGGAGGCCCGCACCGAGGCCCTTGCGAGGGCATTGACCGCGGACGGGTACGCTGCTACGGCGCGCAGCGCCCCCAATCCCCAGCTCGGTGAACAGCTCTGCCAGCACCACTGCCCGGTCGCCCATGTCGCCGAGCAGTACCCGCAGCTGTGTGAGGCGGAGACCGAGGTCTTCTCCCGATTGCTCGGGACCCATGTACAGCGGCTTGCCACCATCGCCCATGGCGACGGGGTGTGCACGACCTTCATCCCGAAGGCCGGTGCCGGCAAGGCCGCTCACAGCACCGCACGCACCAGCAAGACCACCACAGCATCTGCAAGCACGGCCGGGAGGAACCCCGCATGACGCTCCCCACGGAGACTGCTCACCCTGAGCTTGAGGGCCTGGGCAAGTACGAATACGGCTGGGCCGACTCCGACGTGGCCGGCGCCTCCGCCAAGCGCGGTCTTTCCGAGGCCGTCGTCCGCGACATCTCGGGGAAGAAGAACGAGCCGGAGTGGATGCTCAAGCTCCGCCTCAAGGGCCTGAAGCTGTTCGACAAGAAGCCCATGCCCAACTGGGGCTCGGACCTGTCGGGCATCGACTTCGACAACATCAAGTACTTCGTCCGCTCCACGGAGCAGCAGGCCGCCTCCTGGGAGGACCTGCCCGAGGACATCAAGAACACCTACGACAAGCTCGGCATCCCCGAGGCGGAGAAGCAGCGCCTGGTCGCCGGTGTCGCCGCGCAGTACGAGTCCGAGGTCGTCTACCACCAGATCCGTGAGGACCTGGAGGAGCAGGGCGTCATCTTCCTGGACACGGACACCGCGCTCAAGGAGCACCCGGAGATCTTCCAGGAGTACTTCGGCACGGTCATCCCGGTCGGCGACAACAAGTTCGCGTCGCTGAACAGCGCGGTGTGGTCCGGCGGTTCGTTCATCTACGTGCCCAAGGGTGTCCACGTCGACATCCCGCTGCAGGCCTACTTCCGGATCAACACCGAGAACATGGGCCAGTTCGAGCGGACGCTGATCATCGTCGACGAGGACGCCTACGTCCACTACGTCGAGGGCTGCACGGCGCCGATCTACAAGTCGGACTCGCTGCACTCCGCGGTCGTCGAGATCGTCGTGAAGAAGGGCGGCCGCTGCCGCTACACGACCATCCAGAACTGGTCGAACAACGTCTACAACCTGGTCACCAAGCGTGCCGTCGCCTACGAGGGCGCGACCATGGAGTGGGTCGACGGCAACCTCGGCTCCAAGGTGACCATGAAGTACCCGGCCGTCTACCTCATGGGTGAGCACGCCAAGGGCGAGACCCTGTCCATCGCCTTCGCGGGCGAGGGCCAGCACCAGGACGCCGGCTCCAAGATGGTCCACATGGCGCCGAACACCTCCTCCAACATCGTCTCCAAGTCGGTGGCGCGCGGCGGTGGCCGGACCTCCTACCGCGGTCTGGTCGAGATCGGCGAGGGCGCCGCGGGCTCCAAGTCCAACGTGCTGTGTGACGCCCTGCTGGTGGACACCATCTCCCGTTCGGACACCTACCCCTACGTGGACGTCCGCGAGGACGACGTCTCCATGGGCCACGAGGCGACCGTCTCCAAGGTCAGCGAGGACCAGCTCTTCTACCTGATGGCGCGCGGTCTGTCGGAGGACGAGGCGATGGCGATGATCGTCCGTGGTTTCGTCGAGCCGATCGCCCGTGAGCTGCCGATGGAGTACGCGCTGGAGCTCAACCGCCTGATCGAGCTGCAGATGGAAGGCGCGGTCGGCTGACGGCCACGGCACACTCAACGACCGACGCGGCGGCCGTCCTGCGGGCAGGCCGAGGATCGCAACCAGAAAGCGAGCACTACGACAGCCATGGCTGAGGCTCAGAACATCCCGGCGGGTTCCACGACCACCGGCTCCATCGCGGTGGCCGCGGAGTCCACCGTCGCCACCCGGATGAGCGCCCCGCCGTCCTACGACGTGGCGGACTTCCCGGTGCCGCACGGCCGCGAGGAGGAGTGGCGCTTCACGCCTCTCGCGCGCCTGAAGGGCCTGCACGACGGCAGCGCCGAGGCCGGCGGTCCCGACCTGAAGATCGACATCACCGCGCCCGAGGGCGTCACGCATGAGCTGGTCGACCGCGCCGACCCGCGGGTCGGCAAGGCGGGCAAGCCCGTCGACCGGGTCGCCGCCCAGGCGTACAGCTCCTTCGAGAAGGCGTCGGTGATCTCGGTTCCCAAGGAGGCGCAGCTCTCCGAGCCGATCCGGATCACTGTCCACGGTGAGGGCGGCACGGCCTATGGCCACCAGGTCATCGAGCTCGGCGCGTTCGCCGAGGCGGTTGTGGTCATCGACCACACCGGTGACGCGGTGCTCGCCGCCAACGTCGACTACCTCCTCGGTGACGGCGCCAAGCTGACCGTCGTCTCCGTCCAGGACTGGGACGACCACGCGGTCCACGCGGGCCAGCACAACGCCCTGGTCGGCCGGGACGCGAGCTTCAAGTCCGTGGTGGTCACCTTCGGCGGCGACCTCGTCCGGCTGCACCCGCGCGTCACCTACGCGGGCCCCGGCGGTGAGGCCGAGTTCTACGGTCTGTACTTCACCGAGCAGGGCCAGCACCACGAGCACCGGCTCTTCGTCGACCACGAGGCGACCAACTGCCGCTCGAACGTGGTCTACAAGGGCGCGCTGCAGGGCGATGACGCGCACGCCGTATGGATCGGCGACGTGCTGATCCGGGCCGCGGCGACCGGGACGGACACCTACGAGCTCAACCGCAACCTCGTCCTCACCGACGGCGCGCGGGTCGACTCGGTGCCCAACCTGGAGATCGAGACCGGTGAGATCGTCGGTGCCGGCCACGCCTCGGCGACCGGCCGGTTCGACGACGAGCAGCTGTTCTACCTGATGGCCCGCGGTATCCCGGCCGACGAGGCCCGCCGCCTGGTCGTCCGCGGCTTCTTCGCCGAGCTGGTCCAGCAGATCGGTCTCCCGGACGTCGAAGAGCGTCTGATGAGCAAGATCGAGGCCGAGCTGGAAGCGGCCGCGGCATGACGTACGTACGCGTAGCGGCGCTCAGCGAGCTGGAGGAGGACACCCCGAAGCGGGTGGAACTCGACGGTACGCCGGTGTCGCTGGTCCGCACCGAGGGCGAGGTGTTCGCGATCAACGACATCTGCTCGCATGCGAACGTCTCGCTCTCGGAAGGCGAGGTCGAGGACTGCTCGATCGAGTGCTGGCTGCACGGTTCGAGCTTCGACCTGCGCACCGGCAAGCCCAGCGGCCTTCCCGCGACGCGCCCCGTCCCCGTATACCCCGTAAAGATCGAAGGGGACGACGTGCTCGTCTCCGTCACCCAGGAGTCCTGAGTTCCCCATGGCAACGCTTGAGATCCACGACCTGCACGTCTCCGTCGAGGCCGAGAACGGCCCGCGCGAGATCCTGAAGGGCGTCGACCTGACCGTGAAGCAGGGCGAGACGCACGCCATCATGGGCCCCAACGGCTCCGGCAAGTCGACCCTCGCCTACTCTCTCGCGGGTCACCCCAAGTACACGATCACCGGCGGCACCGTCACCCTCGACGGCGAGGACGTCCTGGAGATGTCCGTCGACGAGCGCGCGCGGGCCGGCGTCTTCCTCGCCATGCAGTACCCGGTCGAGGTGCCCGGCGTCTCGGTCTCCAACTTCCTGCGGACCTCCGCGACCGCGATCCGCGGTGAGGCCCCCAAGCTGCGGCTGTGGGTCAAGGAGGTCAAGGAGGCCATGGAGCGCCTCCAGATGGACCCCGCGTTCGCCGAGCGCAACGTCAACGAGGGCTTCTCCGGCGGTGAGAAGAAGCGCCACGAGATCCTCCAGCTGGAGCTGCTGAAGCCCGCGATCGCGATCCTCGACGAGACCGACTCCGGTCTGGACGTCGACGCGCTGCGCACCGTCTCCGAGGGCGTCAACCGCGTCCGCGAGACCGGTGAGGTCGGCACCCTGCTGATCACGCACTACACGCGCATCCTGCGCTACATCAAGCCCGATCAGGTCCATGTCTTCGCCAACGGCCGGATCGCCGAGTCCGGCGGTGCCGAGCTCGCCGACAAGCTGGAGGCCGAGGGCTACGAGGCTTACACGAAGGGTGGCGCAACCGCGTGACACAGCTGCCGGGCCTCCTCGACACAGAGGCGATCCGTAAGGACTTCCCCCTTCTGGACCGCCAGGTTCACGACGGGAAGAAGGTCGTGTATCTGGACAACGCGGCGACCTCGCAGAAGCCGCGCCAGGTCCTCGACGCCCTGAACGCCTACTACGAACGTCACAACGCCAACGTCCACCGCGGCGTGCATGTGCTCGCCGAGGAGGCCACGGCGCTGTACGAAGGCGCGCGCGACAAGGTGGCCGCCTTCATCAACGCCCCGAGCCGCGACGAGGTGATCTTCACCAAGAACGCCTCCGAGTCGCTCAACCTCGTGGCCAACATGCTCGGTTGGGCCGATGAGCCCTACCGCGTGGACCACGAGACCGAGATCGTCATCACGGAGATGGAGCACCACTCCAACATCGTCCCGTGGCAGCTGCTGGCGCAGCGCACCGGCGCGAAGCTGAAGTGGTTCGGCATCACCGACGACGGCCGGCTCGACCTGTCCGACATCGACGAGATCATCACCGAGAAGACGAAGATCGTCTCCTTCACGCTGGTCTCCAACATCATGGGCACCGTCAACCCGGTCGAGACGATCATCCGCCGCGCCCAGGAGGTCGGCGCGCTGGTCTGCATCGACGCCTCGCAGGCCGCCCCGCACATGGTGCTGGACGTGCAGGCGCTGCAGGCCGACTTCGTGGCCTTCACCGGCCACAAGATGTGCGGCCCGACCGGCATCGGCGTCCTCTGGGGCCGCCAGGAGCTGCTGGAGGACCTGCCGCCGTTCCTCGGTGGCGGCGAGATGATCGAGACCGTCTCGATGCACTCCTCGACCTATGCGCCCGCCCCGCACAAGTTCGAGGCCGGTACGCCCCCGATCGCCCAGGCCGTCGGCCTCGGCGCGGCCGTGGACTACCTCACCTCGATCGGCATGGACAACATCGCCGCGCATGAGCACGCGATCACCGAGTACGCCGTCAAGCGGCTGCTGGAGGTCCCGGACCTGCGCATCATCGGCCCGAGCACGGCCGAGGACCGCGGGGCGACGATCTCCTTCACGCTCGGCGACATCCATCCGCACGACGTCGGCCAGGTGCTGGACGAGCAGGGCATCGCGGTCCGGGTGGGCCACCACTGCGCACGGCCGGTCTGCCTGCGCTACGGAATTCCCGCGACCACGCGAGCGTCGTTCTATCTGTACTCCACGCCCGCCGAGGTCGACGCCTTGGTCGAGGGCCTGGAGCACGTCCGCAACTTCTTCGGTTAGACAAACAGAGACCGTAAACCCGAGCACAGCGGATGAGGACGAGGACTGACTGAGCCGTGAAGCTGGATTCCATGTACCAGGACGTCATCCTGGACCACTACAAGCACCCCCATGGGCGCGGTCTGCGGGACGGCGACGCCGAGGTGCACCATGTCAACCCCACGTGCGGTGACGAGATCACGCTGCGCGTGCGGCTCGACGGCGCGACGATTGAGGATGTGTCCTACGAGGGCCAGGGCTGCTCCATCAGCCAGGCCAGCGCGTCGGTGCTCAACGAGCTCCTGGTGGGCAAGCAGCTCGGGGACGCGCAGAAGATCCAGGAGACGTTCCTGGAGCTGATGCAGTCCAAGGGGCAGCTCGAACCGGATGACGCGATGGAGGAGATCCTGGAGGACGCGGTGGCGTTCGCCGGAGTCTCCAAGTACCCGGCGCGCGTGAAGTGTGCGCTGCTCAGTTGGATGGCCTGGAAGGACGCCACGGCCAAGGCCCTCTCCGAGGAGGCGAAGACCGCATGACCGACACCCCGACCACCACGAAGCCTGCCTCCGAGGAGGAGGTCCGCGAGGCGCTGTACGACGTCGTGGACCCCGAGCTGGGCATCGATGTCGTCAACCTGGGGCTGATCTACGGCATCCACATCGACGACGCCAATATCGCCACCATCGACATGACGCTGACCTCCGCGGCCTGTCCGCTGACCGATGTCATCGAGGACCAGGCGAAGTCCGTCACGGACGGCATCGTCAGCGAACTGAAGATCAACTGGGTCTGGATGCCCCCGTGGGGCCCGGACAAGATCACCGACGACGGCCGCGAGCAGCTCCGCGCGCTGGGCTTCAACGTCTGACGAGGTCTTCTCAGCGATACGGCCGTGCCCGCCAGCCACCACTGGCGGGCACGGCCGTATCGCGCGTTCCGGGCCGCACAGGTATGTACGACCGTACGCAACGCTGTGTACGCTCGTACGCATGGTCTATGTGACGCTTGCCGGCGCGATCCTCTCCGAGGTGCTCGCGACCACCGCGATGAAGTACAGCGACGGGTTCAGCAAGCTGTGGCCGTCGGTGTACACCGCGGCGGGCTATCTGCTCGCCTTCTTCCTGCTCGCGCAGACCCTCAAATCGATGAGCGTCGGCACGGCGTATGCCATCTGGGCCGGGGCCGGGACGGCGCTGATCGCCGCGATCGGGATGGTGTTCCTGGGGGAGAGCGCCACCGCGCTGAAGATCCTCGGGGTGCTGCTGGTCATCGGCGGCGTCGTGGTGCTCAATCTGGACGGGGCACACTGATGGCGCGGCGCTACGATCCGGACCGGCGGCAGCGGATCATCGACGCGGCGATCGCGGTGGTCGGCGAGCGGGGGATCGCCGGGCTCAGCCACCGCTCGGTGGCGGCCGCGGCGGATGTGCCGCTCGGCTCGACCACGTACCACTTCGCGTCCCTGGACGAGCTGCTGATCGCCGCGCTGCGGCAGGTCAACCGGGTCTGTCTGGCCGACTTCGCGCGCTGGGCCGAGGGGATCGACCCGGCGGCGCCGCTCGCCGAGGAGGTCGCCCGGTTCATCGAGGAGGCCCTGGCCGGGGACCGCTCGCGGATGGAGCTGGAGTACGAGCTGTATCTGACGGCGCTTCGCCGCGAGGCGGTGCGGCCGATCGCCGCGGAGTGTCTGGACGAGATGGTGCGGGTGCTCGGACAGCGGATCGGCGATGTCCGGACCGCGCGGGCCGTGGTGGCGCTGACCGACGGGCTGCTGTTGCAGCATCTGCTGACCGGGCAGCCCTTCGATCCCGCGTCGGTACGGGCCGGGCTGGCCGGAGTGCTGGGCTGAGCGGCGGCCCGGTTCGCCTCGGCGGGGGCCCTCCGGTTAGGTTTCGAACATGACCGATGCTGCTTCTCCCCGTACGACCGGCGCCGTCGCCGCCGGGCTCGCCACCGTCACCTCCGACGGCACCGTTCTCGACACCTGGTTCCCGGCGCCCGAACTGGTCGCCGCCTCCACCGCGGACCTCGGTCCGGCCGGCACCGAGCGGCTGGACGACGCGCGCGCCGCCGAACTGCTGGGCAACGCCGTGCTCAAGGCGACCGGTCCCGACCCGGTCCGCGAGGTCGAGGTCGTCGCCGTCCGGACGGTCATCGCCTCCCTCGACGACAAGCCGCTGGACGCCCACGACGCGTACCTGCGCCTCCACCTGCTCAGCCACCGGCTGGTCAAGCCGCACGGGCAGAACCTGGAGGGCGTCTTCGGCCTGCTGGCCAACGTCGCCTGGACCTCGCTGGGTCCGGTGGCCGTCGACCGGGTGGAGACGGTGCGGCTGAACGCCCGTGCCGAGGGGCTGCATCTGATGGTCACCGGTATCGACAAGTTCCCGCGGATGACGGACTATGTCGCGCCTGCCGGTGTGCGGATCGCGGACGCCGACCGGGTGCGCCTGGGCGCGCACCTCGCCGCCGGGACCACCGTCATGCACGAGGGCTTCGTCAACTTCAACGCCGGGACGCTGGGCACCTCCATGGTCGAGGGCCGGATCAGCGCGGGTGTCGTCGTCGGCGACGGCTCCGACATCGGCGGCGGCGCCTCCACGATGGGCACCCTGTCCGGCGGCGGCAAGCAGATCATCTCGATCGGTGAGCGCTGCCTGCTCGGCGCCGAGTCGGGTATCGGTATCGCGCTGGGCGACGAGTGTGTCGTCGAGGCCGGTCTGTATGTCACCGCGGGCACCCGGGTCACGCTGCCCGACGGCCAGATCGTCAAGGCCCTGGAGCTCTCCGGCGCGGACAACATCCTCTTCCGCCGCAACTCGACCACCGGCACCGTCGAGGCCCGCCCGAACAAGGCGGAGTGGGGCGGCCTCAACGAGGTGCTGCACAGCCACAACTGAGCGGACACGGTCACACCACGGCCCGGCGGTCATCCGCCGGGCCGTTGTTGTCCGCCGCCCCGGTCCCCGGCCCGGCCGGACGCCGATAGGCTTACGCCCATGCGTGATCTTGTAGCGGGGATGCGGTATCTGGGCAAGGGGCAGCGCTGGGTCGCCCAGCACGGCCGGTGGTGGGGATTCGGGCTGATTCCGGCGCTGATCGCGCTGGTCCTGTACGCCGGGGTGCTCGTCGCGCTCGCCATCTGGTCCGGCGATATCGCGGCCTGGGCGACGCCGTTCGCCGACGGCTGGGGTTCGCCCTGGCAGGGGCTGCTGCGCGGGGTGTTCGTGGCGCTGCTGTTCGCCGGCGGGCTGACGCTCGCGGTGCTGACCTTCACCGCGACCACCCTGCTGATCGGCGATCCCTTCTATGAGTCGCTCTCGGAGAAGGTCGAGGAGTCCGAGGGGAACTGCCCGCCGTCCCCGGACCGGCCGGTGTGGCAGGAGATCTGGATCGCGCTCCGTGACAGCGTCCATGTGCTGCTGCGGGCCGCGGGCTTCGGCATCCTGCTGTTCTTCCTCGGCTTCGTGCCGTTCATCGGGCAGACCGTGGTCCCCGCCATCGGCTTCTGTGTCTCCGGCTTCTTCCTCGCCGTCGAGCTGACCTCGGTGGCCATGCAGCGCCGGGACATCCCGGTGCGCGAGCGGCTCCGGATGCTGCGCGGCCGCAAGGGGCTCGCGGTCGGCTTCGGCACCCCCATCGTGCTGCTGTTCCTGATCCCGTTCGTCGCGGTGGTGCTGATGCCGGGCGCGGTCGCCGGGGCGACGCTGCTGGTCCGCGACCTGGTGCCGGGCCCGGAGGAGCCGTCGGAGCCGGGCGCGGAGGCCGTCGGGCAGAACGCCGCAGCGGCTCCGTACGGGCAGCCCGGCGCGCCGGGCGGCTTCGGGCCGGCGCCCGCGCCCTTCCCGCCTAACCAGGGACCCCCGCAGGCACCGCCGTATCCGCATCAGCAGTCCGGTCCAGGGTCGTCCGCAGCGCGTCCGCCAGCCGGCTGGTGAGTTCGGCGTCCGCCGCCAGCAGCGGGCCGCGGACCGGTCCCGCGGGCAGTCCGAGGTGATCCAGCAGCGCCTTCGCGGTGACCGTGCCGGGGGCCTCCCCGCCGGTCACCGCCTCGATGAGCGGGACCAGGGCCAGCTGACGGCGGGCCGCCGTGGCCGTGTCCCCGGCGTCATAGGCGTCCAGTACGGCGCGCACCGCCCGGGGTGCGGCATTGGCGACGGTGCTGACGCAGCCCGCGCCGCCGAGGGCCCGTAGCGGCAGGATCTGTTCGTCGCAGCCCGCGTAGTAGGCCAGGTCCGTCGCGGCCAGCACCTTCGCGGACTTCAGCAGGTCGTAGCCGCAGTCCTTGACCCCCGCGATCCGCGGATGGGCGGCCAGCCGCAGCAGGGTCCGGGCGGTCAGCGCGGTGCCGGTCCGGCCCGGGATGTCGTAGAGCATCACCGGCAGTCCGGTGGCGTCCGCGACGGTCCGCAGATGGTGGCTCACGGCCTCCTGGGTGGGCCGCGAGTAGTACGGCGTGACCACCAACAGGCCGTGTGCGCCCGCCCGTTCGGCGCCCCGGGCCAGGGCGACAGTGTGCCGGGTGTCGCTGGTGCCGACCCCCGCGGTGATCCGCGCCCGGTCGCCGACGGCCTCGACCACGGCCCGCAGCAGGGTCTCCTTCTCGGCGTCGGAGGTGGTCGGGGACTCCCCGGTGGTGCCGCTCAGGACCAGGGCGTCGCAGCCGCCGTCGTCGACGAGGCGGGTGGCGAGCCGCTGCGCGCCGTCCGTGTCGAGTGCGCCGTCGGCGGTGAACGGGGTGATCATGGCGGCCGCGACGCGGCCGAAGGGCGGTGCGGGGGTGCGGGTCATGGTCTGCATGCCAGGAGTGTGAGCGCGCCTCATATTTCACGTCCACTTAGTTGCACTGGGGGATTTGTTAAGCATCGCTACGTGAGTGGGTCCGGGAAACGTGCAGCGGCCGCCGCACCGTTCGGTGCGACGGCCGCTCGGGCATCACAGGCCCATCACGCGCCAGTCAGGCCGTTCCGCGAACGCTTCAGGTCCTGGGTCCGCTCGGCGGCGGACTCCTCCGACGACTTCGGCTTCCGCTGGTCGGTGCGCCGCTCGGCGGCGCGGTCCTTGTTGCCCGACTTACGGTTCTGGGACTTCGGCATGGTGACTCCCTATGTCTCGCCGAATGGTTCTTACCTGCCCAGTACCGCACCCCCCGCGGCAGTTGGCCCCCGGACGTGGGCCGGACGGGTGACGGGGGAGTCACATGCGGTGACCGTCCGCCGGGCTACGGGCGGATCCGCAGCACCTGCGGATCGTGGTCGCTGGCCTGGTCGGCGTACTCGGCGTTGAGGTGCACGATGTCGTAGTCGGCGCGGGTCAGCGGGCGGCTGGTGAGCATGTGGTCCAGCACCTGCGAGTTGCCCCCGTAGACATAGCCGTAGCGCTCGGCGGCGGGCAGCCGGTTGACCTGGTCGGTGAGCACACCGCCGGCGGTGAGGGCCTTGAGGGCCGGCGAGAACTGGTAGTCGTTGAGGTCGCCGGCCACCACCACCGCGGCCTTCCGGTCCTTGGCCAGCAGATCCTTGACGAACCCGTTGACCTGCTCGGCCTGTGCGGTGCGCTGGGTCTCCGAGCTGCGGACCGGTGGCTGGAAACGGCTGTCCAGAGCCTGGTCGCCGCCCTTGGAGTTGAAGTGGTTGGCGATCACGAACACCCGGCTCCCCGGGCGGCTCTTGAGCGCGAACTGGCCGACGAGCGGCTTGCGGCTGTCCTTCCACGCCGGGTCGGCAGGCGCGATCCGGCCCGGCGACGCGGACAGCGTGGCCTTGCCGTGGTCGTCGACCACCTTCACCGGGGTGGTGGCGTCACCGCCCTTGATGTCCGTGAACGAGGCCCGCTCGGGGTTGAACAGGAACGCCACCCGGATGTTGCCGCCGGGCTGGCCGCCGTCCTGGTCGTTGGCCGGGTCGATCTGCCGCCACTCGTACGCCGGGCCGCCGGCCGCCTTGATGGCGTCGGTGAGCTTCTTGAGGGTGGCGCCGGCGGTGACCACACCGTTGTCCTTGGTGCCGTTGTCGTCCTGGACCTCCTCCAGCGCGACCACGTCGGGGGAGGCGAGGTGCTCCACCAGCCCCTTGGCCAGCCGGTCGAACTTGGCCTGCGGGGTACTGGGCGACAGGTTCTCGACGTTGTAGGTGGCCACCGCCAGCTCGTCGGACTTCTGCTTGCGGGTCTTCTCCGGCTCCGGGCCGTGGTCGGTGAGCTTGCCCAGTTCGGTGGCCTGGAGCGTGTAGCCGCCGAAGTTGTCGTAGTCCAGCGGCCCGGCGGTGGTGCCGGTCAGCTCGTCGCCGACATCGGCCACCGGGAACGGCTGCTGTGCGAAGGGGATCAGCGACGCCAGTTTGATCCGGCCGCCGTTGGGGTCTTGGTAGGAGCGGTAGAGCGTGCCGCCGCGGGCGGTGCGGTGGTGCTTCGGCTCGGCGGTCAGCCACAGCTCGTGGTGGGTGTTGGTCGCCCCCACGACCGGGGCGTCCGACATCGTGACGCGCATGCCCTCCAGGGACTCGTAGCGGTCCAGGGCGTACGAGGAGGGGCGCAGCTTCAGGGATTCGATGCTCTTGCCGCCCGCGTCGGGGGCGTAACGGTTCGGCACCGAGGCCGGGTTGAGCTTGAAGGCGGCCGGCAGCGGGGCGTCGGCGGAGTCGGTCTTCCAGGTCGCGTCGGTGATCTCGGTGACCGACTGCAGACCGGCGTCCTTGCCGCCCGGGTAGTACTCGCTGACCGTGCCGGAGAAGGTGACCGCGTCACCGACCGCGACCTTCGGCGTCTCCTTGCCGGTGTAGACGAAGACCGCCTCGCTGGTGGCCGGGTTCTTGTCCGGGTGCGGGTCCTGCACCCAGAAGCCCCGCGCCGAGCCGAACGAGCGGATCGCGGTGACCGTACCGGGCACCTCGCTGACCTGCTGTCCGGCCAGCGGGGATATTCGGGTGCTGCCCTGGATGTCGTGGATCCGGGCGCCGGCCGCCGAGGCGGACTGGGTGGCGGTCAGCAGTCCGCCGGCCAGGGCGGCGCAGACCACCGCGCTGGCGACGGCCGTTCTGCGGAGCGAACGACGGGACGGCATGGATGCCTCCGAGAGGTATGGGGGGTGGCTACGGCAACGTGAATACGGAGCGAGAACGAAGCGCGCTACGCGCGTCGATCTGCGTCAATCTGTTGCGCACGTAAGGGAGTTGTCAAGCTTCTGCGGGTAACCAGCAGGGGGCGCGTGGGTGAACCGTCCGAGATACGGAGAATTCCGTCTACGCTTGGGCGGCGCACACCCCAGCTACCGCTGGGTGGGGGTCCTCCCAGCGGTAGCTGGGGGAGTACCCCCAGCCGTAGTCCGTCCGAGGAGCTGAGCACCCGATGTCCGCAGACCGCCCGACCCTGCCGCCGGTGCGGCTGCACTCCGAAGCGGAACTGGCCCGGGACGCGCTGAGCGCGCCCCTGATGGCCCGTGCCGCGAAGCTCGCCCGCTGGGCCGAGCGCGGCGTCCCGGTCGGCGTCGGCGGCCAGATCCTGGAGGAGCCGCTGGCCGCAGCCACCGAGCACCTCGGCCTGACCGCCGACGAGGACGGCGCCGCCTACACCGCCGAAGCCTGGCAGCTCGCGGTGGACACCGGTCTCGTGGAGATCGCGGAGACCGAGGAGAGCGAGGACGGCGCCGACCTCCCCGACGACGCCGCGGCCGGCATCGCCACCCCCGGCGAGGAGCTGGGCCTGCTCACCTCCGGCAGCCCGCAGGACATCCTCGACATCTGGCTCGGCGGCATGGAGACCGTGCTCGCCGACGCGGCCGCCCCCGACCTCGCCGACCTCGCCGACCAGCTCACCGAGGGCGGCGAACTGGACCTGGACGCGCTCGACTGGAACCCGGAGGAGGAGGCCGAGCTGCTGGACGGCATCCTCGGCAACCTCTATCTGCTCACGGCCCTGAACGAGCGCCCTGACCAGGAGGTTCCGCTGCCCGCACTGGCCGCCTCCATGATCGTCCCGGACGATATGGACGAGCCCACGGACGAGGTCCTCGAAGAGGTCTCCGAGGCGATGATGCGCCTGGACGACCAGTTCCGGGTGCTGGAACCGATCGGGCTGGTCGCCTACCAGCCCGTCGACGAATCGCTCATCGAGGAGCTGGACGAGGACGGCGAAGCGGCCCTCCCGCAGGGGCCCGGGGGGTCCTCCGGCGCCGAGCCGCTGACCGACGAGGACGTCTCCCGCTACGGCCTGGTCCGCCTCACCCCGCTCGGCGTCTACGCGGTGCGCGCCCGGATGCTGGACGCGGGCGTGCACGCCCCCGCCGTCGGCGACCTCGCCGACAAGGGCGCCGATGTCCTCCTGGACGCGCTGCCCGAGTACCCCGAGGGCCTCGCCCAGGCCGAGTCCGAGCTCTGGCTCGCCGCCCGTACGCCCCTGGACGCCGCCCGCGACCTGCTCACCGCCGCCCGCGGCGACGACGAGCGCGCCCCGCGGCGCCGCCTCGCCGCCCAGCAGACCCTCTCGCTGATCTCGCCGGACGCCGAGGCCGCACTGCGCGACGTACTCGACGACCGGCAGCTCGGCGGCCTGTCCCGGGTCTGGCTCGCCGAACGCGGCCTGCCCGGCATCCCCGAGCCCTCCCAGGAAATGATCTTCTGGCTGACGGTGGACACCATCGCGGCGCAGCTCGACATCGCCGACGACGACGCCGCGACCGAGCTCCGCGACCTGGTACAGGGCCTGACCGAACAGCACAGCGGCTTCTTCGACACCGTCTGGCGGGTCGACCACCCCGCCGCCGCCGACGTCCTGGAGGCCATGGGCCGCCTGCACCCGGACAAGAAGGCCGCCAAGGAGGCCCGCAAGGCCGCGTTCAAGGCCCGGTCGCGCCAGTCGGGCTGAGTTACGGCCGTTACGGCCGCGGGGCCGGTCTGCGCCGGTCTCCACAGGGACGGGGGCGGCCGGCCCGGTCGGCGGCCCCCGCCCTTCGCTTCACCAGCCCGCGCGAACCGGTCATCCGCCACGCCGACCTGGGCGCGCCGGCGCTCCTGGACGGGATACCCCGGGACGCCGTGCCGGCTGCCCGACGGCTGAGGACAGCCGCCCGGTGCCAACTGCTTCCCGGATGTCGTGCCGCGTTCAACTGGAGTTCGACAGCGCACGAGAGCGTGTGCCCGCAGGCACAGGGGAGAAGAAACCGGCCATCCAGGAGATGACAATGCCGCTCACCCGCAGAGACTTCGCCAGACGTTCCGCCCTCACCGGTGCGGGGGTCGCACTGGCCGGCACCGTCGGCGTGCTGGCCACGGCGCCCGGAGCCATCGGCGAGGAGGCACCGGACAGCGCGGGGGACGGGCAAGGAATCGGCTACGGCCCGCTGATCGCTGACCCGGACGGCATCCTCGCGCTGCCCGCCGGGTTCTCGTACCGGATCATCACCCGGACCGGGGTCACCAAGCTGGACAGCGGTGAGTCCACGCCCTCCAACCACGACGGCACCGGCACCTTCGAGGGCCAGCGCGGCACCACCCTCCTGGTCAACAACCACGAGCTGAAGGGCCCGCGCGCCGACTGGCCGCACCCGGTGCCGCTGGCCGACGGGCTGGTCTACGACCCGGCGGCGTCCGGCGGCTGCACCGTCGTCGAGGTCGCCAAGGACGGCAGCCCGGTCGGCGAGTGGGTCGGCATCGCCGGTACCTCCACCAACTGCGCGGGCGGCACCACCCCTTGGGGCACCTGGCTCACCGGCGAGGAAACCGAGGACAAGGCCGGCGAGCACGGCATGACCAAGGACCACGGCTATGTCTTCGAGGTCGACCCCTACGACCGCCGGGCCGGCCACGACCCCCAGCCCGTCAAGGCGCTGGGCCGCTACGCCCACGAGGCCGTCGTCGTCGACCCCAAGCGCGGCCACCTCTATCTGACCGAGGACGCCGGCACACCCAACGGCCTCTTCTACCGCTGGACCCCGCCGCACGGTTTCCGCCACGGCCGCGGCCAGCTGCGCTCGCTCGCCGGTGACGCCGGAGTGCTGGAGGCCTTCAAGTGCTTCGACTCCGGCGGCCGGTTCGTCGACGACCTCTCGCGTGCCACCAAGCCCGGCACCGTCTACGGCGTCGACTGGGTCGAGGTCCCCGACCGCGACGCCCGTAAGGTCTCGGTGCGCAAGCAGTTCAAGGACGGCGAGATCACCCGCGCCCGCAAGCTGGAGGGCCTGTGGTGGGCGGACGGCGGCGCGTATGTGGTGTCCTCCTTCGCCCGTGACGAGAGCCCTGTCCAGCACGACGGCCAGGTCTGGTTCTACGACCCGCGGCGGCGGACGCTGACCCTGAAGGTGCTGCTGGGCGTCAACAAGGAACCGTCGAAGGACGGCGCCCTGGACGGCCCCGACAACATCACCGTCTCGCCCTACGGCGGGCTGATCATCGCCGAGGACGGCGAGGGCGTCCAGCACCTCTTCGGTGCCACCGACGACGGCCGGACCTACCCGATCGCCCGTAACGACCTCAACATCGGTACCGCGGACGAGCCCCAGTTCAGCGAGTTCACCGGGCCGGTGTTCTCCCCGGACGGGCGCACGCTGTTCGCCAACATCCAGGAGCCCGGCATCATGCTGGCCATCACCGGGCCGTGGAAGCGGCAGCGGCGGCAGCGCCAGCCGTAGCCGTACGGCGGGCGGGGGCGGCGGCTCAGGCTGCCGCCCCCGTCAGCAGGTAGTAGTCCAGCAGACCGGTCTCGTACGCCGTCAGATAGCGGCGCGGCCACTCGTCGTCGTGGAGCTCCGGCTGCTGGGCCATATAGCGGTCGTAGGACTCCCAGACCCCGTCGCCGATCGGCCGGACCCGCACCTCGCGCAGACCCGCCGCGGTCAGTGCCGCCGCGACCTCGTCGACCACATGCGGGACGTCCAGGCCGTCGGCGAACGGGGGCAGCAACTCGGGCAGGGCGCGGGCGGCCGCCCGGGTGCGGGCGAAGAACGTGGTCAGCGCCAGCCGGCCTTTTGCCGGGCGCAGCACCCGCGCGGCCTCCTGGGCGAAACCGGACAGATCGCGGAAGTGCTGCGCCGCCTCGACCGAGAACAGGCAGTCGACGGAACCGTCGGGGAGCGGGATGCGCTGGGCCGCGCCCAGGACGAACTCCAGCCGGCCGGGGGCGTCCGCGGGCCCGGCGAGCAGGTCCGCGTTGGCCTCCCGGGCACGGGCGATCTGGTCGGGGTGCGCGTCCAGCCCGATGACCGGCGCCAGGCCGAACTCCCGCAGCGCCAGCGCACAGCCCAGCCCGCGCCCGCAGCCGACGTCCAGGGCGGTGCGGCCCCGCGGCCGGTCGAAGGTGCCCAGCACCAGGCGGTAGAGATCTTCCTCGCTGCGCACCCGGTCGGCCCGGGTCAGCTTCCGGTCCGCGGGGCTCGGCAGGCCCGTCCAGTAGCCGAAGTTGATGAAGCCGCCGGCGAAGGCGGGGACGGTGCTGAGGTCATCCGCGCCGTAGACCCGCGCGACCCGGTCGGGAAGGTCCGGGGGCGCCGGTCCGTCCGGGGGATCCGCGGGGCCGGCCGGCGGCGGCTGCTGCGTCATCGAACGCTCCTCGTGCGTGCCCTGGGGATGCCGTGACCGCTTCTGCGGTGCGGGGCGTGGCGGCACAATTCTCAGTCCTGGACCTTTCCGGACCGGGGAAGGGCCGCCGCTGGGAGTGGCGCGCTGCGGCTGACGTCCCCGGCCCGGGCCCTGACGGCGCCGGGGACGTCAGGGACCGGGCCGAGCCGTCAGGGAGGCGGGCGTCAGGGGCTCGCTCAGAGTGCCTGGCCGGCTGGTTTGACCATGCCGCGGACCGTGCGGGAATCGACGTACTCGCCCATCGCGGTCATCTCCCACTCGCCGGAGAACTGGCGGATGAGCTTGGCCATCATCACGCCCGTACGGGGCTCCGAGTGGGTGAGGTCGAAGCGGACCAGCTCCTCGCCGCTCTGGGCGTCCAGCAGTCGGCAGTACGCCTTGGCGACATCGGAGAACTTCTGGCCGGAGAAGGAGTTCACGACGAAGACCAGGCCCGTCACCTGCGGGGGCAGCCCGCCGAGGTGGACGGTGATCGCCTCGTCGTCGCCGGCGCCCTCGCCGGTGAGGTTGTCGCCGGAGTGCTGGATGGCGCCGTTCAGGATCGTCAGCTTGCCGAAGAAGCAGTTGTCGACCTTCTTGCGGTCCGGCCCGTAGGCGATCACGGAGGCGTCCAGGTCGATGCTCTTGCCGCGGAAGGCGGGCTCCCAGCCGAGGCCCATCCGCACCGAGCTGAGCAGCGGGCGGCCGCCCTTGACCAGGGAGACGGTCTGGTTCTTCTGGAGGCTGACGCGGCCCTTGTCGAGGTTGATCTTGCCGGGGGCGGGTGGTGCGGCCGGGGCGGCGGGCGGCGCGGCGGCCGCGGCCGCGGGGGCCGGGGGCGCGGCCGGTACCGGGGCGCCGGTGGGCGGACCCCACTGGCCCGCGGGTGCGGCGGGCGCTGCGGCCGGGGGAGCGGGGGGTGCCTGCGGGGCGGCGGCCGGGGCGGCCGGTTCCTCCACGCTGACGCCGAAGTCGGTGGCGATCCCCGCCAGGCCGTTGGCGTAGCCCTGGCCGACCGCGCGGACCTTCCAGGCACCGGCGCGGCGGTAGATCTCGACGACCACCAGCGCGGTCTCGGTGCCCAGCTGCGGCGGGGTGAAGGAGGCGAGGACGCTGCCGTCGTCGGCATTACGGACCGTGCCGGTGGGCTCGGTGCCGGCGAAGGTCGCGCCGGGGGTGTCCAGGCTCGCGGTGACCACGATCTTCTCGATGCCCTCGGGCACCGCAGCGGTGTCCACCGTGATGGTGTCGCCGCCGCCGGCCGCCGCGGAGTGCGTCACGCCCGGCCCGGTCGGCTGGTTGTAGAACACGAAGTCGTCGTCGGAGCGCACCTTGCCGTCGGCGGCCAGCAGCAGGCCCGAGACGTCCAGCCGCACGGGGGCGGTGACGTCCACCGCCACCCGCGCGGCGCTGAGCGGGAGGTTCGAGCCAGGAGTCATAGCGGTCATGCCGGGGTCAACGATCGGCGCGCCTTTGCGGTTCCATTACCCGCGGCCGGATGACCGCCCGGCCCGCTCACCGGCGTTCGCGGGAGTTGCCGAACAGCAGCCGGTAGCCGATCAGCAGGACCAGGGCCCCGGCGATCGAGGCGACCCACATCCTCGGCTCGCCGAAGTCCTTCGGAATCGGCTCGTTCAGAAACTTGGTGGAGAGCCAGCCGCCGATGAAGGACCCGACGATGCCGATGAGGGTCGTGCCGATAAGCCCTCCCGGGTCGCGTCCCGGCAGCAGAACCTTGGCGATGACGCCCGCGATCAGCCCGAGTACGAGCCAGCTGACGATGCCCATGATGCGTTCCTCGTTCCAGCGCGGAGAAATCGGTACGTAGACGAGGACGCCTGGTGGGGGGCACGGGTTCCGTGGTGGGGCCTGTGTGGTGTGCGGGGTCGGTGGGGGCGGTGCGGCTTGCTGTTGTGCGCGGTACGGCCGGGGGCGCGGTACGGCTGTGGGGTGCGGTACGGCCGTGGGTGGTGTGCCCGTCAGTGTGGCCACTGGGGCGGGTCGGTGCAGAAGGTGCCGCCGAGATGGGTGTGGTCGGGGTTGGTGGGGTCCAGCGTGCCCTGGGCGGCTATCAGCTCGGCCGCGTACGGCTCGGAGTCGTCCCGCGGGGTGTACCCCAGGGCGCGGGCGGTCGACAGGTCCCACCACAGACGGGTGTTGGCGGAGGAGCCGTAGACGATGGTGTGGCCCACGCCGGGCGCGGTGAGCGCGGCGTCCAGCAGCCGCGCGCAGTCGGCCGGGCTCAGCCAGATCGACAGCATCCGTACCGAGGTCGGCTCCGGACAGCAGGAGCCGATCCGGACCGAGACGGTCTCGATACCGTGCCGGTCCCAGTAGAGCGAGGCGAGGTCCTCGCCGAAGCCCTTGGACAGTCCGTAGTAGGTGTCGGGGCGGCGGGGCGTGCCAACGGGGATGGCGGCGGAGCCGTCCGCGGGGCGCGGGGTGAAGCCGACGGCGTGGTTGGAGGAGGCGAAGACGACCCGTCGGACGCCTGCCGCGCGCGCCGCCTCGTACAGGCGGTAGGTGCCCTCGATGTTGGCGCGCAGAATCTCCTCGAACGGGGCTTCCAGGGAGATACCGGCGAGATGGACGATCGCGTCGACCCCGTCCGCCGCCGCGCGCAGCGTCTCCGTATCGGCCAACTCGGCGGTGATCGCGTCCGGTTCGCCGTCCACGGGCCGCTGGTCGAACAGGCGCAGCCGGTAGCCGTACGGCGGCAGCAGCTCACGCATCAGGGTGCCGACGCCGCCGGCGGCGCCGGTGAGCAGAACGGTGCGGGGTGCGGTCATGGGCGGCGACTCCTCACGCAGATGTCGGGACCCCCTGAAGCACCGTAAAAAGCCGGATTCTGGCCGGTCAAGACGCTTGACGGGGGGTGTGAATCGGCTTGCGGCGGGCCGGGGCCCCGCCCTCACCCCGGCCGTACGAGGTCCGCCCTCACCCCGGCCGTACGAACCCGCACTCGTACGCGGCGATCACCGCCTGGGTCCGGTCCCGTACCCCGAGCTTGGCCAGGACCCCCGCCACATGTGTCTTGACCGTGGCCGGGCCCACCCCCAGCCGGTCCGCGATCTCGGCGTTCGTCATCCCGGCGGTCATCAGCCGCAGCACCGCCCGCTCCCGCTCCGACAGCCGGGCCCGCAGCAGCCGCGCCGCGTCGTCCGCGGCCCGCTCCCCGGCGTGCCGGGCGGCCAACTGCCGTACCGCGGCCGGGAACAGCAGCGAGTCGCTGCGTGCCACCAGCCGTACGGCCTGTACCAGGTCCTCCGCCCCGGACCGCTTGAGCAGGAACCCGCTGGCACCGGCCCGCAGCGCGTCGTACACATAGGCGTCGTTCTCGAAGGTCGTCACCACGATGATGCGCGGCGGCCGGTCCATCCCGGCGAGCACCTGCTCGGTCGCCCGGATCCCGTCGATCTCCGGCATCCGGACGTCCATCAGCACGATGTCCGGGCGCAGTTCACGGATCAGCGGCACCGCCTCGGCGCCGGTCGACGCCTCGCCGACGACCTCCATATCGCCCTCGGCGCCCAGGATCGCGCGCAGCGCCGAGCGCACCATCTGTTCGTCGTCGGCGAGGACGATACGGAGGGGGCGGGGCCGGTCGCGGTCGCTGAGGATGTCGCCGTTGCCGCCGCAGACATGCTCGTTGCCGTTGCCGTTGCCGTCGTCGACGCAGACGCCGCCGTTGCCGTTCCCGTTGGCGCCTCCGCTGCCGTTCCTCTTGCCGCCGTCGCCCATCGTCCCCCCGTCGCCCCCAGCCCTGGCCATCTCCCCGCCCCCTGTCTCCCGTCCCCCGGCGTTTGTCTCGGCCCCCCTACGCCTGCACATCCCCGCGCCCACCGCGCTCCCTCCCCGCCAGCGGCAGCCGCGCCGTCAGCCGCCATACGCCGTCCCGCGCCCCGGCCGCCGCCTCGCCGCCCAGCAGCCGGGCGCGTTCGGCGATCCCCAGTAGCCCGCGGCCCCCGCCCGTACGGGGCGCCGGGACCGATGAGCCGGGCGCCGGGCCGGCCACCGGGCCGCTCACCGGGTTCTCCATCCGCAGGGTCAACTCCCGCTCGGTGCGGTGCAGATGCAGCGTCACCGGCACCGGCCCGGCGTGCCGCAACGCATTGCTCAGGCCCTCCTGCACGATCCGGTACGCCTCCCGCGAGACCATCGATGGCAGCCCCGTACACCGTCCCTGCGTCGTCGTCTCGACCCGGACGCCCGCCGCGCGGCTCCGTTCGAGCAGCGCCTCCAGCCCGTCCAGAGTGGGCGCGGGCACCGCCGGATCGCCGCCGTCCTCCTCGCGCAACAGGCCGAGTACGGTGTCCAGTTCGGCGACCGCGTCACGGGTGGTGTCCTCAATGGCGGCCAGCGCCTGCCGGGCGAACTCCGGGTCCGTGTCGAGGACCCGGCGGGCCGCGCTCGCCTGCAGGGTGGCCGCGCTCAGCGCATGCCCCACCGCATCGTGCAGTTCGCGGGCCAGCCGGTTGCGGGAGGCCAGATCGGCGGCCCGGCGCTCGGCGGCGGCCAGTCGGTCGGCGGGTGTGGGCCCCAGCAATACGGGAGCGACGCGGCCCACCAGCGTCCCCATGGCCCAGGACGTACCGGCCACCAGGGCCAGCAGAGCCAGCCCCGTGAGCGGGCCCAGTACGCCGTGGAAGGCGTCCGGCCATCCCGGCGTGACGCGCCGCAGGGAGGCGGAGAACGGCAGCAAGGTCAGCGCCATCGCGGCGGGTGGCGCGGCCAGCGTCATCCCGCTGACGATCCCACCGGCCAGCAGATGCGTCACGAACCACAGCGCGGTACGCCGCCGGGCCGCCCAGGAAACCGCCGGCCCCTCGGCCAGCCGCTCCGCGGGCACCCCGCACAGCGACCGTACGGCCGCCACTTCCAGTGGACGCAGCAGAGGGGAGAGCAGCGCCACCAAGGCGGCCGGCGGCAGCGCGCAGGCGAAGCTGACCAAGTGATAGGCCGGTTGGCGCAGCAGTTCGGGGCCGGGCGCGAGCACCGGCAGGACGAAGACCGTGGCCAGCAGGAAGAACGGCATCAACAGCGCGCCGCCCAGGACCAGATGGACCCAGCGCCGGCCGGTAAGCCGTATCCGGCCCGTCAGCCGCCGCCCCGTAAGCCGTACGCGATCCCCCGTAGCCCGTATCCGGCCCGTCAGCCGCACCGGACGGCCTCGCGTACGGCGAAGAAACGGGCCCCGGCCCGCGCCGCCATCGTCCCGACGCTCATCCGCCCAGCGTAATTGCGGTCTCCAACCGGTATGGCCGGCTTGGCCTCGGCTACCGGTCCGGGTGCTGCTCATGGTGTCCAGCCTTCCGGCGGCCGCCCCGGAGCGCCTCGGCCGCGCCGACGATCCGCCTCCGTCATACGGGGGAGGAGCGCTCAAGGTGATCGACGCGCTCAACGGCCGGCGTGCCTAACGCACTCAACCGGCCAACGTGCCCCACGCACCGAACCGTTCAACATGCTCACCGCTCACCAGCAGGCCCGCCTCACAGCCGCCGGCCAGCCAGGGTCAGCCGTTCCCGGGCCTCGAAGAGAGCCTCCTTGATCATCTGCTCATGCCCCGCCGTCAGCCGGGCCACCGGCACCGAGCAGCTGATCGCGTCCCGTGCCGGGGTGCGGTACGGGATGGCGACGCCGAAGCAGCGCAGGCCCAGGGTGTGCTCCTCGCGGTCGACCGCATAGCCCTGTTCGCGCACCGTACGCAGCTCCTCGATCAGCTGCTCGCGGTCGGTGTGGGTGTGCTCGGTCAGCGGGGCGAGGGTCGGCGGCAGCATCGCCCGGACCTGCTCGTCCGTGTATGTGGCGAGCAGCGCCTTGCCCAGCGAGGTGGCGTGCGCCGGCAGACGTCGGCCGACGCGGGCGAAAGGGCGCAGATGGTGCGGTGACTGACGAGTCGCGAGATACACGACATCGGTGCCGTCGAGCCGGGCGAGGTGGATGGTCTCTGTGGTGTCGTCGGAGAGGCGGTC
Organism: Streptomyces tubercidicus; assembly: GCF_027497495.1. GTDB lineage: Bacteria > Actinomycetota > Actinomycetes > Streptomycetales > Streptomycetaceae > Streptomyces > Streptomyces tubercidicus. The sequence goes on from NZ_CP114205.1 coordinate 6,324,212, forward strand.
CAGGGTCGGCCGGGCCGCGGCCACCACCTCGTCGCCGTCGATGTACGAGGTGCCGACCAGCAGCGCCCGCACGCCGATGCCGTAGCGGGTGCCGGTCGCGTCGGTCTCGACCCAGCCCAGGTCGACGAGGGTGCGCAGCAGCATGTAGAGGCTGGACTTCGGGTAGCCGATCGCTTCCTGGACCGAGGCCAGACTGTGCATACCGGGACGACCTGCGAAGTATTCGAGCAACTCGACCGTCCGCACCGCGGATTTGACCTGCGCTCCACCGGTATCGGCAGCTGGCATCGCCCTTGACCCCCCTGTTCGGCCCGCCATACAGTCCCAGTTGTTCATCATCTCGGACAACGTTCACCATATCGAACGTCATCCGGCGTGCGGCAAGGCGCGGAACGACTCGGCAGCATCGCCCGGGAGGAATGCACGGTGGCAGCGACAGCAGCGGCACCAGTCTGGAGTGTCGACCCCCGAACCGGGAAGCAGCGGGAACAGGTCGCGGTGGAGGCCACCGCCGACGAGGTGGACACGGCGGTCCGCACGGCACACGCCGCCCGTGGCGCACTGGCCGACCGCACCGTACGTGCCGCGCTGCTGCACCGCGCCGCCGATCTGCTGGACGAGGCGGGCGAGGCGGTCATCGAGGCCGCCGACGCCGAGACCGCGCTCGGCCCCGGCCGGCTCACCGGCGAACTCGCCCGCACCACCTACCAGTTGCGGGCCTTCGCGGACCTGGTGCGGGAGGGCGCGTTCCTCGACGTGCTGATCGACCACGCCGACCCCGGACTCACCCCGCCGCGGCCCGACCTGCGCCGCTACAAGATCCCGCTGGGCCCCGTCGCGGTCTACTCCGCCAGTAACTTCCCGCTCGCCTTCTCGGTACCCGGCGGCGACACCGCCAGCGCCCTCGCGGCCGGCTGCCCGGTCGTCGTCAAGGCGCACCCGGACCATCCGGCCACCTCCGAGCTGTGTGCCGCGCTGCTGCACCGCGCCGCCAGAGAGGTGGGGCTGCCGGAGGGCGTGGTCAACCTGGTGCACGGCTTCCAGGCCGGCATCGACCTGGTGCGCCACCCGCTGATCAGCGCGGCCGGCTTCACCGGCTCGGTACGCGGCGGCCGCGCCCTGTACGACGCGGCCGCGTCCCGCCCGCACCCGATCCCCTTCCACGGCGAGCTGGGCAGCCTCAACCCCGTCGTGATCACCGAGGCCGCGGCCGCCGAGCGCGCCGAGCAGATCGGCGCCGGGCTGGCCGGGGCGATGACCCTCGGCGTCGGCCAGTTCTGCGTCAAGCCGGGCCTGGTCCTGGCACCCGGCGGTGAGGCCGGCGAGCGGCTGCTGAAGGCGCTGACCGCGGCGGTCAGCGACACCGAGGCCGGGGTGCTGCTCGACCACCGGATGCGGGACGCGTTCCTCGACGGGGTGCGCACCCGCGCCGCGCTCCCCGGTGTCCACGCGCCGGTCACCCCCGGCGCGGGCGGCGAACACACCGTCAGCGCCGGTTTCCTCGCCGTCCCCGCCGCCCACCTGGCCGCCGAAGGGCCGCACGACCTCCTCCTGGAGGAGTGCTTCGGCCCGGTCACCGTCGTCGCCCACTACACCGACGAGGCCGAGATCGGCGCCGTCCTCGCCCGGCTCCCCGGCAACCTCTCCGCGACCCTGCAACTCGGCGACGCGGAGAGCGACGGCACCGATGACACCGGCCGCGGCGCCCGGCTGCTGGCCGAGGTCACCCCGCTCGCCGGCCGGGTCGTCGTCAACGGCTGGCCCACCGGCGTCGCGGTCACCCCCGCCCAGCACCACGGCGGCCCCTACCCGGCCACCACCTCCACCTCCACCTCCGTCGGCGCCACCGCCGTCGAACGCTGGCTGCGCCCGGTCGCCTACCAGAACACCCCACCGGCACTGCTGCCCCCCGAACTGCGCGAGGACAACCCGCTCGGCCTGCCGCGCCGGGTCGACGGCAGGGCCGAGGGCCGGTAGGCACGTAGGCCGTTCCGTTCGGCGGCGAGGGGGAGAGCGTCCGCGTCCGGCCTTCGCCTCGCGCCTGAGCCACGGTCGCTCTCCCGCGACGGACTGCCCGGATCCGGGCGCGGTCAGCGTGCTCGCGGGCGGTCCGGCGCGTGCCAGAACTCGGTGAGCACCCGGGCACCACGGCCGGGGTCCTGGGTCATCCACCAGTGGCCGAGCCCGTCGAGCGTCACGGTCCGGGCGCCGGCGCGCTGTGCCGCGCGGCACCGCTGTGCCAGGGTCCCGACCATGCGGTCCTCGGTGGCGAGCAGGGCGAGGCCCGGCCGCTGCGCCGCGCGTTCGAGGTTCCGGCCCAGCTCGGCCATCACCGGTTGGGCGGCGGAGCGGTAGAGCGCGTGCGCGGCCCGCCCCATCGCCTCGTCCTGGCCCTCCGCGACCCGCCTGGCCACCGGCTCGCTCATGCCGAGCCCGACGAGCTTCGAGACCCGCGCCGCGAGGTCCGCACCGAACGGGATGGCCGGGTCCGGTACCGCGCTCTCCGGCTTCTGCTGCCGCTGCGCGAACGCGTGCCATACGTAGTCCGGGTCGAACAGGCCGATCACATCGCTGACCCAGCTGCGCACGAGGTCCGGGCGGGCCATCACCGCATTGAGGGTGTGCGCGCCGCCCCAGTCGTGCCCGACCAGGTCGACGGGCTCGGTGAACCGCTCCAATTCGCCGATGAGCCAGTCCCGGTAGTCACCGACGGCCGCGCCGAACCCCCTCGGCACAGGTGCCCCGAAGCCGGGCGGCGACAGGCAGATCGGGCCGGGGCGAGCGGGAGCGATGCGTTCGAGCTCGGCGAGCAGCGGGTCCCAGACCGCCGCCGTCTCGGGGTGGCCGTGGACGAAAACCGTGGGCATGGCGGGAACTCCGTTCCGATGAGTCGTTCGCCACAGGAGCGAACTGACCAGATGGCTATTCTGGTCAGTGAGTCTACTCTCGGCGTCATGAACAAGAACATGAACAAGAACACAGCCCCGCGACAGCGGGCTCTCGTAGTGGGACTCGGCGTGAGCGGAATCGCCTCAGCGCTGCGGCTGCACAAGGCGGGCTGGGACGTCGTCGTCCTGGAGAAGGCCGCCGAGCGCCGCAGCGGCGGGTACTTCATCGGCCTCTTCGGCACCGGGATCGCCGCGGCCGAGCGCCTGGGTATCGAGCTGCCGGACCGCCTCTCGGCGGACATCGCGACCTACAACGTCGACCGCGCGGACCGGCGGCGGCGTGCCATGAACTTCACCGACGCGGTCCCCGGCCGGGCACGCCTGGTCGTGCGCGGCGACATCGAGGACGGCGCCTTCCACGCCCTGCCCGAGGACGTGGAGATCCGGTACTCGTCGGTTCCGGTCGCGCTGCGCCAGGACGACGACGGCGTGGAGGTCGATGTCGAGGACCGGGCCGCGGCGACGGCGACCACCGAGCGGTTCGACCTCGTGGTCGGGGCCGACGGCCTGCGCTCGACGGTGCGCCGGCTGGCCTTCGGGCCCGATGAGGGCCGCATCCACCGCCTCGGCTACATGATCGCGGCGTGCAGCCTGCCCGGCCCGGCCCCCGGCTACCGGCTCAAGGAAGGCATCATCATGGCCGAGCAGGGCCGGTCGGCATGGGTTTTCCCGTTCGCCGACCGGGCGCCGACGGTGCTGTTCAACTACCGGACCGACGACGTGGACGCCGAGTTCACCCGGCCCGCCATCGACTCGCTGCGGGCGAGGTTCGGACCGGAGCCCACGGGTGGGACGCTCGGCTGGCTGCTCGACCGGTTCGAGCAGGCGCCCGACCACCTCTTCGACAGCGCCGAGCAGGTGCGGCTGGACCGGTGGCACCAGGACAGGGTGGTGCTCGTCGGCGACGCGGCGTGGTGCCTGACGCTCTACTCCGGGATGGGGGCCTCCACCGGCCTGGCCGGGGCCGACATGCTGGGCACGATGCTGGAGCGGTACCCCGGAGAGGTGCCGCGGGCGCTGCGGGCCTGGGAAGCGAAGCTCCGCCCGTTCATCGAGTACCACCAGGGCACCGGCATGGCCATGCGCAGGCTCTTCGTCCCGGCCGACCCCACCGAATACCGGATCCGGTCCGTCATGAACCGCGTGATGGCCACGAGGCCCGGCAGGGAGTTCCTCTCGAAGCGGCGGCACCGCAGCGAGTCCTCCCGGATGAAGACGATCGACATCGCCCTGGCGTGACCCGGCGCGGGGGCCTGCCGCTCAGCCGGCTCACCTCTGTGGACTCCCGTGCCATCATGGTCACGAAGAGCGAACGGGAGGAAGCACGACGGTGAGCCGGCTGATCGAACACGACTCCGCCAAGGCGGCAAGGATCCTCGACAGCGCGCGCGATCTGGTCGTCGAACACGGTGTCCGCAAGGTGACCATCGCCGAGATCGCCGCGGCCGCGGGCGTGGGCAAGGGCACCGTCTACCTGTACTGGGAGACCAAGGAAGACCTGTTCGTGGGGCTGGCCGCGCGCGAGGTGCTGGGCTGGATCGACACCGTCACCACCCGGATCGGCCAGGACCCGCACACCGTCCTGCCCCGGCACCTCGCCCCGCTGCTGATCCGCACGACACACGGCAACCCGTGGCTGCGGTGGCTCCGGAGCGACGACAGCGCCCTGCGCCAGCTGCTCCACCGCCCCGCCGACCAAGAGCGCTTCGCCGACGCCTCCCCGAGCGCGATGGGCAACGCGGTCATCACGATCCTGCGCGACCACGGGATCGTGCGCGACGATCTCCCGCTGGCCCGGCAGATGTACGCCCTGCACGCCGTGCTGGTCGGGTTCGGCAACGTCATGGCCCACCCCGCAGGCGCAGGCCCGCTCAACGTCGACGATCCCGAAACCGCCCTCGCCGACACCGTCCACCTGCTGCTCGAAAAGCCTCGCGACCCCGCCGCGCGCGTGGTCGCCCAGGCCGCGGAGGCGGTGCGGGCCCGGTTCACCGAGATCCACGACAGTCTCCTGGAACTGGTTGCGGCGGGCGCTGCCGGAACCAGGTGACGAGCGCGGGGCCGGCCCGCCGCATCCCCTGCGGCCTGCGCCGACCCGGAAGGCCCGCGGCCGGAAACGGCACGCGTCATGGACGGGCCGACGCTCACCGGCCACAGTGGGGGCATGCATCGACGTGAGCCACTCGGTGGGGCCGAATTCGCGCCCGAGACGACATACCTGAACTCTGCCTCCAGCGGACTCCTCCCGGCACGCAGCGCGGTCGCCCTGCGCGCGGCCCTCGACGAATCCGCTTCCTACGGCACCATGGGCCGCGACTACTTCGGCGCCGCCGCGGCGTCGCGGGAGGCCTTCGCCCGGCTGCTGGGCGTGCCCGCCGAGCGGGTCGCCGTCGGCAGCTCGGTCGCGGTGCAGTCCGCGTTCGTGGCCTCCGCGCTCCCGGCGGGCGCCGAAGTGCTGGCGCCCGAGGGCGACTTCAGCTCGCTGCTCAATCCGCTCGCCGCCCACCCGGGCATCAAGCTGCGCACGGTACCGCTGGAGGCGCTCGCCGACGCGGTGCGGCCCGGGACCGCGCTGGTCGCGTTCAGCGCCGTGCAGTCACTGGACGGCCGGATCGCCGATATGGCGGCGGTCCGTGAGGCCGCGCGGGCCCATGGGGCGCGCACCTACCTCGACATCACCCAGGCCGCCGGCTGGCTGCCGCTGCGCGCCGACGGCTTCGACTTCGTCGTCGCGGGGGCGTTCAAGTGGCTGCTGTGCCCGCGCGGGGTGACGTTCATGGCGTTCGGCGGGGAGTACGGGCGGGGCGAGGAGTGGCCGGCCGCGCCGTATGCGGGATGGGTCGCGGGGGAGGACATCGGGGCGTCCAACTACGGGTTGGTCCGGCCCGCTGCCACCGCACGGCGCTTCGACGAACCGCATGCCCACTACTCCTACGTGGGTGCCGAGCAGTCCCTCGGCCTTCTCAACGAGCTGGGTGTGGAGACCGTCCACGGCCATAACACCGCGCTCGCCGAGTACTACCGCGCGGGGCTGGCCGAGCGCGGTCTGACACCGCGGGCCGCGCCCGGTTCGGCGATCGTCTCCACCCCGGGGATCGCGGACGCGGAGCACCGGCTGGCCGAGGCGGGCGTGCGGATCTCGGTGCGCGGCGGGCTGCTCCGCGCGGCCTTCCACCTCTACAACTCGACGGATGATGTGGACCGGTTGCTGGCTCTGGTGGGGTAGGGCGACCCGCACCGGCCGTACGCACCCGCCCCCACCAACAACGGCGCGGCCGCCGCACAGACTCGCTGTGCGGCGGCCGCGCCACCGGTGCGAACGTCCCCTAACGCACCGGAGTGAAGTCCCGGGCCCCGATGTACTCGGGGCGCCGGATGGGTGCCGCGAACGGCTCCACCGCTTCGTTCTCCACGCTGTTGAAGACGATGAAGACATTGCTGCGCGGGTAGGGCGTGATGTTGTCACCCGAGCCGTGCATGGCGTTGCAGTCGAACCACGTCGCCGAACCGGCCTGACCGGTGAAGAGACGGATGCCGTGCTTGTCCGCCATCTTCGTCAGCACCTCGTCCGACGGGATGCCCGCGTCCTGCATCTGCAGCGACCGCTTGTAGTTGTCCTTCGGCGTCGCACCCTCGCAGCCCACGAAGTGCTGGTGCGAGCCGGGCATGATCATCAAGCCGCCGTTGGTGGTGTAGTTCTCCGTCAGCGCGATCGAGACCGACACGGTGCGCATATTCGGCAGACCGTCCTCGGCGTGCCAGGTCTCGAAGTCCGAGTGCCAGTAGAAGCCGGAGGCACCGAAACCCGGCTTCACATTGATCCGCGACTGGTGGACATAGACGTCCGAACCGAGGATCTGACGGGCACGGCCGACCACACGCGGGTCGGAGACCAGCTTGGCGAACACCTCGCTGATCTTGTGCACCTCGAACACGGTCCGTACGTCCTGTGACTTCGGCTCGACGATGGAGCGCGGGTCGGCGCGCATCGTCGGGTCGAGGACGAGACGGTCCAGTTCGGCGCGGTACACCGCGACTTCTTCCGCCGTGAGCAGTTCCCCGATGGCGAAAAAGCCGTCACGTTCGAAGTCGCTCAGCTCGGACGGCTCGAAGGGGCCGGCCGTTCCGGGCTGCGACCACACCACCGGGTCCTTCCGCGGGGTGATGACCTCAGCGGTCCCACGGGTCGGGTACAGGTCGGCGGTGCGCTCGGGTGCGGTGGTCATGGTGTTGCCTTCCTCTCCTCTCGTACGGAATCTGGCTTACGTGCGCGTACGTGCCTTCCTCAGCGCTGCCGGACGGGGCAGGCGGGGTGGCGCCTCAGACCGTCTCGGGCTCAGACTCCGGTTCGGTGAGAAGCGGGTAGACCCCGTTCTCGTCGTGGTCCTCGCGGCCGGTGACGGGCGGGTTGAAGACGCAGACGCAGCGGAAGTCTTCCTTGATCCGCATGGTGTGCTTCTCGTGCCCGTCGAGCAGGTACATCGTGCCCGGCGTGATGGTGTATTTCTCGCCGGTCTCGTCGTTCGTGAGCTCGGCCTCACCCTCTACGCAGAGTACGGCCTCGATGTGGTTCGCGTACCACATCGACGTCTCGGTCCCGGCGTACAGCGTGGTCTCGTGCAGCGAGAAGCCGACGCGCTCCTTGGCGAGCACGATGCGCTTGCTCTCCCAGGTGCCGGACTTGGCCTTGACGTGGCGGTCGGTGCCTTCGATGTCCTTGAAGGATCGGACGATCACGGTGACTCGGTGCCTTTCTGTGGAACGGTAAGGGGCTCTGGAGTGGTCAGACGCAGTCGCGGACCGCGCGGGCGAGGATCCGAAGGCCCTCGTCCAGCTCCTCGGGGGTGGTCGTCAGCGCGGGCAGCAGCTTGACGACCTCGCTCTCCGGGCCGGAGGTCTCGATCAGCAGACCCAGCTCGAAGGCGCGCTTGGCAATCTTGTCGGCGACGGGCTTGTCGTTGAGCTCCATGCCCCACACCAGACCGCGGCCGCGGTACTCGGCGATGGCGTCCGGGTGCTCCTCGGCAATGGCCTTGAGGTGTGCTTCGACGATCTCACCGCGGGCGAGAGTCTGCTTCTCCATCTGGCCGTCGGCCCAGTAGGTGTCCAGCGTCGCGGCGGCGGTGACGAACGCCGGGTTGTTGCCACGGAAGGTGCCGTTGTGCTCGCCCGGCTCCCAGATGTCCAGCTCAGGCTTGAACAGGGTGAGCGCGAGCGGCAGGCCGTAGCCGCTGATGGACTTCGAGACGGTGACGATGTCCGGCACGATGCCCGCCTCCTCGAAGGAGAAGAAGGCACCCGTACGGCCGCAGCCCATCTGGATGTCGTCGACGATGAGCAGCATGTCCCAGCGCTCGCACAGGTCGGCGAGGGCGCGCAGCCACTCGGGACGGGCGACGTTGATGCCGCCCTCGCCCTGGACCGTCTCGACGATCACGGCGGCGGGGGTGTTCAGGCCGGAGCCCTGGTCCTCCAGCAGCCGCTCGAACCACAGGAAGTCCGGGTAGGTGCCGTCGAGGTAGTTGTCGAACGGCATCGGGGTGCCGTGCACCAGCGGGATACCGGCACCGGCCCGCTTCATGGAGTTACCGGTGACGGCGAGCGCGCCCAGCGACATGCCGTGGAAGGCGTTGGTGAAGGACACGATCGACTCGCGGCCCTTGACCTTACGGGCCAGCTTCAGCGCGGCCTCGACGGAGTTGGCGCCCGTCGGGCCCGGGAACATGACCTTGTAGGGCAGGTCACGGGGCCGCAGGATGATGTTCTGGAACGACTCCAGGAAGGCCCGCTTGGCCGTGGTGGACATGTCCAGGCCGTGGGTGACGCCGTCCCGCTCGATGTAGTCGATCAGGGCGCGTTTGAGGACGGGGTTGTTGTGGCCGTAGTTGAGCGACCCGGCCCCGGCGAAGAAGTCGAGGTAGGTGTGGCCGTCCTCGTCGGTCATGCGGCTGCCCTGTGCACGGTCGAAGACGGTGGGCCAGCTACGGCAGTAGCTGCGGACCTCCGACTCCACGGTCTCGAAGACGCTCAGATCGGGCTGGGTGATGGTCACAGCATGCTCCTGGGAGATGAGTGGCGAAAGGTGAGGAAGTCTGTTGGGGGCTGGGCGGTACCGGCGGTGTCACGGGGTGTGGTGCCGGGTCCCGCACGGCCGCTGCGGCGTCGTCGCCGCGCGGTCCTGGGTGGCGTCAGTGCCCCGGGCGGGCCGGTGGCTCGAACGGGCCGATGAGGTGCAGCACCTCCGGCTCGTGGCCCTGCTCCGGGAACAGCCCTGCGTCAAAGAGCACCTCGCTCCTGAGCGGCACTGAGTGCCGCTCGGCGAAGGACGCGAACAACCGGTTGGATGCGGTGTTGTCGGGGGTGACGGTGGTCTCGACGAAACGTACGCCCAGCTCGTCCCTGGCGCGGGCGGTGAGCCCGTCCAGGAGTGCGGCCGCCAGTCCCTGCCCACGGTGCGCGTCGTCGACGGCGACCTGCCAGACGACGAGGGTCTCCGGGCGCTCCGGGCGGAGATATCCGGTGATGAAGGCGGCCGGTTCACCCTTCGCGTCGCGGGCGACGACAGAGGTTGCGGCGAAGTCGCGACACCACAGGAGGTAGCTGTACGAGGAGTTGAGATCCAGCGTCTTCGAGTCGCGGGCGATGCGCCAGATCGCGGCTCCGTCCTCCACGCGTGGGGTGTCGAGCTTGAAGCCCTCCGGAAATTCTCTGATATCGCTTCGGGCACCGGCATGGTCTGCTTGTGCGGCGGTCATGGGAATTAAATTTACCCAGGGAAAAAGGAAATTGCATCGCGGGCAGGGGTTACGGAACCGGCGAAGATGTGTTATCGCGCGGGGGCGCCCGTACGCGCGATGCCACCGCGAGATGCCCCGATTTGACCGGGATGTTCGGGGCAAAACGGACACGTTGTGTAGTCGGTCACAGCTCCGTAACGCCTATGAGATCCGCTCGAATTATGGGACTTGGCACTAGCGAAACCTTGGCGTTTGAGCTGCGGAAAAGCGGGCAGAAGAATACGGGAAGCTGTGCTCCCAGGGAATTGGGAATTCGCCGCCGGAAGGTCACGCGGAAGGCCCATGGAATCCTGCGCGGCAAGACCGTGACAAGACCCCCGAGAACTTGCGCGAGGCGATCTCCGGGAAGAGTGTGTGAAACCTGCGGAGAGTTGCGGAGAACGCTCGGAGAACCGTGCCGCGTACGTGGCGGAAGCCCTACGGAGAGTGCGCGGAAAGCGGTCCGTACGGAAAGTCCGCCACAGTGCCCGATCCCGGGAAATCGGCGGGGGGAAAGAGGGTTGTTCAACGGGCGCGACCGCCCCGGCCGCCCGCCGTGGTGCGGCGCCTACAGTGCCGGTATGACGTCCATGAGTGAAGGTGCGGTGCTGCACCTCAAGGGGAGGGTCCTCGTCGGACCGGACGACGTGCGCGACGAGCTGTGGGTGGTCGACGGCCGGGTGACGTTCGACCGGCCGGTGATGGCACGGGATGCCACCACGGTGACGGGCTGGGCCCTGCCGGGCCTGGTCGACGCGCACTGCCATGTGGGCCTGGACGCACACGGCCCGGTGGACGCCCCCACCAGCGAAAAACAGGCGCTCACCGAGCGTGACGCCGGCACCCTGCTGCTCCGCGACGCAGGATCCCCCTCCGACACCCGCTGGGTCGACGACCGCGAGGATCTGCCCCGGATCATCCGGGCCGGCCGCCACATCGCCCGTACCAAGCGCTATATCCGCAACTACGCGCACGAGATCGAGCCGGAGGACCTGGTCGCCTACGTCGCCCAGGAGGCCCGCCGCGGCGACGGCTGGGTCAAGCTCGTCGGCGACTGGATCGACCGCTCCACGGGCGATCTGGCGGCCTGCTGGCCCCCGGGGGCGGTGAAGGCGGCCATCGCCGAGGCGCACCGGCTGGGCGCCCGGGTGACCGCCCACTGCTTCGCCGAGGACACCCTCGCCCCGCTCGTCGAGGCCGGAATCGACTGCATCGAGCACGCCACCGGGCTCACCGAGGACACCATCCCGCTGTTCGCCGAGCGCGGAGTGGCCATCGTCCCCACGCTCGTCAACATCGCCACCTTCCCGCAGCTCGCGGACGGCGGCGCGGCGAAGTTTCCGCGCTGGTCGGACCATATGCGGCGGCTGCACGCCCGCCGCTACGACACCGTCCGGGCGGCCTACGACGCCGGAGTGCCCGTCTTCGCCGGTACGGACGCCGGCGGCTCGCTCGCCCACGGGCTGGTGGCCGAGGAGGTCGTCGAGCTGACCCGGGCCGGTCTGCCCGCCGTGGCGGCCCTCTCCGCCACCACCTGGGGCGCCCGGGACTGGCTCGGCCGCCCCGGCCTCACCGAGGGCGCCTCGGCGGACCTGGTGGTCTACGAGAGCGATCCGCGCGAGGACGTCCGGGTGCTGGCCGCGCCCCGCCGGGTGGTGCTGCGGGGGCGGATCGTCGGGTAGCCGCGGGGCGGCCGCCGGGGTGGTCCCGTGAACCGGCCCGGTCAACCGGGATCACCCGGGAGGTGGGGCGGCTGTGGCGCGGGTGGTGCCCCGTGTCGCGGGAATCGAATACAGGCACGGAAACCACCCATTGGGATGAACTGACGCCACGTGGCTGCCCGTTCACCCTCGGTGCGGACACGATGTGCGGGTCGATGCCGTCGGCCCGCGCGATGTCCCCCATTGGCGCGGCCGGCGGCTCCATTTCTCCTGTGAGGGTTCCACACACGTGTCCACCAGTCCCACCAGCTCCTTCGGCATGCCCCGACGCCTCGCCGCGACCCTCGTCGCCACCGCGCTCACGGCCGGTCCCGCCGTCCTGCTCGGCGCCGTCCCCGCGCATGCCACCGGAGACCATGGCCCGGCCCGCGGCACCGCCGACGCGGTCGTGCTGCGCACCGGCGTGAACGTCGGGCTGCTCAACAAGACGCTCGACGTCCCGCTGAACGTCGCCCTCAACGAGGTGCACGCCCCGGCCTCGGCCAACAAGACCGCGCTCACCGTCAAGCTCGACGGCATCGACCACGGCAGGCCGTTCAGCGTGCTGCGCGCCGACGCCGCCACCGCACGGGCCACCGCCGACCGCCGGGCCGCCGAGGGCTACGCCAACCTCGTGCGGGCGAAGGTGCGGCTGCCCGGTCTGCCGCTGCTGTCCGTGATCGAGGTCCAGCAGGTCACCGCCAAGGCGACCTGTGAGGCGGGCGCGCGGCCCCGCGCCGAGGCGAATGTGCTGGGCACCGTGCGCGTCCTGGGCAAGAAGGTCACGCTCAGCACGGGCGGCACGACGAAGGTCAAGGTGCCGGGGACCGGCGAGGTGCGGCTGGACCTGTCCAAGAAGAGCGTCACGTCCAAGGGCGCCGCGGCCACCGCCCTCGACCTCAATGTCTCCCTCAACCCGCTCAAGCTGAACGTCGCCGATGTGCAGGGCCGGGTCACCCTGGCCAAGGCAAGCTGCACCACACCGCGCGGCAAGGCGCCCGAGGACAACGCCACCAGCGGCGGCCAGACCGGCGGCGGCGAGATCGGCGGCACCGAGCCGGCCGGGGGCAAGGGCACCGAGGTGAAACCGGCGAACTCCGGGCCGCGCACCCAGAACCTCGCGGAGACCGGCGGCAGCTCGGCCACCCCGTACCTCGCCGGCGGCGCCGGGCTGCTGGTCGCCGCGGGCGCCGGTGCCATGGTCTTCGCCCGCCGGCGCCGCAGCGCCGCACCGCAGGGCGGCCGCGGCTGACCGACCCCGTACGCCGCGCCGGTGCTGTGGGGGCGTCGCGCGCGGTGTACGGCCCGGGGTGTGCCGTACGGGCCGCGGACCGTACGGCACACCTCACCCCCGCCGGGCCCCGGAGCGTGGTCCGGCGGGCCCGGCCGCGGGCCTGCGCCCTACCCGAGCACCTCGCCCAGCGCTGTCACAAAGCGGTCCGTCGTCGCCCCGTCGCGCACCGCGAGCCGCAGCCAGTCGGGGCCCAGGCCGGGGAAGGTGTCCCCGCGGCGCACCGCGAAACCGCGGTCCCGCAGGGCGGCCCGTACCCCCTCCGCGTCCGGCAGCCGGATCAGCACGAACGGACCCGCCGCCGGGCCGGCCGCCTCGATCTGCCGGAAGGCGCTCAGCCGGGCCAGCAGCCGCTCCCGGTCCACGGCGGTCTCCTCGGCCGCCGCGGCCGCCTCCGCCAGCGCACGGGGCGTACAGCACGCCTCCGCGGCGGCCAGCGCGGGACTGGAGACCGGCCACAGCGGCTGGGCCCGCTCCAGGGCGGCGACGGTGTCCGGGGCGGCCAGCACATAGCCGATCCGCAGCCCGGCCAGCCCCCAGGTCTTGGTCAGGCTGCGCAGCACCACCAGCCCCGGCAGATCCGTCCGCCCGGCCAGTGCCTCGCGCTCACCGGGCACCGCGTCCATGAACGCCTCGTCCACCACCAGCGTCCGGCCCGGCCGCGCCAGGGAGGCCAGCACCTCCGCGGGGTGCAGCACCGAGGTGGGGTTGGTGGGGTTGCCGACGACGACCAGATCGGCGTCCTCGGGCACCGCGGCCGGGTCCAGCCGGAAACCGTCCCGTGCGGTCAGCAGCACCCGGCCGACCGCGTGCCCGGCGTCCCGCAGCGCCGCCTCGGGCTCGGTGAACTGCGGATGCACCACCACCGGCCGGCGGGCCGCCACGGCCCGCGCGAGCAGCACGAACGCCTCCGCGGCCCCCGAGGTGAGCAGCACCCGGTCGACGGGCAGCCCGTGCCGCGCCGCCACCGCCCGGCGCGCCGCGCGGCCGTCCGGGTACGCGGCGAGACCGTCCAGCGACGCGGCCAGGTGCGCCTTGAGCCAGGCCGGGGGAGTGCCGGTGCGGACATTGACCGCCAGATCCGTCAGCCCGGCGTCCGCGCCCCGAACCTCGGCGTCGCCGTGATGCCGCAGGTCGGGTTCGTGCGGCGGGGCGGCCGTGCCGGGGTCCCGGAGCGGTGCGGACGCGGTGTGCGGGGGCATGCTCACCGTTCCCCGGCGCCCGTGGTCAGCGGCGCGCTCTGGCTGGCCGCGCCGTACGCCGGCCGGGCGTCCTCCGCCGCCGCCCGGCCACCGTCCGGCGCACCGCCGAGCGGCGGCTCGCCCGCCACCACCGCGCCGTAGCGCTCCATGATCACGTCGGCCAGCTCGGGCTCCGGGCCGATCACCGTCGCACCGAAGACCTGGATGCCGGGGTGGGCCATGGCCCAGCCCTCGGCCTGCATGTGCAGCCGCTCCACCGGGCCGCCGGGGAGGAGGAAGTAGGGCAGCACCACGATCCGGCCGGGGCCGCCGGGCCCCGCCGTGGCCGCGAGCGCCTGGCACCGGTCCAGGCCCGCCGGGACGTCGGGTGCCGCCTGCGAGACGAACGCGGTCTCCACGCCCGCGAAGCCGCGCCCCTCCCACAACAGCCGCGCGGCCCGCGCCACCTCGGCATTGGCGTACGGATCGGTCGAACCGCGGCCCACCAGCAGCACCATGGTGCGGGCCCGGTCGGCGGGGGTGCGGGCGCCGCTGCCCAGCGCCTCGTCCAGCCGCCGCTCCAGTGCGTCGAGCAGCGCGGGGTGCGGGCCCGGCTCGGCGCCGACGGCGAGGACGAGCCCGGGGTGGCGCTCCGCCGCCCGCTCCAGCACCGTGGGCAGCCCGTCCGGGACCGGCCCGGTCGGGGCGGTCAGCAGGGGTATGACGACGATCCGGGGCACGCCCCGCACGACGAGACCGTCGATGGCGCCGTCCAGCGGCAACGACGAGGCCGGGGTGCCGAAGAACCCGCCGGCGACCGGCACCTCGGGGTGTCGCGCGGCGAGCAGACGCACCAGTGCGTGCAGGGCGGCGGCCCCGCCTTCGTCGCGGGTGCCGTGACCGGCGATGAGCAGTGCGGGAGGGGTCGTCACGAGGTCTCCTTGGTGCCGGAGGGTCCGCTGCCGGGCGCCGGGTCGCCGACGACCGCCGTCCACCGACCCGGGCCACGGCGGGGCGGGTTGGGGGACGTCATGACGATATCCGCAGCGGAGGAGCGGTCGGTGGCCGCTCCCTCCCTACCAGCGGTAAGGGCACCGGTGTCCGTTACAGCGGGCCCGGCCAGCGCACAGGTCGCCCGGGGCGGCCGACCCCGCGGCGCCGACTTCTGCTTGCCCGCGACCAGTTCGGCGCCCGGCCCCGCGGCCAGCAGCGCCGCCGCCTCCGCCACGCTCGGCGTCCCGACGGCGGCCGCCACGGACGCGGACGGCCCCGGTACCGGCACCGCCGCCAGGGCCGCCGCCGGGAACGACCGCAACGGCACGCCCAGCTGTCGCGCCGCCCCGAGCAGACCCGGCTCCGCCGCCTTGGCCGCGACCGTCGCCAGCGCGACGACCGGCCGGTCCGTACATCCCGCCGCGGCGCGGGCGGCCGCGATCAGCTCCAGCACCTCGGACACCGGGACGCCGCGGCTCGCGCCCACCCCGACGACCAGCGGCGCGGCGGGATGGGCGGACCGGCCGGTGTCGTGGGGTGCCGGGCTCATGCCCTCGCCGCGCCCTGTGCCGCGCTCGTCACCAGCCGTCCGGCCAGCGACGGTTCGGCGGCCCAGTGCACATGCAGATACGAGGCATGCACCCCGCCGGTCACAAAGCCCTCCACCCGCCGCTCCGGATGCGTCAGCCCCCACGCCGGATCCGTGCCCGCGCCCGGCTCCAGCGCCGTGCGGTGGAACTCGTGGCCGCGCACCCGGGTGCCGGCCGCGGCCAGCGCGTTGTCCCGCAGCGCCACCGCCTCCCGGTAGCCGAGGGTGAGCCGGTCGGTCATCCGGGCCTCGGCGGGCAGCACCCCGCACATCGGCTTTCCGTCGATCGAGCGGGAGAGGTAGAGCAGCCCGGCGCACTCCGCGGACACCGGCGCCCCGGAGGCGGCCAGCTCCGCCACCGCCGCGCGCAGCGGCGCGTTCGCCGACAGATCCGGCGCATACATCTCGGGAAAGCCGCCGCCGATCACCAACCCCCGGGTGCCGGGCGGCAGTTGCTCGTCCCGCAGCGGGTCGAACGGGGCCACCTCGGCACCGGCGGCGGCCAGCAGCTCGGCGTGCTCGGCGTACGAGAAGGTGAACGCGGGGCCGCCCGCGACGGCGATCAGCGGCTTCTCCGGGGCGGCCGCCCCCGCGACCGGAGCCGGTTCCGACCCCGTCGCGGGAGCCAGCTCCGCCGCCGGGTCCCAGGGCGCGTCCGGCAGCTCCGGCACCGTACGCGCCAGCGCCAGCAGCGCCTCCAGGTCGCAGCCCGCACGGACCCGCGCGGCGAGTTCCGCCACCGACTCCACGGCCTCGGCGCGCCGTTCGGCGACCGGCACCAGGCCCAGGTGCCGGGAGGGCGTACCGGCCCGTCCGTCCCGGCGCAGGGCGCCCAGCACCGGCACACCGGAGGAGTCCATCGCCTCCCGCAGCAGCTCCTCGTGACGGTCCGAGCCGACCTTGTTGAGGATCACCCCGGCCAGCCGCACCTCCGGGTCCCAGGAGGCGAAGCCGTGCACCAGCGCGGCAACCGAGCGGGACTGCGAGGACGCGTCCACCACCAGCACCACCGGCGCCCGCAGCAGCTTCGCCACCTGCGCCGTTGAGGACAGTTCGCCCATCCCGGACGCCCCGTCGAACAGCCCCATCACGCCCTCGACGAGCGCGAGATCGGCGCCCGCCGCACCGTGCAGGAACAGCGGCGCGACCCGGTCAGGACCGCACAGATAGGCGTCCAGATTGCGGCCGGGACGGCCGGTGGCCAGGGAGTGGTAACCGGGGTCGATGTAGTCCGGACCCACCTTGTGCGGCGACACCGTCAGCCCGGCGTCGGCGAATGCCGCCATCAGGCCGGTGGCCACCGTCGTCTTGCCCGCGCCCGACGACGGTGCGGCGATCACCAGCCGCGGAATCGACCCGCCGTTCACGCGCTGCGCTCCCTCTTCACCATTCGATGCCCCGCTGGCCCTTCTGGCCCTCGTCCATCGGGTGCTTGACCTTGGTCATGTCCGTCACCAGATCGGCGAAGTCCAGCAGCGCCTCCGGGGCGCCCCGACCGGTGATGACGACATGCTGCGTACCGGGACGGTCGCGCAGCACCGACACCACCTCGTCGGTGTCGATCCAGCCCCACTTCAGCGGATAGGCGAACTCGTCCAGCACCAGCAGCTTGTAGGTCTCCGCGGCCAGATCCCGCTTGACCTGCTCCCAGCCCTCGCGCGCCGCGTCCTCACTGGAGGCGATATCGCGCTGCACCCAGGACCAGCCCTCGCCCATCTTGTGCCAGGCGACGGTGCCGCCCTCCCCGGACTCCCCGAGCACCTTCAGCGCCCGCTCCTCGCCGACCTTCCACTTCGCCGACTTCACGAACTGGAACACCCCGACTGGCCAGCCCTGGTTCCAGGCGCGCAACGCCAGCCCGAAGGCGGCGGTGGACTTGCCCTTGCCCTGGCCGGTGTGGACGAACACCAGCGGACGGTTACGGCGCTGGCGGGTGGTGAGCCCGTCGTTCGGTACGACGGACGGCTGTCCCTGCGGCATTACGCGGCCTTCCTGTTGCCCTGCACGGTCCGTACGAGCGCGGAGACACTGTCCGCGCGCAGTTCATCGAGGGTGATCGCGGTGCCCTGGAGCTCCCGGGCCAGCTCGCCCGCCAGCCCCAGCCGCACCGGGCCCGCCTCACAGTCCACGACCACCGAGGCGGTGCCCTCACCGGCCAGCAGCCGGGCGGCGCGGTTGGCCCGGACGACGGGCTCCGGGCCGCCGGTCGCCCGGCCGTCGGTGACGACCACCAGCAGCGGCCGCCGTGAGGCATCCCGCATCCGCTCCACCCGCAGCACCTCATGGGCCCGCAGCAGGCCCTCGGACAGCGGGGTGCGGCCGCCCGTCGGCAGCTGCTCCAGCCGCGCCGCGCCCGCCTCGACCGAGGACGTCGGGGGCAGCGCCAGCTCGGCGCCGGTGCCGCGGAACGTGATCAGGCCGATCTTGTCGCGCCGCTGGTAGGCGTCCAGCAGCAGCGAGAGCACCGCGCCCTTGACCGCGCTCATCCGCTTCCGCGCCGCCATCGAACCGGAGGCGTCCACGACGAACAGGACCAGATTGCCCTCCCGCCCCTCGCGTACCGCCTCGCGCAGATCGTCCCGGCGCACCACCAGGCCCTGCCCGCTGCGGCCGCGGGCCCGCTGGTGCGGCGCCGCGGCCTGCACGGTCGCCGACAAGTGCAGCTTGCCCAGGGCGCCCTGGGGGCGGCGGGCCCCGGTCGTCCGGCCGTGGGCGGTACGGGCCCGGGAGCGGCGCCCGTCCGCGCCCTCGCCCAGGCCCGGCACATCGAGGCGCCGGGTGCGGAACGGCTCACCGGCCCCGACCGCCGCCTTCTCCCCGGCCGCGCCCCCCTGCGGCGCGCTCTCGGGCTCGGGCTGCTCACCCTGCTCGGGGGCCTGCGGAGTCTGCGAGGCCTCCCGGTCCTGCTGGTGCGGGAGTTCGGCCTCCGGCGGGAGCGGCGACTCCCGGGGCCCGCCCTCCTGCGGCGGCTGCCCGCCGCCGTCCGGACCGCCGCCGTCAGGGCCCTCGCCACCGGGACCGCCGTCCGGACCGTCCGGCTCCGGGTCGTCGTCGCCGCCGTCGGTGTCCTCGTCCGCGCCGAACTCCTCCAGCGTCTGGTCGAGTTTGTCCTCGTCCAAGCCGGGAGCGTCGAAGGGGTTACGGCGCCGGCGGTGCGGCAGCGCCAGCAGCGCCGCCTGCCGCACGTCCTCCTCCAGGACCTCGGTCCGCCCCGCCCACGCGGCCAGCGCCGTGGCGGTCCGCGCCATCACGATGTCCGCGCGCATCCCGTCGACCTCGAACGCGGCACAGGTCGCGGCGATCTGCCGCAGCGCCGCATCGCCCAGCGTCACCCGCGGCAGCAGCTCCCGGGCCGCGGCGATCCGCCCGCGCAGCGCGTCCTCCTCGGCGGCCCAGCGCGAGGCGAACCCGGCCGGATCGGCGTCGTACGCCAGCCGGCGCCGCACGACCTCCACCCGCTGGTCCGGCTCGCGCGAGGCGGCGACCTCGACCGTCAGCCCGAACCGGTCCAGCAACTGCGGCCGCAGCTCGCCCTCTTCGGGATTCATGGTGCCGACGAGCAGAAAACGGGCCGCGTGCCGTACGGAGACCCCCTCGCGCTCGACGTACGAGGCGCCCATGGCGGCGGCGTCCAGCAACAGGTCCACGAGGTGGTCATGGAGCAGATTGACCTCGTCGACGTACAGGATGCCGCGGTGCGCATCCGCCAGCAGGCCCGGTTCGAAGGCCTTCACGCCCTCCGACAGCGCCCGCTCGATGTCCAGCGCGCCGACCAGCCGGTCCTCGGAGGCGCCGACGGGCAGTTCGACCATCCGCGTCGGGCGCTCCTCGACGGCGCCCCTCTCGTGCGGCCCGTCCGGACAGCCGGGGTCGGGTGCGGCCGGGGCGCAGGCGAAGCGGCAGCCGCCGATCACGTCCACGGCCGGCATCAGCGCCGACAACGCCCGTACGGCGGTGCTCTTGGCGGTGCCCTTCTCCCCGCGGACCAGTACACCGCCCACCGCGGGGCTCACCGCGTTGAGCAGCAGCGCGAGCCGCAGATCGTCCATTCCGACCACTGCGGTGAAGGGGTACTGCGGGGTCGTGTTGTGCGCGGTTGTCATGCTGTGTCGTCCTCCACGTCGCCGTCGAGCTCCGGATTCATCGGGTGCGTACCCCTCACGGCGCTCCCGGGGGTATGAACGGGAGCGCCGTCGGCACCCCTTCCTCGATCAGCCGCAGCAGCGCGTCCGTGTCCGCGTGCTCCTCGATCAGATCGCCCAGCCGGTCCAGTTGTTCCTCCCGCAGCACCCCGAAACGGGTGTCCGGCGCGGGGACGAACGCCCGGCCCGCGTCCGCCGCGACCCGCCGCAGGAACGCCCGGCGGAAACCGTCGCTCTCCAGCGAGCCGTGCCAGTGCGTGCCCCATACGGAGCCGGCCCGGCAGCCGTCCAGACCCTGCCCGGAGCCGTCGGACATGAACACCTCGTCGCCGCCGGTCACTTCGGCGACGCCGTGGTGGATCTCGTACCCCTCCACCGGCTCGCCCAGCGCCTCACCGGCCGGCCGCGCCAGGGTCTTCTCCACCGCGAACCGCACCCGTACGGGCAGCAGCCCCAGCCCGTCGACCACGCCGGCCTTCGACTCGACGTCGTCCTCGATGCGTTCGCCCAGCATCTGGTAGCCGCCGCAGATGCCCAGTACCGGGCGGCCCTCGGCGGCCCGGCGGGCGATCGCGTCCGCCAGGCCGCGCTCCCGCAGCCAGGCCAGCGCCCGGACGGTGCCCCGGGTCCCCGGCAGCACCACCAGGTCCGCGTCGGTCAGTTCCTCGGCCCGGTCCACGAACCGCACCACCACGCCCGGTTCGGCGGCCAGCGCGTCCACGTCCGTGAAGTTCGACATCAGCGGGACGGCGCAGACCGCCACCCGCAGCACCTCCGCACCGTGCGGCGGAGCCACCGTGCTCTCGCGCACCGCACCGCGCAGCGACACCCTCAGGCCGTCCTCCTCGTCGATGCCGAGCCCGTGCGCGAAGGGCAGTACGCCCAGCGTCTGCCGCCCCGTGAGGCCGCGCAGCATCTCCAGCCCCGGCTCCAGCAGCGTCACATCGCCCCGGAACTTGTTGACCAGATAGCCCGCGACCAGCGCCTGGTCCTCCTTGGACAGCAGCGCGGTGGTGCCGAAGAACGAGGCGAACACCCCGCCGCGGTCGATGTCGCCGACCACGACCACCGGGATACGGGCGGCCCGTGCGATACCCATGTTCACGATGTCGGTCCGCCGCAGATTGATCTCGGCGGGGCTGCCGGCGCCCTCACAGATCACCGCGTCATGGGTACGCCGCAGCTCCTGGAGGCAGTCGGTCACCGTCCCGAGCAACTGCTCCTGGCGGCCCGCGTGGTAGCCCCGGGCGCTGAGTTCCCCCACCGGCTTGCCCAGCAGCACCACCTGGCTGCTGCGGTCGCTGCCCGGCTTGAGCAGTACGGGGTTCATCAGCGCGGTCGGCTCCACCCGCGCCGCGGCGGCCTGCATCGCCTGCGCCCGGCCGATCTCCGCGCCCTCGCGCGTGACGAACGAGTTCAGCGACATGTTCTGTGCCTTGAAGGGCGCCACCTTGACGCCCTGCCGGACCAGCCAGCGGCAGATGCCCGCCGTCACCACGCTCTTACCGGCGTCGGACGTCGTACCGGCCACCAGCAGGCCGCCGCCGAGGGCCCCGCCCGAACTACGGCCGAAGGCCCCGTCCGCCAGCAGGCCACCACCGCCGACCGTCCCGCCCGAACCACCGCTGACGGCCTCGCCGGATCCGTCACTGACGCCCTGGGGGGACCCACCGCCGACCGCCCCGCCGGCTGCCTTCAACCGCCCGTTCACCGGGACCTCCTCGTGCGCTTCGGGTCACTACACCCGCCCACCCCCCGAAGGGGGGTGGGCGGCGGGGAAAAAACGGACGGCCTCATACCGCGGCCGCCTCACGCCCGCGCCCCCCGGCCACCCGAGCCCCGGCCCCCCGAGCAACCGCCCCCCGAGCCACCGCCGCCCGCGCAGCGCCGGCCGCCAGCCGCGCCGCCACCGTCGTCGCCAGCGCCAGCACGCTCACCCGGCGGGAGAGCCGCACCGCCCGTTCGATGTCGTCCACAGCCACCGGCCGCGCCCCGCCGTTGAGCACCGGACGGTGCTCCACCCGCCCGCCGTACGCCAGCGTGCCGCCCAGCCGTACGCCCAGCGCACCCGCGAACGAGGCTTCCACCGGGCCCGCGTTGGGGCTCGGATGCGCACCGCCGTCCGCCCGCCGGGCCCGCAGCGCACCGCGCCGGTCGGGGCCCGCGAGCACGGTCAGCGCGGCGGTCAGCCGGGAGCCGGGCCAGCCGGCGAGATCGTCGAGCCGGGCCGCGGCCCAGCCGAAGCGGCGGTAGCGCGGCGACTTGTGGCCGACCATCGCGTCCAGGGTGTTCACCGCGCGGAACGCCACCAGACCGGGCACCCCGCCCAGCGCGCCCCACACCAGCGCGCCGACCACCGCGTCGGAGGTGTTCTCGGCGACCGACTCCACCACCGCACGGGCCATCTGCGGCCCGTCCAGCGCCTGCGGATCGCGCCCGCACAGATGCGGCAGCCGCTCCCGCGCCACGTCCAGGTCACCCGCCGACAGCGCCCCGCCGACGGCCCGCGCCTCCCGGCCGAGCGAGGTGCCGCCCAGTACGGCCCAGACCGTCGCCGCGGTCAGCGCGACCCCAGCGCCACCACGGAGCGACAGCAAAGAAGCGGAAGCCGAGCCCCGCACGGCGCGCTCCAGCAGCGCGGCACCGGCGGCGGCCCCGCCCGCGCACAGCACGGCATGCGCCGCCCCGTAACCGCGGTGATCGCGCCACAGCCGGCGCTCGACGGCGCCCGCGGCCCGGCCGAACGCGGCCACCGGGTGGCCGCGCCGGGGATCCGCCGCTATCAGGTCGCCGAGAAAGCCGAGGGCCGCGCCGCACGCATATGCCGCGTGTTCGCCGCGCACCGGATCAGACCGCCGTCAGGGCATGTCCGTGACGTGCTGCCCGGCCCCGAAGGGGCCCTGCGGCAGCGGGCAGTGGAGGTCTCACGGGGCTGCCGGGCATGGCGGTATGTCCTCACTCAGGGTCCGCGCCCTGGCTCGACGTGACGGCGACCAGAGTCTCCTGGCTCCCGGATCGGCGTGTCCTCCGGCCTTCCGGTCCCGCGTACGTCATCCGACGTATGCGAGGCGGACCGTGGCCTTCGCTGGAGGAACGCTCCCCGGTGACAGTGGCGGGACCGCGCCGGATTCGCACCGGACTTCCTCAGCTGTCGCCGAATGGCTCCGGCAGTCCACCACGCCCCGCGAATGCCCGTCAACTCACCCTTGACCTGCGACGCTGCCCCATGGCGGCGACCCTGTGGCGCACCGCACAGCGCGGGTGACGAACGAGGCGCCCGGCGGACGACGGCCGATGCCGTGGTCCACCGGGCGCCTCGCCCGGTCCGTCGTGGCGGCGGTGTCAGCCGGCCACGATCAGATAGATGCCATAGGCCACCGCCGCCGCGCAGAGGCCGAAGGCGGCCATCGCGCCGGCCCGTGCGCCCGCACCCGGCGCGGCGACCGTGGCCGCCGCACCTTCCTGGACGGCCTTACGGGACGTACCGGCGATGCCGACGGTGAACAGGCCCACGATCCCGACCGTCACCACGAGGGTGACGCCGAAGACCTGGCCGAGAGCTGCCCAGTCGATGCTCATGGAGTTCCTTTAGGTGATGACAGCTAGCGGGAGACCGTCGCGGCCTTGGCGCGCGGGGCGGTGGTCGTGGCGGAGTCGGCCGCCTGGGCCGGGGTCGCGGGCGATTCCCCGCTCACCGTGGTCGTCTGGCCCGCCGGGGGAGGGGAGACGCTGCGCAGCGCGGCGGTCACCACGCCGGCCGGCTCCGCCGCCGGACCTTCGTTGACGTTGGTGTGGTCGACCGGCTTGCGCCGGGAGGCGGCCCAGATCGCGCCGCAGATGCCGAGTCCGAGGACCGCCACCGCCGCCACGCCCCAGTCGCCCTGGTCGGCGAGGAGCGCGGCGCCCGCCGCGACCGCACCGGCGGCCGGCAGCGTCAGGCCCCAGGCGAGGACCATCCGGCCGGCCGTGGACCAGCGCACCACGCCGCCCTTGCGGCCCAGGCCGGAGCCCATCACGGAGCCGGAGCAGACCTGGGTGGTGGAGAGCGCGAAGCCGAGGTGGGAGGAGGCCAGGATGGTGGCGGCGGCGCCGGTCTGGGCGGCGAAGCCCTGCGGCGGCTGGATGTCGGTGATGCCCTTGCCCATCGTGCGGATGATCCGCCAGCCGCCCAGGTACGTGCCGAGCGCGATGGCGAGACCGGCCGAGGCGATGACCCACAGCGGCGGGTCGGCGTGCGGGGCGACCACGCCGCCGGTGATCAGCGCGAGGGTGATCACGCCCATCGTCTTCTGCGCGTCGTTGGTGCCATGGGCGAGGGAGACCAGGGCGGCGGAGGCGATCTGCCCCGCGCGGTAACCCTTGGCGGTGTCCGCCTCGTCGTGGTTGCGGGTCAGCCGGTAGGTGAGCCGGGTCGCCGCCATCGCGGCCAGGCCGGCGACGATCGGGGCGGCCACCGCCGGGATCAGAACCTTCATCACGACCGCGTCGCCGTGCACGCCGTTGGTGCCGACGGACACCAGGGTCGCGCCGATCAGACCGCCGAAGAGGGCGTGGGAAGAGCTGGAGGGCAGACCCGCGAGCCAGGTCAGCAGGTTCCAGACGATCGCGCCGACCAGGCCGGCGAAGATCACTTCAGGTCTGATGCCGGCACTCTCATCGATGATCCCCCCGGAGATGGTCTTGGCCACCTCCACGGACAGAAACGCGCCGACAAGGTTGAGGACTGCCGACATCGCCACCGCGGTCTTGGGTCGCAATGCCCCGGTGGAAATGGTGGTGGCCATCGCGTTGGCCGTGTCGTGGAAGCCGTTCGTAAAGTCGAACACCAAGGCCGTGACGATCACGATCCCGATGAGAAGCGTGATGTGTTCCATTCACCCAGGCAATCAGTTCGAAGGTCAGTGTCGCTGAGAACGTACGGAGAGCGGGTGAACGGAAAGTGAACACGGACGGGCCTGGTGGTGACGTCACCGCAGTGTTCACGCGGAGGCGCCTCCCGCGTCACCTCCGCCTCACCCGTTGGCCAACTTCCTGCGCTGGGCCGCCGATCCGTCACGGACGCGGCTGTCCCCGTATGGCGGCTACCGTGCGGACGGATCCCCGGCTTACGGTGCCCCGGCCCGCGTACGGTGTCGCGCACCGCATCCGCTTTCGCCGCACCGCGCCGGAGGATCCATGAAGGACCGCCCCGACGACCTCGCCGCCGCCTGGAGCGAACTGGTCGCCACCGCCCGCAGAACGGTCACCGACGGCCTGGTCGTCGGCACCTCGGGCAATGTCTCGCGCCGCATCAGGGACCTGGTCCTGGTCACCCCCAGCGGTGTCCCCTACGACCGGCTCGGGCCCGCCGACACCACCGCGGTCGACCTCGAAGGCCGCCAGATCATCGGCACGCTCCGGCCGACCAGCGAACTCCCGATGCATCTGACGGTCTACCGCAGCACCACCGCCACCGCCGTCGTCCACACCCACGCCCCGCACGCCACCGCCGTCTCCACCCTCGTCGCCGAACTCCCGCCCATCCACTACATGACCGCGGCACTCGGCGGCCCCGTCCGCGTCGCCCCGTACGCCCTGTACGGCAGCGACGAGCTGGCCGCGCACATGGAGGAGGCGCTCCGCGACCGCACCGGCTGTCTGCTGCAGAACCACGGCACCCTCGCCTACGGGGACAGCCTCGACCAGGCGCTGGACCGCACCGCCCAGCTGGAATGGATGTGCCGGGTGTGGCTCAGCGCCAGCTCCGTACCGGGCCGTACGCCGAACCTGCTGTCCCCCAGCCAGCTCGACGCGGCCGCCGGCCGGTTGCGCGGCTACGGCCAGCAGGACCGCCACCAGGGCTGAACACCCGCCCCACACCCGCCCCGGAGCCGGGCGGGCACCGGCCGGTCACCCGGCCGACTCCGCCCGGTGGCCGCGCCCGGCACCGCTGCGCACACTGGTGAGGTGCGCCTGGGTACTGCGGCGGCCGTCGCCGCCATCACCGTGATAGGTGCCGGGGCGGCCGCCGTGGCGGTCGGCCGGTACGCGAGTGACATTGCCCTGAAACCGGCGCCGGACCAGCCCTTCCCGGGCGACTCCCGGCTCACCGTGCACACCGCCACCGAGGAGCGCATCGCCCTCACCCGCAGCCTGGCGTCCCTGCGGCCCGGCACCTACGGGCTCACCGGCTCCGGCTGCCATGCGGTGGTCGGCGATGTCGTCCACGGCATCCCGCATCCCGCCGACGCGGTCGTCCGCCGCCTGATACGGGTCACCCATGGCACCCTCGGGCCGGGCAACCGGATGTGGCTCACCCCGCAGGTGCACCTCGGCAACCCCCGCCACGCCCTCGGCCTCGACTGCGCCGATGTCGACATCCCCGGCGAACTCGGCGCCCTCCCGGCGTGGTTCGTCCCCGGCGTCCGCGACACCTGGGTCATCACCGCACACGGTCTGGGCACCACCCGCGAACACCCCATGGTGGTCATGCCGTTCCTGCACCGCCACCGGCTGCCGGTCCTCGACCTGTCCTACCGCAACGACCCCGGCGCCCCGCGCACCTACGACGGCGTCAACCACCTCGGCGGCACCGAATGGCGCGACCTGGACGCGGCGATCCGCTACGCCCTGCGCCACGGCGCCCGGAACGTCGTCCTCCACGGCTGGTCCACCGGCGCGACCATGGCACTGCGCGCCGCCACCCGCTCCGCGCTGCGCGACCGGATCAGCGGCCTCGTCCTGGACTCCCCGGTCCTCGACCGGAACGCCACGGTCCGCGCACTGGCCACCGCCCGGCGGGTCCCGCGCGCCCTGCTGCCCCTGGTGGTACGTGCCGCCGAGGGCAGCACCGGCGTGCCCATGGGCCATCCCGCCGACGCCATCGACCCGGACGAGCTGGAGATCCCCACCCTGCTCTTCCACGGGCCCGACGATCTGATCGCCCCCTGGTCGGCGTCCCGCTCCTTCGCCGCCCGCCGGGCCGACCTGATCACGCTGCAAGCGGTCCCGCACGCCCCGCACGCCGCGATGTGGAACGCCGACCCCTCGGGCTACGAAGAGGCGCTGCGGCGCTTCCTCACCCCGCTCATGTAGCCCCGGCCCGGCCCCTCGCCGTCGCCCACCGGCCGCCCCCCCGCCACCGGGCCCGGCGCCCCGACGACTCCCCGGCATACGGGGGGACAACTCCCCTCATCAGGGATGCGTCGGCGAGATGACGTGGCCACGGCAGATCGCAAGCCGGGTTCCGATTGGGCTTTCGGGCCGACAGCGGCAACACTGCTCCTGTGACGTCCCGTACCCCGCGCGACTCCCGGCTCCGACTCGTCCCCCGTCAACCGGTTGCGGCCGCCCGCCGGGCGGTGACAACCCGGGCCAAGCGCCCGGCGCCCCGCCCACCCGAGGGCACGCCGCCGCCCGCGGAACTGGCCCGCCAGGCCCGCGCCGTGCTGGCCGGCGCCGCCCGGCTCGCCCGCTGGGCCGACAGCGTCGGTGCCGGCGCCGCCGGCGGCAGCCTGCGCGCCGGCCCCGACGGAGCGCTGCCGAAGGCCGCCGCGGAACGTGCCGCCGAAGCCCTGGGCCTGACGCCGCACCAGGTCCGCACCGACTGGGACCGGGCCCGGCTGGCCGGCCTCGTCGAACTCCACGACGGCCTCGCCCGCCCCGGCTGGCGGCTGCGGGCCTGGGACCGCGACGACACCGCCGTACTGCGCGGCTGGGTCGCGCTCTTCGACGCCTGGTCGCTGGCCCGCCCCGCACCGGCCGGCGCCGGCCCCGCGATAGTCGCCGAAGTCGTCGAAGCACTGCCGCAGTTGCTGTCCCTGCTGCATCTGTCGGCCGGACCGGTGCGGCTGCCGGTGCTGCTCGACATGCTCGACCAGCGCGTCGCCGAACTGCGCACCGAACGCTGCGAGGTCCCCTACGGCCAGGACCCGGCGGCCCCGGGCGGCGCCGACGATGCCGCGGCCGCCGCCGGCGACGCCGCGGGGGCGTCGCTGGCCGCGCTGCTGGACTGGGCGCTGGACGCCCTGCGGACCGTGGGCGCACTGGTACCGCCGGACGGCGCCGAGGCCGCGCACGAAGCGGCCGAGGCCCAGCTGACACCGCTCGGCAACTGGTCGGTGTGGGTCAAGCTGGAGCAGATCTGTGTGGCCGCACAGAGCCCGGCCGGCAACATCGAGCAGGCCGCGGAGGCCATGCTCCGCGGCTGCGCCCGGCTCACCCCGGGACCGGCCCGCGCCGAATACCGCGCCTGGCTCGCCGCCCGCTCCGTCGGCGCGGCCGTCGAGGAGCTGCTGACCGTGGCCCGCGGCGAGGACGCGCTGCTGCGCGGCCTGGCCTTCGAGGCGCTGCGGGCCGTCGGCGCACCGGCCGAGGCCGCCGTGCGGGCCGCCGCCGACGAACCGGGCCTGCGGCCGTACGCCCTGCTGTGGCTGGTCGAGCACGAGGGCGGCGACCCGGAGACCGCGCCCGACGTGCTCACCCGCGAGGAATCGACCTGGCTGTGGGTCGACACGGCGGCCGCCGTCGCCGACCACGGCGAGACCCAGCTGCTCGTACGGCACCTCGACTCGGCGGTCCAGGGCTCGGTCCCCCGCCTCCTGGAGGAGGTCCGCGCCGTCGGACACCCCCGGACGGTCCAGGTACTGGTCGCCCTGGCCGCGGCCCACCCGGACCCGGCCCTCGCGAAGGCCGTGCGGCGGGCGGCGTTCCAAGTCCACACGGGTGGGGTCTGATTCCCACGTTTTCGGCTGTCCCGCCGTGGTTGTTGCTCGCCGTTTGTGGCCCGCTTCGCGGTGCCCCCGCCGTTGCGCCTGCGGCGGGCCGGGTCCGCTGCGCGGGGCTGTCGGGGTGCGGTGACGGACCTCCGCGGGTGGGTGTCCGGACTGCTGCGCTTTACGTCCGGACACCCACCCGCTCCGGCCCGTCCCCTCCCGTTGGGGGTGAGGGAGAGGCCGGTGGGGGTGTATGTGGCTGGTCGGGTGCACCGTGACATGGGCGGGAAAAACTACTTGCCCCGGCCCGTTAGACTGCCTCGTATGGCAGTTCTCCCTTGGGTTCATTAGACGGCGTAGCCCGCTCTCGGACCGTCCGTCCAATCCGCCGTCTTCCTGCCCTGGAGTTTTTCCGTGATCACCGCCTCCGGCCTTGAGCTGCGTGCCGGCGCCCGCATTCTCATCGAGTCCGCTTCCTTCCGTATCGCCAAGGGCGACCGCATCGGCCTGGTCGGCCGTAACGGCGCCGGCAAGACCACGCTGACCAAGGTGCTGGCCGGTGAGGGCATCCCCGCCTCCGGTACGGTCACCCGCGGCGGCGACGTCGGCTATCTGCCGCAGGACCCGCGCACCGGCGACCTGGACGTCCTCGCCCGCGACCGCATCCTGTCCGCCCGCGATCTGGACACCGTGCTGCGCAAGATGCGCGAGAACGAGGACCGGATGGCCACCGGCAAGGGCGCCACCCGCGAAAAGGCGATGCGGAAGTACGAGCGCCTGGAGACCGAGTTCCTGACCAAGGGCGGGTACGCCGCCGAGGCGGAGGCCGCGACCATCGCCGCCAGCCTCGGCCTGCCCGACCGCATCCTCGGCCAGCCGCTGCACACCCTCTCCGGTGGTCAGCGCCGCCGCGTCGAGCTGGCCCGGATCCTGTTCTCGGACTCCGACACCCTGCTGCTCGACGAGCCGACCAACCACCTCGACGCCGACTCCATCGTCTGGCTGCGCGACTACCTCAAGACCTACCGCGGCGGCTTCATCGTGATCTCCCACGATGTCGACCTGGTCGAGACCGTCGTCAACAAGGTGTTCTATCTCGACGCCAACCGCTCGCAGATCGACATCTACAACATGGGCTGGAAGCTCTACCAGCAGCAGCGCGAGGCCGACGAGAAGCGCCGCAAGCGCGAGCGGCAGAACGCCGAGAAGAAGGCCGCGGCCCTCAACAGCCAGGCCGACAAGATGCGGGCCAAGGCCACCAAGACCGTCGCCGCGCAGAACATGGCCAAGCGCGCCGACAAGCTGCTCGCCGGCCTGGAGGCGGTGCGCGCCTCCGACAAGGTCGCCAAGCTGCGCTTCCCGGACCCGGCGCCGTGCGGCAAGACGCCGCTGACCGCCGAGGGCCTGTCGAAGTCCTACGGCTCGCTGGAGATCTTCACCGACGTCGATCTGGCCATTGACAAGGGTTCCCGGGTCGTCATCCTGGGCCTGAACGGTGCGGGCAAGACCACCCTGCTGCGGCTGCTGGCCGGTGTCGAGACCCCGGACACCGGTGAGGTCCGCCCCGGCCACGGCCTCAAGCTCGGCTACTACGCCCAGGAGCACGAGACCCTGGACCCGGACCGTACGGTCCTGGAGAACATGCGCTCGGCCGCCCCGGACATGGACCTGGTCGCCATCCGCAAGACGCTGGGCTCGTTCCTGTTCTCCGGCGACGATGTCGACAAGCCCGCCGGGGTGCTCTCCGGCGGCGAGAAGACCCGGCTGGCCCTGGCGACGCTGGTCGTCTCCTCGGCCAATGTGCTGCTGCTCGACGAGCCCACCAACAACCTCGACCCGGCCAGCCGCGAGGAGATCCTCGGCGCGCTGCACACCTTCACGGGCGCGGTGGTCCTGGTGTCCCACGACGAGGGAGCGGTGGACGCGCTGCAGCCGGAGCGCATCATCCTGCTGCCCGACGGCGTCGAGGACCTGTGGGGCCAGGACTACGCGGATCTGGTCGCGCTGGCCTGACCGCGGCGGATGGATCATGCCGTATGGATCATTCGGCCGATGTGTGATCCATCATCTGAGTGAGAACGGCTCGTACACCGGCGAGTCTGCGGCGACGGCCGGGTCCTGGGGGCCCGGCCGTCGCCTTTTCGGCCACACACCACCTGACCTGCCACTTCTCGCGGGCGGCCGGCCGCGGGCGGCCTCCGGCACTGTCGGAATCAGGGGTTCCGGCCCGTATGAACGGGCGTCCGCATGCAAACGATGTCGTATCGACCTTGCGGAATGGGTGGCCAGGAAGCCGGGGAGGGGTGATCATGAGAGTCCAGAGCGCACTTCCCACGAGGAGGCACGGGTGGCCGAGACTCTGAAGAAGGGCAGCCGGGTAACCGGCGCCGCGCGCGAGAAGCTCGCGGCAGACCTGAAGAAGAAGTACGACTCCGGTGCGAGCATCCGGGCGCTGGCCGAGGAAACCGGCCGCTCCTACGGATTCGTGCACCGGATGCTCAGCGAATCCGGTGTGGTCCTGCGCGGTCGCGGCGGAGCCACGAGGGGCAAGAAGGCCACATCGGCCTGACGGCCGCGACTCCGGGTGCAGCGGTGTCCCCCCGGTCGACGCAGCAGTCGACCGGGAGGTTACCGTGCAGTCACTTACGCACGCAGGTGCGGCTGGCTGACTCGGAGGCGCTGATGACTCTGCTCGACAAGGACGGTGTGCGACTCACCGTGGACGGTGCGATCGCCACGGTGACCCTCGCCAACGCGGCCAAGCGCAATGCGCAGTCGCCCGCCATGTGGCGGGCGCTTGCCGAAGCGGGGTCGCTGCTGCCGGGAAACGTTCGGATCGCGGTGCTGCGCGGTGAGGGCCAGTCCTTCTCCGCGGGCCTCGACCGTCAGGCGTTCACACCCGAAGGCTTCGATGGCGAGCCGTCGTTCATCGATCTGGCGCGCGGCACGGACAGCGCACTGGACGCCACCATCGCCGAGTACCAGGAAGCATTCACCTGGTGGCGGCGCAATGACCTGGTGTCCATCGCCGCCGTGCAGGGGCATGCCATCGGTGCCGGTTTCCAGCTGGCGCTGGCCTGCGATCTGCGGGTGGTCGCGCCGGACGTCCAGTTCGCCATGCGCGAGACCAGCCTGGGACTCGTACCGGACCTGACCGGTACCCACCCGCTGGTCGGGCTGGTGGGCTACGCCCGCGCGCTGGAGATCTGCGCCACCGGGCGCTTTGTGCATGCCGAGGAGGCCGAGCGGATCGGCCTCGCCAACCTTGTGGTGCCCGGCGACCAACTCGATGCCACCGTGGCCGACTTGGCGGCCGCGCTCACCGCCGCGCCGCGCGATGCCGTCATCGAGACCAAGGCCCTGCTGGCCGGCGCCGCGGGCCGTACGTATGAGGAGCAGCGCCGCGCCGAACGGGCCGCCCAGGCGCGCCGGCTGCGTGACCTCGCGGGCGTGGGGGAGTAGCACCCGCCGGAGGTACGGGACCGTTTCGCGTTCACGTACCCGGAGCCGCCCGGCCGCGCGCCCACAGGCATGCCCGGCCCGGCGGCTCGTCAGCTCTCCTCCACCGCCGTGACCAGCACGGCGACCGTTGAGGTGGCGGGCTGCGCGGCCGTTACCGCCTCCCGTACGGCGCAGGCGACGTCCAGCGCCCGGTGGCCGGGTGCGGTCGCCAGCTGGATCAGCGCATGCCCGTCCGTCAGCCGGACCGCACGGGACGGTCCGCCGAGCAGCGGCGCCAGCCGGGCCACGCCCGCGACGCCCCGCGCGACGGCGGCGATGCCTGCCGGACCCTCCTGGGGCCCGCCGGCCCGGTCAGTGGCACCGGTCCGGTCGCCCGTTGGGGGCGCGGCGGGCGGCACGTCCCCCCGGGGCGCGGTACGGGATGGCGCGGTCCGCGCCGTCACCTCTTCCGCTTCCAGCAGGCCGCTGACCCGCAGGTCCACCACGCCCACCACCAGCCCCAGCTCCCGGATCGACGCCTCCAGCAGGGCCGCGCGTACCTGGTCGGCGAGCACGGGCAGCGGGCGGTCGGCGACCGCGGCGAAGTCCGCCTCGATCCGCAGCGGGCCGGGCGGCAGGGCGCTCGGCGGCGCCGGCACCGTCGGTTCCGGGGCCCGGCCGGGGTCCGCGACGGACAGCCGCAGCGAGCCGATGCGGATCCCGGGCGGTGTCCCTGCGGCCGCCCGCAGCGCCCCGGCGGCCGCCTGCTCGGTGATCCATGACCCGTCGGCGGGCCCGCCGAGCGGCAGCAGCCGGCCGATCCCGAGCTGCGTCCGGACTGTCTGCGCCAACTGGTTCACGGCCACCGCGTCACCCCTTTCCCGGAAGGCCCACGGGCCGTCACCCGGATGTCCCGGACCACGCCCCCAGCCTGCCGCACACCCGCCCGCACGGCAGGGCGGTGGGTCCGGCGGCGCCGTATGGAGCACTCGCTTGCCGCACCCCCGGAGCATTCCGGACATTCCGGGCCTACTGTGGGCAACGGAGCGGGCGGACCGCTTCTCCCCGCGGAAAGGGATACGGCGATGAGCGAGAGCCAGCAGCACGCAGAGGGACCCAGGGCGCCCGTCAAACGGGGTGGCGGCGACCCCGCGACCCGGGGGCGGACCACCATCGCCGACGGTGTCGTGGAGAAGATCGCCGGTCTGGCGGCCCGGGACGTCCTCGGCGTGCATGCCATGGGCAGCGGCCTCGCCCGTACGATCGGCGCCGTACGGGACCGGGTGCCCGGCGGCGGCCGGTCCGCGACCCAGGGCGTCAAGGCCGAGGTCGGCGAGGTGCAGACCGCGCTGGACCTGGAGATCGTGGTCGACTACGGCGTCGCCATCGCCGATGTCGCCCGGTCGGTCCGGGAGAACGTCATCTCCGCCGTGGAGCGGATGACGGGCCTGGAGGTCGTCGAGGTCAATATCGCGGTCAGCGACGTCAAGCTGCCCGACGAAGCAGACGAAGAAGAGGAATCGGAGCCCCGGCTCCAGTAGCCGGGCCCGTCCGGAGTGGCAGCGAAGGAGCGCACGATGAGCATGGCTGTGGCCGGCCTCTTGGCCGGCATGGTGCTGGGCTTCGCCGGATTCTTCGGTGGCTTCGGCGCTTTCATCCTGGTGGCGGCGCTGGGCGCCATCGGGTTCGTGGCCGGCAGGTTCCTCGACGGGGACGTGACAGCCGGCGAATTCTTCCGTCAGCGCAGCGGCGACCGCGACCGGCGGCGGTGAGGCCGGGTGGCGACGGTGTCCCCGCCCGCCGCTGCCACCGCCGTACCGGCGGGTGAGCGGGGCGCGACCAGAATCGCCGACCGGGTGGTGGCGAAGATCGCCGCACGCGCCGCCCGGGAGGCGCTGCGCCAGGAGTCCCCGCGCGCCCGTACGGACGCCCACGCGACGGTGACCATCCACCCGCGCGACGACCAGCAGCGCTTCGGTGAGGCGCGGGTGCGGATCGCCGTGGAGCTGGGCTACCCCTCCGACATCGGCGGACAGTGCCGGGTGGTGCGCCGCCATGTCACCGAGCGGGTCACGGAGTTGGCGAACATGACGGTGCCCGAGGTCGCGGTGGAGGTCGAGCGGCTGCACTCCCCGCTGCTGGACCGTACGGACCGCGGGAGGGTGCGATGAGCGACGAGGACGCGGAGCGTACCCGGCGGCTGCCCACGCTCGACAAGCCGCCGGGCGAGGCGGACGGGACGGCACCGCCCGACGCGGACACCCCGGCCACGGACACCCCTGCGACGGACACCGACGGCCACGGCCGGGTACGGCGCTTCCGGTCGGCCCGCCGGGTGCCGGCCGCCCTGGTCGCGCTGGTGCTGCTGGCCGCCGCCGGCCTGCTGCTCTACGACGTGGCCGCGACGCGCGCCCACCGCCCCGCGATGACCTGGCGCCGGTGGCTGGCCCGCGAACTGGCCACCCGGCACCTCGACAACCCCTGGGTCCTGGGCCCCGCCGCGGTCGCCGTGGTGCTCGGCATCTGGCTGGTCGTGTCGGCCGTCACCCCCGGACTGCGCCAGGTGCTGCCGATGCGGCCGGCGGCACCGGACATCCGGGCCGGGCTGGACCGTGCGGCCGCCGCGCTGGTGCTGCGCGACCGTGCCATGGAGGTCTCCGGCGTCCAGTCCGTACGGGTGGCCGTCAGCCGCCGTAAGGCCACCGTCCGCGCCGTCTCGCACTTCCGCGAACTGGACGAGGTCCGCGCCGACCTCGACACCTCGCTCGGCGCGGGGCTGCGGCAGCTGGGCCTGGCCCACGCACTCCGCCTGACCGTGCACGTCCGGCGCCCGAAGAAGAGGTGAGCGAGCGATGCGCAGGGTCCGCGGCAGGGTCAACCGGGTGCTGCTCGGCCTGATCGGTGTGGTGCTGTTCGGCATGGGCGCCATGGTGCTGTTCGGCGGCCTCGGCCTGCCCGCGAAATGGCACCTCGGACTGCCCGCGGGCTGGCCCT
The DNA here is from genome assembly GCF_027497495.1 of Streptomyces tubercidicus. Lineage (GTDB taxonomy): Bacteria > Actinomycetota > Actinomycetes > Streptomycetales > Streptomycetaceae > Streptomyces > Streptomyces tubercidicus. The sequence goes on from NZ_CP114205.1 coordinate 6,358,960, forward strand.
GGTCCCGCCCGGACCAGGTGCTGCTCCCCACACGGCAGCGCACCCGATGGACGGACCAGGGCTGGTGGTGGCCCGTCGTCATCGCCGCGCTCGCCGTCTTCGTACTGCTGATGCTGTGGTGGCTGCTGACCCAGCTCCGGCGGCACCGGCTGAACGAGATCCTCGTCGACAGCGGCGACGGTGAGGGCGCCCAGCTGCGCGGCCGGGCGCTGGAGGCCGCCCTCACGGCCGAATCGGAGGCGCTGGCAGGCGTCGACGGGGCCGGTGTGCTGCTGACCGGCCGCCGGGGCGAACCGCATATCCGGGCCGTGCTGGCGCTCGCCCCGCACGCCGACCCGGGGACCGTCGTCCGGCGGCTGTCGGACGAGGCGGTGGCGCACGCCCGCCGCTCGGCCGGGCTCGACCGGCTGCCGGCCGAAGTCCGGCTGCGCGCGGTCAAGCACCGTCCCGAGCGGGTCACTTAGGGCCGTACGGCGGCGAGCCGCACCGGCACGCCCAGAGGGCCGCCCGCCCCGCCTCAGAACCCGTGCCGGGCCCCGCCGTCCACCGGCACCATCACCCCGTTGACGTAGGACGCGGCGGGCGACAGCAGGAAGGCCGCGGTCTTGCCGAACTCCTCCGGCGTTCCGTAGCGGCCCAGCGGGATCGCGGCGCAGTTGCGGGCGCGGGCGCCCTCGGGGTCGCCGGAGAGCGCGTCGAGCTGCGTCATCCGGTCGGTGCCGATCCGGCCGGGCAGCACACCGAGGACGCGGATGCCACGCGGCCCCAGTTCGTTGGCGAGCGACTTGGCGAAACCGGCGAGACCGGGGCGCAGCCCGTTGGAGATGGTCAGCCCGCCGATAGGCTCGTACACCGAGCCGGACAGCACAAAGGCGATCACCCCGCCCTCGGTCAGCTCGGCGGCGGCCGCGCGGGCCAGCCGTACCGCGCCGAGGAAGACCGACTCGAAGGCCGCCTGCCACTGGGCGTCGGTGTTGTCGGCGGCGGTGCCGGGCGCCGGGCCGCCCACGCTGATGAGCACCCCGTCCAGCCGGCCGAAGCGGTCCCGGGCCGCCGCCAGGAGGCGGTCGGGGGTGTCCGGGTCGGCGTTGTCGGCCGCCACTCCCAGGGCCCGTTCGCCGAGGGAGGCGGCCGCCGCGGCCGCGCTCTCCTCGGTGCGTCCGGTGATCACGACATGGGCGCCGTCGGCGACCAGTTCACGGGCGGTGGCGAAGCCGAGGCCGCGGGTCGCCCCGGTGACGAGGTATGTCCGGTCGGTGAGTCCTAGATCCATGGCCCCTAGTGTGCCGCCGCCCCGTCCTGGAGGCCGAAGGCGGTCCCCACCAGGCCGATGTGGCTGAAGGCTTGCGGGAAGTTGCCCAGCTGGCGCCGGGCGACCGGGTCGTACTCCTCGGAGAGCAGCCCCACGTCGTTGCGCAGCCCCAGCAGCCGTTCGAACATCTCCTGCGCCTCGTCCCGCCGGCCGCTCAGCTGTAGTGCGTCGACGAGCCAGAACGAGCAGGCCAGGAAGGTGGCCTCACCGCCCGGCAGCCCGTCTACCGAGATGCCCTCGGTGCTGTAACGGCGTACCAGACCGTCGTGCGACAGCTCCCGGCGCACCGTGTCGATGGTGCTGAGGACCCGGGGGTCGTCCGCGGGCAGAAAGCCGACCCGGGGGATCAGCAGGGTCGCGGCGTCCAGCTCCCTGGAGCCGTAGAACTGGGTGAAGGTGCCGCGGTCGGCGTCATAGCCGCGCTCGCACACCTCACGGCGGACCTCGTCGCGCATCGCCCGCCAGCGGTCGGTCTCCCCGCCGAACTTCGGGAACGCCTCGACCGCCCGTACCGCCCGGTCGGCCGCGACCCAGGCCATGACCTTGGAGTGCACGAAGTGCCGGCGCGGGCCGCGGATCTCCCACAGCCCCTCGTCGGGGTCGCGCCAGTTGGACTCCAGGTAGTCCACCAGCGCCCGCTGGATGCTCCAGGCGTGCTGCTCGGCCGGCAGCCCCGACGAGCGGGCGATATGGAAGGAGTCGAGCACCTCGCCGTAGACATCGAGCTGACGCTGTTCGACGGCGGCGTTGCCGATACGGACGGGCGCGGAGTCGCAGTACCCGGTCAGCCAGGGCAGCTCGGCCTCCGGCAGCCGCCGCTCACCGGCCAGCCCGTACATGATCTGCAGATCGTCGGGGGCGCCGGCCACCGCGCGCAGCAGCCAGTCCCGCCAGGCGCCGGCCTCGTCCAGATAGCCCGCGGACAGCAGGCAGTTCAGGGTGAGGCTGGCGTCACGCAGCCAGCAGTAGCGGTAGTCCCAGTTGCGTACGCCGCCCAGCTCCTCGGGCAGCGAGGTGGTGGGGGCCGCCACGATGCCGCCGGTGGGCGCGTAGGTGAGGGCCTTGAGGGTGATCAGCGAGCGGATCACGGCCTCGCGGTACGGCCCCTGGTAGCGGCAGCGCGCGGACCATGCCTGCCAGTCGTCCATGGCGTCCTGGAGCGCCGCGAACGGATCGATCTGAATCGGCCGGGGCTCATGGGAGGGGTGCCAGGTCAGTACGAACGCGGTGCGCTCGCCCGCCGCGACCGTGAGGTCCGAACGGGTGCTGAAGTCCTTGCCGTAGGTGGTGCTTTGGTCCGGGGTGCGCAGCCATACGGAGTCCGGACCGGCGATCGCCACCCGGCAGCCCTCGGTGGCGCGCACCCAGGGCACCACCCGCCCGTAGTCGAACCGCAGCCGCAGCACCCCGCGCATCTCGACGCTGCCGCTGAGGCCCTCGACGATCCGCACGACATCGGGCTGACGGTCGCGCTGCGGCATGAAGTCGGTGACCCGGACGCTGCCGGTGCGGGTCTCCCAGACGGTGTCGAGGATCAGCGAGTCGCCGCGGTAGGAGCGCTGGGCGCGGGCGTCGGGGTCCCGGGGCCCCAGGCTCCAGTGGCCGTTGTCCTTGCCGCCGAGGAGCGCGGCGAAGCAGGCGCCGGAATCGAAGCGCGGCAGGCACAGCCAGTCGATGGACCCGTCGCGGCCGACGAGTGCGGCGGTCTGCAGATCGCCGATGAGCGCATAGTCCTCGATGCGTGGGTGCACTCAGCGCCCCTTCCCGCCCGGAGGGTGCGCTACGCGGTGGTGACGGCTGTCCGGGCTACGGGTTGGCCGGGGCCGGCGTCGCGTCGTCGCCGGCTGCCTCAGTTTCCCCGGAACCGGCGGGTTCCGCAGTCCGCCCGCCGTCCCGCGCGGCTCCGGCGGCTTCCGTCTCCCTGGCCGCTTCGGCCTTCTCGGCCTTCTCGGCCTCCTCCGCCGCGGCCGTCGCCCGGTCGCGGCGCTCACGGCGTACCAGGACGATCCAGCCGACCGGTACCGCCGCGGCGAACAGCCACCACTGGATGGCGTAGGCCATGTGCGGGCCGATGGAGTCGTGGTCCGGCGCGGGGACCAGCTCCGGCGTATTGCCGGGCGGCTCCGGCGCGCTCTGCTCGATATAGCCGCCGAGCACCGGCCGGCCGACCCGCTTCGCCTGCTCCGCGCTGTTGATCAGCATGACCTGGCGGGCGGGCAGGCCCTTGGTGTCCTTGATGCCGCTCTCGGCGGTGGTCTCGTCGGCCATCATCCGGCCGGTGACGGTGACCTTGCCCCGGGGGGCGGCCGGGACGTCCGGGAACTTGGTGAGGTCGTTGCCGGCCGAGATCCAGCCGCGGTTGATCAGCACGGCCTGCCCGTTGCCGAGGACCAGCGGGGTCAGCACGTAGTAGCCGATGCTCTGCTCGTCGGCGGCGGTGCGCTGGCGGACCACGACCTCGTGGGCGGTGTCGTAGGTGCCGGTGGCGGTGACCCTGTGCCACATGTCGCGCCGGGGCAGGTCCCGGCCGGGGGCGGCCAGTGTGGTGACCGGAACCGGGGTGGCGGCAATGCTGCGCGCGATCAGCTGGTTCTGCGCCACCTTGTGCTCATGGCGGTGGAACTGCCAGTAACCCAGCTTGATCATGACGGGGATCAGCACAAGACCCAGGAGGGTGAGGATCACCCACTGCCGGGTCAACAGGAAGCGGTACACGGCCTTGACGGTACCCCTGGGGGGCCGGGGGCCTGAGCTGGGGGTCCCCTGGGGGCACCGTGCCGCGTTGGCCGGGGTAGGAGACCGGGGGTGGGCCGCCGGGGCCTGCCCGTGGCGGTCCGCCGTCGCCCGTGCCGGTTCGCCGTCCGGCGCCCGGCTCAGACCCGGTCGACGATTCCCACCCTGCCGTCCGAGCGGGCACAGTGCGCGCCGCAGTACCACTTCTGGTCGGCCTCGACGCCCTGCCCGATGATCTGGCACCGGCAGTGCTCACAGATCGGCGCCATGCGGTGGATGGCGCAGGCGAAGCAGTCGAAGACGTGCACCGCGCCCTGCGCATGCACTTCGAACGTCATGCCGTATTCGTTTCCGCAGACCTCACAACGTGCCATGCGCCACAGCGTGCGGGCGCCGTCCGCGCGCGGCGAGGTGCCGACGGGTGTGTTGGACGGGCTTCACCCGGACGCAGGCGCCGGGGCCACGTCCTGGAGCAGCTGCATGAACGCCGCCTCGTCGATCATGACCGTGCCGAACGAGGCGGCCTTGGCGGTCTTGGACGTCCGGGCGTCGGGGTCGTTCGTCACCACCAGGCTGGTGAGCCGGGACACGCTCGTGGCGACATGCAGCCCCGCCTCGATCGCCCGGTCCTCCAGCAGCTCCCGGTCCACGGAGGTGTCGCCCGAGAACGCGACCCGCATCCCCTGGACGAGCCGGCCGCCGGACTCGTAGCGCCCCGGATTGGGGTACGGGCACGCCGGGCGCTTACGGGACGGCCGCCAGGTCGTGGGGCGGTAGGACGAGGCGGCGGCATGCTGCCGGGGCGCCGGGGCGTCCGACCACTCCGTCAGTGGCTGGCAGCTCAGCAGCGGCAGCCGCAGATTCTCCCGCGCGGCCCGCCGCAGACTGGGACGGAACGCCTCGGCCAGCACCCGGGCGTCGTCCAGCGCATGGTGGGCGCGCTCCTGCACCACGCCGTAATGGGCGGCGAGGGACTCCAGCTTGTGGTTGGGCAGCGGCAGCCGCAGTTCCTTGGACAGCGCGATGGTGCACAGCCGCTGCTGCACGGGGGCGGTCGCCGCGGCGCGGGCGTACTCGCGGGCGATCATCGACCAGTCGAACATGGCGTTGTGGGCGACCAGTACCCGGTCCGCCAGACGGCGGGACAGCTCCGGGACGATCTCCGGGAAGAGCGGGGCCTCGGCGAGCACGGCGCTCGTGAGCCCGTGAATCCAGACCGGGCCCGGGTCCCGCTCCGGGTTGACGAGGGTGTACCAGTGGTCCTGGACCTCGCCGTGCGCGTCGAGTTGATACACGGCTGCCGAGATGATCCGGTCGTCGCGGGCCAGGCCCGTGGTCTCCACGTCCACCACCGCGTATCCCTGCGGATACGCGGACGGCCAGGGAGCCGGCGGCGTCTGCGGGCCCGGCTGCTGCCCGATCTTCGGCGCGATCGGGTCGGCGGCTGCTGCCATGCGGTCTTCGAGCATGGTCCCTGAGGATACGGGCCACCACCGACAGCCACCGAACCGCGTCGGAACACCCAGGAGCCGGCAGGCATCTGTCGGCCCCGCAGTTCGGGGGTGGGTGGGGGAGTTGAGGGGGTGTGGGGGATTTGAGGGGGTGCGGGGGCGGGGGCCTCAGCCGCCCACCCCAGGACTGCGGGGGGTGCTCACCTCACCCGCCCACCCCCCGAAGGGGGGTGGGCGGCGGGGAAAAAACAGCAGGCACGCGCGGCGGGGAAAAACAGCAGGCCCCTTAGGAAAGCAGCCAGGAACGCAGGCCCCTTAGGAAGTCAGGTAGGAACACAGGCCCCTTAGGAAGTCAGGTAGGAACACAGGCCCCTTGGGGACGCAGACACCTGAGGAACAGCAGCCCCCTCACGCCCCCGACCCCCCACAAGAGACCAACGACGCCACCAGCGCCTCCAGAGAAACGGCGAACAGCCGCCCCGTGTCGACCGGGCCGGCCAGCGCGCGGGCCAGCGCCGGATCGTGCCCGGCGGTGGGGGAGTCCCAGAGCTCACCCTCGCTCGGATGCTGCTCCGGCGACCGCTCGCGGTTGCGCTCGACCAGGACGAAGCCGACGACCTGGAACTGGACCGCCCGCACCGCCTCGGCGGCCGTCTCGCCGCGCAGCCCGGCGGCGTGCATCTCATGGACCAGCGCCTGCTGCGCGGGCAGGAACATCCGCTCCGTCAGGCCGCGTTCATGCACCATCGCGATCAGCTGCGGGCGCTCGCGCAGCGCCGAGTGCAGCGCACGGGCGACCGACACGATGCGGGCCCGCGGGGTGTCCCCGGTGGGGTGGATCTCGCCCATCTCCCGGACGGTGCGTTCGACGAGGGCGTCGAGCAGCGACTCGCGGTTGCCGACGTGCCAGTAGATGGAGGTGACGGCGGTGCCCAGTTCCGTGGCGAGGCGGCGCATGGTGAGCGCGCCGGGGCCGCCCTCCCGCACCAGCCGGGCAGCGGCCGTCAGCACCTCTTCGCCGGTCAGCGCGGTACGTGTCATATTCCCCCCACTATCCCTCAACTCCCGTTAGTACACGGCTCTTTACCCTTCATCCCGCTCGGTGTAACAGTGTTACAGACGCCTCGCACGACCTCCGCAAGTCACCGACGACGAAGGGTGGTACGCCATGGCCCGCATACGCTACGGAGCCCGCACCGCGGCGGAGATCACCGCGGCCCGCACCGCGAGCTCCCGGTTACCCGAGATCTGGTCCACCGGGGTGGCCGCCGTGTGGGAGACCGACCCGGACGCGGTCGCCGCCGTGCTGCCGCCGCCCCTCGAACCCACCGGACGCCCGCTGGTCCGGGTCAACATCAGCAAGGTCGAGCTGCCCGGCTACCCGCTGGGCGCGGGCTCGGTCGCCGTCGCGGCCGCGCACCACGGCATCGAGGGCTGGTACCCGCTCGTCATGCCGATGACCCATGAGCGGGCCCTGACCGGCGGCCGGGAGGTCTTCGGCGAACCGAAGAAGCTGGGCGAGGTCACCGTCGAGCGCGACGGCCCGGTCGTCCGCGCCGCGCTCGCCCGGCACGGCATCGCCTTCGTCGAGGTCCGCGGTGCGGTGAGCGGCCCGCTGCCGCTCCCCGAGCCGTCCCGGAAGACCGACTTCTACTTCAAGTTCCTGCCCGCCGTGGACGGTTCGGGCTTTGACCTCGACCCGGTGCTGGTGCACTGCCTGCGCCACGAGAAGGTCCGCCGACTGGAACGGATCACCGGCGATGTCGTCCTCCGCGAGTCGATGTACGACCCCGTCGCCGACCTCCCCGTACGCACCCTCGTCGATCTCACCCTCGGCGAGAAGACCACCGACCAGCAGGGCCGGGTCGTCGAGCGGGTCAGCGCCGCTTCCCTGCTGCCGTACATCCACCAGCGCTACGACGATCCGCAGCAGATCCTCGACGGGCCGCCCCAGGGGAGCGCCTGATGCCGTGCCCACCCGGAGGACGACCCCGAGACCCCCGGCCGGAGAAGCGGCCGGCCCGAACGGCACGGAGAGGTGAGCGGGCATGGAGCTGACGGCGGGACAGGTCGCGGTCGTCACCGGCGCGGCGAGCGGCATCGGCCTGGCCATGGCGCGCCGCTTCGCCGCGGAGGGCCTGCGGGTCGTCCTCGCGGACGTCGAGGAGGAGCCGCTGCGGGCCGCCGCCGACGAGCTGACCGCGGACGGCGCCCGGGTACTGGCGCGCACCGTGGACGTCGGGGTGCGCGAAGAGGTCGCCGCCCTCGCCGACGCCGCCTACGACACCTTCGGCGCCGTCCATCTGCTGTGCAACAACGCGGGGGTGGGCTCCGGCGCCGAGGGGCGGATGTGGGAACACGAGCCCAACGACTGGGCCTGGGCGTTCGCGGTGAACGTCTGGGGCGTCTTCCACGGCATCCAGTGCTTCCTGCCCCGGATGCTGGCGGGCGGCGAGCCCGGCCATGTCGTCAACACCTCCTCGGCGGACGGCGGTATCGCACCGCTGCCCACCGCGTCCGTCTACGCGGTCACCAAGGCGGCCGTGGTCACCATGACCGAATCGCTCTACGCCCATCTGAAGGCCGAGCACGCCCCCATCGGCGCCTCGGTGCTCTTCCCCGGCCCGCACATGCTCCGCACCGGCCTGTGGGAGTCGCACCGCAACCGGCCCGCGCGCTACGCCAAGACCCGGCCGCGCCGTACGCCGTACCGCAGCCTGGCGCAGTGGGAGACGGCGATGCAGGAGGCCGGGCAGCAGATCGCCTTCACTCCGGTCGAGGACGTCGCGGCGCAGGTCGTGGACGGTGTCCGGGCCGGTTGCTTCTGGCTGCTGCCGCCCGCCGCGCACACCGACGCGCAGATCCGGGCCCGCTCCGCCTCGATGCTCGGCCGCACCGCCCCCGACTACCTGGAGCACTTCATTCTCGACCCGGACGACTGAGGGAGGTTCCGCCATGACGGACCCACAGGCCCCCACGGACCCGCAGGCCCACACAGCCCCACAGGCCCCCACGGCCCGGCCGGACACCCGTTCCGGCCCGGACGATCCGTACCTGATCATCTCCTCCGACTGCCACGCCGGGCTCCCCACCGAGGAGTACCGCCCCTACCTGGACGCCCGCTTCCACCGCGACTTCGATGCCTTCCTCGGCGAGCGGGACGCCCGCCGGGCGGCGGCCACTCGCCTCGGCATCCGCAACGAAGCCTTCGCCACCCGCTGGTTCCAGGACCATGAGGAGGGCCTGCGCGGCGGCTGGGACCCGGGCCAGCGCCTGAAGGAACTCGACGGCGACGGGGTGGCCGCGGAAGTCGTCTTCCCGGACGCGGACGCCGTCGACAGCGGCACCGCGGCCCCCTTCGGCGTCGGCCTCGGCCTCTCCGGCGACCAGGACCCGGACCTCGGCATGGCCGGTGCCCAGGCGCACAACCGCTGGCTCGCCGACTTCGTCTCCGCGCACCCCGAACGGCACTGCGGGGTGGCCCTGTTACCGGTCACGGCCGATACGGACCGGGTCGTGGCCGAGATCCACCGCGCCAAGGAGTCCGGTCTCGGCGCCCTGATGATCCCGTCCATGTGGGTCGACAAGGAGCCGTACCACGACCGCCGTTACGATCCGGTATGGGCGGCCGCCGCCGAATGCGCGATGCCGGTGCTGACCCACTCCGGGGCCGCACCCCGCCACGAGTACGGCGACCACCTCGGGATCTATGTCTCCGAGGTGACCTGGTGGCCCGCGCGCCCCTTGTGGTTCCTGCTCTGGTCCGGGGTCTTCGAACGCCACCCCGGTCTGCGGTTCGGCGTCGCCGAGTCCGGCTGCTGGTGGCTCCCCAACCTCCTGTGGTTCATGGACCGCCTCTACCTGGGCGCGCACGGCGGCAAGAAGCTCTCCCCGTTCGCCGCGCTGACGCGTCCGCCGCACGAGTACCTGGACCGGCAGGTCTTCATCTGCGCCACCAACACCAAGCGCCGGGAACTCGCCCAGCGTTACGAGATCGGCGTCGGCAACATCCTCTGGGGCAGCGACTTCCCGCACCCCGAAGGCACCTGGCCCGACACCCGCGGCTGGCTGAAGAAGACCTTCCATGACATTCCGGTCACCGAGACCCGCCGCATGCTCGGCCTGTCCGCTGCCGAGGCGTTCGGCTTCGACACCGAACGACTGGCCCCGCTGGCCCGCCGTATCGGCCCCACCCCGGCCGACCTCGGCCAGAGCGCCGACCAGGCGGCGGTCGAGGCATCCTGGGCCCGCTCCCGCGAGGTGGGCCGCCACTGGCTGACCGACCACGACTTCCCGGTACTGGGGGCCCAGCAATGACCGACGACCGCTACACCGTGATCTCCGCCGACTGCCACGCCGGCGCCGATCTCCTCGACTACCGGCCCTACCTGGAGGCCACGCACCACGAGGACTTCGACGCCTGGGCGGCGTCCTACGTCAACCCGCACGCGGACCTGCTCGCCGACACCGCCGACCGCAACTGGAACTCCGCCCGCCGCCTGGCCGAGATGGAGGCCGACGGCATCGTCGCCGAGGTCGTCTTCCCGAACACCATCCCGCCGTTCTTCCCCAGCGCCTCCCTCATGGCTCCCGCGCCCACCCGCACGGAGGCCGAGCAGCGCTGGGCGGGCCTGCGCGCCCACAACCGCTGGCTCGCCGACTTCTGCGCCGAGGCCCCCGGCCGCCGGGCCGGCGTCGCCCAGATCCTGCTCAACGACGTCGACGAGGCCGTACGGGAAGTCCGCCGCACCAAGGAAGCCGGCCTCACCGGCGGCATCATGCTCCCCGGCACCCCACCCGGATCCGGCCTCCCTGAACTCCACTCCGACTACTACGACCCCCTCTGGGCCGTCTGCGCGGAACTGGAGGTCCCCGTCAACCACCACGGCGGCTCGGCCTCCCCGCCACTCGGCGACGCACCCGCCGCCCGCGCCGTCTTCATGGTCGAGACGACCTGGTTCTCGCACCGGGCCCTGTGGCACCTGATCTTCGGCGGCGTCTTCCGCCGTCACCCCGGCCTCCGCCTCGTCCTCACCGAACAGGGCTCCGGCTGGATCCCCGGCGTCCTGGACATGCTGGACTACTACCACGGGCGGCTGGCGGCCGCGTCCCGGGCCGCCACCGCCGAAGCCAAGTTCGGTGTCGGCCTGGCCGACGCCATGGGCGACTCCCCGTCCGGCGTCTGGCGCGACCACTGCTTCGTGGGCGCCAGCTTCATGCGCCCGCACGAGGTCCCGCTCCGCCACCGCGTCGGCCTCGACAAGATCATGTGGGGCAGCGACTACCCCCACGACGAGGGCACCCACCCCCACTCCCGCGAGGCCCTCCGCCTCGCCTACGCGGACGTCCCCGCCGACGAGACCGCCGCCATGCTCGGCACCAACGCCGCCCGCGTCTACGGCTTCGACCTCACCCGCCTCGCTCCCCTCGCCGCCCGCGTGGGCCCGAGAGTCACCGACATCGCCGAGCCCCTGGAAAAGATCCCCCCGAACGCCACCAGCCCGGCGTTCGCCCCGGGCGGGGTGGTGCGGGTGTGGTGAGGCGGCCCGGCCGCGCTTGACCGTCGGGCGGCGCCCTGACTCTTCGAGTCCGGCTTCCACTCCTGGGCGAGGAGCCCGAGCAGTACCTCGTCCAGGAACTCGCCCATCACCCAGGCCGAGGAGCGCGGCACGCCCTCGCGGACGAAGCCGTTGCGCTCGGCGGAGCGCAGCATCGCGGCGTTGTCCGACGGAGCGCCGGCGGCGGGCGCTGCGGTCCAGCTGACGGCATGTCTTACATACTTCTCAGTAACAACCCCTAGCGGCACGCCCGTCGACGCCCTTATGGTGCGGGACATGCCGCACCTTCCCGATGTCGTGTTGTGGTCCGTACCGGCCTTCGTCCTGCTCACCGTGGTGGAGATGGTGAGCTACCGCCTGCATCCCGACGAGGACGCGGCGGGGTATGAGGCGAAGGACGCCGCCACCAGCGTCGGCATGGGGCTCGGCAGCCTCGTGTTCGACGCGCTGTGGAAGTTCCCCATCGTGGCGATCTACGCCACGGTCTACGAACTCACCCCGCTGCGGGTGCCCGTGCTGTGGTGGACGCTGCTCCTGATGCTGCTGGCACAGGACTTCTGCTACTACTGGTCGCACCGCGGCCACCACGTCATCCGCGTCCTGTGGGCCTGCCACGTGGTGCACCACTCCAGCGAGAAGTTCAACTTCACCACCGCCCTGCGGCAGCCCTGGACGACCTGGACCGTCTGGCCGTTCTACGTCCCGATGATCGCCCTCGGCGTCCACCCGGCCGCGATCGCCTTCACGTCGGGGGTCAACCTCGTCTACCAGTTCTGGGTGCACACCGAGCGGATCGGCAAGCTGCCCCGGCCCGTCGAGTTCCTGCTCAACACCCCGTCCCACCACCGCGTCCACCACGCCTCACAGGGCGGCTACCTGGACCGTAACTTCGGTGGGATTCTGATCATCTGGGACCGGATGTTCGGCTCGTTCGTCGCGGAGACCGAGCGGCCGGTCTACGGGCTCACCAAGAACATCAAGTCCTTCAACCCGCTGCGGGTGGCCACCCATGAGTACGCCGCCATCGCGCGGGACATACGGGCCGCGGACAGCTGGCGCGAGCGCGCCGGGCGGGTGTTCGGCGGGCCGGGCTGGCAGCCGGCCGAGCGGATCGCGGCGGAGCAGGCCCCCAAGGCCGCCCGGCCCGGCACCTCCGTCGAGGAGCCGGCCGCGTGACCGCACGGTGGCCGCGGGCCGTATCACCGCTGCTCTGGGCGTTCGTCCTGCTGAGTGTCGTGCACCTGGGGGCGCTGCTCGCGGGCGTCCTGCCCGTCGTGCAGATCACCAAGCCCGCGCTGATGCCGGTGCTCGTCGGCTATGCGCTGGCGCGCGGCGGCCCCCCGCTGCTCGCCGGTGCGCTCCTCTTCGGCTGTGGCGGCGACACCTTCCTCCAGATCGGCGGGGACCTCGCCTTCCTGGTGGGGATGGGCTCGTTCGCGGCGGGACATGTCTGCTATCTGCTGCTGTTCGCCCGGTACGGGGCGGCTCCCGCGGGCGGCCGACGGGGACGGACCGCGGCGGCCGGTGCGGCATACGCCGTCCTGCTGGCCGGCACGGTGGTGCTCCTGTGGCCGGATCTCCCGGCGGAGCTGCGGATTCCGGTCGCCGGGTACAGCCTGCTGCTCACCGCGATGGCGTTCGGCGCGCTCCGGGCGGGCCCGTGGGCCGCGGTCGGTGGGCTGCTGTTCCTGCTCTCCGACACCCTGATCGCGAGCCGGATCGCGCACTGGCCGCAGCTCCCGGTCCCCCAGTTCTGGATCATGCTCACCTATGTGGCGGCCCAGTGGGCGCTGGCGGACGGTGTGCGGCGGTCCATCGCCACCGCTCCATGGTCCACGCCGCGGCGGGAGGGGGAGCTGCGGACGGCGGGGGCACCGTAAAGCGACTGCTCGGCGGCGGGCCGGAGCCGGTGATTCCGGGCCACCGGATGGGCCGGACCGGCCGGGCGGCCTGAGGCTCCCCCCCCGTGCTTGAGTCTCCCCCCGTGGGAGACCCGAGAGTGGACGGCATGAACGAGGACGGCACAGGTCTGCTCACCATCGGCGAGCTGGCAAAGCTGACCGGTATACCGGTCAAGACCATCCGCAATTGGTCGGACCAGCACCTGCTGCCGCCCGCCGCCCGCACTCCCGCGGGCTACCGGCTCTACGGTCCGGACGCCCCGGCCCGCCTGGAAATCGTGCGCAGCCTGCGCGAACTGGGCATCGGGCTGGCGGCCATCCGGGCCGTGCTGCACCGCGAGCGCACGGTCGCCGAGACGGCGGCGCAGTGGGCGGACGCGCTGGACGCGCAGATCCGTACCCTGCGGCTGCAGTCCGCCGTGCTGCGCT